>JBFMAB010000113.1:0-48257 GCA_040755835.1 Myxococcota bacterium
CAGGCCGCGCCAGCCGCCTACGCGCCGGTCGCAACGGCATCGTCGCCGCCCGCGGTCGATGCGCCGGCCAGCGCCACATCGCCGGGGGGTGCGGTCCATGCGCCGGTCGCCACGGCGTCGTCGCCGCACGCGGTCGACGTGCCGGCCAGCGTCACATCGCCGGGGAGGGCGGTGCACGCGCCGGTGGCTCCCATCGCGCCGGCAGCGCAGGCGAGCCTCGGGCCGACCTCCGTCGCACCGGTGCAGGCGCCCGTCGCCGCGCCGGCCACCTGCGTGGTGGGCGCAGCGCCGGGGTCGTCGGTCCGCCGGGCCGTCGCGACCGCGGCGTCGCCGGCCGCCGCGCCCGGTCGCGCCCGCGCGGCGGTGCTGGAGGTGGAGGACGCCGCCGCCGCGCCGTCGCCGCCGTCGCCGGCGCTGGCCGACGGCATCGTCCGAGAGCTCCGCGCCGCTCTTCGCGGCCGCTCGATGAGCGAGCTCGCCTCGGCGCTCGGCACCTCGATGGACGACACGATGCGCGCGTGCGCCGCGCTGATGCAGCAGGGCCAGGTGGTGCGCCGAGGCCTGAAGTACTTCGTCGCGTGAGGAACCCATGGAAACCCTGAGCTACAGCCCCCGCGAGACCGCCGACCTCCTGGGCATCAGCCCGAAGGCCCTTGCGCAGGCGCTCAAGAAGGACAGCTACACGCCCGAGGACGTGTGGGAGCTGCGAGGCAAGCTGCAGCTCGAGCCGCCCGCGCTCGGCACGCGCAAGCAGCTGTTCCTCAACTTCAAGGGCGGCACCGGCAAGACGTCGCTGTCCACCAGCTACGCGTGGCGCCTCGCGGAGATGGGCTACGGCGTGCTGCTCATCGACCTGGACTCGCAGGGCCACGCCACCAAGTGCCTCGGCTTCGAGGGCGAGGACTTCCAGGCCACGCTGCTCGACGTGCTGGTGAAGAAGAAGCCGGTGAGCCAGGTCCTCCAGAAGTCGCACCTGCCCAACCTCGACTTCATCCCGTCCAACCTGTCGATGTCGACGGTGGATCTCGCCCTGATGCCGATGGCCGGCCGCGAGTTCAAGCTTCGCAACGCGCTGAAGGAAGTCGAGGCGCACTACGACTTCATCGTCTTCGACGCGCCGCCGTCGTTCGGCCTCTTGAACCTCAACGCGCTCATGGCCACGCAGGACCTCATCGTCCCGGTGCTGGCCGACTTCCTGTCCTTCCACGGCTTGAAGCTGCTGTTCGAGACGGTGCAGTCGCTCGAAGAGGACCTGGGTCACGTGCTCGACCACGTCTTCATCGTGGTGAACAGCTTCAACGCGACCTTCAAGCTGGCGAAGGAGGCGCTCGAGGCGCTCCAGGAGCACTACCCCGAGTACCTGATGCCGCAGGTCATCCGGCAGTGCACGCGCTTCGCGCAGGCGTCCAGCGAAGGCATGCCCATCTTCCGGTTCGACCGCGACTCGAAGGGCGCCGGCGACGTGCAGTCACTCATCGACGAGGTGCTGCGGCGCCTCGTGTCCAGCAAGCCATCGGAAGCACCGGCGAAGTCCGCCTGACGGGAGAGCTATGAAGAAGGCATTCGACGCGAACGTGTCCCGCGCCAAGCCGCGCATGCGGCTGGGGGCGATGCTGTCCGAGGCAGCCGGGGCCGCGGTGGCCGAGCAGGCCTCGGTGTCTCCGGTGGACGTGGAGACCATCGCCGAGCAGGTGGCCCGCGAGGCCGTCGGACCGGTGGTTCCGTCGGTCGCGCCGTCCGCGCCCGACCTCTCGTCGACGCTGAAGGCCCGCGCCACCGCGCGCGCCAACAAGCCGTCGGCCGCCGAGGCCATCAAGGGTGCGCTGGAGACGTCGGCGGCCGAGGCGAGGGCGCCCAGGGCCGTGGCCGGCGCCGCGCCCGTCGTTGAAGCGCCCGTCGCGCACGCCGCCGCGCCCGTCGAGGTGACCGAGGTGCAGACCGCGCCGCCGCCGCACGTCGAGCCCGAGGTGGAGGCCGGCGAGCGCCGCGAGCGCCTCAGGGAGCGCCTGCGCGCGGTGCGCGAGAACCCGCGCCCCGAGCCCTTGCCCGACTCCGTCGCCGAGGCCGGCGTGCTGGCCGTCGAGCGCATCAGCGCGCTGCAGAGCGAGTTGTCGAAGGCGCGCGCGATGAACCTCGCGCTGGCCCAGGACCTCGAGGCGGCGCGGCGGCAGGCCGAGCGCGCCACCGAGGAAGCGAGGTTGCGCATGGACGAGGCGAGGCGCCTGTCGTCCGAGATGGAGGGCCGCGTCGCGCTGCTCGAGGAGCTGGAACGCGAGCTCGCGTCGCTCGAGGGCGAGCGCAACGAGGCGCTGCTGGCGCTGCAGGAGAGCCGTCAGCTCATCGAGGCGGGCGCGCGTGAGCGCGAGGAGCTGGAAGGCCGCCTTGCGAAGAAGGACGAGGAAATCAACGAGTGCCTCGCCGAGGAGGAGCGGTTGGCCGGCGAGCTGGAGGCGGCGCAGGAGAAGGCGCTGTCGCTGCAGCGCACCGCCGACGCGCTCAAGACGGAGCGCGACACGCTGGCCCGCCAGGTGTCGGAGCTGACGCGCGAGCGCGCCGAGCTGCTCGAGGCCCGCAAGGCGCTCGAGGCGGTGCACCGCGCGCTGTCGTCCGCCGTCGTCCGCTGAAGGTCTGCGTCCTCGCCTCCACCGGGGAGCGGCACGCGGTAAGGGGCAACCATCAACGTCCCCGCGTGACCTCTTCGCGGCACCGGAGTACGCACGGCATTCGCGTGTCCACGCCCTCCACCACCACGGTGAAGCTGCCGCTGCCCGAGCAGGTCATCGCGGGCCGCTACAAGCTGCTCAAGAGTCTGGGGCAGGGCGGCATGGGGCTGGTGTTCCTCGCCGAGCAGCTCGGCGTGGGGAACCTGGTCGCGGTGAAGTTCCTGGACCCGGAGCCGACGGCCGACGACACGCGCGTGGCGCGCTTCCTCCGCGAGGCGCGGGTGGGCCTCGAGGTGAAGCACCCGGGCGCGGCGCAGGTGCTGGACCTGGGGCGCGACGAGTCGCTGCGCCTGTTTCTGGTGTTCGAGTTCATCGAGGGGCAGGACCTGCGCGAGCTGATCCGCGCCGAGGGGCGGCTCGGCTACGAGGAGGCGCGCGACATCACCCTGCGGGTCGCCGAGGTGCTGCACTTCGCGCACGAGCGCGGCATCGTCCACCGCGACGTGAAGCCCGAAAACATCCGCGTGCGGCGCGACCTCGCGGGCGCGCACGTGAAGGTGCTGGACTTCGGCATCGCGCGGCTCGTGAAGGACACCGGCGTGCGCCTCACCGCCGAGGGCAGCCTGGCCGGCACGCCGCGGTACATGTCGCCCGAGCAGGTGCGCGACGGGCCCATCGACGCGCGCACCGACGAGTATGCGCTGGGGCTGGTGCTGTTCGAGATGCTCGCGGGCGTGCCGGCCTTCAGCGGGAAGAACGTCTCGCAGATTCTCCTCAAGCAGGTGCAGGAGCCGCTCCCCCCGCTCAAGTGGGCGGACCCGCAGCTCGACTTTCCCGCGGTGGACGCGTTCCTCGCGCGCTGCTGCGCGAAGTCTCCCGAGGAGCGCTTCCCGTCGATGGCGGACGTCGTGGCGGCGCTGCGGGCATTGCCGGTGGATCCCCGCACGTGGCCGTCGCCCCGCCAGCCTCCGGCCGACGCGCGCGACTCGAAGGTGCCGACGCGCGACGCGCGCGGAGCGGGCCTGTCGGACACGGTGATCAAGGCCGCCGAGAAGACGGAACTGTCGGGTCCGCACGAGCGGCCGACGCCGGCCGCGGGCTCGTCCGGCGTCGAGCGCGCGCTGGGCGGGGCCACGCGCGCTGCGCCCGTCTTCGAGCGTGAGCCGACCACCACGCCCGAAAGGGAAGCGGTGGCGTCCGCGCGCGGGGCGGAGTCTTCGCGGGCCGCGGGGGCACCCGGCGCGGAGGCTGCGCCTCGCGCGACCGCGTCGTCGGGCGGGTCGGCGCCGTCGGGCGGGTCGGCGTCGTCGGGTGTCGTTGCTCCTCCGGCCGCGGCGTCTCCGCTTCACCGACAGCAGGTGACGGTTCCCGCGCGCGGCCTTCACCGCGTCGGCGCGGTCGAGCGCCGGCACGGCGAGCTTGGCGTAACGGTGCGCGGTACGCCGGTGCCGGCTCCTCCGCCGCGAGCGGCGCGGGCGCGCTGGCCGCTCCTGGTGGCAGGCGCCTTGTTCGCGGGCGCGATCGCGTGCGCCTGGTGGCTGCTCGAGCGCGGCTGACCGGACGCCGCGCAGCTCACACAGAGGCCCTTCGGGTTGAGGGCGAGCTGCGGCGAACCGAGGTCGGTACCGGGGCGCGGAGCGGGCGCGTGCCGGTTGGCACGGAACGAACGAGCAACGACGGGACGGGACAGGCCCCCGCTGGTCGCCGTCAACGCGCGTGGGCCTGGGGTGAGCGGTCCGCTTGCGCTCGTCACGTTCCGCCAGGCCCGGTTGTCGACTCCGTTCGTCGCCCGGAGCGCCCGACTTCTTGCCCGCCCCGTCGGCGTGGCGATGCGCGGGTGGTCGCGTCGTGCACACGGCGGTGCGGGGGGCCGCCACCGGCGGGCGGCTTGCTTGTGGTGCAGCGGGGACATGGACTTCCCGGGGGAGCTGATCCGAACGCCCGGGGCGACCGATTCCGCGGCGAAGGGTCTCGCGGGCCAGGTCGTCGCGCTCATCGAGGACGAGGTACGCGAGGCGGTCAGCTTCGACGTTGCGTCGAAGACGCTGGCAGGCGTCGACGCCCACGCTGCCGCCTGGCGCGCTCCGCCTGGAGGACCTGCTCGGCCTCCCGCGCACCGGCGAGCCCCGGAAGAGAACCCGGAGCTCCGCTCGATGCTCCGCCGCTTCCGCGTGGCGCTCGAGCGGGCGGGGGAAGTGCGCGCCCTCGCGCTGCAGTCTCTCTCGTCGGGGCTCGACGCGCAGACCTTCGCCACCATCGTGCGTGCGATGCCGCACCTCATCCGCTGAGGCACGTCAGCGCGTCGCCTGGCGGCGGGCGGCGGAAAGGCGCGGATCCACCGGCACCTTCGGGGCGCTCTCGAGCGCGTAGCCCTCGCCCATCTCCCGAATGAGCGGCTCCAGCTTCGCGACGCGCTCCTTCGGCGGCGGGTGGTTGGGCCATGTCGCCTGGCTGTCAGGCAGCGACGCCAGCAGCTTCTGGTACTCGCGTGGGTCGTAACCGGCGGCCAGCATCAGCTCGACGGCGATCGCGTCGGCTTCGTACTCGTCGCCGTGCGCGTAGCCCTTCTCGACGATTTTCCCGACGATCTTCTCGAGCAGCCGGTTCAGCTTGTCCTTCGCCATCTTGCCGAGCTCGATCTTCGGCACCACGCGCCCGTCGCCCAGCTTCACTCGGGTCATGCCGACCTCCTCGCCCTTGAGCATCGCGAGGCAGACCCACGACTTCTCCACGCCGTACACGCGCAGCGCGTGGCGCCTGGTGATGTGGGCGATTTCGTGCGCGAGCACGCCGGCCAGCTGCGCCTCGTTCTCGACGCGCGCCAGCAGCCCGCGCGTCACGAACACGTAGCCGCCGGGCGCGGAGTAGGCGTTGACCGAGTCCGAGTCCATGGCGCCGAACGTCCATGGTATCTCCGGGCGGGCGCTGTAGCTGGCGAGGTTCAAGCCGATCTCCGCGAGCGCCAGGTTCATCTGGTCCTGTGCGCTCTGGTCGGGGCGCGGCACGCCGCCATCGACGAGGGGCTCGAGCACGAAGCCCCCGTTCGATGCCGCGAGGCCCAGCGCCACCGCGCCGCCCACCGCGTGCTCCTCTTCCCAGGGCACGGGCGCCGTCTGCATCGCCTTGCAGCGATAGCCGTTGTCGACGAGCGCGAAGGGGTCGGCCTGGCGTTCGAACTGCGCGCGCGCGTCCCTCAGGGCGGCGCAGGTGGTGAACAGCAGGCCGGCGGCGGCGACGACGAAGGGCGCGCGGCTCATCGCTTGCCTCGCTTCTTCGTTGGCTTCTTGTCCGGCGCCGCCCCGAAGTCGGCCGCGGCGAGGCCCAGCTGGCGGTTGCGCTCCGCGAGGCGCTCCGCCACCACCGAGCGGCTGATCGCCTCGAGCGCCATGAGCCGCTCCGCCTGCTGCGGCATCGCGTGCGACTTCGCATACTCCAGCGCCACCTCGTCGAGCGCCTTGGTCGCGGCGCCCGAGCTCTTGAAGGCTTCGGGGTCGATCGGCTTGCCGTCGTCGCGCGAGAGGTACTCGGGCGCGAGCTGCGACGGCGTGAGGTTGGCCTGCAGCACGTACCCGTCCAACGACTTGCCGCGCGAGTCGGGGCCGACGACGTGGTGCAGCTGGCGGTTGGCGGGCGCTGCGCCGTGCCACACCACCTGCGTGCCCGGCTGCAACAGGCCCGGCACCTTCGCCCTGGGGTCGGGCTTCTCGAGGACCTTCGTGTCCTTCGTCTTCACGTACAAGGCGCCGCCGGGCTTCACGGCCAGCGCGGTCGCCGCCGCCAGCGCGAGCATGACCGCCGCGCCCATCATCAGCGTCCGTCGTCGCATCGGCGCGCATCATCGCCCGGCCCGGCGCGCGGCCCAACATCGAGGCGGTGGGCCGAGGTGCGCGTCAGCGGCGCAGCAGCGCCTGGAGCACCTCGACCAGCTCCTCACTGCGGTACGGCTTGCTCAGCACCCGGACCGGCGGCTCGACGCCCGACACGTCGACAGAGGTGACGAGGCCCGTCACCAGCAGCACCGGCACGGTGATGCCCCGCTGACGAAGCGCCACGGCCAGCTCGACGCCGGTGAGGTCCGGCATCGACTGGTCGGTGAGGACGAGGTCGAAGGCGCGTGGAGCCTCGTCGAAGGCGGCGAGCAGGTCCTGCCCGGTGGTGAAGGTCTTCGCCTGGAAGCCCAGCGACTGAATGAGGCGACCCGTGGCCTTGGCGAGCGCGACGTGGTCGTCCACGACCGCGATGCGCTCGCCCCTGCCGTGCGGATGGGCGGACGGCTGCGGGGGCGGCGCCGGCGGCGGGGTGCCGGTGGCGGGCAGCCACACCGTCACCGTGGTGCCGGCGCCGGGGCGGCTGTCGAGGGTGATGACGCCGTCGTGCGCCGTGACGATGCCGTGCACCATGGCGAGGCCGAGGCCCGCGCCGCGGCCCACGTCCCTGGTGGTGAAAAACGGCTCGAAGGCGCGCCGCGCGACGTCCGGCGTCATGCCGTCGCCCGTGTCGCGCACGGTGAGCCGCAGGCAGCGGCGGTCGGCGAGGGCGGCCGGCCCGCTGGGCGCGGCCTCGAGCGCCACCGACAGCTCGCCGCCGTCCGGCATCGCGTGGACCGCGTTGGTGACGAGGGCCAGCACCACCTGCTCGAGCTGCGTCGCGTCGGCCAACGTGAGCGGTGTCGATGGCGAGAGGTCCATCGTCAGCATCACCGACGGGGGGAAGCCCGCGCGGGCGACGGCGAGCGCGCGCTCGACGACCTGGTCGAGGCGCACCGGCGCGCGCTCCGCGTCGATCGAGCGGGTGAACAGCAGCATCTGCTTCACCACGTCGCGGCCGTGTTGCGCGCTGGCCATGGCCTGCGAGAGGTCGTCCTGCGCGCGCTGATCGTCGACGCGGCGCAACGCGAGCTCGATGTGCGCCAGCACCGAGGCCAGTACGTTGTTGAAGTCGTGCGCCACGCCGCTGGCCAGCGTGCCGGCGGCCTGCAGCTTCTGTGACTGCAGGAGCCGCTGCTCGAGCTCTTCCCGCGCGCGCTCGGCCTCGAAGCGACGGCTGTCGTCGAAGACGTAGCCGTGGAAGTGGGTGACCTCGCCGCGGGCGTCGCGCAGCGCATGGGTGAAGTCGTAGACGCGGCGGGCGGCGCCGCGCCGGTCGACCAGGCGGTACTGCTGCTCGAAATAGGCACGGCCGGCGGCGACCTCAGCCGCCACCTCGGCGGCGACGCGCTCGAGATCGTCGGGGTGGATGAGCGGCGCGTACGGCCGGCCGATCAGCTGCTCCGTCGACCAGCCGAACTCCTTGGTGACGTTGGCAGACACGTCTTCGACCGGCCAGCCTTCGGCGTTGCGCCAGCGGAAGACGACCACCGGGCCCGAGTTGAAGAGCGCGGTGAGCCTTCGCTCCGACGCCAGCGCCTCCTCGCGCTCGACGGCCAGGGCGAGGCAGTCGGCCAGCGCCTCGGCGAGCAGCCCTCCCTCGCGGCCCGAGGCGACGTGCACCACCGAGAGCTCGCCGTCCGAGCGGCCGTCGACGGTCAACGGGCGGCGAACGACGTGCGCGCCGGGCCAGGCCTCGGCGCCTTGCGGCTCGACCGGGTCGGCGCCGGCGAACGCGGCGGCCGCGCGCGCGGAGCCGTCGGCGTGGCGCACCAGCACGGCCGCACGCGGCGCCTGAAGCGCAGACGGGAGGAGCGCGGCCACGGCCTGCACGAGGCCGCCGAGGCCCCGGGCCTCCGCCGCGGACAGTACCCGTCGCAGCGTCTCGAGCTGCTCCAGCCGCATTTGGACGACCCCCCGGCGGCGGTGCGCCCGCCGCCATCGCCATTGTCGCGCGAAGCGGGGAGAGAAGTCTTTCCCCCCCGCCCGCACGTCCAGCTACTTCGTCGCGGCGGCGACCGTCGGCGACAGCGCCGGCGCCTTTCCAGCGGCGGCGAAGTCCGCATATTCGGCCTTCACCCCGGCGATGACCTCGAGGCGCTCCTTGTTGGGAGGGTGCTTGATCTGCCCCGCGCCCTCGGGGAGCGCGGCGACCAACTTCTCGTACTCGGCGACGTCGTAGCCGGCGAAGGTGACGAGGCGCGTCGCGGTGGCGTCGGCCTCCTTCTCGTGCTCGCCGTAGCCGTCGGCCGCGAGCGAGTCGACGATCTTGTTGGTGAGCCACTTCACGAAGCCGCCGGTCAGCTTGTTCGGGTCGAACACCGGCATCTTGATGGCGGCGAGCACGTCGCTGGCGTTCAGCGCCCGCGCGGCCGACTCGACCTCCGAGGCGAGGGGCCCCAGCACCTGCTTCACCGCGCCGTCGGCCAGCTTGCCGCCGAAGTAGCCGACGAGGCACGAGACCTTCTTCGACTTCTTGTACGCGTCCAGCGCGTGCTTGCCGCTGACGTGGCCGATCTCATGGCCGAGGATGCCCGCGAGCTGCGCTTCGTTCTTCACCTGCTTCAGCATGCCGGTGGTGACGAAGACGTAGCCGCCCGGCGCCGAGAAGGCGTTGGCGGCGGGGTTGTCCACCACCACGAAGACCCACTCGATGGTGGGCCGCTCGGAGTACGCCGCGAGGCCCTTGCCCAGCGTGTTGAGGTAGCGGGTGAGGTCCGTCTTCGGGCCCGTGCCCGGCGCCGGCTTCACCTTGTCGTACTTGCCCTTGGGGATGCTGGACAGGCTCGCCAGCTCGGGGCTGGTCTCGACGAACACGCCGCCCTTGCCCTTGGCCGCGAGCGCGAGGGCGATGGCGCCGCCCACCGCGACCTCTTCCGGGTAGCTGATCGGCTTCTCGGAGAACGCCGTGCACTCGTCCCACTTGGCCTTGGCGTCGGCGAGGTCGCCGGCTGCGCCGAGCGCGCCGCCGACGCTGGCCGTCGGGACGGTGGGCGCCGCGGCGCGAATGAGCGAGCAGCTGACGGTGAAGACGGCGAGCACCGCGATGGCGAGGGCCCTCACTTGCCACCTCCGGTCTGCTTCGCGAGGTACGCCTGCGCGTCGGCGGGGGTGACCGACTGGGCGATGCCTTCGGCGGTCAAGACGCCCTTGGTCAGGGTGGCCGCGTCCGGCACCTCCGCCGCGTAGGTGAGCGCCGCGTCAGACAGCGCCTTGGTGGCCGCGCCCGACGACGCGAAGGCCTGCGCGTCGACCGGTTTGCCGTCGTCGCTGGCGAGCTCCATCTGCGGCTTCGAGGGCGAGAGGTTCTGCTGGAGCGTGTAGCCGTCCTTCCCGCCGACGGTGATTTTGTGGAACAGCTTGTTCTTCGGGTCGCTGCCGCCCCACGTCACCTCCTCGCCGGGCTTGAGCGTGCGGAGGACCCTGGCCCTGGCGTCGGCCTTCTCGAGGAGCTTCGCGTCCTTCGTCTTGATGAACAGGCTCTCGCCGGGTTTCACCGCCCAGGCGGTGGTGGCGAGGAGCGCGGCGGCCGAAAGGCCGACCAGGGAACGGCGCATGAGTGTTTCTCCTTCTTCGGGTGGTACTTCGGAAACGGCGTCTTCAACAGGACGTCTACTTTTCGAGGTTGGTGGCGCCGTCCCAGTCGGGGGGCGGCGGGCTCACCTCGTGGTGCTCGCAGCGCTTGAGCAGGACCTGGCTGGGCCCGTCTTCGGGCGACAGCGTGAGCGCCAGCTTCAGCTCGACGGCGGCCTGCTGGAAGCGGCGCTCGCGGTACATGCCCAGCGCGCGCTCGTAGTGCTGCGCCACCTCGAGGGTACGCGCGTCCAC
This sequence comes from Myxococcota bacterium, assembly GCA_040755835.1. Taxonomy (GTDB): domain Bacteria; phylum Myxococcota; class Myxococcia; order Myxococcales; family Myxococcaceae; genus JADLDB01. Next base: position 10,358 of record JBFMAB010000113.1, read on the forward strand.
CTCACCGCGCAGGCCGAGCAGCTCGTAGATGCGCGTCACCTGGTGCTTGCCGGCGACGCGCACCGCGTCCACCTCGCGCGCGACGACCTGCTGCCGCACCTCGAGGAACGTGTTCTCGCCCATGAGGATGAGCGTGCCGTAGTGCTTGTTGGCGGCCTCCAGGCGCGCGGCAAGGTTCATGCCGTCGCCGATGGCGGTGTAGTCGAGCAGCTGATCCGAGCCGATGTTGCCCACCAGCATGGTGTCGGTGTTGATGCCCACGCGCGTGTACACGTCGGGCAGCCCTTCCTTCGCCAGCTCGGCCCGCAGCGTGGTGAGGGCCCTCTGCACCGCGAGGGCGCCGCGGCAGGCCCGCAGCGCATGGTCCTGGTGGGTGATGGGCGCGCCGAACAGCGCCACCACCGCGTCGCCGATGTACTTGTCGATGCAGGCGCCTTCGCCGGTGAGCGCCGGCGTCACCGTGGACAGGTAGCGGTTGAGCAGCCGCATCAGCCGCCTCGGATCCTCCTTCAGCGCCTCGGAGAAGGTGGAGAAGCCGCGGATGTCCGAGAAGAACGCGGTGACGCGCATCAGGTCGCCGTCGAGCTTCGGCAGCTCCTTCGCCTCGACCATCCGTTCGACGAGGTCGGCTTCCATGTACGACTTGAACATCTCCTTCAGCCGCTCGCGATCCTGGTTCGCGAACAGGCGGTCCCACGCGGTCGCCAGCACGGACGCGATGGTGCCGGCCAGGCCGGGCATGGCAGACAGGATGTGCACCTTCGTCACCACCAGCAGGCTGCCCGTCACCACGAAGAAGCCTGCGTAGAGGAGCACCGGCCAGCCGATGTCCACGAAGACGTTGCGGACGATGAGCACCAGCGCGACCGAGAAGAAGCACACCACGAAGGTGAACAGCACCGACACCCACAGCGGCGCGTCGGTGATGAAGCCGGTGCGCATCAGCCCTTCGAAGACGGCGAGCTGCTTGGCGACGCCCGGCGTCTGCGTCTCGAGCGGCGTGGCCTTGACGTCGCCGGTGCCCAGCGCGAAGCCGCCGACGAAGACGTACTTGTCCTTGAAGAGCGCGGCCATCTCCGGCCGGTTGCGGGCGCGCAGCACGTCCACCATCGAGATGCTGCGGTAGCGCGCGGCGAGCGGCCCGCCGTAGTCGATCCACGCGCTGCCGTCGGCGTTGATGGGGATGACGCGGTTGCCGATGGTGAGCCTGCCGGGCTCGAGCACCACCTTGTCGGCCCCGAGCGCGTCGGCGGCGACGGCGACGGGAAGGGTGACGTAGGTGTTGCGGCCGTCGGTGTACGCGAAGCGCGTCTGGCGCATCTTCCCGTCCTCGTCCTCCTCGAGGAGCACCAGGCCCCAGCCGGACACCGCGTCGAGCAGCGGCTCGATGGCCGGCACCGGGTGGCGCTCGAGCTCGCCGGCCGGTTGGCCCTTCTCGTCGAAGGTCTCGACCGGGGCGATCTTCGGCAGCTCGAGGCCGCCCTTCGTCTCCACCGGGAAGGCGTACAGCGTGGCGACGCGCTCGAGGCGCGCGGCCTTCTTCGCCGGATCCTCCTCTTTCGGCGCGTCGTCGGACGGGAAGTTCTCCCCGGCGGGGAACTCCTCCTCCGCCGGAAACTCCTCTTCCGCCGCGGTGCCCGCGTCGGCCTCCGTGGCCCCGGCGCCGTCCGCGTCTCCGGCGTCGGCCACCCCGGGCGCAGGCGCGACGATGGGCGGGTGGTTGACCGCGGTGACGGCGGGCAGCGGGTCGATCTTCGGAATGACGTTGAAGCCCAGGTACAGCGGAATGCCCTTGGCCTTCACCGTCTCGCCGAGCGCGATGTCGCCGGTGGGGTCGGGCTTGGGCTCGTCGATGGTCGCGTCGAAGACGATCAGCTTCGCGCCGGCGTCCTGCAGGTACTCGAAGATGTCGGCGTAGATGACGCGGTCGTACGGCCAGGCGCCGTAGCGCAGCCGCCACGCCGGGTTCGTCTTCACGTCGATGAATGTCTTGTCGTCGATGGCGACGATGATGATGTCGTCGGTGCGCTTCACCGCGCCCCAGGGGAACCAGGACTTGCCGGTGAACTTCTTCACGCCGTCGTCGTAGGCGTTGCGCTCGTCGTCCGACAGCTCGAGCAGGTCGAAGTGGTACCAGACGAAGCCGAGCGCGGTGGCGAAGAGCGCGAGCCCCAGCATCACCGGCCAGGTGCGTCGGAACCGCAGGCTGATCAGCTCGAGGGCCTTGCGCACGGGCTGGGGACTGTAGGCGAGCCGGCCCGCGCGGCCATGCGAAAACCGCGCGGAGCGACGGGCCCGCTACGGCTCGAAGTTGGCGCTCTTGGGCGGCAGCCGGCGCAGCACGTCGCGCAGCGGCTGGCCGTCGAGCGCCGCGAGCTCGCGGAAGGCCCGGCCGGACAGCGAGAACTCGGTGCCGGGCTGGGTGACGGCGAAGCGCTGGTACAGGCGATCGCCCTGCATGGCGACCTCCTGCCCGCGCAGGAAGACGCCGCCGTCCTTCGCCACGTCGGCGACGACGGCCAGCAGCAGCTCGGGGGCGATGGCCCCGCCGCGGAAGGCCTTCTGCACGAAGACGTCCAGCAGCTCGCCGCCGGACACGCAGCGCCGCGCGTCCCAGGTCCGCCGCCAGAGCGCGAAGCCCACCGGCTCGCCCTGGTCGACGGCGAGCAGCGCGTGCGCTTCCTTCCCCAGCGCGTCGCGCGTCAGCGCCTCGAGGCTGCCGCCCCACGCGCGGTGGAAGGCCTCTTCGCAGTACTCGGACAAGAGCCCGGCGAGGCTCACCATGTCTTCGCGGGCGGCGCGGCGAATGCGTGGCACGCGTGGCTTCGTAGCGGCGCCGCGGCGAATGGGCGAGCGAGAAAAGCGCGGCGTCACCGCTCGAGCAGCGTCATCACCAGCACCGTGCCCCACACCAGCGTGCCGAGCGCGCCCAGCACGATGCCGGCAATGGCGTAGCCCTTGCGGCCGATGGGCGGGTAGGCGGACGGGTCGACGCGCCTCAAGCCCACGATGCCGAACAGCACCGCCAGCGGCGCGAAGGTGCCCAGCAACAGCCCCGCGACGCCCAGCGTCAGCGCGTTGCGCGCGATGACGTTGTCGTGCAGCACCGCCCACGTCTTGCGCAGCTGCTCGCGCGGCACGTCCAGCTTGAAGAACAGCTTCGTGCGCACGCTGCCCAGCGCCGACGCGACGAAGGCCAGCGGGAAGATGACGAGCGCGATGCCGGGCAGGCCGACGAGGGCCACCTGCGCGCCGCCGTAGAGCAGCACGCACCCCAGCAACAGCCAGCGCGCGGCGCGGACGCCCGCCCAGAAGAGCCCGGCGACGACGGCCCACGTCAGCACCGCGAGCGCGAGGAAGACGTCGGCCGGCTCGAGGTGACCGCCGGAGGCGCCGCCGATCAGCGTGCCCACCGCGAGTGCCGAGGTGCCAATGGCGCCGACGCCGAAGAACCACGCCCAGCTGTCGCGCTTGCCCCAGTACTTCAGCCGGAAGGCCTCGAGGTAGTCGACGTCGGGCCGCGCCGCGCAGTCGCGGCAGAAGTCCGAGCCGTCCAGCGAGACGCGGTCCGCGAGGCAGACGAAGGTGCCGCAGCGCCGGCAGGCGGCGACCGCCGCCGAGTGGGCGTGGCGTGGGCACATCGCGCCGGCCGGCACGGGCACCACGGGGCCGAACGGGCTGTCGGAGCGCACGCAGTCCGCAGTCTGGCACGGTTCCGATGCGGCGGTGCGTCGCGCGGCGCAGCCGGCACTGCCATCGGCCCGCCGCGCAGCAGCTCGCTCGACGCGGCCCATCACACGCGCAGCGCCGCTCCCCAGTGCGAGCGCAGGCGAGTACGGTCGCAGGCCGCATGGCGCGCAATCTCTGGGGCTGGGGTGATGCGGACGCGGCGGATCCACTCGAGGACTCGCGCGCGCGCGCCGAGGCCTTCTTCGGGTCGCTGGAGCCCGAGGCCCCCGCCGAGCCGCGCATTCCCGCGCCGCGCGTGGAGGTACCGCCGGCGCTGCGGGGATTTGCCACCGCGGAGCCGCTCGTCCGCGCCGCGCACGCCATGGGCAAGAGCTACGTCGACCGCCTGCGCGGTTTTCGCGGCGACTTCGCGTCGGCGCCGGACCTCGTCGCCTTCCCGCGCAGCGAAGCGGAAGTCGTCGTGGTGCTGGAGGCCGCCGCGGCGCACCACCTCGCCGTCGTCCCCTTCGGCGGCGGCTCGTCGGTGGTGGGCGGCGTGGAGCCGCGCCTGGGCCCTTCCCACCGCGGCGCCGTCACGCTGGACCTCGCGAAGCTGGACCGGGTGTTGGAGCTGGACGACGTGAGCCGCGTCGCGCGCGTGCAGGCCGGCGTGCTCGGGCCCGCGCTGGAGCAGCAGCTCGGCGCGCACGGCTTCACGCTGCGCCACTTCCCGCAGTCCTTCGAGTACTCGTCCCTCGGCGGCTGGTTGGCCACGCGCGCGGGCGGCCACTTCGCCACCGTCTACACGCACATCGACGACCTCACCCAGGCGCTGCGCGCCGTCACGCCGCGTGGGGCGCTGGAGACGCCGACGGTGCCCGCGTCCGGTGCCGGCCCCGACGCCAACCGGCTGCTGCTCGGCAGCGAAGGGACGCTGGGCGTCATCACCGAGGCGTGGATGCGGATTCGCCCGCGGCCCGTCTTCCGCGGCGGCGCCAGCGTGCACTTCGACGACTTCGCGCGGGCCGTCGACGCGACGCGCGCCGTGGCGCAGTCCGGCCTCTTCCCCGCGAATTGCCGGCTCCTGGACGCGCAGGAGGCCTTCTTGAACGGCGTCTGTGCCGACGGCTCCAGCGTGCTGGTGCTGGGCTTCGAGTCGGCCGACGCCTCGGTCGCGCCCTTCCTCGACCGCGCGGTGGCGCTGGCCGAGGCGCACGGCGGCCGCTGCCCAAAGGGGAAGGTGCTGCGCGACGACGCGGAGAAGGCGCGCACCGGCGACGCGGCCGACGCGTGGCGCTCGTCCTTCCTGCGCGGGCCGTACCTGCAGGACGCGATGCTGAAGCTGGGCGTCATCGCCGACACCTTCGAGACGGCGTGCACGTGGAAGGCTTTCCCGGCGCTGTACGCCGAGGTGACCGACGCGGTGCGCGGAGCGCTCGAGCGCGTGTGCGGCGGCGGCGTGGTGACGTGCCGCTTCACGCACGTCTACCCGGACGGGCCGGCGCCGTACTTCACCTTCCTCGGGCGCGGGCGGCGCGGCGCCGAGGCCGAGCAGTGGCTCGAGCTGAAGCGCGCGGCGTCGGACGCGCTGGCGAGGCAGGGCGGCACCATCACGCATCATCACGCGGTCGGCCGCGTGCATCGTCCCTGGTACGAGCGCGAACGGCCCGGCCTCTTCGGCGAGGCCCTCAAGGCGGTGAAGCGCGCGTGGGACCCGGACGCGCTGCTCAACCCCGGCGTGCTGTTCGACGTGTGACGTCCAGCGCGGCTGGCCGCGAAGACAGCATGAGCCGGCACCGAAAGCGGATGGGGGCAGGCCGCGCCACGCAAGGGGGCCGGGCCTCGAAGGGCCGCCGCCGCGAGACCGCCTCGGTGCTCCGGACTTCGTCCCTGAAGAGGAGCCGAAGCTCCACCCCCGGCCGCAGCGAGCACAGCCTCGCCGGGAGCGCTCGGGACGGCGAGGCGGGGGCCGCGCGGGGCATGGGACGCCACGCTCAACGCCGCGTACGGCGTCGGAAGAGGAGCCACGCCGCGAGCGCCACCGCGCCATTCGACGCGGCACAGTGGCACCCATCCGGCGCGGGCGGCGGTGCCGCCACTGCCGGCGCCTCGGGGTCCGGGTGCACGAGGTGCTGCACCTTGAGCGCCACCTGCCGCCGGGCGTCGAGCAGCACGTCCTCGTCCAGCGTCCACGGCTGCCGCTCGGGGCAGTGCAGCTTGGGGTCGCGGCAGTCCTCGAGGAAGAAGTCGCCGAAGCGCGCGTAGGCGCGCCGCACCTGCTGGCGCGCGAAGGCCTCGGCGCCCAGCCGGGTGGCGAGGCGGAACAGCTCCCAGTCCTCCAGCCCGTCGCGCACCTGCTTCAGCCGGTAGCTCACCACTGGCCCGTCGAGGGAGACGGAGGGCGGCGAGCCACGCCCGCCCGCGGTGCCGTCGTGGTCGCCGGGGTAGAGGAGGAAGCCGTCGCCATCGCGGCATTCGAAGCCGGGGAACTCGTCGGCGTCGCAGAGGACGTTCCACGGGTCGTCCTTCGGCCAGAAGTCGACGCTCCAATAGAGGAAGCCGCTGCCGCGCTCGTACCAGGCGCCCCACTTGGCGATGCGGGGCTCGTAGCCGATGGTGGTGTCGATGTCGTACGTCGCGTAGGGCGGCAGGTTCGCGTTGCAGACGTAGAACCACAGCTCCTCGCCCTGCGCGAGCCGCGGGGAGTAGTCGTCCCAGCCGGGCTTCGGCGCAGTCATCCACCACCAGTCGTCGTACATCGTCGTCACCGGGCACCAGATGCCGACGAGGCCGTCCAGCCGTGCGTCGTAGGGGCTGGTGACCAGCGTCTTGAAGCGCCACGCGGGTGAGGCCTCGAGCAGCAGCCGCACGTCGCGGGCGATGTTCGCGTAGGCTTCGTCCGCGCCGGGCACCTGCCATGGTTCGTCCCGGGCGTAGACGTAGGCGCGGTCCCACCAGCCCTTCTCCTCGAGGTGAGCCGCGAAGGCGCGCGCCGCCTGCTGGTACTCGGCCTCGCTCAGGCCGCCGGTGCCGAAGCCGGGGCGGAAGAGGCCGGGGTCGAAGCGCGTGACGCCGACACCGTCCGAAAAGCGCGTGCCGTCGAGGAAGGGCCCGACCGCCGAGTCGTACGCCGTCCAGTCCACCGGCTGCAGCACGCCGCCGTCGAAGGTGAACGAGACCGGCCCGTACACCGTGGTGGGGTCGACGCGGTGCTCGTGAAGCGCGTCGAGGTAGCGGTCACGGATGTGGGCCAGGCCCGCGCCGCCGTCCCGCGCGCGGTGGAAGCGGGCCGTCTTGTCGGAGAAGCCGAAGGAGGTGCCGACGGTGCGTCGGGCGAGCGAGAAGTCCCATACCATGAGGGTGACGTCGAGCCGCGCGGAGAAGCCGCCGGCGGCAGTCACCGTCGCCGAGCCATGGTACCGGCCCGCCGCCGCGTATGCGGGGACGTGCACGTCCACCAGCACGATGCCCGTCTCGTCGGCGGGCAGGTCGAAGGGCGCACCGACCGGGCGCCCGCTGCCGTCGTACGGGTCACGCAGCGGGACCAGCGGATCGGGGTAACGGCCCGCGACACGCAGGTGGAACGTCACCCCGCCCGTCGAAGGCGTCGTCACCGTGACGGGCCACTCGCGGTAGAGGCGCTGCGCCGCGGCGGGGATGACGGCGCCGCCCGGGCCGACGAGGTCGCTGACGGCGACGTCGAGGCCGTGAAGCGGTGCGGCGCCCCGCACCAGCACCTGGTACGCCTCCCACTCGTCTCTGGCCGCTTCGAGGGTGATGCCGCGCGTCGCGGGCACCGGCGTCGACGGCAGCACGCGCCGGGTCGCCGGCACGACGCCTACCTCCTGCGCGAAGCCCGCGAGCGGGGCGATGAGCGCGCAGACGACGAGGAGGCGGGCGGACGCCACGAGGCACAGTGTACAGGGCGCACCAGGGGTCGTCGCCCCCGATGCCATGGTGCTGGCGGACGTGCGCTCCTGGTGTTTCCCAGAGGACGCCTGCAAGCGCGCTCGTGCGCTGGACGCAACCCGAGGCGGTCATTGCGCGTGCTGCCCCGGTCGCACTACGAAATTCCCATGAACGTCATACCGCCGCGTGTTCTGGTCGCTGGGTTTTCGCTGTTGTCGCTTTCCGCGTGCAGGGGTGCGGACGCGAGTTCGAGCAAGCCGTGGCCCATCGTCTTCACGTCCGCCAAGTTCACGGACGTGGCGGCCTTCAAGGGCCGGTGGGTCGCCACCAGCGTGGGTGGCAGCGGGCTGCGCACGTCGGAAGACGGCAAGACGTGGTCCCACGTGCCGATCCTGCCCGGCGCGTCGCTGTACGAAGTCGCGGCCTCGCCGGAGAAGGTGGTCGCGGTGGGGGACAAAGGGGCGCGGCTCGTGTCCGACGACGGCCTCACCTGGCGGTACGCGCCCCAGCTCAGTTTCGGGAGTCCGACGCTGCGCGCGGTCGTGTACGGGGGCGGACGGTGGGTCGCTGTCGGGTCCGAGGGCTCCGTGACCACGTCGACCGACGGCGAGACCTGGGAGCGCAAGGGGTATTCGAGCCAGACCGGGAACTGGCTGTCCCCATCGATCGTGCTCGACGGTGTCGCCTACGGAAATGGGAGGTACGTCGTCGTGGGGAACTTCCGCGGTTCCGGGTACTCCGATGACGGGGTGACCTGGGTCGCCGGGCCGAGGGACGACGACATCGACCAGGCGTTGCGCGACGTGGTGTGGGCGGCCGGGAAATTCGTGGCCGTGGGTGCGAAAGGCGACGCGTTCGTCTCGGAGGACGGCATCGACTGGACGCGCCACGACACGGGGGCCATCGAGCTGGACGACGTCGAATACGACGGCGAGCGCTTCGTCGCCGTGGGAGGGTATTCCAGGGTCTATTCCTCGACCGACGGCGTGACGTGGACCGGGACTCGAATCGGGGAGGTCACCGATGTGTACCGGCTGCTCGGAATCGGCATGGACGGAGGACGGTACGTCGTGGTCGGCGACAGCGACCTGATTCTCACCTCGAGCGACCTCACCACGTGGCAGACCCAGAGCAGCTGGCCCGTCTACACGCTCCGCGGGGTGGCTTTTGGCGCGGGCCGGTTCGTGGCGTTGGGCGACCGGGGTTTCGCCCTCACATCCACGGACGGGCTCACCTGGGAGCCCTTGTCCGTCGACGTCGGTGACGATTTCGTGGCGGTCCAGTACGTGGACGGACGTTTCGTCGCGGTCACCAGCTCGGGCATCTTCTTGCGTTCGACCGACGGTGTGGCCTGGGAGCGCTTCCAGGTCGGCGCCCAGTACCCGGTGTTCGGCCTCGCGGGCGGCGAAGGCGTGCTGGTGACCGTCGGCCCGAGCGCCGAGGTGCGGGTGTCTCACGACGTCGGAGCGACGTGGTCCGAGGAGTCCAAGAGCGGTACGTCCCGCGATTTGTCTGCCGTGGCCTGGGGCGGCGGCCAGTTCGTCGCGGTGGCAGGTCCGCTCGTGGACGCCTCCAACGGCGTCCCTCCGGGCTATTACGATTCCCCGCCGATTGTTTATTCCGAGGACGGGGACGCCTGGCAGGAAGCAAAGGGTGGTCTTCTCACCAAGTTCTTCGCGGTGACCTACGGGGCCGGCCGGTTCGTCGCGGTGGGTGACACGGCTTCTGCCGAAGCAAGTCTGCCGTACGGCGCCGCCACGTCCGTCGATGGTACGGCCTGGGAGGCATTCTCGGTGGGCGAGTCGTTGGACCTGTACGGTGTCGGCTACACCGACCAGCGGTTCACCGCCGTCGGCATCGTCGGGACCATCATGACGTCCCCCACGGGCTCCGAGTGGACCTTGATGCCGACGTCCAACTACAACGACCTGCGCGCAGTCACATTCGGGGCAGGGAGGACCGTCGCGGTCGGCGACCGCGGAACCATCGTCGTCTCGCCCTGACGCGCCTCGGCCCGGCTCGAGGGCGCGGTACGCGGAGCTCGCCACGGCTGGCACGGCGCCAGGCCGGCGCCGCACCTCGGCGCGGCCGTCGACGCTGACGTCGCGCTTCGTACGATGGCAGGTCGAGGTCGTCCGCTTTGACGGCCCTCTCGCTCGCGCCTTTGATGCGAAGTCGAATGCACCGCGAGCTCTTCGGCTGGTACAGCCACCGCACCGGCATGGACATGCCCATCGTCCGCTATGGGCACTGGGGGCCGGCGCTTCTCCTCATCCCCACCTGGCAGGCAGACTTCCTCGAGGCGGAGCAGCGCGGCCTCATCGGCGCCATCGCCCACCACATCGAGGCCGGTCGGGTGACGGTCTTCTCCGTCAACACCATCACCCCGTGGTCCTGGTGCGCCGACGGCGTCGACCTGCCCGAGAAGGCGCGGCGCAGCGCCGCGTACTCCGAATACCTCGACGAGGAGGTCGTGCCGCACATCCGCCGCGCGCTGCACGACGACGGCGCGCGCGTGGCCATCGGCGGCGCCAGCTTCGGCGCCTACTTCGCGGCGGACGCGCTCTTCCGGCGCCCGGACCTCTACTGGTCCCTCATCGGCATGAGCGGCATGTACCAGCTGGGGCACTGGCTCCACGGCTACTCGGACGAGTCCGTCTACCTGCACTCTCCGGCCTGGTACGTGCCCAACATGCCCGAAGGCCCGACGCTGGAGCGGCTGCGCCACGACACGCGCATCCACCTCCTCACCGGCCGCGGGCAGTGGGAGGAGCCGTGGGAGACGGAGTCCTTCGCCGCCACGCTGCGCGCGAAGGGCATTCCGCACTGGCTCGACCTGTGGGGCCAGGACGTGCCGCACGACTGGCCGACGTGGCACCGCATGCTGGACGTCGTCGTCACCGAGCGCATGGGCTGGTGACTGGCGCGCTTCGCTCCGCGCAGCGGCAACAGCACTCACCCGGCGCGCGAGGCGCGGCGGTGTGTCCAAACGCCACGGGTGAAAACGACCCGTCGACAGCGCGCTCTCGCTGCTGCTACGCATCCGCCTTCAAGGGGCCGAGCGGAGTGCAACGAGCATGATTCGTCGCAGCGTCGTGGTGGTGGCCGTCTTGTTCGCGGTGGGGTGTGGTGGCGCCATCGGCGTCGGAGACACGGACGGTGGGACGGGTGGTGGCTCCGGTGGTAGCACCGGCGGCGGCTCTGGCAATGGCGGCGGAACGTCGAGCGGCGACTTCGCGGGCCTCAACTGTGGTGTCGCGAACCTGCTCGCCACGAAGTGCACGTCGTGCCACGGCAGGCCGCTGACTGGCGGTGCATCCTTCCCGCTCTTGAGCCGCGCGGATCTCCTCGCGCCGTCGCCGTCGTACGCGAACACCACCATTGCCGAGCGCAGCCTCGTGCGGATGCAGGCGACGGCTGCGCCCATGCCGCCTGCGCCCGCCGTACGCGCCACCACGACCGAGGTGGACGCCTTCAGCGCCTGGGTGAACGCCGGCATGCCCGAGGAAGCCTGCGGAATGGTGCCCGACGCGGGCGTGGGCAACCCCGACGCGGGCCCGGCACCCACCACCTGCACCAGCAACGTGAAGTGGACCGGGGGCGACCGCGGCAGCGCGCACATGAACCCGGGCCAGGCGTGCGTCGCGTGCCACAAGACGCGGGAGCCGTTCCGGGCGTACTACTTCATGGGCACGGTGTACCCGTCGACGCACGAGCAGGACAACTGCGATGCGATGCCGCCGGCCGGCCTGGTGGTGGAGATCATCGACGCGAACGGCAACATCGCGCTGACGATGCCGGTGCGCTCGCCGTCGGGGAACTTCTTCTCGAACTCCACGGCCGCGGGCGTGGCGCTGCCGTACAAGGCGCGCGTGAAAAACGCACAGGGCCAAATGCTGCTCATGGACACGCCCCAGATGAGCGGCGACTGCAACAGCTGCCACACCGAGCAGGGTGCCAACGGCGCGGCCGGCCGCATCGTCTGGCCGCAGTAACGAAGCGGCTGACCTCGAACCCACTAGCGTTGATGAGCGCCGTTCGCCCCGAGCCCGGCGTCGCTCGTCCCGGCGCAGCTCGACGACCAACCCGATGGTCCCGGGGTCAACGCTTGCGCTGCAGCGTGACAGACACCGACGACGCCTCGCCCGGCGGGAGCGTCTGCCGGTACGGCGCGTAGCCGGGGGCGGACACCTCGACCTCGAAGGGCGCTACGCCGCGGTGGTCGCCGGCCCACGGTGTCCGGCCCACGTCCTTCCCGTCGAGGCGGACGCGCGCGCCCGACGGCGAACTGGTCACCACCACGCGCGCCGGCTCCGGCTCCGGCGGGTGCGTGACGCGCCACCGCCACGCGCCGACGCCGCCCAGCACCACGGCAGCCGCCACCGCGAGGAGCCAGCGGCCCCGTCCGCGCGCGGCGGCCGCGGCACCTGGCGGTCGCGGGCCCGCGTGCCCAGGCGCGTCTTGCCGTGCCGGCGCGGTGTCTTGCCGGCCCGCGCCGTGCAGTGTCTCCGGCTGCGCGACGTCGGGTCCCGCTCCGGCGTGGGGCGTCGATGGCTCGCGCGGACGCGCTCCGCCGGAGCCGCGCGCCGTGTCGGGGGCGGGCGGGTCGCCGGCGCTGGGCTCCATCGCGGCGACGCGCTCCGCGTTCGGGGCGAGCGGGTCGCCGACGCTGGGCTCCATCGCGGCGACGCGCTCCGCGTTCGGGGCGAGCGGGTCGCCGACGCTGGGATCCATCGCGGCGACGCGCGCCGCGTCCGGGGCGAGCGGGTCGCCGGTGCGGGGCTCCATCGCAGCGACGCGCGCCGACAGGGCGCTGGTGGGCACGAAGTCGTCGGGCTCCTGCGGGCTCCGCGGCATCGGGGAGCGATCGCGCACGGGCGGCCGCTCGCCCGGGTCCCAGCGGTGCTGCTTCCGCGCGTCGCGTTCGGGCGAGGGCGTCCCCAACTCGGGCAGCAGCCGCGCGGGCTTCGGCGACACGGCCGGCTTCGGCGGCGCCAGCCGGTCGACCCACGCGCCGACCATCGCCGTGGTGATGGGCCCGCCGCTCGACGAGAGGAAGCGGTCCAGCGCGAGCGCGACCTCGTGGCAGTCGGGCATGCGTCGCGCCGGATCCACCGCGAGGCACGCGTCCACCACCTCGACGAGCGGCTTCGGGCACCCGGGCCGCAAGTCCGTCAGCACCGGCCGCTGCCCCGAGATGATGGCGTTCACCGTCTGGCCCTCGTTCCCCTCGGGGAAGGGCCGCTGGCCGGCCAGCGCCTCGAAGAGGCACACGCCCAGCGCCCACACGTCGACGGCGGACGTCGGGGGCTCGCCGAGGAGCTGCTCGGGCGAGAGGTAGCTCAGCTTCCCGCGCATCTGGTCCGGCCGCGTGGTGCCCGCCTTCACCGTCGCGCGCGCGATGCCGAAGTCCGACACCTTCACCGCGCCCAGGCGCGAGACGAGGACGTTGTCGGGGCTGACGTCACGGTGCACGAGGTGCAGCGGCGCGCGCGTCTGCGGGTCCACCAGGTCGTGGGCGGCCGCGAGCCCCTCGGCGGCGCGGGCGAAGACGTGCGCCACCAGCCGCGCGTCGACCGCCTCGTCGCGCCTGGCGCCCGCCCGGAGCAGCGCGCGGACGCTGGCGCCGTCGACGTACTCCATCGCCAGCCATGGGCGGCCCTCGGCGTCGTGGCCGAAGTCGAACACCTGCGCGACGTTGGGGTGCTCGATGAGCGCCGCGTAGCGCGCCTCGAGCTCGAAGAGCCGGTTGAACTCCGGCTCGGTCGCGAGCGTGGGCAGCACGCGCTTGATGACGAGCCGGCGCTCGAACTCCGCGGGGCCGCGCACGCGCGCGAGGAAGACCTCGGCCATGCCGCCCACCGCGAGCCGCTCGAGGACTTCGTACTTGTCTGCGAGGACGGTGCTCATCGGCGCACGCGCAAGGTTAGAGGGACAGCAGGTAGGCGAGCAGGTCGTTGCGCTCGGTCTCGGACAGCTGGTCGGCGCGGCCGTGCCGGGGCGCCCAGCGCTCCACCGCGACGCGCAGCGGGAAGCGGGTGGAGACGCCGACGCTCTCGTCGGGGCGCACCTCGAGGCCGGCGAGGCCCGTCGTCAGCATGGGGAAGACGTCCCAGCAGCCGAGCAGCGACGGCGGCGCGAAGCCGCGGAAGGTGGCGTCCTGCAGGTCCTCGCGCAGCGGCAGCACGCGCGGCGTGCCGACGTCGAGGAAGCGCCCGCGCGTGGCCGGATCCTGGTCGGTGGTGAAGTGCGGCGCCGGGTGGCACTCCACGCAGCCGGCCTTGCCTTCAAAGAGGTGGAGGCCCGCGCGCGGGTGGCCGGTGGCGCCGTCGGGCAGCGCCAGCGTCTCAGACGGCGCGCCGTCATCGCCGACGAACGGGTTGGGAAGCGTGGGGATGAGCGCGGTGAAGAGCGCCAGCGCGTCCACCTCCTGCGGCGTCGGGTTGGGGTTGTGGTACCGGTTGCGCCCGCCGACGACGTCGGCCGTCTCGCCGAGGCTCTTCGTGGACGCGGGCGTGAAGTACGGCGGCGTCTCGCGGCTGCCGCGCACGGTGGACGAGCGGTACACCCGCATCGGCTGCGTCTTCTCGAAGAAGATGCCTTCGGTGTGGCCCTCGAGGTGGCACGCGTCGCAGCTCATCGCGGTGCGGCCGAGGTCGGCGAAGTACAGCACCTGGCCCTGCCGGCGCTGCGCCTGGCCCAGCACCTTCGCCAGCGGCACCTGGCCCTTCCACTTCGCCTGCTTCTTCGCCGCGCGCTCGACGTCGATGGTGGCCAGCGTGCCGGTGAAGCGGTTGAGCACGTACAGCGTCTTCCGGTCCTTCGAGAGGACGGCGGCGCGCGGGCCCGAGTGGAGCGACGGGCCGGCGCGCCCGTTGACGTTGAAGTCCACCGCGCGGCGCACCAGCGGGAAGCCGTCGGCGACCGGCAGCGCGACTTCCTGCAGCAGCGCGTTGCGCGCGCCGTCGTCGGACGTCGCCAGCTCCTTCGCGTCCAGCACGCGCACGAGGCCGAGGCCGACGTCCGTCGCGTAGAGGAGCCCCGCCGCGTCGTCGAGCACCAGCGCCTCGGTGACGCCCGCGCCGAAGCCGAGGTGGCGGCGCCAGCCCTTCTCGTCCACCACACCCACGCCGCCGTTCATGCTCACCTCGAGCCTGTCGGGGTTGGGGCCGACGTTCGGGCCGATGCTGGAGACGAACAGCACCTTCAGCTTCCCGGACCACGCGAGGTCGCGCACCGCCTTGCCGCCCATGACGTAGCGCCCGTACTTCTCGGTGCCGCCGCCGACGATGGAGACGCCGGGCCCGGGCTGCACGGCGGACGACGGCGCTCCGGTGGCGGGGTCGAGCCATTCGACGAGGCCCGCCTGCTGCGAGCCGACCGCGAGGCCCGCGGCCGTCAGCTCGAGCTCGCGCGGGTTGGGCGCCACCGGCGTGCGCCACAGCTCGCGGCGCTCGACGAGAGAGATGGCAGCGACGCTGTCGCGGGCCTGCTCGGCGACGAAGGCGACGTCGCCATCGACGAGAAGGCCGCTCGCGTACGCCGGCGCGGGTACAATGGACGACGCCTCGCCGTCGATGGCGATGAGCTGCAGCACCGGTGCGAACTGGTGCGCGATGAGCCACGACGCGCGGCCCTCGGCGTCGACCCACGTCGTCACCGCGGTGGGCCCGTCGGCCGTGGGCACCGCGTGCACCGCGCCCGTCGCCAGCTCGAGGACGTAGAGGCGGTCCTCGGTGGTGGAGATGGCGGCGGCCCGCGCGCCGTCGGGCGACAGGGCGAGGCCGACGAGGTCGGGGAAGCCGGTGTCGTTCGCGAAGGCGAGCGTCGCGGTGCCCGTCGGCGTGGGGCCGGACGCGGCCTTCAGCGTCGCGGTGACGGGCACCTCGGCGGCGGCACCCAGCTCGAGGTGCGCCGGCAGCCGCGCGTACGCGTGGCGCTCGTCGAGGACGGACAGAGGGAAGTCGCGCGAGACGGGCGGCCCGAGCGCGAGCGAGAGGCCGGCGACGAGGCGCTCGCCCTGCACCGCCACCGGCTGCGAGGTCTGGTTGGAGAGCAGCCGCGGGCCGACGGAGACGAGGCGGGGAGCGGGCGCGGGCAGCGGGCCGGCGTCGAGGGCCGCCGCGGGCGGGCCCTTCTTGCAGGCGGCGAGCAGCAACAGGCAGGCGAGGGCGGGGCGGAGCATGAAGGGACAGCTAACACGGGCGCGGCGCGGCGCAGGCCTCGAGGTGGACGGGCGCGGGCGGCCGGCGGCGCTGCCGGTGTCCCGGTCCTCTCGTGGCGCCGGGGGGCTGGGCGATGCCAGCACGGCTGCGTCAGGCGCGACTCGACGACGCGCTCTTTCAGCTCCGGCGTCCGTCGCGCGTCCCGACAAGCCCAACCGTCACAGCCGCACGCTGCGCAGCCGCAGCGCGTTGCTGATGACGGACACCGACGAGAGGCTCATCGCCGCCGCGGCCAGCATGGGGCTCAAGAGCAGCCCGAGGAAAGGGAACAGCACGCCCGCGGCCACCGGCACGCCCAGCGTGTTGTAGCCGAACGCCCAGGCGAGATTCTGGCGGATGTTCCGCACCGTCGCGCGCCCCAGCCGCCGCGCGCGGACGATGCCGCGGAGGTCGCCCTTCACCAGCGTCACCTGCGCCGTCTCGCGCGCGACGTCGGTGCCCGCGCCCATGGCGATGCCGACGGCCGCGCCGGCCAGCGCGGGCGCGTCGTTGACGCCATCGCCCGCCATCGCCACCACGCGGCCCTGCGCCTCGAGCGCCTTCACCACCGCCAGCTTCCCGTCGGGCCGCACCTCGGCGTGCACCTCGTCGATGCCCAGCCGCCTGGCGACCGCCTCGGCCGTCGCGCGCGCGTCGCCGGTGAGCATCACCACGCGCACGCCGTCGGCCTTCAGCGCGGCCAGCGCCTCGGGCGTCGTCGCCTTCACCGGGTCCTCCACGCCGAGGACGCCGAGCAGCTGCCCGCCGCGCGCCACCAACACGACGGTGCGGCCCAGCGCGCGCCACGCCGCCGCGTCGTCCTTCGCCGCCGTGACGTCCACGCCGCGCGAGCCGAGGAAGGCCTCGTGGCCCACCAGCACCTCCGCACCGTCCAGCGTCGCGGACAGGCCCTGGCCCGTCACCGACGAGAAGTCCGTCACCTCGCGCGGCATTGCACCACGGACGCGGGCGCCTTCGACGATGGCCGAGGCCAGCGGGTGCTCGCTGCCGCGCTCCACCGACGCCGCCGCCTCGAGCAGCGCCGCCTCGTCACCGGCGACGGCGCGCACCGCCGTCAGCGTCGGCCTCCCCTCGGTGAGGGTGCCCGTCTTGTCCACCACCACCGTGTCCACCTCGGCGAGTCGCTCGAGCGCCTCGGCGTCGCGGATGAGCACGCCCAGCCGCGCGCCGCGGCCGACCGCCACCATCACCGAGATGGGCGTCGCGAGGCCCAGGGCGCAGGGGCACGCGATGATGAGGACGGCCACCGCGTTGACGAGCGCGTGCGCCAGCTTCGGCTCGGGCCCGAAGGCGAGCCACGCGAGCGCCGTCACCACCGCCACCGACACCACCGCCGGCACGAAGATGGCCGCGACCCGGTCCGCCAGCTTCTGCAGTGGCGCGCGGCTGCGCTGCGCCTCGGCGACGCGCTGCACGATGCGCGCGAGCAGCGTGTCCTTGCCCACCTTCTCGGCCCGCATCACGAAGCCGCCGGTGCCGTTGACGGTGCCGCCCACCACCGCCGCACCCGGCACCTTCTCCACCGGCACGCTCTCGCCCGTCACCATCGACTCGTCGACGGCGCTCTTCCCTTCCAGCACCACGCCGTCCACCGGCACCTTCTCGCCGGGCCGCACGCGCAGCCGGTCGCCCGGGTGTACTGCGTCGAGCGGCACGTCCTCGTCCCCGCCGTCGGCCCGCACGCGCCGCGCGGTGCTGGGCGCGAGCTGCATCAGCGCCTCGAGCGCCTTCGACGTCTGGGCCCGCGCGCGGAGCTCGAGCACCTGCCCCAGCGCCACCAGGGTGATGATGACGGCCGACGACTCGAAGTAGACGGCCGGCCGCCCTCCGTGGCCGGCCACCGACGGCGGCAGCAGCGAGGGGAAGAGCAGCGCCACCAGGCTGAAGGCGAACGCCACGAAGGTGCCCAGCCCGATGAGGGTGAACATGTTGAAGCGCCGCGACCTGAGGCTCGTCCACGCGCGCTGGAAGAAGGGCGCGCCGCACCACACCACCACCGGCAGCGACAGCGCCAGCTGCGCCCACGGGCTCCACGCGGCGGTGGCCAGCGTGTGCCCGACCGCGCCCGGCAGCATCTCGCCCATCGACAGCACCACCAGGGGCGCCGAGAAGACGAGGCCCGCCACGAAGCGGCGCTGCATGTCGAGCAGCTCGGGGTTGGGCCCGGCGGCCTCCAGCGACGGTGTCTCGGGCTCGAGCGCCATGCCGCACACCGGGCAGGGCACCGGCTTCGTCTCCCGCACCTCGGGGCACATCGGGCATATCCACACCGTGCCGGCCGGCGCGGGCGGAGGCGCCGCCGCGGCGCGCTGCGCTTCGATGGAGCCGTCGGGCTCGGCGGCGAACTTCGCGGCGCAGGCGTCGCTGCAGAAGAAGTACGTGTGCTTGCCGTGCGCGACGGTGGCCGGCGGCGCGCGCTTGTCCACGCGCATGCCGCACACCGGGTCCTTCCCGTCGAACCAGCTGTCCGGCGCGGCGGCGAACTTGTCGCGGCACTTCGGGTTGCAGAACCACCACTCGACGCCGTCGTGCGCGTGCGCGCCGCCCTTCGCCTGCCCGCGCACCACCGTCATGTTGCAGACGGGGTCCCACGTGGGCCCGGGCGTGACGGCTGGCGCTGGCGTCGGGGCGTTCATGGGGGAATGAGTACCGCCGCTGAGAGCCCGGTGCACGAAACGTGGTTCGCGAGGTCGGCCAGCACCTGTTGCGGGAGGCGCCGGCGGACCGGCCGTCGAGCGCGTGCTGGTGCCGCCTCCGCCCGCGGCCTGAGCCGCGCCGTCGGGGCGCGGGAGTTTTCGACGTTCCCCGCGTTTCGCGCGATGCTGGCGCAGGGGACGGACATGGAGAAGCGACAAGCCCGGCGCCACGGCCGGCGGCTCAAGGTGCGGTACGGCGAGAAGGGGAAGGGCTTCAGCAGCACGGGGCTGACGAACGACGTGTCGGCCACCGGCCTGTTCGTGCTGGCCAACTCCAGCCCGAAGCCCGGCACGCGCGTACACCTCGAGGTGACGCTGCCCGGCGAGGTGCAGGTGTACATCGAGGGCGTGGTGGCCCGTCAGGTGGTGGTGCCGCCGGAGCTGCGCCAGGTGGTGAAGTCCGGCTTCGGCGTGCGCTACCTGCTGGGCACCGAGGTGATGGCGGAGCTGGTGCCGCCGCTGCGCGACCCGGCGAAGAAGGACGACCCCTTCACGTTCGCCTTCGACGACGCCGCGAGTTGGAAGCAGGCCTGGGACAAGGAGTACAGCCGGGGCGGCGTCTTCGTGTGGAGCCCGAAGCCCCTGCCGCTCAACAGCACCCTCATCCTCACGTTCGAGCTCAAGCACTTGAATCGCACCCTGGCCTTCGAGGCGCGCGTGGTGCACGTCATGCCCGGGGCCGACGGGCGGCACGGCATCGCGCTCATGTTTTCGGACGTGGCGGGCGCGACGGCGGCGCTCGGCGCGACGCTTCACTCCTGACGCCGCGTCACTTGCCGAAGAAGGCGCGGATCTCGTCGCGCCGGGCGAGCGCGTCGTCGCGCCCGAGCTCGATGAGGCGCTCGGCCCAGCTCCCGTCGAACATCAGGTAGCTGGCGAGGTCCGCTTCCCACGTGGCCTCGGTGAGCGCCGCGCGCGACAGGAGCCAGTCGTAGAAGCGGCCCACCTGCCACTGCCCGCCGTGGTCGCGCAGGTGTACGCCCGCCATGACGCTGATGCTGCGCGACGGCTCGAACACCAGGGTGTCGATGTTCCGGTAGCTCATGCCGCGCTCCTTCACGAGCGCCGCGTCGAAGCGCGCGCGGTCGGGCCCGGCCAGCGTCGCGTCGAGCACGTCCATCACCCGGTTGAAGCCGTGCAGCACCTGCAGGTCGTACTCCACCGGGTCGAGCAGCAGCGCGTTGAGCAGCTTGCCGGCGAGGAAGACGGGGCTGGGGTAGCTCTCGCTGACGCCCGCGGTGTCGACGTCGGGCGGGCCTTCGGCTTGCGGCCGCAGCGACACGACGACCAGCTTGTCGGCGCCGGCGCGGATGGCCGGGGCGATGGGCGTGTTGAAGCGCAGGCCGCCGTCGACGAAGTACGACAGGCCGATGCGGCGCGCGGGGAAGAGCGCGGGGATCGCCGCCGACGCCAGCACGTGCTCGGCCTGGATGCGCCCCCGCTTCGCGACGCGCCGCGGGTGCCGGCTCGGGTGGAACGACACGCCCGGCGCCATCTCGGTGAACAGGGTGGTGACGCCGGTGCCGATGTGGAGCGCCGCCACCACGAAGGCGCGCACCACGCCCGCGTCGATGTTGGCGTGCAGCGAGCGCCAGTCGATGACGCGCTCCACCAGCTTCTCGAGCGCGGTGGGGTCGAGCACCGAGCGGCCGAAGCGCTCGGCCAGGTCGCCCCGCCTCGGCTTGCGCAGGAAGCGCAGCGGGCTCGTCCACCCGAGCAGCCCGAGGAGGTCGACGCGCAGGTGGTCCTTCAGCGAGAGGCCGCGCCACACGTCCGCCAGCCCCTCGATGCCGTGGTCGCCGCAGTTCGCGTTGGCCACCACCCACGCGCCGTTGATGGCGCCCACCGAGGTGCCGGCCACCACGCGGAAGGGCGGCGGGTCGCCGCGCGCATGGCCCAGCGCCTCGCACAGGCCGGACAGCACGCCCACCTCGTAGGCGCCGCGCGCGCCGCCGCCCGACAGCACGATGCCGACGATGGGCGAGTCCATGCACGGGAGAGTGTCGCACGCGCGCGGGCGCAGCGCCCGTGCGTCAGTGCGGCCCCACCGGTGCGCGGCCGATGGCTTCGAGAAGCCGGCGGCGGCAGCGCGGGCACAACAGCCCCGACGCCTCGAAGTGCACCTGCGCCTCGAGCTCGGCCTCGTCGGCGTACTCGAGCGTCTCGAAGAGCGCGGCCAGCGCCTCCTTCGGGTGCTCTCCCGGGGCCGCGTCCAGCGCCTCCTGTTCGCCCTCCAGCTCGAGCGCGAAGCGGAAGTGGAGCGCGTGCGGCGGGAGCGTCTGGCCGCAGCCCGAGCAGGTACGGGTCGTCATGGGTTGGGGCGAAGAATGCCCGAGCGCGGCGCGGTCCGCAGGGGGAGATCGTTTCCGGGGCCCGCGCGTTCCAGCCCGCACCACGAAAGGAACCATCATGCGTCGACTCCTCTCTGCCCTCGTCCTCGCCGGTGCGCTCGCCGCCGGCCCCGCCGCCGCCACCGAGCCTCAGCCCCCGCCACCGGCAGACGAGGCGAAGCCCGCGCCCGGGCCGGTGAAACGCCCCGACGGCCGCCCGCTGCTGGAGGTCGCTTTCGTCCTCGACACCACCGGCTCGATGGGCGGGCTGCTCGAGGGCGCGAAGCAGAAAATCTGGTCCATCGCGTCCCGCATGGCGACCGGCAAGCCGACGCCGCGCATCCGCGTCGGGCTGGTGGCCTACCGCGACCGCACCGACGAGTACGTCACGCAGACCTTCGACCTCTCGGACGATCTCGACGCGGTGTACCAGCACCTGCGCGCCTTCCAGGCCGGCGGCGGCGGCGACACGCCCGAGCACGTCGGCAAGGGCCTCGCGGACGCGGTGGAGAAGATGAGCTGGACGACGGAGGGCCCCGTGGCGCGGATGATCTTCCTCGTCGGCGACGCGCCCAGCCAGCACTACCGCGACGGCTTCGATGCGGCGACGTGGGCGAAGAAGGCCATCGAGAAGGGCATCGTGGTGAACACCATTCGCTGCGGCGGCGACCCGAACACCGAACGGGAGTTCCTCGCGCTCTCGCGCCTGGCCGACGGCACCTACGCGTCCATCGGGCAGACGGGCGGCGTGGTGGCGACCAGCACCCCGTACGACGCCGACCTCGCGAAGCTGAACGCGAAGCTGGCCAGCACGTCGCTGTTCGCCGGCGACCGGCTCGACCGCGAGGAGAACGTCGCCGTGTCCCGCGAGCGCGCGGCCATGCCCGCGTCCGCCGCCGCCGACCGCGCGGCCTTCGCCACGAAGTCCGGCGCTGGCCTGGGCGGGCTGGTGCGGGGCGGCGCGATCGACCTCGCCGCCGAGCCGTTGCGCCTCGAAGGCCTCCCCGCTGACGCGCTCCCCGACGAGTTGAAGAAGCTGTCGCCCGAGGCGCGCAAGGCCGCGGTGGAGCAGGCAGCAAAGGACCGCAAGGCCATCGAGGCCCAGATGACGAAGCTGGCGAAGGAGCGCGACGCGTGGCTCGCGAAGAACGCCGAGGCGAAGCGCGACAGCTTCGACGAGCAGGTGTTCGAGACGGTGAAGCAGAAGGCGAAGTCGGCGGGGGTCGCCTACTGACGTGGCTGGCGAGCCTCCGTACCCCGCACGGGGAAGGGCGCCCTGCTAGAGTCCTCCCGCGTCTTCCCGTTCCGGCATCTCGCCGAAACGGAAACGCCCGGGGGCCACACCACATGAAGCGCTTCTTCGGAGTCTTCTCCTTCGCGCTCAACGTACTGGGGATGGCGAAGTCGAACACCACGCTGCTCAAACCGATTCTCGTCAACCTGGCGATCGCCATGCCGCTCAGCCTCATGCTCTGCTTCTACCTGTGGGCGAAGGAGTGCGAGGCGCAGGGCTCGTCGGACGTGCGCCTGGCGCCGAAGCCGCTCGCCGACGCGTTCGCCTGACGCGCGCGTCTCTCCTGGGCAGTCGTGGCACGCATCGTCATCGCAGGAGGCACCGGCGCGCTGGGCTCGGCCCTGGCGCGCCGGCTGTCCGGCACGCACGAGGTGCTGGCGCTGCGGCCCCCCGCGCTCGGGGAGGCGCCGCCGGCGACGCATACGTCCGGCCCGTGGCCGTGCGACTTGCTGTCCATTCCCGATGCCGAGGTGGCGCTGGCCGGCGCCGAGACGGTGGTGATGCTCGCGCAGGCGCGGCGGCCGCCCGCGCGCCTCACCCGCGCCGCGCTGGACGACCTCGACCGCCTGCTGGCCGACAGCGTGGCCCGCGCGGCGAAGCGCTGCGGCGCGAAGCGGCTGGTGCTCTTCAGCTGCGGGCCTTCCGACGTGCGTGAGGCGCTGCTCGAGAAGAGCGGCGTGCCGCTGTCGGTGCTGGTGGGCGGTGGGCCCGACCCGGTGGCCGCGCTGGCCGAGCTGGTGGACGCGCCGCCTGGCACCCGCCGCGATGGGCCGGCGTGGCAGGGCGAAGCGCCGGTCGCCGCCGAGCCGCGGCTGCGCGTGTGCTCGGTGCAGCGCTACGTGCGCCCCAGGGGCTGGGGCGCCGAGGCGCTCGCGCGCGCGTACTTTCGCTGGCTGCCGGGCGCGGCGCTGGCCACGCGCGTCGAGGAAGGCCCCGGCGTCTTCGCGATTCACGCCTTCGGCGCGCGCAGCCTCGTGCTGCGGCACCTGCCCGGCCGCTCCGAGGCGGACAGCTACGTGCTGCAGGTCGCCGACGGCGCGTTGGTGCACCGCGCGAAGGGCCCCGGCCGCCTCGAGTTCCGCGTGCTGCTCGACGGCGAGACGGCGATGACCGCGCTCACCGGCTACGAGCCGCGGCTGCCGTGGCTGGTGTACCGCTTCTCACAGGCGTTGATGCACGAGCGCGTGATGCGCCGCTTCGGTGACTTCCTCGCCGAACAGGGGCGCTCAGGCCCCGGCTGACGGCACCCGGAGGTGCCCCTGGGCGTCCTCGAGGATGAACTCGGGCTCGCCGTTCGGCTCCAGCCGCCTCGAGGCCCGGCCGTGCGGGAGCAGCGCGGAGCAACCCGCCCAGCCTGTGCCGTTGCTTTCCGCCACCGTGGACTTCCCGTCGCCACGCGTGAAGCCGTGCCGCCGCTCGTCCTCCCGTTGATGGTGAGGTCCGAGACGACGTCGGCGTTCTTTCCCGCCAGCCGCTCCAGCGGCGCGCCCGACTTCGACAGAGAGAGGATGCGCGAATCTTCCCTCGTCGTCTGTGAGGGAGAAGCCGTGGGCGTGCGTCTCGCCCTTCGCGACGACGTTGACGATGGGGCGGGCGTGAGACGGAAAAGGAAACGGCCCGGGTCACCCCGGGCCGTCGTGCATCTCGCCTGCGTGAGCGCGGGTTACTTCGCCGCGGGCGGCGGGGGCGGGGCCTTCGCCGGCGCGGGCGGAGGCGGCGCCTTCGCGGGCGGAGCGGCGGGCGCGGGCGGAGCGGCGGGCGCGGGCGGAGCGGCGGGCGCGGGCGCGGCCGGCGCGGGCACGGCGGCCGGCGGGCCACCCATGTCGCCCCAGCCGGCCTCCATCATCGCCTGCCACTTCCACGCGCCGCCCTGCTTCACCACCCACGCGGCGTTGCGCGCGCTCACCTTCGTCTTGCCCATCGTCATCGTGTAGTCGTCGGTGATGGCGGCGAGCGCGTCAGACAGCACGGTGATGGAGTACTTGTGCTTCATCTTCGTGTCCGCGGGCATGTTGTCCCAGAAGGGCTTCATCTCCTGGAGGTACTCCTCGCGCGTCGCGCTGCGGGCGGTGGCGCTGCCGTTGCTGCCGTCGGTCACCATCGTCACCGGGTAGGCGATGCGGTCGAGCACCGCGTTCCAGTTCCTCGCCGCGTACAGCTTGTCCTCCTCCGCGAGCCACGCGGTGATCTCCTTCTTCACCGCGCCCTCGTTCTTCGGCTTGCGGGAGGCCGGGCCCATCTTCGTCCAGTCCATCGCCATGGCCGGCGCGGGCGCCGGGGCGGCGGCAGGCGCGGCTGCGGCGGGAGCCGGGGCCGGTGCGGCGCCACCGGGCGGCGGCGGGCCCTTGGCGGGAGCGGGTGGCGGAGCGGCCTTGCCCGGAGGCGGCGGCGGGGCGCCCTTGGCCGGCGGCGGCGGGGCGCCCTGGGCGAAGGCGGCGAGGGACGAGGCCAGCGCGGCGGAGAGGATGAGTCGCTTCATGTCGGACTCCTTGGGACTGCGGGGTTCGCGGCGGCGCATCGTGCTTGACGAGATGCCGTCTCACAAGCAACACGTGCGTCCATGGCTGACTGTCTCTTCTGCAAAATCGTCGAGGGCACCATCCCCGCGAAGAAGGTGCACGAGGACGACCTGTGCATCGGCTTCCTCGACATCAACCCGCAGGCGCCGACGCACGCGCTCTTCGTGCCGAAGCGCCACGTCGCCACCACCAACGACCTGACCGCCGAGGACCGGGAGCTCGTCGGTCACCTGACCCTCAGCGCGGCGAAGTACGCGCGGCAGGAAGGTTTCGCCGACACCGGCTACCGGCTCGTGATGAACTGCAACCGGGCGGCGGGGCAGACGGTCTTCCACATTCACCTCCACCTCCTCGGCGGGCGCGAGCTGACCTGGCCGCCGGGCTGACAAGGCGCGCGACATGGGGCACCTCGAGCTGACGAAGAAGGAAGACGTCTCCAGCTTCCGCAAGTTGGCCATCGGGACGTGGACCACCGCGTACGACCCGACCGTCTACGGCACGCTGTCGGTGCGCATGGAGAAGGCGCTCGCGTACATCGAGCGCTTCCGCGAGGTGCACGGCGTGCGGCTCACCGTCACGCACCTGGTCTCGAAGGCGGTGGCGGAGGGCTTGAAACGCTGCCCCGACGCCAACGCCATCCTCCGCTTCAACAGGATTTACCTGCGCAAGCGCGTGACGCTGTCGGTGCTGGTGGTGCAGACCGACCAGGGCGACGGGAAGGTGGACCTGACCGCCGCGAAGATCGACGACGCGGACCAGAAGTCGCTCCTCGACATGGCGAAGGAGATGCAGGCGGCCATCGACAAGGTGCGGCAGCGCAAGGAAAAGGCGCTCGAGGAGTCGAAGGGCACCATTCAGAAGATTCCGTACCTCTTCATGAACGCCTTCCTGAAGCTGCTGGCCTTCCTCATGTACACGCTCAACATCGACCTCTCGTTCGCCGGCATGCCGAAGGATGCCTTCGGCGGCGCCACCATCACCAACGTGGGCAGCCTCGGCCTCGACGTGGCGTACGTGCCGCTGGTGCCGTACACGCGCGTGCCCATCTTCGTCGCGCCGGGCGCGGTGGTGGACGAGCCGGTGGTGGACGACGGCAGGGTGATTCCCGGCAAGGTGATGCGCATCAACGCGTCCTTCGACCACCGCTTCATCGACGGCCTGCACGCCGCGGTGTTGGCGAAGACGATGCGCGAGATGCTCGAGAACCCCTTCGAGAAGTTCGATCCGCTGCCGGGTTGATGGCCGCGGCGGGGAGGCGGTGGCGTCGAGGACGACTGAGCGTCCGTCACAGCGACAGCTTCCAGACGCGGCTCTTCCCGTCGACGGGCGACGCCACGTAGCGCACGCGCGGGCGCGACAGCAGCGAGCGCGGAATCGTCTCGTCCTCGGCGGGCGCGCGGCCGGCCTCCGCCGCGGTGGCGAGCGCGCTGAAGAAGAAATCGAGCGCGTCCTCCAGCTCCTTCGACGGTGCCTCCACGAGCAGGTCCGGCAGCCCCAGCTGCGCCATGCCGAAGGAGAGCAGCGCGCTGCGCCCGCCGGCCTCCGGGGTGACGCTGACGCCCACCCACAAGGGCAGCGGCAGCGGCGCCTCCTTCGCCAGCTCGAGGAAGAAGTCCGGCGCGTGCGTCACCGGGCCCGCGCCCCAGTGCACCGCGAGGCCGCCGGCGGCCTTCGTCACCGCCGCCACCAGCCGCGTGTACGTCGAGAGCCGCTCGAGGCGGGTCGCCTCGCGCGTGGCGCCGGACAGCCGCCCGAGCAGCCCGCTCGCCTTCGCCTGCATCGCGCCGTCGAGCGACAGCGCGAGGTGCGCGGCGTGCCGGCCGAGGCGCCAGCGCCCGTTGACGGACGAGAGGCTCAGGAAGGCCGAGGTGTCGGCCTCCGCGTTGGGCACCGGCCCGGCGATGGCCGAGAGCCGCACCGTCGCGCCCTGGACGCCCAGCACCAGCCCCGACGGCGCCTCGCGCCAGTCGAGCGCCACGCCGGGCAACAGCTCGCGCGCGGCGGCCTCGAGCGCGCTCCGGGTGGGCAGCGTCGGCGTCTGCGTCAGCACCGAGACGAGCGTCACGCGCCCGGCCCCCGCCCGCGGTGAGCCGTCGCGCCGAAGTGCAGCTGCCGCAACAGCTCGCTCTTCGCGACAGGCGACATGGCGCGCTCGCCGTCGACGTGCAGGCCGGTCAGCACCTGCCGCGGGTTCATCGACGGGTCGCCCAGGTACACGCCGGGCTCGAACTCCAGCTCCACGCGCCAGCCGGGCCCGCGGCGCTCGACGCTGACGTAGCAGCCGCCGCCGATGTTGGGGCCGCGCGTCCAGCCCAGGCGCTCGAGGCCGATGAGCTGCGCGGACGTCACCGTGGAGCCCTGCCGCTCGCGCAGCACCGCGCCGAGGTCCGACGGCTGGTACAGCTCGCGCCCCAGCTGCGGGAAGGGCGGCGCCGGGAGCTGCGACGAGAGCGCCTCGCGCTCGGCGCCGGACAACTCCAGCGGGTGCACCGGGCGCACCGTCATCGCTTCGTCCAGCGTGAAGGGCGCGCCGTCGACGCCGCGCAGCGGGCCCACGAGGAAGAGGCCCACGCGCTGGCTGCCGGCGAAGGCGGCCCACGCGACGCGCTCGGCGATGCGGACGAGCAGCGGGTGCATCAGCCACACCTCGGTGAAGTGCGTGACGGGCAGCGCGCGGCCGTCGGCCATCAGGCGCTCGAGGCGCTGCGCGGACTCCTTGAGCTGCTTCGCGCCCTTCTTCACCGCGGCCCAGCACGCCGCGGCCTCGGCGCTGGCGGTGGCGGGCAGCGCCTTCACCTTCACGCCGCCGCGGCGCAGCACCGGCTTCAAGGCGTCGTCGAGGTCCACCTCCAGCTCCTCGGACAGCGCGCGGCCGTGGAGGAGGCCGAAGTCGGGCACGAGGCGATCCTCCAGCTCCTCCTGCGACAGCCCCATGCGCACCGCCGCGTCCTCGAAGGCGACGGCGGCCTTCGCGCGCAGGCCGGCGGTGCGAATCTTCGTCGACAGCCGGTGCACCTCCAGGAGCGCCACGCGGCTGGGCATGCGCGACAGCACCTCCACCGCGTCCTGGGCGCGGCCGGGGAAACCGCCCTGCGCCCAGGCCTGGCACAGCCCGCCCAGCACCCGCGCCCACCTGTCGTCGGGGAAGTGCGCGAGCAGCTGCATCGCCCAGCGCTCCTTCGGCGGGCCGCCAGCGGCGAGCCACGCGGTGAAGACGGCGCCAGCGAGGTTCGCCAGCGACGCCGGGTCGAGGCCGGCGACGGCGGTGAGGAGCGGCTCGGCGTCGTCGAGGGTGACGCTCTTCGCCAGCGCGAGGAGCGCGCGCAGGCCGGCCTCGTCCAACCGCGCGGCGCCGTCCCGCGACGCGACGCCGGGCAGCGTGCCCGGGCGCACGAAGTCGGGCAGCGCGGGCCTGCGCGGAGGCAGCGACGGGGCCTCCGCGCGCGCCTCGTCGAGCCACGCGCGCTGCGCCTCGTCCAGCGCGGCCACCGCGTCCTGCACGGCGTCGCGGTGCCGTGGCTCGAGCCAGCGCAGGGCCCGCCGCCCGCCGTCGCGCTCGCCGGCGTCCGCGGAGCAGAGGAGCGACAACACGCCGTGCGCGCCGAGCCGCGGGTGCGTGTCCAGCCAGGCGCGCGCGGCTTCCTGCACCGGCCGGCGGCGCGACGAGAGCGCCAGCGCCCAGGCTGGCGCGAGGAGCGCGTCGTCGATGAAGGAGATGGCGGGGAGCAGCTGCGGATTCTTTCGCGTCCACTCGGCGGCGGCGGGCAGCGCCTTCGGGCCGAGCGCCTCCAGCGCGCCGGCGAGGTTGTACTCGTCGGGCGCGCGCCCGTTCCTCCACGCGTCGAAGACGAGCTGCCAGGCGGCTGGCGGCGAGCCCTGCGGGAGGAAGACGAAGGCCTCGGAGGCGAGGCGCGTCGCGAGGCGCTCGAGCGCGCCCACGTCGGCGCCGGCGGGCGGCGGCTCCCAGCGCGCGGCCCAGCGGCCGGCGGGCGGCTTCGGCGGCGGCGGAGCCTCGCGCTTCGTGCGCTTCGCGCGCGGCGCGTCCCACGGCGAGGGGAGGGACAGCGTCGCGGGGAGGTGGGCCAGCGCGGCGCGGCGCAGGGCTTCGACGGAGGACGCCACGGCGTCCGAGCGCGCGGCGGCGCGGGTCGCCGCGTCGGGCGCGGACAGCACCCAGCCCGTGGCGATGGCGCGAACGAGCGCCGCCTCCACTTCGCCCAGGCCGGGCAGCTTCTCCGCGGCCAGCGCGATGGCGGCCTCGTCCGGCGTGACGCGCGCGAGGACGGCGAGGTGGTCGGCTTCCAGCGGCGCGTCCAGCAGCGGCGCCGGGTTCTCCGCGGCCTCGCGGATCTCGCGAGCGCGCGCCAGCTTCTCCAACGTGCGGTGGTCGCCGACGAGCGCCAGCGCCGTCTCCAGCACGTCCTCGGGGAGGCCCTTCAGCGCGCGCGCGGACGGCGGCCAGCTGGTGAGGGCCGCGGCCCAGGGCGCGTCCCGCAGCAGGCCCAGCAGGTAGAAGGACGCCTCCACCGGGTCGAGGAAGGAGAGCGCCTGGCGCACCTCGGCGAGGTGCGCGGGCGTCCACAGCGGTGCGTCAGGCATCGTGAAGGCGACGGCGGCGCGCACGCGCAAGTCGGAGAGGTCGGCCGCCTCGGCGATGGCGTGGGCCCGTGGACGCGAGTGGGGCGCGGCGTCGAGCGCCTTGCGGAGCGCGAGCCAGAATTCGGGCGGCGGAAGCGTCGCGGAGGGCTTGCGCGTCGGGCGCTCCAGCACGCGCGCCAGCTTGCCATTCACCATCGCGAAGCGCAGGTGGAGGCGGCAGACGCCGAGCGCCACCTCGAGCGCGCCCACCGGATCGCGCTCCAGGTGCGCCGCGAGGAGCGCCTCGGCGGCCTCGTGCGTGCTCATCACCACCGCGGCGGCCGCGGCCTCGCCGGTGAGCGCGTCGAGACGCCCCGCCTTCTCGGCGTCGAGCACCGCGCGCGCCAGCGGCTTCAGCGCGTCCGGCACCTCCGCGAGGCCGATGTCGACGGAGTCCTGCAGCGGGCCCATGCACGACGGGACATACCGCGCCGCCGCGGACGCTGTCGCGCGCGCCTCGCGATGGCCACGGGACTCGCGACCGCTCGGAGCGCAAGGCCTGGTGCCCGGCTGTTGCGTCGGAGGCGGCGAACAGGTGGAGTCGGCCACCGTGTCGGCTCGCACCCACTGGCTCCTCGCGTCCTCGCTCGCCCTTGCCGTCGCGGCGTGCGGCCCGCTCTCGCCGCCGAGGCCGGACGGTGGCGCCGGCGGTGGCGGCGCGACGGGTGGCGGTGGCGGCGCGACCGGTGGCGGTGGCGGCGCGACGGGTGGCGGTGGCGGCGCGACGGGTGGCGGTGGCGGCGCGACGGGCGGTGGTGGCGGCGCGACGGGTGGCGGTGGCGGCGCGACGGGCGGCGGTGGCGGCGCGACGGGGGGTGGGGGTGGCGACATCGACGCCGGCACGTGTGGCGCCTGCACGCCGCCTCTCAACGCCGACGCGGTGTGCGTCGACGGCGGCTGCGACTTCGTCTGCCGACAGGGCTTTCACCGCTGCGGCGGCGCGTGCGCGGCGGACGACGACGCGACGGCGTGCGGCCTCGGCTGTCTCGTGTGCCCGGCGAACGGCGGCACGGCGGTGTGCGCCGCGGGGGCGTGCGACGTCTCCTGCGCGGCACCCCTGCTGAAGTGCGGCGGCGCATGCGTGCAGGAGTCCGCCACCTTCTGCGGCGCGAGCTGCACGACGTGCGCGATGGGCCAGGCGTGCCTCGGCGGCCAGTGCCGTGCGCCCTGCGGGCCGGACGAGGTGTTCGCCGGCGGCGCCTGCGTTCCGGTGGGGCGGCGCATCGCGACGGGCAACTACCACGCGTGCGCGCTGCACGACGGCGGCGTCGCGTGCTGGGGCCCGGGCTCGACGGGCGTGCTGGGCAGCGGTCCGTACGATGGCGGGCGGCTGCCGCGCTTCGTCACCGGCCTCACGTCGCCCATCTCGGTGGCCGCGGGTGACAACTTCGTCTGCGCGCTCGTGGCCGACGGTGGCGTGCGCTGCTGGGGCACCAACCAGATGGGGCAGCTGGGCGACAACACGACGAGCGACGCCTTCACGCCCGTCATCACGCCGGTGCCGGGCGCGGCGGTCGAGCTGCAGGCCGCGGCGAATCATGCCTGCGCGCGCCTCGGCGACGGCGGCGTCTGGTGCTGGGGCTCGAACATCCTCGGGCAGGTGGGCACCGGCTCCGCGGCGATGACGGTGTACCGGGCGCCGGCGCCGTCGCTGTTGCCCGGCCCGGCGGTTCGCCTCTTTGCCGGCGGCGCCGAGAGCTTCGCGCGGCAAACCGACGGCGGCCTGCTGCGCTGGGGCGACGACCTGCTCCTCGTGCAGACGGCGACGCCGACGCCCGTCCCGTGGCTCGACGCCGGCGCGGTGGCGCTGGAGCGTGGCAACAACCACGGCTGCGCCGTGCGGGACGACGGCGCGTTGGCCTGCTGGGGCCGCGGCGCCGAAGGACAGCTCGGCTACTCCATCGGCACGACCGTGTCGCAGCCGCCCGTCGCGCTGGCGCTCGGCCCGGTTCGCAGCGCGTGCGTGGGCGATCGCTTCACCTGCGCGGTGCTGGGCGACGCCGGAGCGGTCTGCTTCGGCGACAACGCCTTCGGGCAGCTGGGCCGGGGCAACTACCTCGGTGGGCCGACGCCGGCCGCGGTGGTCGATCTGCCGCCCGTGGTGGAGGTGAGCTGCCACTTCCGCACCACGTGCGCGGCGACCGCGGCCGGCGAGGTGTTCTGCTGGGGCGACAACTCGCTGGGCCAGCTGGGCGCGCCGACGCCTCCGTCGGCCACGCGGCCGCTCAGCGTTGCGTTGCCGTGAGGCCAGGGGTGAAAAAGAAGGCGGCCTGGTTCGGGTTTCCGAACCAGGCCGCGGGACTTCTCGAGACTGCTCAACGTCGAGCCAACGAGCCAAGTGGGGGGAAACTGACTCGCTGGTACCTCCAACGTTGCAGCGCGGCCCATAGCGAACGGTGTGCCAGCGCTTCGCGCCGTGCTGGCGAGGGCTTGTGCGTCGGCCCGAGTGCAGATTTGCAAGGCATTTCACATCTGCAGTTGCAGATTTGAAAATTCACGGGTCGAACGCCACGGGCTGCCCACCCGGCTGTCCAATCAGGGCCCCGTCGCGCATCACCACGCGCCCGCGCACCAGCGTCGCCATCGGCCACCCGGTGACGCTCATTCCGTCGAAGGGGGTCCACCCGCAGCGTGACTTCGACCAGTCGTTGGTGATGGTGCGGCGCGCGGCGAGGTCGACCAGCGTGAAGTCGGCGTCGTAGCCCAGCGCGAGGCGGCCCTTGCGCCGCGCGCGGTAGATGCGCGCGGGCCCGGCGGAGGTGAGGTCGACGAGCCGCTCGAGCGTCAGCCGCCCCGCTGCGACGTGGTTCAGCATGAGCGGCACCATCGTCTGCACGCCGGGCATGCCCGACGGCGAGGCGGGCCACGGCTTCGCCTTCTCCTCCAGCGTGTGCGGCGCGTGGTCGCTGCCGAGGCAGTCCACCAGCCCGTTGCGCACGGCTTCCCACAGCGCGGCCTGGTGGCGCGCGTCGCGGATGGGCGGGTTCATCTGCGCTTTCGTGCCGAGGCGCTCGTAGCATTCGGGCGCGGCCAGCGTGAGGTGCTGCGGTGGCACCTCCACGGTGGCGACGTCGCGGTACGCCTCGAGCAGCGGCAGCTCGCCGGCGGCGGTGACGTGCAGCAGGTGCAGCGGCCGGTTCGTCTCGCGGGCCAGCGAGAGGATGGCGCGCGTCGACCTCACCGCGCACTCCTCGTCGCGCCACTCGGGGTGCGCGTCCACGCCGCGGCCGGCGAACAGCGCCTTGCGCTCCTTGAGCCGCGCCTCGTCCTCGCTGTGCACCGCGACGCGCCTGCGACCGCTCTTCAGCACGCGGCGCTGTACCGCCGGGTCGTCCACCAGCAGGGTGCCCGTCGAGCTGCCGAGGAACATCTTCACCCCCGAGCAGCCCTCGAGCTGCTCCAGCGCGCCCAGCGCGTCGGCGTTCTCGTCGGTGGCGCCGACGAAGAAGGCGAAGTCCACCCAGCTCGTCTCCCGCGCGCGCTGCACCTTCCAGGCGAGGCGCTCCGCGGAGTCGGTGTTGGGCTGGGTGTTGGGCATCTCGAAGAAGGCGGTGACGCCGCCCAGCGCGGCTGACGCGCTGCCGCTGCCGAGGTCCTCCTTGTGCGTGAGGCCCGGCTCGCGGAAGTGCACTTGCGGGTCGATGACGCCGGGCAGCACGTGGAGGCCCGTCGCGTCGAACACCTCCGCCGCCTGGCCCGCGTCCAACGCGCCCACGGCGGCGATGCGGCCGCCGCGAATGCCCACGTCCGCCTGTACCCGGCCCGAGGGTGTGACGCAGGTGCCGCCGCGAAGGAGGAGGTCGAACATGCGGCGTGACTTAGCTCCGTGCGCGGGCCGCGTGCGCGGAATCGCACCGGCCGCCCAGGCAGCGCGGCGACGGGCTGAGGGGAGGACGGTGCGGCTGGTCGACGCCCGGCCCGCCGCGCGCCGTCAACTCCTCGGGCCGTCGTCGGGAAGCGCCGTCGAAGCGGCTGGCGCGATGCCGGCTCGAGCGACGCGCCGGTGGTGCTGGGTGGAGTTGGAGCTGTCTCCGCGTCCCAAACCTCGCCCGGCTCGGGTGTTCTCGACGCAGCAGCCGACGCGGCGCCCGGCACGGCGATTGACGCTTGCGCCTGCATTGCACGAGCCGAAGAGCTGGAGGCGATGGGCACGGCCAGCTGACGCGATGCGCCGACGGCCTCTTCATCGGCACGTCGCTCAGACTCGAGAGGCGCACGGTCCTCGCGACGGGCGCAATCGCCGCCTCGACGCTACGTTCTGCCGTCGCGAGGGCGGCGCGCCCGGGAGGCGGAATGTCGAGGCGGTGGGTCATGGCGGCAGGGCTGCTGGTGGCGGGCCTCGCCTGGGCGCAGGCCGACACGCCCGAGTTCTTCGACCCGCCGAAGCCCGAAGCGAAGCGCCGCCTCACGGTGGTGAAGGCGGCCATGGCGCCCACCATCGACGGCGACCTGTCCGACGCCGCCTGGGACGCGGCGGTGCCGGCGGGCCCTTTCGTGCAGGTGGAGCCGGTGCAGGGCGCGAAGGCGACGCACGCGACGGAGGTGTGGGTCGTCTACGACGCCGACGCGTTGTACGTCGCGGCGCGCCTCGAGCAGCCGGGCGGCTGGCAGGCCTTCAACCAGCGCGACATGCGCCGCGACTTTCCGCTCAACGAGTCCGACTCCTTCGCCGTCATCCTCGACACCTTCGGCGACGGGCGGAACGCCTTCAGCTTCCAGGTGAACCCGTGGGGCGCGCAGCGCGACATGCAGGTCGTCGACGACTCGCTCTTCGAGGAGAAGTGGGACACGGTGTGGCGCTCGGCCACGGCGCGCGACGAGCGCGGCTGGACGGTGGAGCTCGCGATTCCGTGGAAGAGCCTGCGCTTCGGCCCGCCGGGGACTGTCTGGGGCGTGCAGTTCGCACGGCGCGAGCGCGGCATCAACGAGGACACCACGTGGAGCCTCTTCCCGCGGAACGCGTCGCCGTGGCGCATGCCGTACGCCGGCGTCATCGAGGGCCTCGACACACCGCCGCCGCGGCTGCTGTCGCTGCAGGTGCGGCCGTACGTCATCGCGCGCGGCGACCGGGAAGGCGACGCGGCGCCCACGGTGCGGCCCAGCGGCGGCGGCGAGGTGACGTGGACGCCCACGGAGTCGGCGGTGGTGGACCTCACCATCAACACCGACTTCGCGGAGACGGACGTCGACCGGCGCGTGGTGAACCTGAGCCGCTTCTCCGTCTTCTTCCCCGAGCGCCGGCAGTTCTTTCTCGAGTCCGCCGGCGTGTTCGCGTCGGGCCTCGACGGTTTCCTGCAGCCTTTCTTCAGCCGCACCATCGGGCTGTCGGACGACGGCGGGCCGGTGCCCATCCTCGCGGGGCTGCGCGCGGTGTACCGCACGCCGAATCGCAGCGCGGGCGCGCTGGTGGTGAACACGCTGCCATCGAACGGCACGCCCGGCGCGGTGTTCGCGGTGGCGCGCTACACGCACAACCTCGGCGAGCAGAGCCGCGTGGGCGCGATGCTGGTGGGCCGCCACGACCTCGCGCAGGTGGGCGCCGAGGGCGTCACCAACGTGGTGCCCGTCGTCGACGGGCTGTACCGCCTGGGGCCCTTCACCGTGTCGGGCTCGGGCATGTTCTCGTCGACGTCGACGCCGTCGGCGCCGGCCACCTTCGGCGGCGCGGGCAACGTCACCGCCAGCCTGCAGGACAACTGGGGCTGGCTGAACGTCACGGGCCTCGGCGTCAGCCCGAGATTCGAGGCGCGCACCGGCTTCGTCGCGCGGCCCGACATCGTCGGCGTGTCGGTGAACGGCGGCCTCGACTTCCGGCCGGCGTGGCTGCCGAAGGCGCTTCGCTCGATGGGCCCCATCACCGAAGGGTACGTCCTGTGGGGCGCGGGCGACGGGCGCTTCCAGGAGGCCAACGTCTTCCTCGCCCCGGTGTGGATGTTGCTGCAGGGCGGCGACGAGGTGTGGTGCTTCGTCGAGCAGTCGTCGCAGGTGCTGACGGACGCCTTCGCGCCGGTGCCACGGGTGTCCTTCGCGCCGGGGCCGTACGACTTCGCGCGCTACGGGCTGTCGGGCTTCACGCAGGCGAGCCGCAAGGTGTCCTTCGGCGCCGACGTGTCGGGCGGCGGCTTCTACTCGGCGTCCACCTTCCGCAGCTCGCTGCGCGCGTCGGTGCAGCCGACTCCGCATGTCAGCCTCGCGGCGTCGTGGGGCTACAACCGCTTCTGGGGCCCGGGCGTGGCGGGCGACTTCGCGGACACGCACCTGCTGCTCGTGGAGACGCGCCTCGCGGTGAGCCCGAAGCTGCAGCTCATCGGCAGCTACCAGCGGGACACCGCAGGCAACGCGGGCGTGCTGAACGCGCGGCTGGCGTGGGAGTTCCAGCCGCTGTCCTTCGTCTACGTCGTCTTCACCGACACGCGCGGCGCCTTTCCCGCGCCCGACGCGCCGGTGCCCGAGCAGCGGCTGGTGGTGAAGCTGACGTACACGTGGCGGCCGTGAGACCCGCGCGTCCCGTCAGAACGGCGACTCCTTGAGGTCCTCGATGAGCGGCGGCGGGGGCTTGTAGCCGGTGGCGCCGGGCCTCTTCGGGCGGTCCACCTTCTCGAGCTCGATGGGCACCGTGGTGTCGGCCTCGAAGCGCACCTTGAGCTCCTTCGACTGGTAGCCCTTCGCCTCGAAGCGCAGCGTCGCGAGCGAGCCGCGGTCGCGGCTCAGGGCCAGCGGCGTGGTGCCGAGCAGCACGTCGCCTTCGTACACCTCGAGGCGCGGCGCCTCCGACGTCAGCGTCAGCTTCACCGGAGTGGCCGAGGGCGGTGGTGGCGGCGGCGGCGGCTCCGCGGGCGTCGGTGCCGGCGTCGACGTCGGCGTGGGCGTCGTCGTCGTGGCGCCGGCGTTCTCGCGGGTCGCCAGCACGCCTCCCGCGACGAGGCCCAGCACCGCGACGGCGCCCAGCACGATGAAGAGCGGCGCGCGGTTGGGCCGCAGCGCCGCGGCGTCGAGGCCGGTGTCGGTGGTGGGCGCCTGCGGCGGGCGAGCGGAGACGCTCGTCGGAGCGGTCGTGGGCGCCTCGAGCCTCGTCACGGCGGCCACCTTCGCGGGGACGG
Source organism: Myxococcota bacterium (assembly GCA_040755835.1). Classification (GTDB taxonomy): domain Bacteria; phylum Myxococcota; class Myxococcia; order Myxococcales; family Myxococcaceae; genus JADLDB01. Next base: position 46,738 of record JBFMAB010000113.1, read on the forward strand.
GCGTCATCGGCACGGTGGGCGACGGCTGCGCCGCCACCAGCACGTCCGTCTGCGCGCCCGACGACACGGCCGCCTCGAAGCCGCTGGGCGGGATGAGCGCCAGCGAGCCCGGTGCGCGGGTGCTGCCCGCCGGCGCCGGCGCCGGCATGGGCACGGTGCGGGCGGTGGGCGTGGGGAACGCGGCGATGGAGTCCAGCGTCTCGGAGACCACCTCCATCGAGGCGGGGCGATCGTCCGGCGCCTTCTCCAGCATCTTGAAGACGAGCTGCTCGAGGTCGCGCGGCGGCGGGCCCGCGGCAGGCCTCAGCGGCGGCGGTGCGTGTCTGAGCTGCATCGCCATGAGCGCGGGCGCCGTCTCGCCGGTGAAGGTGGGCTTTCCGTTGAGCAGCTCGTGGAGGATGAGGCCGAGCGCGTAGATGTCGCTGCGCGCGTCCACCGGCAAGCCCGCGGCCTGCTCGGGCGACATGTACTGCGGCGTGCCCACCACCGTGCCGATGGCGGTGTAGCCGCCGGTCTGGCTGTTGGTCACCTTGGCGATGCCGAAGTCCAGCACCTTCACGAAGTCGGGCTGCCCGGGCCGCTGAAGCAGCATGATGTTCTCGGGCTTCAGGTCGCGGTGGATGATGCCCGCCTTGTGCGCCGCGGCGAGCGCGCGCGCCACCTGCACGCCCACGTGCACCGCGCGCTGGACGGAGAACGCCCCTTCGCGCTTGAGCGTCTTCGCGAGCGTCAGCCCGTCGAGGTACTCCATCACGAAGTAGAAGCGGCCGTCCTCCGTGCGCCCGAAGTCGGAGATGTCGACGATGTTGTGCTGGCCGATGCGGCTCGAGGCGATCGCCTCGCGCTTGAAGCGCCCGACGAAGTCCTCCTCGCGCGAGAGCTCCGGCAGCATCACCTTGATGGCCAGCGCCTTGCCCAGCTCGATGTGCTCGGCGCGGTACACCTCGCCCATGCCGCCGGCGGCGATGCGCCCCAGCACCCGGTAGCGCCGGTCGATGACCTGCCCCACCGACAGCTCGCGCGGCCCATCGCCGACGGGGACGGGCACCTCGCCCGACACGGTGCGCGCTTTCGCGTCGACGCCCGTGTCGCGCACGTGCAGCACCACCGCGCCGATGCGCACCTTGTCGCCGGGGCTCAGGCGCTCGTCCAGCACGGGGTTGTCGTTCACCACCACCGCGCCGGTCGCCACCAGGTCGCGGATCCACCACTGGCCGCGCAGGTCGCGGACGATTTCCGCGTGCCGCGGCATCAACAGCCCTTCGGTGAAGCGCAGCGCGCACGTTTCATCGGAGCCGACGACGAAGGACGTCGACGGGAACGCCACGGCCCGCCGCTCACCTGGACTTTCGATGATGAACTCGAGCTCCGTCATCGCCGCAGGGGCCGGAGCCTAGATCACCCTCCGAGCCCTTTCCCTGCTCAAGCGGGCGGACTTCGCTGCATACTGCGGTCCATCGTGGGGATGTGGCAGCTCATCATCAATGGGCCGGGGTACTTCGACACCGCGTACGACCTCC
>JBFMAB010000114.1:0-36411 GCA_040755835.1 Myxococcota bacterium
GGGCAACACGCACGGGCAACACGCACGGGCAACACACACGCGACAACACGCGTCGGAGACGAGGCGCCGACCCCGAGGTGACGGACACCACATGACGACGCAACGGAACGAACTCGAGCCGTCGAATCCGACGCGTTGAATGTGTTGCGCGGCCCACACTCAACGCGCACCGGCGCGTCGGCGCAGGAGACGACTCGGTCGGAAGGGCGCGGCTCGTGCAGTCACCGTGCGACAGAGCCCAGCGGCACGCGGCTACGGTGACGCGCGGCGCTGCGCCTCAACGCCGTCGGCCTGCGGCCAACCGCCGAAGGACAACGGCAGCGAGCGGAGCTCATAGGCCTCGAGGGCGGTGGCGCCGGCGTCGCCGTCCTCGACGAAGACGAAGAGGTTGCCCGCGGCGAAGTGGGCGCCACGCAGGCGCGACGACTCGGGCGGCAGCGGGCAGAGGACGGCGCGTTTCCCGTCGGCGAACACCTGGAGGAAGGCGCCGACGCCGGCGTCCTGCGCGCTGAAGTCGGCCTCCACCAGAACGGCGAGCGCGCCGGGCGTGAAGGTGACGAGCGCGACCTCCTCGACGTGGGAGATGGCGCCGGCGGGCAGCACCTTCGCTTCCCAGCGGAGCGCGCCGGTGCGCGAGTCCGTGACGCGCACCCAGGTCTCTTCGTCGATGGGCATGCAGCTGACGAGCGGCGAGGTGCAACGCCGGGCGAAGACGACGACGCTGTCGGTGGACGCGAGGACGCCGCGGGGCAGCGGGTCGAGCAGCACCCCCGCGTCGGACCACCACTCGAGGTCGATGACGTCGACGCCGCCGTCGGACAGCCAGCCGAGCTGGCGCTGGCCGCCGACGATGATGGTGCCGCCGGTGGCGACGAGGCTGCGGTTGCCGGCGTCGGGCCGCACCACGTCGACCTCGAGGCCGCCGTCGCCGTCGTCGCGCACGCGGGTGAGGAGACCCGCGTCGGGATCCCACGCGTACAGGCTGCCCTGCACGTCGAGGGCCAGCACGCCAGGGCCGCCGAGCGCCAGCACGGGCACGAGCCCGGCGTCGGTCCACGTGGCGAGCGTGCCGTCGTCGAGGAGCAGCTGGATACCGCCGTCCGTCGAGACGGCGACGGCATCGCGGGGTGGCGTCACGTCGACTTCGTCGAGGAGCGCACCGTTGACGCCGGAGCGCAGCTCGAGGCCGCCGTCGCGCGCGAGCAGCACGCCGCGTGACGACACGTTCACCAGCCTCCTTGGACCGTCGACCTCGTACGGGGAGACGAAGCGATCGAAGCCCGATGCCGTCCACGACGCGAGCGCGCAGACGCCGCCGTCACCCTCGCCGCCGTCGAGGCCGCCATCTCCCGGGCCTCCGTCCACGCCGGCGTCGACGTCACCACCATCGACGCCGGCGTCGCGGAGCGGGCGCGGGACGCCGCAGGTGCTGAAGTAGAGGTTGCCGCCGGACGCGAGGAGCGCGGGCGCATCGGTGGCCGGCGATCCGGGCACGCGGGCGGACCAGCGCGGCAGCCACGGGCCCGCGTCGGGACGCTGGCACTGTTGGTCCTTGCAGCGCGCCTCGGGCAGGCACGCGACGGCGGCGCCGCAGAGGAAGCCGTCAGGCGTGGGCAACACCTGGCAGGTTCCCCGGACGCAGAAGTGGCCCGAGACGCAATCGACGGCGCCGCAGATCTGGCCGTCCTCGGCGGGGCCCTCGCCGCAGCCACTCAGCGGATCACAGGTGGCGACCTTGCAGGGATCGGCGGGCGGCGGGCAGGTGCGCGGCGTGTTGACGCAGCCCGCCAGCATCGAGCACCCGTCGTTGGTGCAGGCGTTGTTGTCGTCGCAGCTGCGCGGCACGCCGAGGCACATGCCGGCGCGGCAGCGGCCCGCCTCGAGACAGATGTTGCCGGGGTCGCAGACGGTGTCGTCGGGGGCCCCGGTCTCGATGCAGCGGTCCTCCTCCAGGGAGTAGCGGGACTCGATGCACGGGCCCGACGGCGTGCAGACCGGCGGGCGCACACCGGTGCCGTGCAGGGGCACCTCGATGGTGCGCTTGGAGCCGGTGAGGACGAGCGTGCCGGTGGCCTCCCCGTTGCCCGCGACGAAGGTGACGTTCACCTCGGCCTGGCCGCCGCCGGGGATGTCGATGGTCGGGGGCGCGAGGAAGGGCGCGCCGACGGCGGCGGAGATGGTGAGCGATGCGCGCGTCTCGGCGAGGACGACGACGCTCTTCGTGACGCGGCCACCTTCGAGGACTCGGCCGAACTCGAGCGACTGGGTGGAGGGCTCGACGCGGAAGTCGGCGTCGACGGGATCGACGTCGGTGCCGCAGCCGCGGCAGCCGGACAGGGCCGCCAGCGAGAGCGCGACGAGGAACGCGGCGCGCAGCGAGAGGGCCCGGGACGTCATGAGGCGCGACTGTGCCCCACCGGGCGGGTGTTGGGGAAGGCGTCGTCAGCGGTGCGCGGGCGGGCCGGCGCTGCTCCGGTTGCGCCCGGCGCTCCGCGAGGGGCTCGGGTACCGGCGGCGTCACCCTTCGGTTCACTGCTGGTGAACCCGCTGTTCACGCCGTTCCGTGTGGCTGGCGCGTGCTTCCAGTGGCTTCGGGCTGGCCCGTGCCTTGCGTTGGGCGGCGCTCATGAAAAACCACCTCCTGCTCTCGTGTTCTGTCCTGGTCCTCGCTGCGTGCGGCGGCTCCTCGCCCAACGCGGCCTTCCAGCTCGGCGTCCCCGAGGCCGTCACGGCCGCACCGGGGGCGCCGACGTACCTCGACGTGAAGGTGTCGGGCACGCCGGCCGAGCCGGTCACCCTGGCCGCGGCCATCGAGACGCCGCTGTCGGCGTCGACCAACGGCTTGCGCGTGCGCCTCGACGTGCCGAAGGACACGGCACCCGGCGCGTCGACGTTGAGCCTCACCGCCACCGACGCCTCGGGCGCGAAGGCCACCGCCACGGTGCGCGTCGACGTGCCCAGGCCGGCGCAGGCGCCCACGCGGGCGGCGAATATTCGGTTGGACCTGAACGCCTTCTTCTTCTCCGACGGCGACCTGGTGAAGGTGACGGTCGACCTCGGCGGCCGGCCCGCGCCCGCGCAGGTGAGCGACGTGGTGCTGGTGTCCAGCGAGTCGCACGACGTCGAGAAACTCACGCTCGCCCGCCGCTCCGACGGCCTGTACGAGTCCACCGCCGCGCTTCCGGTGCGCGCTTCCGATGCGCCAGGCACCGTGCTGGACGGCACCCTCACCTTGCCCGCCGGCGGCACCTTCGTCGCCTTCTTCGGTGTCGACACCACGCAAAACGGCTACGGCGATCTCGAGGCCACCGTGTACAGCGACCTCGCGGTGCTGGACGGCGCGCGGGCCGGGGCGCCTTCGTCACGCATCGAGCCCAGCCTGGCCCTCACCACCGACGAGGAGCCGCTGCCCGCCGGGGCGCGCCCCGTCGGCACCATCTTTCGCACGGGGGCGGGCCCCGGCGCCGGTGCCCCGCTGCAGCTCGCCACCCACCAGCTGATCGTCTTCCACGACGGCGATGCCGAGCTGAACCGCTTCCTCGCCGCGTCGAACGGCACCCTTCTCTCCACCGAGAAGGTGGACAGCGGCTCCGCGTCGCTGGTGGAGGTCGATCCGTCCTCGCTCACGCCCCAGCGCCTCGCGCTGGTCCGCGCGCTGGTGGGAGAGACGGGCGAGCTCATCGCCAGCCGCAGCGACGCCGCGGCGATTTACGGCCTCGCGCTGGCCTTCCGCCTGGACGGTTTCGTCGTGTCCGTCAACCCGCGCCTGCAGTACCACTCGGCGCCGCGCCTCGCCGAGCCCGAAGCCTCGACCGTCACCCGGACCATGCAGCTGCGTGGCACCACCACCGAAACGGCGAGTTGCCTGCCCGGCAGCGCCGCCCGCCCGTGCACCACCACCGTCCCCGCGCTGTGGACCTACCTGGACCTGATGGACCTCGACGACCGGCGGGTGAAGGTGGCCGTGCTGGACATGGGCTTCGCGCCCAACGCCGACTTCCGCGTCGGCGCCGACGGCGGCATCGACCAGTGTGATTTCAGCAGCGGCCGCATGCGCTGCGAGCCGGACGCGGCGCTCGGACCTCCGACGGTGGGCGCCTCGCTGGTCGGCCCGCGCATGTGGCACGGCACGGGCGTCGTCACCGCGCTGGGCGGCGTCGTGGACAACGGCTTCGGCTCGGCGGGCGTCGGCGGGCAGCTCGTCGTGCCCATGCTCTACAAGTACGACCTCGGCGCGTACGCCTTCGAAATGGGCAGCGGGATGTACCAGGCGCTCGGGCAGGGCGCCCAGGTCATCAACATCAGCGCAGGCTACCCCTGCACCGTCGTCACCAGCGTGGGGCCGGACTTCGACATCTGCAGCGAAGAGGGCCGCGTCGGCATCTGCGCGGTGGTCACCGCCTCGGCCCACACCGCGGCGGTGGCCTTCTGCACCAGCCCGGCGGCGGCGATCCCCATCGTCGGCCAGGCGGTGTGCGGCGGCCTCGTGGGTGCCGCCGCCATCGCCACCAACGCCTGCCTGGCCACGCTGGCGCTGGGGAACGTGCGCTCGACCATGGCCAGTGCGGTCAACGCGGCGACGGCCCGGGGCGTGCCCGTCGTGGCCTCGGCCGGCAACCAACTGCCGCGGGAGGTCTTCCCCGAGGTGATTCGCGACTACGTCAACCTGTCGGAGCGCCGCACCGAGGTGTGGGGAATGATCCCCGCGACGCTACCCGGCGTGCTGGCGGTCGGCGCGGCGGAGGGTGACGGGCTGGAGTCGTTCGAGTTCATCGGGGAGCGCATCGACGTGTGGGCGCCGTCGGGCTCATCCTTCGTCTCGCCGGACGACGCCAACCCGGGCATGACCTTCATCGACGAGGTGAACGCCACCAGTGGCGCCGCGCCCTTCGTGGCCGGCACCATCGCGGCGATGCAGGCCGTCAACCCCACGTTGGATCCGACGCGCGCCACCGCCGCCGAGCGGGCCACCGCCGTCTCCCGCGTGCGGAGCTTGCTGGTGTCCACCGCGCACTCCAACGCGACGCTGGCCAGCCGCGGCTTCGTCGACGATCCGTCGCGGCGCAACGTGATGGATCCCCTCGCCGCCGTCCTGGCGGCCGCCCAGGGCCACCAGCCGGACCTCGCCGCACTCAACTACGACACCAGCCTCAACTTCTCCGAGGCCGACCGCACCGACGACGTGGATACCCGCGCGCTCGCCATTCCCTTCGACACGGCGGTGGCGGGCACCATCTTCGCGTTCGACAGCGCGCCGCAGGACCAGGATTGGTACCGCTTCTCGATGCCCACGATGAGCGGCCGCGTCTTCGGCACCGACGTGGTGCTGCGCTGGGTGGGGAGCGAGGCGCCGTCGGTCGCGACGGCGGCCGGGGCCGCGCCCACCCGCGTGAGCGAAGTCATGGAAGGCGTGGAGCACGTGACGACGTACCGCGTGGTTCGCGAGTCCGGCGCCTCGGTGGCCCTGCGCGTGTCCGCGCCCGCCGGGCTCGACGTGCCCTACCGCGTGCAAGTGGCGTCGCCGGTGGCCCTCACGCCCACCGTGCGCATCGAAGAGCCGGTGCTGCTTGCCGGCCAGACGGTGTGCGCCAACACGCCTGTCACCTTCCGCGCATCGGTGACGTACCCGGGCACCGGCAGCACCGGCACGTCGGTGAGGTGGGCCATCGACGGGGTGGCGCAGACGGCGACCGCGCTCACGACCACCTTCTCGCGGCCGGCGGGCACGTACACCTTCACCGCCTCGGCGCTCGGCGGCATGGACTCGAAGATCGTCACCTTCGCGGACTGCGCGGTGGTCGCCGACATCACCTCGCCGCTCACCAACGTGAGGCGCTACTTCGAAGGCACGGATGCGACGGGCCGGTACTTGAACCAGGTGTTCACCGCGCGGGCGCTGGACTCGATGGGCCAGGTCATCGACCCGGCCACGCTGGTGTTCGAGTGGTACACGAACCGTGGCGACCTGCAGCCGGGCGGCCCTGCGACCGGCGAGCAGCTGCTGGGCACCGGGGCGAGCCTCGGCAGCGTGCGCCTCTACTGCGCATCGACCTCGGCGGAGGAGCCACACGTCATCACGCTGCGCATCCGCGCCACCGCGGGCGGGCCGGTGCTGTCGACAGACTCGGTGCAGGTGGTGGTGCAGAACCTGTTCTGACGTCGACAGGCACAGGCGGCGCCCGGTCTTCCCCGCGAAGGCCGGGCGTCGTCGTTTCTGTTTCGAGGCCTTCTCCGTCCCGCCCGGGGGTGCGTTGTGAACCACGCGTTCACCCATTGTCTCCGCTGTCCACATGCTCCTTCGTGAAACTCCGGAAAGTCCGCCGCCTGTGGGTTGGCAAGCCCCGTGCTTTCTGCCCCCCGTCAGATGTCGAGCCTCACACCAGGAGAAACAGCCATGCGCTTGCCGCTCGTCGTGTCGTCTGCCCTTCTGCTCTTCGCCGTGTCGTGTGCCCCGTGCCCGACGCCGCCCCCGCCCGGCTGTACCACCGGCGGCACGGGGACCATCAACGTCACCTCCACCGGGCTGCCCGCGGGCGTCGCGGCCGACATCACACTGACGGGTCCGACGGTGCAGACCCTCACGGCGAGCCGCACCCTGACGGGCATGGGCACCGGCGCCTGGAGCGTCACCGCCGAGCGCGTCACGGTGCCGGATCCGCTGGTGCGCACCGTCTACCTGCCCAGTGTGTCGCCGGCGACGTTTTGCCTGGTGGACGGCGCAACGCAGGAGGTCACCGTCACCTGGACGAAGGTGGCCACCTCGAACTCCCTGTGGGCGCTCAACCAGAACGCCAGCGGCCGGTTCCTCGGCTTCCGCTCCGCGCAGCTGACGTCGACCTCGACTCAGGCGGCCACCGTCGTGTCCCGCGGCGCGCTGGGCCGCGACGTGGCCTTCGACAAGGACGGCAACGTGTGGGTGGCCGGGCCGACCACGGTGGACGCGGCGATCAACCGCTTCCCCTCGTCGGCCTTCGCCGCCTCGGGCCCGGTCACGCCGGACCGCGAGATCAACCTGACCGGCAGCGCATGCATCCCGCTGGTGGGCGCGCTGGCCTTCGATCGCGTCGGCAACCTGTACGTCGCCTCGCCGTGCCGTGACGCGGTGCTGAAGCTCGACGCCTCGCAGCTGGCCGCGTCGGGCGCTGTCGCGCCGACCATGACCATCGACGTGCCGGACCCGGGCGGGCTGGCCTTCGACGCCGCGGGTCACCTCTGGGTCGCCTCGAAGATGGACCGCCGCGTGTGGCGCTTCGACGCCTCGCAGCTGGCTGCGGGCACGGTGACGGCGCCGGCGGCGAAGCTGGGGGCGCGCATCTCGACCGATCCGATGAACACGTCCCTCTACATCCCGTCGTGGATCGCCTTCGACACGCGCGGCGACCTCTGGGCCAACGACTTCGGGGCCAACGCCTTCTACCGTCTCGGCGCCGCGTCGCTGGGCAGCACCGCCGACGTGCAGCCGCAGGTGCGCATCACCGTGGGCGTCACCGCGGTGCTCGAGGGCTTCGCCTTCGACGGCCAGGGCGGCCTGTGGAGCGCCGGCGTGGCGGGCACCGTCATTCGCCTCGCGCCGTCGCAGCTCGACACCAGCTCGGGGCCAGGCATGCCGACCCGGCCGGAGGTGACGATCAGCTCGGACGACGTGGGCTCCGCGTCCAACCTGGGCTTCTACCCGGCCCCGGCGGGGTTGCCGCTGTACCACGCGCTGCCGTGACGTCTACCGGGCCTTCAGCCCGTACTTGCGCATGAGGCGGTAGAGGTACACGCGGTCCACGCCCGCCTCCGTGGCTGCCTGGGCCACCCGCCCGTCGTGCCGGGCCAGGAGCTGGTTCAGGTAGACGCGCTCGAAGGACTCCACCACCCGCTGGCGCGCGAGGGTCAGCGGGGTACCCGCCCAGTTCGTCTCCGGCGAGGCTGCGTGGGCGGACTCCTGGAGCGGCAGGTGCTCGTTGAAGAGCATGCAGCGCTCGAGGTAGTTGCGCAGCTCGCGCACGTTCCCCTTCCACGAGGAGCGGCTGAGCGAGGCGAGGAAGGCGGCGTCGAACAGCGCCGGGTGCGTCTTCGGCGTAGCGCGCAGCTGCCCCAGCAGCGCTCTGGCCACTTCCGGCAAGTCCTCGCGGCGATCGCGCAAGGACGGCATGGTCACTCGAACCACCGCGAGGCGGAAGTAGAGGTCGGCGCGGAAACGGCCGGCGTTGACTTCGGCGCGCAGGTCTCGGTGGGTGGCGGCCAGAACGCGCACGTCGACGGGTACGAAGCGGTTCTGGCCGAGGCGCTTGACTTGCTTCTCCTCGAGCACGCGCAGCAGGCGCGGCTGCAGCTCGAGCGGCATTTCGCCGATTTCGTCGAGCAGCACGGTGCCGCCGTCGGCATCTTCGAAGACACCCACGCGCCGGTTCACCGCGCCGGTGAAGGCGCCCTTTTCGTGGCCGAACAGCTCGGACTCGAGGAGCGTGGGCGGAAGCGCGCCGCAGTCCACCACCAGGAACGGCTTCGCGGCGCGGGGGCTCAGCTCGTGGAGCGCCGCGGCGGCGCGCGTCTTCCCGGTGCCGGTCTCGCCCTCGAGGATGACCGTGGAGTCGGTCCGCGCGGCCTTCTCCAGCACGCTGAAGACGTGGCGTATGGCCGGCGACGAGCCCACCAACTCCCCGAAGTGGCTCGCCTGGGAAACCGGCAGGAAGTGGCGGCTGCCGTCGAGTGCGACGCGCACGTCCGCGTTGCCGAGGCGCAGCGCGTTGCCGGGCTTCCAATACCCTTCCTTCACGCGCACGCCGTCCAGGAAGGTGCCGTTGGTGCTGCCCAGATCGCGCACCAGCACGCGTTCATTCTCGAAGCGGATCTCGGCGTGGAAGCGGGACACGGTCGGATCCGCGACGACCAGCGTGTTTCCCAAGTGGCTGCCGAGCGAAGCGACGCCGTCGGTCACCTTCGCGCGAGTGTCCTTGAAGGTCAGCGTGAAGCCCTCGACCGTGGGGGCGACGCGGTAGCCGCTGGGCGAGGCGGGCAACGTGGAGTCGTCGGGCCTCGCGAGCTCCTGCTTCGCCGGCGGCGAGGCGAACGGCGCGAAATCCAGCGCGGTGGCCTTCCGGCTGGAGTCGTCTTCGTCGTCATCCAGCACACCGCGAATGCGTCGAGCCACGGGCGCGCATATACCACGTGTCATCGAACGCGGACGAGGCCGCAGGCGCCGGGACGGCCAAAGGCCGAGGGTGGAACCTCGCCGCGACGGTGCCCCGCCCGGCGGGTGTTGGGGAAGCGGCCGTCAGCGGGTGCGCGCACGCCGGACCATCCAGCGCCCGAGGAGGACGAGGGCGACCCCGCCCACCGCCGCGAATGCGGCCACGCGGTAGGTGAAAAGGAATTCCTCGATGCGTTCCACGTTTCGCCCGATGGCCACGCCGGCGGAGACGAGGAGCGCGTTCCACGCGAAGGCGGACACGGTGCCCAGCGCGAGCGCGCGCGAGAGCCGGACCCCCGACGCGCCCGCAGCGATGAAGACGACGGCGCGGAAGCTGGGGAGGAAGCGGTTGACGACGAGGAGCCACGCGCCGCGCTGCCGCATGAGCGCCTGGGCGCGCTGCAGCTTGCCGGCGGGGATGCCGAGGAAGCGGCGCTCCGGCGGCCAGGTGGACACGCGCCCGCCGATGGCGAGGCCGATGCGCCAGGTGACGGCGATGCCGACGACGCTGCCGGCGGTCAGCCCCACGAGAACGAGGAGGAGCGGGCGGTCACTGAACGCGGCGTACGCCCCGCCGAGGAGCGCGACGGTGTCGCCAGGGAAGGGCGGGAAGAGGTACTCGATGAGCGCCGCGAGGCCGAGGACGAGGTACCCGAGCGGGCCGACCGCGCGCAGCCAGGTGTCGACGTACTCGAGCACCGGGGCATCGTGCGCCGGGGCGCGGGGACGCTCAAGGAGTGCGTGGTGGGCCTCGCCCTCGAGGAGCGAGTGGGCCGTCCGGGCGAGCGTCGCCGCGCCCGCCCGCCGCGCCCGTAGGGCCGACTTGGTGCGATGGGACACGCTCTGCGACGCGCGCGGTGCTCCTCGCAGCGGAGACTCCGGGCGGCGCCTGCGCCGGTCTCCTCTCGCTGAACCTTGTGGCCCACAGCCCAGCGCTCGACCCGAGGAGCGGCGCGCTCTTGGGATTCCTCGTCGGCGTCGACGCGCTGCCCGTCGCGTGGCGCGCCGCTACTCGTCGGAGTCCTGGTCGTACGCGCGGAGGCTCGGGTCGACATACGCCCCGCCCTGCGACCGCCTCATCTCGGTCGCCCACGCCGACACCCTCGGCGCCACCACGGTCCCGACGAACACCAGCCCCAACACCAGCGCCAGCGCGTACGTCGCCGGCCGTGAAGGCCGCGCCCGCCACGCCCACAGCCGCTCCTTCCGCCGCTGGAAACCGGGCGCCGACACGTACTCCTTCCATGCCTCGTCCTTCATGAGCGCGGCCGACGCGTCGTCGCCCAGCCCCTCCAGCGCCCGCGCCAGGAGCACGCGCCCTTGAATCGTGCCGCGCCGGTGCTTCACCAGCGCCTCGAGCGCCGCCTTCGCGCCCGCGAAGTCGCCCTTCGTCAGCCGGCCCTGCCCCAGCACCAGGTCGATTTCCCCGAGGCGGAAGTCCGGGTCCACCTCCTGCGCGTGCGCGAGCAGCTTCTCGCCCTGGTCGTAGTACCCGGCCTCCATGCACGCGGCGCCCATGGTGAAGACGGTCTGCACGTCGTCGTCGCCGTTCTCCAGGTTGGGGCGCAACACCTCGACGGCCTGCTTTCCCGCGCCGCGGTCGACGTACAGCCCGGCGAGCTCCAGCCGCGCGCGCCCGTCGTTGGGGTTTCCCAGCAGCGTTCGCCTGAGCTGGGCCTCGCGCCGCCGCCGCATCAGCCACCGCAGCGGATCCGGCAGGAGGCCCAGCGTGAAGCGATCCACCACCAGCCAGAAGAAGAGGAGGAACGCCGCCGAGCCCAACGGGCTGCCGGTGATGGCCGTGAGGATGATCCACTGGAAATAACCGGACACGTCGCCTCTTCCTCGTCGTGGAAGAGAATGACCCCGACCACGCCTCGATGGTGCACGTTATCGCACGGTCCGCTGGTACGGGCGCTGCACCGGGGGCCAGGCATGGCCCGAACCGTGGACGGACAGACACAGGCCCGCGCCGTGCGTCTCACGCAGGAGCGCGCCCGGCTCCAGAGCGCCCTCGACGCCCGCGACGCCAACCGGCGCCGCCACCTCGCCGTGCCGCTGGAGGTCCTCGGCGCCCGCGTGCGCTTCCTCGAGGCAGCGCTGGTCCGCCTGGGCGCCGACGCCGCCGCGCTGGAGCGCGGCCTCGAACGCCAGGGCGGCCGCGCCGTCCGCATTCAACGCCTGCTGGCCGGAGCGCTGGACGTCGCCGCCGTCGGCGCCTTCCTCGGTGCGTGGGCGCTCGGCGCCTGGCTCGTCAGCGCGCACGCCGACTGGCCGCCGTCCATCGCCGTCGCCTGCACCGGCCTCCCCGTCTTCGCCTTCGCCTCCGGCCTCATGAGGACGCGCCGATGACCGCCCGACGGCCCTCCCCCGTCGCCCGCGCCCCGTGGGACCGCCAGGCCACCAGCGGCGAGATCCGCACGCTCGAGGCCGAGGTGGCCGCGCTGCGCGAGTCGCTCCGCCGCCCTCCCGCGCGCGACGACGACGCCCGGCACGCCGAGAGCGCCCGCCGCACCCTCGTCGGGCAGGTGGAGTCGCTCGAGTCGCAGCGCGTCGCGCTGGCCGCCCGCCGCGAGTCCTTGCGCACCGCCTTCGACGCCGCGATGCGCGCGGGGCTGCGCCGCGACGCGAGGCTCCGGGCGCTCGGCCAGGTGCTGGCGCTCGTCCTCCTCGCCATCCTCGCGCCGCGCCTCGCCGACGTCCTCCTGTCCGACGTCCCCGTCGAGCCCGGCGCCGGCGGCGCGCCCGGCGTGGCGCTGCTCCTCCTCGCCACCGTCGGCCTCGCGGCGCGGCTCCGCCGAGGCTGACGCCACGCGGGCGGCCGGAAATTCCCCCCCGCCTGCCAAGCGCGCTGACACCGCCGGCCGGGCGTCCCCTGCGCGTTCGAAATTTCCGCGGCGCCCCCCGGGAGCATCCGCGCTCCACCGGCGCCGTCACCCGCGCGTGACAGGCTGAGTGAATTCGCGGCACGGGAAACGATGCGCTGAAGCGAGCCCCGCACCGGCACGCGCGCCGCCACGTCAACGCGCTTGGCTCGCACCTGCGCCCACAGAAACCGAAATCCGCGGCGCGGTGAGAACGCTTCGTCTCTGTCGAGGAGTCACGCCATGCCCATCGCCGCCGTCTCGTCCCGCCCGCAGGCCTTCACCGCGTCGCAGCCGCTGCTTCGCTTCGGCGCCCGCGGCCCCGCCGTCGTCGACCTCCAGCAGCGCCTGAAGGCGGCGGGCTTCGACCCCGGCCCCATCGACGGCGCCTTCGGCCCGCGGACGCTGGCGGCCGTGCGCAGCTTCCAGGCTTCGCGCGGCCTCACCGTCGACGGCATCGTCGGGCCGCAGACGTGGGGCCGGCTGAGCGGCGCGGCTCCGACGCCGACGCCCGCGCCGGCCACCGGCGGCACGCCCACGCTGCGCTTCGGCGCGCGCGGCGACGCGGTGCGCGGCCTGCAGCAGCGGCTCGCGCAGCTCGGCTTCGACCCCGGCGGCGTCGACGGCGTCTTCGGCCCGAAGACGCAGTCGGCGGTGCGCCGCTTCCAGGCCTCGCGCGGCCTCGTCGCCGACGGCATCGTCGGACCGCAGACGTGGGGCGCCCTGCGCGCGGGCGACGTCTTCCACCCGCCCGCCTCGTCCGGCGGCGTCACGCGCCCCATCGCCTCGCCGCTCACGCCGGTGTCGGAGTTCGCCCTGCGCGACGCCGAGGGCGCCCCGGCGGCGAACGGCGCCCGCTACCACGCCGCGAAGGACTGGTTCGCGCCCGGCGGCTCCCCGGTGTCGTCGCCCATCGCGGGCACCGTCGTCGAGGTGCGCGCCTCGCGCGGCAACACCGGCCAGGTCTACGGCGGCACGGTGAAGATCCAGGGCGCGGACGGCCGCGTGTGGGTCTTCCGCCACGTCGACCCGTCGGGCGTCTCCGTCGGCCAGCGCGTCAACGCCGGGCAGACGGTGGCGCACGTCACCGACTGGCGCTCCGGCCCCGACCACGTGCACATCGAGCTGTGGCGCACGCTGGCCGGCGGCTACCGCTACGAGAACATGATCGACCCGATGACGGAGCTGCGCCGCTTCCTCTGACGGAGCGCCGTCACATCAGCCGCGCGGCGATGGCCGAGTGCACGTCGAAGCCCTCGTCCGTCAAACGCACGCGCCCGCCCTCCACGCGCGCCAGCCCGCCCTCCACCAGCCGGGCGATGACCGCGCGCCGCGGGCCTGCGTCCTGCCCGAAGTCGGCGCACAGGGCTTCCACGTCGACGCCGCTGGCGAGCCGCAGCCCCATCGCCACGCGCTCCTCGAAGCGCTCGACGTCCGACAACCGCTCGCGCGTCGCCTCCGGCACGCGGCCCGCCTCCACCTCGCCGAGGTACTTCTCGGCGCTGCGGTGGTTCGCGTAGCGGAACGCCTCGCCGCCGCGCGCCACGAAGCCCGTCGCCCCGACGCCCAGCGCGAGGTACTCGCCGCCCGTCCAGTACAGCGCGTTGTGCCGCGAGTGGAAGCCGGGCTTCGCGTAGTTCGACACCTCGTAGCGCTGCAGGCCCGCCGCCGCGTACACGTCGCGCACCACGCGCTGCATGCGCACCACCGTGTCGTCGTCCGGCAGCGACACCTCGCCGCGCGCGAGCTGCCTCGCGAGCGGCACCTCCTCGGCCAGCGACGCCGGATCCAGCGTCAGCGCGTACGCCGACAGATGCTCGCTGCCCAGCGCCGCGGCCGCGCGCGCGTCCGCCTCCACCTGCGCCAGCGATTGGCCCTGCACGCCGTAGATGAAGTCGAGCGACACGTTGTCGAAGCCCGCGGCGCGCGCGGCCGCGAAGGCCTTCAGCGCCGTGGGCCCGTCGTGCGCGCGGCCCAGCGCCGCCAGCGTCGACGGCTCGAAGCTCTGCACGCCCATCGACAGGCGGTTGACGCCCGCGGCCCGGTAGCCCGCGAAGCGCTCGGCGTCGGCCGCGCCCGGGTTCGCCTCGAGCGTCACCTCCGCGCCGGCCTCCACGCGGAGCGCGCCCGCGATCGCCTCCAGCACCCGCGCCACGTTCGCCGGCTGCCACAAGGACGGCGTGCCGCCGCCGATGAAGACGGACTGCACCGGCGCGCCGGAAAGTCCCAGCGCGTCCACGCGCGCCGAGAGCTCCGCCAGAAGCGCGGCGGTGTAGCGCGCCTCGGGCACCACCTTCGCCGCGGTCGACGCGAAGTCGCAGTACGGACACTTCGACAGGCAGTACGGGAAGTGCACGTACACCCCGAGGCGCGCGGCCTCGATGCCGGTGCGGGGATCCCACGGCGCCCTGGGCGGAGACATCGCGCTACTTCTTGCCCTTCAGCTGCGCCTCGAGCCGCGCCACCTTCGCCTTCAGCGACGCGGCGGCCTCGATGGCGCTCTCGGCGGCGACCAGCTTCTTCTTCATCTGCGCGTTGTCCGCGCGCAGCTTCTCGAGCTCGAGGCTGGCGGCGGCGCCCATGGCCGGCACCTCCTGCGTCGTCTCGAGGTGGCGGTTCTCCAGCTCGGCGATGCGCGCCTTGAGCTGGATCTCCTGCGCCTGCATCTGGTTCAGCTCGTCCTGCAGGCCCTGCAGCGTTCGCACCCGCGCCTCGAGCTCGGCCACCTTCGCCTCCGCAGCCCTCGCGCGCGCGTCAGAGCCGCCGTTGGCGCTGGCGCGGGTGAGCGCGTCGCGGGCGCGGGCCTCGGCCTGCACGGCGCGCGCCTCGGACTGCGCGGCCTTCTTCTCGAGCGCGCGGAGCTTCTCGGCCAACTCCTTGAGCTTGCCCTCGGCCTGCGCGGCCCGCAGCTCCGACGCCCTCGCCACCTCCTGGGCCTCGGCCGACGCGGCCTGCGCCGAGGCGCTCGCGAGGCGGAGCTGCGACTGCGCGTCGGCCAGCTGCGCCTCGAGCTCCGCGGCCCGCGCCTCCGCCGCCTCCAGCGCCTGCCTCGTCGCCTCGGCGTCGCCGCGCGCCTCGGCCGCGCTCGTCTCCGCGGCGGACAGCCGCTCCTCCAGCTTGGCCTGGTCCACCTGCCGTGCGGCGTCCACCGCGTGCAGCTGCTCGGACAGCGACGCCACCTCGCGGCGGAGCGCGTCGGCCTCGGCGGCGCCGGCGCGCGCCTGGTCCAACTCCGACTGCAAGCCGTGCAGGTTCTGCTGCAGCTGTGTCAGCTGGCTGCGCGCGAGGCCCTGCGTCTCGCGCATCTGCGCCTCGAGCGCCTCCACCCGGGCCTGCGCCTCGCGGCGCTCCCGCTCCAGCTCGGCGGTGAGCGCCTCCTGCCTCGAGCCCGCCTGGGCCAGCCGCTCCTCGAGCTCCGCGACCCGCGCCTCGAGCGCCGCCTTCTCACCCTTCACCCCACCGAGCGACGACTCCAGCTCGGTCACGCGCGCCTGCGCCTGGTCGAGGCTCGACTTGGACCACTCCTGCTCGCTCTCCATCGCGGACAGGCGGCCCTGCAGATCCGCGACCTGCGTCTCGAGGCTGGTGGCGCGCTGCTTCTCAGCTTCCAGCTCCAGCCGCGTGGCGTCGAACTCGCCGCGCAGGTTGTCGCGGTCGCCGGTCATCGTCGACAGCTCGCTCGAGAGCCGGTCGACCTCCATCGTCTGGGTCTCGGCCTCCTGCGCGAACTTCGAGGCCTGTTGCTCGAGCGCCTCGAGCTGGCCCCTGCTCTCGGACAGGCGGGCGGCGAGCTCGCTGACGCGATCCTGCGCGAGGTCCAGCGCCTCTTTCGCGCCGTTCAGCTCCTCGGTCAGCTGCTCGCGGGTGCGCGTCTCGACGGCGAGCTTTTCGGACAGCGAGCGGCTCTGCTGCTCCACCTCGGCCAGCGCGTTGGAGAGCTCGCGGCGCTCGGCGTCGGACTCGGCGAGGCGGGCGACCAGCTCGCCCATCTTCCGCTCGGCCTCGTCCGCGCGAATGGTGTCCTTCTCCAGCATGTCCTTGAGCAGCTGGACTTGCTGGGGAAGCTCGGCGTACCGCTGCACTTCGAGCAGCGCGGCCTCGAGCTGCGCGCGCAACGCGGTGGCGACGCCGCGGAGCTGCTGCGCCTCGAGGTCGACCGCCTGGTACAAGCCGCGGCCGCGCGCGAGCGCCTCGTCCTTGCCCTTGATGAGCGTGCGGAAGGCCTTCAGCTTCTCCTCGGGGTCGGCGCCTGACGGGAGGCGCGGCTCCGGCGGCTCGCCGAAGGGATCCGCCGTCTGCGGGCGCTGCACCATCGGCGGCAGCGCCGGCAGCGGGCCACCGACGGCCTGCTGCTGGCCCGACGGCGGCCGCGCGGGCGAGGCGTTGGGCGGCACCACGGCGGTGCGGGTGGAGATCGGCGCGACGGGCTTCGCGACGGCCGGCGCCGGCGCGGCCGCTCCCGGCGACGGCACTGGCGGCAGCTGGCCGGTCTGCCCCGAGCGCTTCGGCAACGGCGGCGGCAGCGCGGGCGGGCCCGACGTGGTGGGCGGACGGGCGGCCGGCGCGGCGGTGGCCGGCGCTGCGACGGCAGGCGAAGGCCCGGTGGGCGACCGCTGCGGCGGGAACAGGGGTTCGTCGTCGTCGTTGAGCTCGGAGCGCAGGCTGCCGAGCGGATCCGCCTCGTTGGTCGCCATCGTTCAAGGACTCGAGGCAGAGCCTACCCCCGTTCGGAAGGTCGCGCGAAAGCGAGTTTGGAGCACCCCGTCACGCAGAGCGCTACAGCCCGGCTGCACGCGCCCGGCCGAGCGGTCCGCTTTGCGTGGCGGGCGCGGCTCTGTCAGCGTACGTCGCTCCCCATGCCGACCCGGTTCCGCCTCGCCAACGGCCTCACCGTCGTCCTGAACCCGCAGCGCACGGCCCCGGTGGCGGCCTTCCAGGTCTGGGTGAAGGCGGGCAGCGCCGACGAGACGCCCGAGGAGGTGGGCCTCGCGCACCTGCACGAGCACATGCTGTTCAAGGGCACGAAGCGCCGCGGCCTGGGCGAGATCGCCCGCAGCGTCGAGGCGCACGGCGGGGAGATCAACGCGTGGACCAGCTTCGACCAGACCGTCTACCACGTGGTGATGGCGAGCCGCCACGCGCGGCAGGGCCTCGATGTGCTGGCCGACGCGGTGCGCGAGTCGGCGTTCGACGAAGCCGAGCTCTCGCGGGAGATCGAGGTGGTGTGCGAGGAGATCAAGCGCAGCCTCGACATGCCGTCGCGCCGCGCGTCGAAGGCGCTGTTCGCCGCGGCCTTCCAGCGGCACCCGTACGGGCGCCCCGTCATCGGCTTCGAGGCCGACGTCCGCGCCCACACCCGCGAGCGCGTGCTGGGCTTCTACCGCAAGCACTACCGGCCCGAGAACATGGTGCTGTCGGCGGTGGGCGACTTCGAGGAGGCCGAGGCGCGCGCCTTGATCGAGGCGCTCTTCGGTGGCCGCTGGCCCGACGCGCCGGCCTCGCCCACCTCCACCCGCCCCGCCGAGCCCGCCTTCGACGGCGTGCGCGTGGCGCTCACCGAGGACGACGTGAAGGAGGCCTGGCTGCACTTCGGCTTCCAGATTCCGGGCGTCGACCACCCGGACACCGCCGCGCTCGACGTGCTGGCGATGCTGGTGGGCCAGGGCGAGGCGTCGCGCCTGTCGCTGGAGGTGAAGCGCAAGCGCGGGCTGGCGAAGGACGCCAACACCTGGGCGTGGACGCCGAAGGAGCCGGGGCTGTTCGCCGCGTCGCTGGTCGCCGCGCCCGAGACGCTGGCCGAGGCCTTCGACGCGACGGCCCGCGTGCTGGCATCGATGACGACGGAGGAGGCCGAGCCCGACGAGGTGGAGACGGTGAAGGCGCTCATCGAGGCCGAGGCCGTCTACCAGCGCGAGACGGTGCAGGGGCTCGCGCGCAAGCTGGGCTACTACGAGGCCGTCGCCGGCGGCCTCGAGCGCGAGGCGGCGTACTACGAGGCCGTGGCCCAGGTGACGCCGGAAAAGCTGCGCGAGGTGGCGCGGCGCTACTTCACCTTCGAGCGCGCGGTGGTGTCGGGGCTCTTGCCGAAGGGCACGCCGCTGACGGAGGCGCGGGCGCGCGAGGTGCTGGCCCGCGCCGGCGCCGAGCGCCCCGCCCCGCTGCCGCCGCGCAAGTTGCCGGCGCCTTCGGGCCTCAAGCTGGCGAGCTCATCGCGCGCCGCGAAGCCGGGCCTCACCGTGGAGAAGCTGCCGTCGGGCGCGACGGTGGTGGTGCGCGAG
Source organism: Myxococcota bacterium (assembly GCA_040755835.1). GTDB lineage: Bacteria > Myxococcota > Myxococcia > Myxococcales > Myxococcaceae > JADLDB01. The sequence goes on from JBFMAB010000114.1 coordinate 18,321, forward strand.
GAGCGCGCCGCGCCGCTGTTCGCAGCGCGGGCGACGTGGCCGGGCGGGCTGCGCTACGAGACGGACGCGGACAACGGGCTGACCGCGCTGCTCGCGCGCACGCTGACGCGCGGCACCGCGACGCTGGACGCGGAGCAGGTCAGCCACCTCGTCGATCGCCTCGCGGGCTCGCTGTCGGCCATCGCGGGCCGGAGCTCGATGAGCCTGCGCGGCGAGTTCCTCTCGAAGCACTTCGACCGCGCCTTCGAGCTGTTCGCCGAGGTCGCCCGGCAGCCCGCCTTCCCGGAGGCGGAGGTGGCCCGGGAGCAGAAGCTGCAGCTCCAGGACATCGCCTCGAGGGAGGACCGCCCGTCGGCGGTGGCCTTCGAGCTGTTTCACAAGACGCTGTACCGCGTGCACCCGTACCGCCTCGCGGTGCAGGGCGAGCGCGGGCCGGTGGAGGCGCTCACGCCCGCCGCCCTGGGCGCGTACCACCGGCGCTTCATGGATTTCTCGCAAATGACGCTGGCCGTGGTGGGTGACGTGGACACCGGCGAGGTGCTGGAGAAGGCGCGCGCGGCCTTCGGCGAGAAGGGCCCAGGCGCGGCGGCGCCGCCGCCGATGCCGGAGGAGCCGTCGTGGGACGGACCGCGCGAGGCGCGGCGCGCGCTGCAGAAGGCGCAGACGCACCTGGTGCTGGGCTTCCCCGGCGCGCGCGTCACCGATGACTGGCGCCGGCCGCTCGAGGTGCTGCAGACGCTGTTGTCCGGGCAGTCGGGCCGGCTCTTCCTCGAGCTGCGCGACAAGCGCTCGATGGCGTACAGCGTGTCCGCGCTGGTGATGGAGGGCGTCGACCCCGGCTACTTCGCGCTCTACATGGGCACGAGCCCCGAGAAGGTGGAGGCGGCGCTGGCGGGCATGCGTGACGAATTGGAGCGCGTGCGCGAGGAGTTGGTGAGCCCCGCGGAGCTCGACCGCGCGAAGGAGCACCTCATCGGCACGCACGACATCGGCCTGCAACGCAACGGCGCGCGCGCCGCGGTCATCGCGCTCGACACCTGCTACGGGCTGGGGCCCGACGCCGACGCGCGCTACGCCGACGTCATCGCCGCGGTGACGGCGGAGGACGTGCGCGCCGTGGCGCAGCGGGTCATCGACTTTTCGCGCTCCGCGCTGGCGATGGTCGGCCCGTAGCCGCTACAGCTCCGGCCGATGAATTCGCTCGGGCAAACGGCGCGGCGGGCGCAGATCCTGGTGGCGGTCATCGTCGTGGGGCCGCTCCTCGGCGCGGGGCCGCTGGCCTACCGGCGCCTCGTCCGGGAACGCTGGGCCGGGCCGCTGCGCGCGCAGATGGCGCTCAACGCCGCCGCGGTAGAGACCTTCTGCGCCGCGGACGCGGAGTTGGCGACGGACCCGTTGTTCCAGCCTCCCGACACGTACGAAGAACGCCGCCCCCGTGCGGCCCACGTGGCCGTCGGCCGGATCACGGCGGCGAAGGCACAGCGCACGGCGTGGACGTGAGCGGGTGGACTGCGGTCGACGCGGCGCGGCTGCGGCGCGCGAAGGCCGTCCTCGGGCTGGCCCCCGGCTTCCTCGGCCCCAGCGCCGACTCCGCGACCTTCAGCCGCGCCGTCGAGTGCGCCGCGGTGAGCCGCTGCGTGGGGCTGACGGACGTGGTGGCCTACGGCGGGGCGCTGCCGCGCCAGGCGGTCGAGCGCGTCGAGGCGGCGATGGCCCTGATGAAGACGGCCGGCCGCGGCTGCTCGTTCGAGTTCGCCCGGTACTTCGCGACACGACCGGCCGACGTCCTGCCGCAGAGCGTGTGCCGCAGAGCGTGCCCGACTTCCTGCCGCGCGAGGATGTCGGCGGTTTCCTCCTCCTGGAGATTTCGGGCGGCGTGGTGAACCCGTTGGACGTGTTCGCAGACGCGGGCGTGCCGGTGGCGCCGATGTCGCGCGCCGACGGGAAATGACCTCCGCGCGCGCCTGGACTGATGAAGGGCTGCCCGGCGCAAGCCGATGGAGCGCGGCGCGGCGTCCCGCGCAGGCGCGCTCGCCGGCCACCGACTTCGGGCGTTCCCCGCCGGGTGTGGTAGGACGTGAGGCCGATGCGTCGCGTCCTCCTCCTCCTCGCTGCCGTCGTCGTGGTCGCTCTGCCGGCCTGCAACGCCATCGTCGGCTTCAACCCCGAGGACCAGCCCTGCAACCCGCAGGCGACCACCGGGGAAGAGAAGTGCCTCGCGGGCTACGTGTGCGAAGGCGGCAAGTGCAGGAAGGGCACGCTGCCACCGGGCGACGCGGGCACCGACGATGCCGGTACGCCGTAGGGCCTCGGCGCAAACATTCCAGCACGTTGGATTGAGCGCGGCGCGCGTGACTTCCGCCGCCGAGGCCCGGTAGAGGGCCTGCGCATGATGCGTGAGACCGTTCGACATGGCGGCGACCTGATCGCTTCGGTGCTGGTGAAGTGGAACGTGCCGTACGTCTTCACCCTGTGCGGCGGGCACATCTCGCCCATTCTGGTGGGCGCGAAGGACAAGGGCCTCAGGGTCATCGACTGCCGAGACGAGAAGAACGCGGTGTTCGCCGCCGACGCGGTCGCGCGCATGACGGGCGTCCCCGGCGTGGCGGCGGTGACGGCGGGCCCCGGCGTGACGAACGCCATCACCGCGCTCAAAAACGCGCAGCTCGCGCAGTCGCCGCTGGTGCTCCTCGGCGGCGCGACGGCGACGGTGCTCAAGGGGCGCGGCGCGCTCCAGGACATCGACCAGCTGGCGCTCATCAAACCCGCGGTGAAGTGGGCGGCGAAGTGCAGCACCGTCGGCCAGCTGGTGCCGATGCTGGAGAAGGCGTTGCGCGAGGCGACCAGCGGCATCCCCGGGCCGGTGTTCCTCGAGGTGCCGGTGGACGTGCTGTACCCCGAGACCATCGTCCGCGAGTGGTACCTGAAGGAGAGCGGCGTCGAGAACGCGAAGACGCTCGGCCAGAAGGTCCTTGGCCTGTACCTGAAGGGGCACCTGTACCGGCAGTTCCACCTGCCGTACGTCGACGTGGGCGGGCTGCTCCCCGAGTACGACCGGCCGGCGAACGTCGACGCGCAGCTGGACGAGGCCGCCGAGGCGCTCTCGAACGCCGAGCGCCCCGCGCTGGTGCTGGGCAGCCAGACGATGGTGAACCTGAAGGACCCCGCTCCGCTCGCGCGCGCGGTGGAGGCGCTGGGCGTGCCGGTGTGGCTCGGCGGCATGGCGCGAGGGCTGCTCGGGAAGGACAGCGCCATCCAGTTCCGGCACGCCCGCGGAAAGGCGCTGAAGGAAGCGGACGTGGTGGTGGTGTGCGGCTTCCCGTTCGATTTCCGCATGAAGTACGGCCTGGGCATCTCCTCGAGGGCAAAGGTGATCGCCGCGAACCTCTCGGCCGAGGAGCTGACCAAGAATCGCAAGCCGCAGCTCGCGGTGCAGATGCACGCCGGCGACTTCCTGGTGCGGCTCGCCGGGCGCGTGCAGGCGAACGCGCGGTGGAAGCCGTGGTTGGACACGTGCCGGGCGCGCGAGGACGCCCGCGACGAGGAGATTCGGAAGAAGGCGAAGCCCACGGGCGAGCTGGTCGACCCGATTCACTTCTTCCAGCGCCTCGAGGCGAAGCTGGCGGACGACTCGGTGCTGGTGGTGGACGGCGGCGACTTCGTCGCCACGGCCGCGTACATCCTGAAGCCGCGCAAGCCCCTCTCGTGGCTCGACCCCGGCGTGTTCGGCACCCTGGGCGTGGGCGGCGGCTTCGCGGTCGGCGCATCGGCGGTGCGTCCAAAGGCCGAGGTGTGGATCATCTACGGCGACGGCTCCTCGGCGTACTCGCTCAACGAGTTCGACACCTTCGCGCGGCACGGCATGGCGCCCATCGCCGTCATCGGCACCGACGCGTCGTGGCAGCAGATCGCCCGCGACCAGTCGACGCTGCTCGGCAGCGACGTCGGCACCACGCTGCGCAGGACGGACTACCACCAGGTCGCCGCGGGTTATGGCGGCGTGGGCCTGCTGCTGACGGACCCGTCGAAGATCGACGCGGTGCTGGACGAGGCGAAGGCGCTGTCGAGGCAGGGAAAGCCCGTCTGCATCAACGTCCACATCGCGAAGACGGACTTCCGCGAAGGGTCGATCTCCATCTGACCCTCTCTCCGATGGCCGACATCGTGACTGGTCAACCAAAGGTCTTCTTCTCGCACACCTTCGAGGCACAGTTCCTCGAGGCGTTCCCACCCACGGGCAGGCCGGGCCTGCTCGACCGCTACGCCGCGCTGGGCGTCGACTTCTCGAAGCCACTGCTGCCCGCATACGAGTACGCGATCTGGCGGGCGTGCCTCGTGGCGCAGCGCGAGGAGTTCCTCCCGCACCTCGGCGTCGACGATGCGTCGCGCGAACAGGGCGCGCGCTTCGTGCAGGCGTACTTCGAGCGGACGTTGCTCGGGAAGCCGCTGCTGCTCCTGCTGCGCGCGCTCGGGCCGCGGCGCACGCTCGAGCGCATGGCGACCAACTTCCGCTCGGCGAACAACTTCAGCGACGTGAAGGTGCGCGTACTCGGGCCGCGCGCGGCCGAGCTCGGCATCAACGACGTCTTCAGCGACTCACCCGAGTACATCAGCGGCATGCTCGGTCGCGGCCTCGAGATGGTCGGGACGGCAATACGCATGAAGACGGTCTCGCGGGATGGCGACGCGGCAACCTTCGCAATCGAGTGGACGTGACGCGCTGCCCGCGCTGCCTCGGCGCGCCCCGCTTCTGCATCTGCGACGCGCTGGCCGCGGTGCCCGCGAAGGTACCCGTCGCACTGCTGCAGCACGCGCTCGAAGCGCCAAAGGTCAGCAACACCGGGCGTTTCGTGCCGCTGACGCTGTCGAACGCGCAAGCGCGCGTCTTCGGCGCGAGGGACACACCGCTCGCCGCCGACGACCTCGCCGCGCCGGGCACCGTGCTGCTCTTCCCCGACGACGCCGCGCCGCCGCTCGCGCCGCGCGACGTGAAGCGCCTCGTCGTCGTGGACGCGTCGTGGTCGCAGGCGAAGCGCATGGTGCAGCGCGTGCCGGCGCTGCGACGGCTGCCGCGCCTGTCGCTGGCCGTCACAGCGCCGCAGAAGAGCCTTCGCGACGCGCCGCCGGGCGGATTGTCGACGCTGCAGGCGGTGGCGCGGGCGCTGGCGTGGCTGGGCGACGACGAGGCCGCGGGCGCGCTGGAGCAGGCACACGACGCGCTCTTGCGGCGGACGGTCGCGGCGCGCGGCTACGTCTGACTGACTGAGGCGACGGCCCAACAGGATGACCGGGTAGCGCGCGGTCCGACATCGAGAACAGCGCGGCCGGCGTCGCCGACGACGGCCTTTCACGCCGCGGGCGGTCGTGCGCGAAGTCCAGCGCGTGCAGCCACCGGTGCGCGAAGGGACCCGCCACCTCGGCCGGCTCGTGGACGCACCAACCGCCCGAGGGAGGATGACGGGCCGTGCGCCTTTCGCTACGAGCGCCCGCGTGACGCCCGCCCTCGCCCACCGGCTCCAGGCCACCCGCGCGACGCTTCAGGCCGCGCGCGCCGCCTTCGGCCCGCAGTCCATCGCGGGCGTCATGCGCCTCGAGACAGAGCGCCGCGAGCTGACGGTCCTGCTCGGCTCCTCGCAGAAGGCGGAAGGGCCGCTCGCGCTCGTCGACTGGCAGACGGCGCCGCTCGCCGAGGTCTTCTTCAGCTGCGGCGAAGGCGACCGCTACGAATTGACCATCGAGGAGCGCGCGGTGAAGGGCCGGCTGCTCGACAAGGCGCTCACCCGCCTCGAGGACGGCGAATTGGTCGAGCTGTGGTGCGACGCCGGGCACGCGTGGCGCGACGCGCACGGCCAGTGGCACTCGGGGCGCGCCGAGCGCCCACTGATTCCGGGGCGGGCGAAGGCGAAGCAGCTGCCGTACCGCTCGCCGCTGGAGGTGACGTTGGACGCGGCGCAGCAGCGCGCCGTCGACCTCCCCCGGAATCGCCACGTGCTGCTGCTCGGCGAGGCCGGCTTCGGCAAGACGACGGTGGCGCTGCACCGCCTCGTCGCGCTCAAGGAGCGGCACGGCCGTGGCTTCCAGGGAGCGGTGCTGGTGCCCACCGACGGCCTGCGCCGCCTCACCGAGCTGATGCTCGAGCGCCGCGGCGTCGAGGGCATCGAGGTGTGGACGTTCGACGCGTGGGCCCGCGACCGCGCGCACAAGGCCTTCCGCGGGCTGCCGAGACAGGAGAGCGTCGACGCCACCAGCCGCGTCGTGCAGCTCAAGCGCCACGGCGCGCTGCGCGCCACCCTGCCCGCCTTCGTCAAGACGCGGCCGCGGAACACCACCGGCCGCAGGGACCTGCTGCACCTCTTCGGCGACACTGCGTGGCTGGAGCGCGTCGTCGCCGCGGCGGGCGGACGGCTGCACGCCGCCGCCGTGGCGGAGGTGGCCGAACACACCCGCGTGCAGTTCTCGAAGACGACCGAGGACGAGTACCGCGACGTGGAGGCCGACCGGCTCGCCGCGCTCGACGGCCGCCGCCTCGACGAGGGCACGCCGATGGAGGACGCCAACTCCATCGACGTCGAGGACTACCCGGTGCTGTTCGAAATCGAGCGCCTGCGCGCGGAAGCCGCCGGGCACGCGCCGCGGCGGCTCGGCGGCTACGACGCGGTGGTGCTGGACGAGGCGCAGGAGTTTGGCCCGCTGGAGCTGGCGATGGTGTCGCGCGCGCTCGCGCCGAAGGGCTGCCTCATCGTCGCCGGCGACGCCGCGCAGCAGGTGGACGAGACGGCCGACTTCGGCGGCTGGGAGCGGGTGATGTCCGACGTGGGCGCGCGCGACTTCGAGCGCGTGGTGCTCGAGGTGAATTACCGCTGCCCACCGGAGGTGACGACGCTGGCGCGGCACGTGCTGGGCCAGTCGGCGGCGCCGCCTGACGACGTGCAGAGCATCCTCAAGGTGCGCCGGGCGCATCCCTGTCACACGTCGGCCTGGGTGGGCGAGGCGCTGTCGCGGCTGGTGGGCAGCGGGCCGGAGGCGGACCCGCTGGCGTCCGTCGCCGTCATCCTCCGCACGCCGGAGCAGGCGCGCCACGTGGCGAAGACGCTGGGCTACTCGGTGCCGGTACACCTCGCTTTGGGCGGCGACTTCCTCTTCAAGCCGGGCGTCGTCGTCACCTGCGTCGCCGAGGTGAAGGGCCTCGAGTTCGACGTGGTGGTGCTGCCCGACGCCGGCGACGGAACCTGGCCCGCCACTGCCGACGCGCGGCGCTCGCTGTACGTCGCCCTGACGCGCGCCTCGCACCGCCTGGTGCTGCTCACGCATGGCGCGTGGAGCCCGCTGCTGGGTGAGGCGCGGCGCCAGGCGAGCTGAAGACTTCGCCGCACTCCGCGCATCGCGCCGCGCGGCGCCTGCGGTAGGCCCCCGGCGCCTCATCGCGAGGGGGAGTCCCTGAGCAAGACGAAGTCGCTGGAGCGAGCCGCCGCGCTCGTGAAGGACGGCAAGCTGGCCGAGTCGCTCACGCCGCGAGTGGACGCGTGGAGCGCCTGCCCCGCGGAGGCGCTGCGCGAAGCGGTGCTGGCGGTGGAGGACGCGCTGGGCGCCGCGCCGTCCGGCGGTGACACCGATGACTGGGTGGACGCGGCGGAGCCCGGGCCGCGCGGTCCGCTGCGCGTTCTCTTTTTGACAACGGGCGTACCCGGGTGGACGCTCGCGTCCTCGAACTCCTCGGAGGAGGTCATCTATGCGTCGCCTGCTGCTCGTCGTCCTGTCCGTCGCGCTGGCCGGGTGCGGAGGCCCCATCACGCCGGAGCTGTACGCGCTCGTCGTCGACTACTTCCGCCCGCCGGCCAGCTGCTACACCGACGGCATGGCGCCGACGGGCGGCCTCACCACCGCGCCGCCGGCGCTCATCCAGGTGCAGGTGTGGGACGGGCCGGACGGCACGGCGATCCTCGAGGTGCAGTCGGGCACCACGAACGTCGACATGGGCGACGCGCCGAATGTCTCGCTGGGCGGCGTCTTCAAGGGCACCAGAGGCTCGAACGGCTGGGACTTCAGCACCCAGCGGGTGAACGTGAACAACGCGGCCAACACCACCATCACCGACACCACCGGCGCGACCTTCACGTTCAACCGGTCGAACACCTTCAAGGGCACGGCGACGCTGACTTCGTCGCGCGCCTGCATGGGCACGCTGTGCCAGGGCACACAGCCGTCATGCACCATCTCGGGCATCAACGTGACGGGCACGAGGCTCGCGGTCGACTACCAGAAGGCCCCCTGACCGGGCGGGCGCGGCGCGTGCGCGCCGCCGGCGATCGCCATCAGCACGGCGTGAAACGGCGTCACATCGCGCAGCTCCTCGCGCAGGAGGAACTCCGGCTCGCGAAACAGCGGCGCGCACTCGTCGAGCAGCTGCCGCTCCACGTTCTGGCGGAACGACGCCCGCGCGTCGAAGAGCGACAGGTACCAGGCCACGCCCCCGGTGGCGAACCACGAGCCGCACAGCGCGAGCATCACCTTGCCGCCGCGCTTCCACCCGCCGTCCCACAGCGTCTGCAGCACCGACGGCAGTTCGGGGCTGGCCGCGGCGGTCCAGTGGAACTCGTCCAGCACCAGCACCAGCTTCTCCGGGCCCTTCCAGCGGCCGACCACCAGCTCGAGCGCGCTTCCACGAGTCCACCGCCGCCTCGGCCAGCAGCGGCTCGCCCAGCCCGCGCGCCGCCTCCCCGAGGAACTCCTCGAGCTGCAGGGCCGACGGCGCGGCCCACTGCCGCACCAGCACCGCCAGCTCCCGCGACCGTCCGTGAGAGGCCATGACTTGTCGTCTTACGACAACTGCCTCGCGCGTCGGCTACCCTGCGCCTCTTCATGCGCCCCGTCGTCTCCGTCGCCCTCGCCCTCGCCCTCGGCCTCCTCGCCGCCTGCCGCAAGCCCGCCACCGTCGCCGACGCCGGCGCCGCGCCGCCACCTCCGCACGCCGGGGTGAAGGCGCCCTGCGCGTCCTTCCTTGCCTGTCAGGCCGCCTGCGACGCGAAGGACGGCCTCGCCTGCGCGCGCGCCGCGTCCTTCGCCTTCGCGGGCGTCGGCGCCGCGCGCGACGTCCCACTCGCCTGGCGGCTCGAGTGGCGCGGCTGCGAAGCGGGCCACGGCGCCTCGTGCGCGCGCGTCGGCCTCTCGGCGGCGGCGGGGCTCGCGAGCCTCGACGCCGGCATCGCGAAGGACGCGCTGGGCCGCGCGGGACCGCTCGTGCGCACCGCCTGCGAGGCGGGCGATGCCGAGGCCTGTGAGCTCACCGCGGCGCTGGCCCGCGCCGGCCACCTCGAGGCGGACGCGGGCACCTTCACCAGCCGCGCGCGCACACTGCTCGGCGCCGCCTGCGACGCCGGGGACGCGCAGGCCTGCAACCGTCTGGGGAGTTTGCTCTTCGAGACGGAGACCGACAGCTCCGCCGCCGTCGCCGCGCTCGACCGCGGCTGCACGCTGGGCCTCGCCGGCGCCTGCGCCACCCTCGGCCTGCGCTACCTCGCCGGCAAGGGCGTCGCCGCGGACGCACCGAAGGCGCAGAAGCTCCTCGCGCGCGCCCGGCTGCTGTCGGCCGACGCCGGCGCGCCATGAGGCTCTGAAAAAGGAAGCGGCCGCTCCCGGCCGTGCACCGGGAGCGGCCCGCCCGCGGCTCGCGCCTTCGCGACGCGCCGCTACAGCGACTCGACGAAGGTCAGGAGCGCGGCCCGCTGCGCCGGCGCCAGCGCGTCGTACTTCTGCACCGACGCCGCGGCCTCACCGCCGTGGCGCTCGATGGCCTCGTGCACGCTGTGCGCGGAGCCGTCGTGCAGGAAGTTCGACTTGTGCTGCGTGCCCCACAGCGGCGTGGTGCGCCACCAGCGCGGCCCCGCGGCGCCCATGACGCGCCCGTCCGCCAGGCCCGGGCCCATGTCGTGAATCAACAGGTCCGAGTACGGGAAGATGAGCTTGTTCGACAGCGCGTCCACGCGCTGCACCGTGCCGTCGGGAAGCGGCATGAAGTAGTCCTTCGCGGTGCGCAGCTGCGGGCGGTGGCAGTCGGCGCAGCCCGCGGCGAAGAACATGAACTTCCCGTACAGCGTCTGCGGCGTCGGCGGCTTCGGTGCCGGCGGTGCGAGGAGTGCCTGGAAATGGAAGAGCCGCAGGGTGTTGGTGCTGTTGCCGTCGTTGGGCTGCGTGCCGGCCAGCTGGCACCCGGGCGGCAGCGGATTGCCGTCAGGCGTGTTTTCCCGCGGGAAGAAGGGCGTCGACACGCCAAGCTCGATGTTGAACGGCTCGCTGGTGAACTGGAACAGCGTGCCGGTCTGCGCCTTCCACCCGAAGCGGCCCACGCGCGGCGCGCCCGCGGGTTGCCGGCGGCTGATGTCGAAGGTGAAGGCCCGCAGCCGTACCAGCGACTCCATCTCGACGCCGTAGTGCGCGACGCCGATGACGCTCGGGTCCTTCCACGGCTTGCGGCCTTGCCACTCGAGGATCTCCTCGTCGGTCACCGCGTCCAGCAATCCGAAGCCGAACACCGCCGGCGTGTGCCGTTGGCTCGTCGTCAGCTTCGGCAGGTACGCGGGCAGCGTCTCCCCGGCGATGGTGCAGCTCGCACCGCCGGGCTCGTTGCGGATGTCGAAGCGCTGGATGACGGGCCCGCCGAACTCGAGCGCCGGCATCCAGTTGCCGTCGTTGTTGATCATGAAGTGCGTGACGTTGTTCGCCGTCGACCCTTCGCTGCCGCCCGTCACCGGGAAGCCGTGACACGTCGAGCACGCCTTCGCGTTGAAGGTGGGCCCGAGGCCCTCCGCGACGGTGAACTCCTTCTCGTAGGCGGCCTTGCCCGCGGCGAACAGCGCCTGCTGCTGCGCGGTGAGACCGGGCACCGGGCTGCCGATGGGCACCGGCGGCAGGGGCTGCGCCGGCGGGTGGGCGAAGGCCGCGGTGGACAGCAGCGCGGCGGCGAAGAGGGCGCGATGGAGTGCGTTCATGGTCGTCGTCCTCACGGGGCACCGCAGAGGTTGAAGTAGCCGGGCGGGATCGGCGGAGCGATGCGCGTCTGGCAGGTGAACGGCTCGAACAGGCCGCTCACCGGGTTCGCCGTCACGCCCTTCGGCGCCACCATCGGGTAGGCGCCACCCCAGCCGATCATCGTGTTGTCGCGCGAGTCCAGGTACGCCGGCTTCGGGTCCGGCTCGAGGCTCGAGGAGATCGCCATGCCGTAGCCGTCCCAGATGCTCTGCAGCACGTCGTCCCAGCTCATCGCGCGCGACGGCGCGAGGCCGCCGTTCACGTAGTAGGGCCCGTACTCGTCCGGCTTGCAGAGGTTGTACGGGACGAAAGCGAAGTACGTGCCGCCCGTGCCGAGCATGTCGAGCAGCTGGTCGTAGCGGTACGTGAACTCGAGGTGCGCGTTGCCCTGCGCATTCCCCTCGAACATCGGGGAGCACAGCATCTGCAGCGTGGGCACGGCGACGGGAATGGAGTTTGGCGGCGGCCCCGCGGGGAAGTCGGCCTCGTTGCCGATGAGCTGCAGCGTCGCGGCGTCGTAATAGAACGTCGTCTCGAAGCTGAAGAGACGGCCGACGATCCACAGCTGCCACTTCCCGTCCTGCACCGAGACGGGGAACTGGTTGTACGGCGTCGAGACGTCCACCGGGCGCGTGTAGCTGAAGCGGTATGGCAGCGCCTTGTGGAAGTCCGCCTTTACCTTCACCGTGTTGGCGGCCTTGTCGTAGTCGATGGTCACCTTCGCGCGCGAGTCGGGCTGGCACATCACCGGCTCGGCGATCAGCACCTCGTTCGGCGCGCCACCGCCGGGGTTGAGCGGGATTTCAAGGCGCCCGCGGTCCGGCGGCGCGTACACGTAGCGCTGCTCGATGGTGGAGAAACCCGTCGCCTTCGCGCGCGGCGTGAGCGGCGCCGTGCCCGCGACCGGCGACCCGCCCGGCGGCGATGCCAGCGCCCCGAACGTCCACAACAGCCCCACGGCCATCGCGACGCGACAGCCGCTCCCTCGACTTCCACTCGACATGTGGCCTCCCCTTCGTGACGCGGGGCGGAGCGCCGCCCCACGGGAAGGCCGAACGCTGTCTCGACTGCACCCCGCCCCGCCCCGCCGCCGCCGTGCTGCTGGCGACGTCGCTGGCTCCGACTGGCCCGGAGGCCCCTCCCGACAGCGGAGGCCCGCCTCCCCCACTCACGAGGGGACCACCCCCTCGTCGAAGCCCAAACCGGTTCGGCAGCCTCGCGACTCCCGGACCAACTGCGCCCGTCCACTCCTCGGAGTCCCTCGGCGTTGCTCCCCGGGGTCACCCCCGGCTCGCCCTTGTCGTTCGGCCTGGCAGCGAAAAGAAATACTGCACGGTCCATGAAGGAAAAAAGGGGGCTCCTCACCTACACCGTTTGGGGCATCGCCCCGCCTGTCTTTCTTGCGCCTTTTGCACGGAGGTCTGTAGGTTTGGCCACCCGTGGCCGCGAACTTCGTGCTCAAGAGCTCAGGGCCCGAGCTGAAGGTGGATCTCTTCGGGGTGCTGACCGCCCAGGCCGTGCGCGAAGTCCTGAGCGCGATCACGCCGAAGCTGTCGGGCGTCAGCGCCTGCATCATCAACACCATGGGCGTCAACGACTGCCTCGAGGAGGCGCGCGCCGAGCTGGTGCGGCTGCAGCAGGCGGTCGCGGCCCGGGTGCGGCGCACCGCGTGGGTCGACGATCGCGCGCGCTTCCGCGGCGTGGCGCTGTGGGTGATGCACCTGGCGGGCGATCCGAACGCGAAGGCCGTGGCGAACGCGGACCAGGCCGCGAAGTGGCTGGCGTCGAACGAGCTGCGCGAGGCCGCGGCCGAGCGAAGGACGGTGGGGGCATGAGTCGAGAGCTGACCTGGGCCGAGCGCGCCTTCATCCGCGTCGAGCGCTCCCTGGGTGAGGTGACCCACGGCTACTTCATCACCTTTGACGAAGAGCTGATCCGCCAGCACGGGCTGATGGGCTTCTTCAGGTGGGCGCGCGCTACGCTGCGCGCGCAGAACGAGCTGATCGCCGCCTTCGGCGAGACGAAGTTCCACCTGCTCGCGGGCTTCGCCTCGCTGTGGAACGGCTGCGACTACTGCGCGTACGGCCACGTGCTGGCGTTGAACCTCTGCGTGTTCAAGGAGACCGGCCAGCTCTTCCCCATCGACGAGGCCGAGGTGCACGAGCTGCTGCGGCTGCGCGATCACGAGCTGCAGGCGACGCTCGAGGCGCGCCTCGGCGCCTCGCACCCGGAGCTGTTCGCGCTGGTGAAGCGGCAGCTCGAGGTGCGCGTGGCCGAAGGGCCGCTCCAGAGCGACGAGGACCGGCTGATCCTCAAGTCCATCGCGCTGTACGAGTGGGTCAACGAGTGCAGCATCACCGTCGACGCGCCGGCACCGCCGCTGGGCCCGATCGCGAAGGACCGCGAGCTGCGCGCCCGCTACGCCGCCGCGCGAGCCGAGGCGCGCACGTCGAAGGTCGCCGCGCCCGCGCCGGTGAGCGCGCCCAGCGAGCCCTGACAGGCGGCGCCGCGGCTCCTGCGAGACAGGCGGCGGGGGCGTCTGCTACGCGTCCCGCCCCATGAATCCGCACATCTTCCGCGAGTACGACATCCGCGGTCTCGTCGACCGGGACCTCACCGAGGACGTCGTCGAGCTGCTCGGCAAGGGCCTCGGCACGCTGTGCCGCCGCGCGCACGGCCGGTGGATCGCCGTCGGCCGCGACTGCCGCGAGTCCTCGACGCGCTTCCGCGACGCGCTCTGCAAGGGCCTCACCTCGACGGGCGTGAGCGTCTACGACGTCGGCGTGGTGCCTACGCCGCTCACCTACTTCGCGGCGAACACCCTGCCCGTCGACGGGCTGGCGATGATCACCGGCAGCCACAACCCGCCCGAGTACAACGGCTTCAAGATCGGCCTCGGCAAGACGACGTTCCACGGCCAGGAGATCCAGAACCTCCGCAAGCTGATCGAGGCGAAGGACTTCGTGAAGGCCGACAGGCCCGGCGCCGTCGAGGCGTTCGACGTCGTCACGCCGTACATGCACTTCGTGAAGCAGACCGTGAAGGTCGGCCGGAAGGGCATGAAGGTCGTCATCGACGCAGGCAACGGCACCGGCGGCGAGGTCGCGGTGCCGCTGTTCAAGGCCATGGGCTTCGACGTCGTGCCGCTGTTCTGCGAGATGGACGCGAACTTCCCCAACCACCACCCGGACCCGACGGTGCTGAAGAACCTCGAGGACCTGATCAAGGCGGTGAAGGCGCACAAGGCGGAGGTGGGCATCGCCTACGACGGCGACAGCGATCGCATCGGCGTCATCGACGACCAGGGCAACGTGCTGTGGGGCGACCAGCTGATGATCCTCTTCAGCCGCTCCGTGCTGAAGGACGTGCCGGGCGCGCCCATCGTCGGCGAGGTGAAGTGCAGCTACACGCTGTACGACGACATCGCGCAGAAGGGCGGCAAGCCGGTGATGTGGAAAGCCGGCCACTCGCTCATCAAGGCGAAGATGAAGGAAGAGCACGCCGAGCTCGCCGGCGAGATGAGCGGCCACATCTTCTTCAAGAACCGGTACTTCGGTTTCGACGACGCGGTGTACAGCTCGGCGCGGCTGCTGGAGATCCTCACCCACGAGCAAAAGCCGCTGTCGCAGCTGCTCGCGGACGTGCCGAAGACGTACTCGAGCCCGGAGCTGCGCGTCGACACCATCGAGGAGAAGAAGTTCGAGCTGGTGAGGCGCTGCACCGAGGCGCTCAGGAAGGCCGGCCACCAATGCGTGGACGTCGACGGCGTGCGCGTCACCTTCCCCGATGGCTGGGGGCTCATCCGCGCGTCGAACACCCAACCCATCCTCGTGGTGCGCTACGAGGCCTCGACGAAGGACCGGCTGGCGGAGATTCAGAAGCTCATCGACGACACCATCGCCACCGTGCGCAAGGAGGTCGGCGCGTAGCCGGCCCTGCGAGACCTGCGCCGCCGGGGCGTGCACCACCCTCGGCGGCGCGGGTGGCTCGGACGGCGGCACCGGAGGCGGCAGCGGCTCCGTCTGCGACCTGGAGCGAGGGCACGGGCCTCCAGGCGTCTCCCTGCCGCGCCGCGACCCGGCGGGCCTCGCGTACACGTCCGGCACCTGCAACGCCGCGGGATTCCTGCCGCTGACGGCGCGGTGCGCGTGACGAATATTCCGGCTCCCCGCAGTCCCGCTCACAACCCACGCCCAAGCGCGGCGCGGCAGAGGAGTCCGCCGATGCGGTACGCCATCACCTCCGCGCTGTGTCTTGCCACCACCGTCCTCGCGGGCAGCGCGCTGGAGGGTACCTGGACCGGCGCGCTCGAAGGCCAGCCCTTCGCGCTGGTGCTCGAGGCCGGCGGCCGGGCGTCCTTCCTCGGGCGGCAGGGCCGCTGGCAGGCCGCGCCCGGCGGCGTCACCGTCACCGACGCCGAGGGCACCGCCTCCGCGGGCAAGCAGGCGGGCAGCACGCTCGTCTTCCAGCTGGAGGACGGGCCGCCGGCGGCAACCTGGGCCTCGCGCTCGCGCTCGCGGGCTTCGCGCGCCACGCGCCGGGCGCGGCGCTGCCCAAGACGTCACGGTGCTGCGGGTCGACGCGGTGCGCGCGCCGCTCGAGGACGGCGAACTCGCGCTGGGCCTCGTGCGCGCCGAGGAGGTGGCCGCGTCCAGCGCCGGCGACTTCTCCGGGGCGCTCGCTGGCGCGCGCCGAAGAGCACCTCCGCCTCACACAGGCGCTGGGCAACCTGCGCGACGGCTGCCTCGCGTGGAACGCCCGCGCCACCCTCCACTTCGGACAGGGGGAAGTTTCGCCCGCGCGGAAGGCCTTCGAGAAGGCCATCGAGCAGGCGCGCGGCACCGGCTGGCTGCGGCGCGACGCCATCTCCACGCACAACCTCGCGCTCGTCCTCACCGAGCTGGGCGCGTACGACGAGGCCCACGCGGCCGAGACGCGGTACGCGACACTGTCCGTCACCATCGGCAACCACGCCGCGACGGCGGAGGCGCCCGCGGTGCTGGCGGGCGTGGCGCTGGGCCGGCGCGACGCGAAGGCGGCGGAGGCCTCCATCGCCCAGGCCCACAAGGCCGCCGTGACCAACGGCTGGGCCATGCTGCTCGCCTGGGCCCGCGTGCTGTCGGCGCGCCTCAAGGTGCTCAGGTACCTCGAGCGCCGCGACACGCTCGACCCCTCGCGTTCGAAGAACGACTTCCTCGCCGCGCTCGACGCGCTCGAGGACCACTCCACCGCGTGGAGCGAGGAGCTGGACCCGGGCGAGGTGTACGCGCTGTACGCGGCGGTGCAGCGGCTGACGGGCCAGGGCGCCGCGGCGAAGACGACGCTGGAGCGCGCGGCGCGCCTCGTGCCGAAGGAGAACGTGGTGTCGCACCGAAGCCTCGCCGTGGGCCGCGCCTTCGTCGACGGCGCGGGCTTCGAGGACGCGCTCGCGTGGTTCGACGCTCGGGGCTACGCCCGGCTCGTGGCATGGTGGCGCGCGTTGGCGGCCTGACGCCGCCGCGAAGGAGACGACACCGTGTGGGACGCCTGGCGCCAGGCCACGTGCATGCCGGACTCGTGCTTCTGCGAGGCGATTCGCGACGGGCTGGTGCGCCAGCCGGCCAACACCTGGTCGAGCCTCGGCTTCTGCATCGCCGGCGTGGTGATGGCGGTGGAGCTGTGGCGGTGGCGCGAAGGCCGCGGCGTTCGGCCGGTGGAGGCGGCGACGTTCTCGGTGGCCGTCTTCCTCGTCGGCGCGACGAGCGCCTTCTACCACGCGTCGCTCACCTTCATCGGGCAGACGCTGGACGTGCAGTCGATGTACCTGCTGGCGCTGCTCGCCTTCGCGGTGAACGTCGACGCGCTGCGGCCCGGCGCGCCGCGGAAGTTCGGCGTGCTGTACGTGGGTTTGAACGTCGTGCTGGGCGTGCTGCTCCTCACCGTGCCGCAGCTGCGGCGCTACGCATTCGGCCTCGCGCTCGGCGCCATCATCGTGACGGAGGTGCTGCTGCGCCGCCGCGGCCTGCGCGACTGGCCGCTGGGCGCGCTGCTCGGCGCCGCCGCGGTGCAGGGCGTGGCCTTCTTCATCTGGACCATGGACACCACCCACACCTGGTGCGCGCCGGAGAGCCTCGTCCAGGGCCACGCGGCCTGGCACCTGCTGGGCGGAGTCGCCAGCTACCTCTTGTGGCGGTACTACCGCGGCGACGGCCCGCCCGTGGCGGCGCCCGCGCGCTGACGCGTCCCGCCCGCGCGGAGCGCGCAGAGTGGTGCGGACCGTCAACGTCGCCGGGTCCAGCGCGATGCCCAGCGTCTCCGCGCCACGGGCACCGCCCGCGGGCAACTCGGCGGGCCTGCAGGTGTTCCAACCCCAGCGCGTCGGAGCGCACCTTCTGGTTGGAGAAGCTCGCGCTGATCGACCGGTTGGTCGGCAACGGCTCGGCGCCAGACAGCCACGCGTTGAACCAGGTGACGTCGCGGCTGTCGATGGAGACGCTGCCCTGCACCGCCGACACCCGGCTCCCGCTGCGCTCGACGCTGCCGACCCAGCCGGAGAGCCAGAAGACGTCCAGAGCCGGAAGGCCGATGAGCGACGGCGGCTCGAGCGCCGGCGACGCGGCTTCGTGCTCGGCCAGCATGGCGGTGACGGACTCGAGCATCGAGGTGACGGCGGGCGCGGGCCACGCCTGGACTCTCAGCTTCCCGAGCGGCACTCGGCGGCGCGGCCGGCGCGAGGCACCAGCGCGTCCACCGGCGCCCCGGTTCCGGCGACGGTGAGCGCCGCGAGGCCTGTCGAGCGGCACGTCGGCGCTGGACGCAGCGGACGGCTTCGCGGTTCCTCCGGAGGCCGGCCAAAAGCGCGCGACCCGACCCGGCGGCGCGGGCGGTGCCAAGCCTCCGCGCCGGCCGCCTCCCGCCTTTCGTGGAGGGCGATGAAATCTCGCCGGAGCGTGTCCGTCATCTAGCAGGGTGTTGAGAAACGCCGGTCAGCGAGGCCGGCATCGTTGTTCGTGAGATTCATGACTCGTTCGCTTCGTTGCTTCGCGGTCCGTTCGGCCTGCGGACCGCGGTCGGTTGCCGGTTCAGG
>JBFMAB010000115.1:0-24847 GCA_040755835.1 Myxococcota bacterium
CGGAGCCCGAGAAGGCGCCCGACGCCGCCCCGAAACCGCCCGCGCCCAGGCCGCCGCCCACCGCCGCGCCCGCCGGTGAAGGCACGCTGAACCTGCGCGCGAGCGACACCGCCGACGTCTACGTCGACGGGAAGAAGGTGGGCGGCTCGCCGGTGCTGGGCTTCAAGACGAAGTCCGGCTCGCACCGCGTTCGCTTCGACTGCTACGACGCCGCGGGCAACGCCATCGCCGGTCCGGTGAAGATGGTGACCGTGAAGCCCGACGAGGAGCAGGATGTCGAGTTTCCCTGCCCCGAGTCGGAGTAGCGGCTACGCCGCCGCCAGCACGCCCTCGAGCACATGCTGGGCGATGGGGTGGTAGCGGCCTTTGAGCTTGTCGAAGAGCGCCTTCGCCGCGGCCTTCGTCGCCTCGTGCGCGGCGAGCGCCTGGTACAGCGGCCGGAGGTACTTCATGCGGCCGAGCCGCGTGACGACGCCCTCCACCTCGGCGAGCCACGGCGCGCCCTGGCCGGACTCGCAGGCCAGCGTGAGGAAGGCCACCAGCACCTCGGGGTTCTTCGCCTCGGACAGGGCGAAGCGCTCGTCCAACGCGCAAAGCGTCTCGAGCGGTGCGGGCCGCGCGAAGGCGTCGAGGAAGAGCTGCCACTCGGTGGGCGTCCACGCCACCACCTGCGACGCCTCGGGGAGCCGGCCGGCCAACGCCATCACCGCCTCGAGGCGCGAGGACTTCGGCACCGGGTGGCTCTTCGGCAGGCCCGGCCCGTCCACCCACGCCGGCGCGTCCACCTTGGCCAGCACGCCGGGCAGTTCGGCCTCGACGTGCGCGAGGAAGTCGTCGGTGGTGGCGACGCCAAAGCGTCGGTCCGCGAGCCACTTCTTCAGCATGTCCGCGAACGGCGCCTTGCCCGCGGCAGCCTCGAGCGTCTTCAGGAAGAGGTAGCCCTTCTCGTAGGGCACCACGCTGAAGGCTTCGTCCGGGTCGACGCCGGCCAGCTTCGTGCGCAGGCGCGTCAGCTCGGGCCGCTTCTCGAAGCGCTCGAGCGCGTCCTCGAGCTTCCTGAAGCCGATGGCGTCGTGCAGCGCGGCCACCTCCGGGCCCTCGAGCGCCTCGAGGATGTGCCGCTCGGCGTAGACGGTGAAGCCTTCATTCAGCCAGAAGTGCTCGGCGTTCGCGTTGGTGACGAGGTTGCCCGTCCACGAGTGCGCCAGTTCGTGGCCCACCACGTTGACGAGGCTCTTGTCGCCGGTCAGCAGCGCGGGGGTGAGGAAGGTGAGGCGCGGGTTCTCCATGCCGCCGTACGGGAAGCTGGGCGGCATCACCAGGAGGTCGAAGCGCTCCCAGTCGTACGGGCCGAAGAGCGCCTCGGCGGCCTTCATCATCTTCTCCACGTCGGAAAACTCCCACGCGGCGGCCTCCACCTGTGCGGGCTCGGCCCACACGCGCGAGCGTGGCGAGAGGTCGCGCGAAGCGAGGTCGCCCACCGCGAAGGCCAGGAGGTACGGCGGAATCGGCTGCGGCATCGCGAAGCGCTCGAAGGCGACGTCGGCGCGCTCCTCGCGGCCGAGGTGCGCCGCGGCCATCACCGCGCGCAGCCGCCGCGGCACCACCAGCTCGGCCTGGTACGTCACGCGGAAGGCGGGCGTGTCCTGGCACGGCAGCACCGAGCGCGCGTGAATGGCCTGGCACTGGCTGAAGAGGTACGGCTGCTTCCCGCCCAGCGTCATCGCGGGCTCGAGCCACTGCAGCGCCGAGGCGTTGGGCGAGGTGCGGTAGCGGATGCGCACCTCCGTCTCGCCCTTCGGCAGCGTCACCTCGAGGCGGCTGCCGAGGACGGGCTCGGCCGGGTGCAGCGTGAAGGGGAGCGCGCCGCCGCTGCCGGACACGGCGTCGATGGCGAGGTCGCGCGTGTCGAGGTCCAGCGGCCCGGCCTCGGCCACCGGCGCCGCGAGCTGAAGCGTCACCTCGCCGCGTACAACCTTCGCGTCGAAGTCGAGGGTGGCCTTCCAGGCGAAGGAGACGGTCCGGGGCTGCAGCGCCGAGGCGAAGGAGTGCGGGTCGACTCGCATGGGCCGCATGTGTAGACCGGGGCTCCTGAAACACGAAGGCCCGGAGGCGATGGTTTTCGCCCCCGGGCCCTGTTTCTGGCGCGTGCTCGCACGGCTCTGCCCGCACTCGCCTCGGCGTCCGCCGGGGCCCGTCAGGGCTTCACCGGTTGCGCTGCGCGGTTAGTTCTCCGGGTACGCGGTCCAACCGGCGGTCCAGTCGGTGGCTCCGACCGCGCCGATGAACGTCGCGCTGGTGTCGAAGAAGCCGTCGCTCGGCGGGGTCGCGGCGCCGCCCTGGAGCGCGGGCGAGTCCATCAACGGCGCGAAGTTCGGCGCCGTCTCATTCATCGCCGCGGTCAGCTGTGGGTCGATGTCACGGTTGCCCAGCGCCACGTCCGACAACGCCGCCGCCTCGTCGAACAGGTTGTCCGGCATCGAGCCCGTCGCCGCCTGCCAGCCGACGTTCGGGTTGTTGAAGAAGATGCTGTTCGAGATTCTCAGCGCGCCCATGTTCCACTGCCTCGCCGTCGCGTCCTGGTCGACGGTGAGCGCGTTCGACGTGAAGTTGGTGACGATGAAGTTCGCGAGGATGCCCGCGGTGCCCTGGCGGAGCATCAGGCCGCGCGACGGGCCCTCCGACGGGGTGGTGTCCGGGTTCCGGCCGATGAGCGTGACGTTGTACAGCGTCGGCGCCGAGCGCGGCAGCAGGTCGTTGTTGGTGCGGTTCGAGTCCGCCTCGATGCCGAAGTTGCCGCGGCCGTTGATCTGCTGCGCCACCACGAACTGCGCCTTCCCCGTCCAGCCCTGGTCCCAGTCGAGGCCGTCGTCGTCGCTGCCGGTGATGACGACGTGCTTCAGGTTCACCGAGCCGCCGAAAATCTCGATGCCGTCGTCCACGCCGCGGTGCACCTGCACGAAGTCCACCGTCGTCTTCGAACCGCACGCGTTGAACGTGATGCCGTTGAGCTCGTTGTCCGCGGTGAGCGCGCGGCCGGCGAACTCGACGCGCACGTACTTCAGCGTGCCGCAGTCGTGCGTGTCGTCGGGCGTCGCACCACCGCCGTACTTGTTGCGCGGCTCGTCGGCGAGGCCTTCCGAGTTGTTCTCGCCGCCCGTCACGTTGATGGGCGCCTTCCCGTTCAGCACGAGGCCCCCCCAGTCGCCCTGCGGGCCGCCGCGCTGGCCGGGCGGCGTCGAGCTGGTGAAGACGATGGGCTCGGTCGCCGTGCCCGCCGCCACCAGCTTGCCGTCGCGCGCCACCACCAGCGCCGCGGTGCGGTCACCCTGCACCACGGTGCCGGGCTCGATGGTCAGGGTCGCGCCGTTCGTCACGTAGACGAGCGTCTTCAGCGTGTAGACCGTGTCTTTCTTCCAGGTGGTGTCGACGGTGATGTCCGCCGTCACGTCACCGGGGTTCGCCGAGCCGCCGCCACCGCCGGCCCCTCCGCCCGCACCACCACCCGTGCCCGTCGAGGGGCCCGGGCCGCACGCTGCCGCGAGCGCGAGCGCCGCCGCCAGCACCACCATTCCGATTCGCTCCATCATTTCGCTGCTTCCTTTCCTGGGTTGAAGGTCCACCCGAGCGACGCGAAGAACGCGAGGCCGGGCGGGGTGTTGAGCACTTCGACGTCGCCCTGCGTGAACCGGACGGACTGTCCGAGGAGGTTGGAGGCCGACAGCTTCAGGCTGAAGCCGCCCGGCAGCCGCTGCGACACCGTCCAGTCGAGGCGGTGCACCGGCTGCTCGTAGATGTCCGGCACCTCGAGGATGCCCACCTCCGAGATGCGCGGCCCGTACACGTTGTAGAAGACGCCCACCTGCGTGCCCCACTCGGGCTTCTCCCAGGTGAGGTTCGCGTTCGCGACGTACGGCGACTGGCCCTGCAGTGGCCGCTCGACGTTCGTCTGGATGGACGCGTTGGTGAGGCTGATGCGCGAGCTGATGAGCGACAGGTTCGCGCCCACCTTCACGTTCTCGAGCACCGGCGTCAGGCGGCCCAGGCCCACGCGCGCCTCCAACTCGAGGCCCAGCAGCGTCGCCGCGTCGGCGTTCCGGTAGCCGAAGTCGTTGGTGCTGCCCGCCGAGATGATGACGCGCTCGATGGGGTTCAGGAATTGCTTGGCGAAGCCCGACACCGCCAGCACCTCGCCGTCCGAAGGAAACCACTCGGCGCGCAGGTCCGCGTGGTGGATGCGCGTCTGAACGAGGCCCGGGTTGCCGGTGACGTTCGCGCGGCGCACCGGGTCGAACCACAGGAACGGGCCGAGCTCCCGGAACGTCGGCCGCGCCAGCGTGTACGCGTACGCGGCGCGCACGTTGAGGTCGCCGCGCGGCGAGAAGACGACGTTCGCGGAAGGAATGACGTCGTTGTACGGCTTGACGATCGGATCCGCCGGGGGCGCGCCGCCGGTGGCGAATGGGCTGCCCGAGGTCAAAGTCTGCCGCGAGCCCTCGTAGCGCAGGCCACCCGAGACGCGCAGCCAGTCGAGTGGCTTCCAGTCGGCCAGCGCGTAGCCACCCCACAGACCGAGCGACGCGTCGTAACGGTCGTAGGTGAGCGTCGTCTCCTCGAGCGTGAAGTAGTACGTGGCGGACTTTGGCCCGATGGTGGCGGGCGTGAAGAGCGCGTTCGGCCCCAGGGTCTGCAGCTCGGGCGGCAGCCGGCCGCTCATCATGCGCAGGCGCCGGCCGTCGAAGACGCGCGACGAGTACTGGCCGAGGCCGCCCAGCTTCAGCTTGAGGCTCCGCACCGGCACGGTGACGTTCACCGTCGCGCCGCCCGAGTCCTCGGAGAGGTCCAGGTAGAAGCGCTCGGCGGAGTTCGGCTGGAAGCGGATGCGCGCGTCGCCCTGCTCGTCGACGAAGTACCGCATGTCGCGGACCTCCGGCTCGTTTCGGTTCACCCGCGCGTAGTTCGCCTGCCAGTCCACCTCGGCGTCGTGCAGCACCGGCAGGCGGTGGAAGCCCTTCACCTGGTTGAACAAGAGCTGCCGCTGGGTGAACTGCAGCCGCGTCGACAGGAAGTCGGTGGCGCTCTGCAGGTCGTAGCCCGCCGCGCTCGTCGCGGTGCTGTCCGCGTTCACCAGGTACAGGCCGAGGACGCTGAGCTCGTGGTCCCGGCTGAGCTGCAGCCCGACGTTGGCCAGCGCGCTCGTCGAGCCCGAGACGCGGCCCACGGCGATGGAGGTCTGGTTGACGCCGATGAGCTCGCCATCGGACAGCGCGGTGTTGAGGAAGCGCGTGTTGCGGACCTGCTCGTTGCGCGCGAGCTGCGCGGCGACGAGGTAACCCAGCTTCATGTCCTTCCCCAGCTTGATGGTGTCACCCACCTGCGCGCCCAGCGTCATCGACGGCAGGCCCTTCACGAAGGACGGCTCCCAGTCGTTGCGCAGGCTGTCTCCCGCGGCCTTCTGCTGCTCGGCGGTGAAGCCGGGCCGCTGCGTCAGCGGGCCGTCGCCAGGCACCGTTCCGGGCAGGTCGCGCATCCCGTCGCGGAAGCCGAAGTTCTCGAGGAAGGACAGCGTGTCGGAGGCGCGCGTCTGGCCGAGTGTGACCGAGTCGCTCGCCAGCTTCACGTTCGCCCTCACCTCGAGCTTCGTGGGGAAGGTGTTGGTGTCCAGCGTCAGCGAGCCGCCGCCGAAGGACGCGGGCAGCTCGGGGCTGTACGTCTTCAGCACGTTCAGGTTCGAGAGCAGCGCGACCGGGAAGAGGTCCATCGGCACCGACGGCTCGTCGGGCTCGGGGCTGGGCATCAACGTCCCGTTCAAGAGCGTCTGCGCGTAGCGGCCGCCCAGGCCGCGCAGGTAGACGTAGCGGCTATCGACGATGGTGGCGCTCACCACGCGCTTCACCGCGTCGCCGGCGTTGGAGTCGGGCGTCTTCGCGATCTCCTGCGCCCCGATGGAGTCCATCACCACCGCGGCCTTCTTCCGCTCCTGCAGCAGCGCCGCCTCGTTGCGCTTGTCGGCCTTCGCCTCGACGACGACCTCCTGCACGCTGCGCGCGTCGCTCTCGAGCGCGACGTCCAGCGTCACCGCCTCGCCCTTCTTCACGACGACGTTGGAGATGCGGCGCCCCTCGTACAGCTCGTAGAAGACGCGCAGGTCGTAGGTGCCAGGCGGCAGCTTCAGCCGGTAGTACCCGTCGAGGTCGGTGAGCGCGCTCTTCTTGCCGCCGGCCACCACCTTGATGGTCGCCTCGATGAGGCCTTCGCCCGACTTCGCGTCGGTGACGCGGCCGATGACGCCCGAGAAGTTCTTCGGCAGCGTCTGGTTCTTCCGCGGCGTGGGTGTCGCCTCGGTCGCGGTGACGCCGGCGTCGGCGGCCGGGGGCGGGGCGACGGCGGTGACGGGCGATCCGGCATCGGGCGTCTCGGCCGTCGTCAGGGTGTCGGGGGCGGCGATGCCCGCGTCCGTCGGCTCCATCGAGACGGCGGTCGGCGCATCGGGGCTCGCGGCCGCGGGCGTCACGACGGGCTCGGGTGCGCTTACGGTCGACGGCTGCGCGCCGGTGGCGGAAGGCGCCTGCGCGAGCGCGGGAGTGGCCGCGGCGCAGACGAGCAGCAGGGCGCGGTAAATCGGCTTCGTCACGCGCCGCCATATGCGCCCGCGGGGTGGCGGCTTGCGGTCGTTCGTGTCACTTCTCGTGAACGCTCAGGTCACGAACGTGACAACCCGTGGTGGCGGCGCTGCAACGAGGTCGCGCCAGGCTCAAGAGGCCGCGGCGACCGCGGGCGCGAGGCGTCATCTCGGGCTTCTCCCTGCTCTCGAGCGTGGCGCGGCGTTCGCCTGGCCCGGGTCATGCCCCACGTGCAGCGCGGCGAAGTCGTGAAGCAGTGTCCGACGTGCGCCCACCCGTTCACGTTGGGCGACGTCTCATCCAGGAGCCGGTGCCAGCGCAGGCCCTCGGTGGGAACTCCCGGTTCGAGCGCCACTGCCGACGGGGTACGGACCTCCAGCGCTGCGCCCAACCGTGCCGCTACGCGCCGTTTCGGCGCTTCCTCCTCGAGCGGCTGCTGCCGCGGCCCGCGGTCGCCGCGCCGGCGCCCTGAGGCGCGTCAGGGCTGGCCCATCGCCGTGGGCGCCGCGGCCGGGGCTCCGGCGACGAGCGCGTCGGCCTGCGTCGGCTCGCCGGCGAGCACGGCCAGCGTCTCCACGCCGCCGCCGCGCACCAGGTCCATCACCTCGAGCGCGGCGCCGTACGGCATCGTCTCGTCGGCGTCGAAGAAGACGACCTTGTCCGGGCGCGCGTTCAGCATGCGCACCAGGCGCGCGGCGAGCTCGGCGCGGGGAATCTCTTCGCCGTTCACCCTCGTCGCGCCGTCGCTCCCCACCGTCAGCACCACCGGGGGCAGCGCGTCAGGCGGCGGCGGCTGGTTCTCCTCGGGCTTCGGCGGCACGTTCAGCCACAGCTGCTTGGTGAGCAGCGGCGTCACCACCATGAAGATGATGAGCAGCACGAGCACCACGTCGACCAGCGGCGTGATGTTCATCTGCGGACGGACGCGGCGGGACTTCCCGGTTTCGAGCTCGACGCCCATGGCTCACCCCTTCTTGTTGGCCTTGTCGATGACCTGTAGCGACGCGCCGGGGAAGCCGATGTCCTGGCAGGCCCGGAAGAGGTCGCGCACGCGCCCGTAGGGCAGCGCCACGTCGGCCTTGATGACGACGCGCGCGTCCGGCTTCGCGCCGTGCAGCGCGCGCAGTTTCTCGAGCAGCGCGTCCTTCGGCAGCTCCTCCTTCTCGAAGAAGAAGCGGCCGTCCTTCGACAGCGTGACGGTGGTGGGCTCGAGCGCGCCGTTCCCCCGGTCGGGGTTGGCGATCGACGGCAGCTGAACCGTGGCGCCCGCCTCCATCTGCGGCGTCACCACCATGAAGATGATGAGCAGCACCAGCACCACGTCGACCAGCGGCGTGATGTTGATCTCCGGCTTCGCCGCGCCGCGGCGGGTCGGCGTGGAGGAGTCAGCTCCCATGGGCCGTCTTCCCGTGCCGCGCCTCGAGGTGGTCGAGGAACTCGCCGCGCGCCTGCTCGAGCGCCAGGATGATGCCGTCGGCCTTGCCCGACAGCCAGTTGTAGGCGAGCACCGCGGGGATCGCCACGACCAGGCCCAGCGCCGTCTCGTACAGCGCCTCGGAGATGCCCAGCGACACCGAGCCCAGGCCGCCCGAGCCCTCCTTCGCGATGCCCTGGAACGCGGTGATGATGCCGAACACCGTGCCCAGCAACCCGACGAACGGAGCGATGGAGCCGACCGACGCCAGCACGCTCATGCCGCGGCGCACGTCGGCGGCCAGCGCCTCGGTCTTGCGGTACAGCTCGCGCCGCGTCGCCTCGACCGGCGAGAGCGCCGACTGCTTCTTCGACGACTCGAGGTACGTCTTCGCGCCCGAGCCGAGCAGCGTGGCCAGATGGCTCGCCTTCAGCTCGGCGGCCTTCGCCGCCAGCGTCTCGGTGTCGTCCGCGTCGATGAGCCGGCGCGCCTCGGCCACGAAGGCCCGGTTCGCCCGCTGCGAGCGCCAGTACGCGTAGAGGCGCTCGAAGAAGATGGCCAGCGCGGTCACGGCCATCAGGATGAGGGCGCTCGCGACGGCGACGGCCGGCGGGCCCATGTGGCTGACGATCTCCTGGAAGTTGAACATGGCGTCACTCGCTCCTGAGTTTGAATTTGAGGTCGACGATCTTGAAGACGGCGATCGCCTCGCCGTCGAGCCGCGCGGGCTCGTAGGTCCACGTCTTCACCGCGGCGAGCGCCGCGGACAGGAACGGCTCGTCCCCCTTGAGCACTTGGATGCGGCCGACGTGGCCGTCCCGCTCGACGACGATCTTCAGCACCACGCGCGCCTCCTGGCCGGTGGTGCGCGCCGCCTCCGGGTATTCGGGCGCGACGTTGTCCTCGCTGGGCTCCGGCGGGTCCGCGTCCTCGGGCAGGTTCACCGGGCCGCTGGTGCCGGCGCTGGCCACCACCGGCGCGGGCGACTCGTCCTCGCCGGGCGCGCCGACCGCGGTGCCCGAGCCGTCGCCGGTGCCGCCGACGGCCACGGCGATCGCCTGCACCACGGTGTCCGACTCGGGCGCGGCCACCTTGGGGATTTCCTTCGGGGCGACCATCGCGGCGGCGGCCGGCGGCGGCGGCGCGGGCGCGGCCACAGGCAGAGGCTCGGCGACGGGCGGCGGCGGCTTCGGCGCGGCGGCGCGCTTGGGCGGCGGCTTCGGCGCGTTCTCGATCTTCGCAGGGGGCGGCGGAGGCGGCGGCGGGCGGAACGACACGTCCACCTGCTTCGGCTTGATGGCCTCGGCCACCTTGTCGCTCGAGAGCACGACCAGCAGCACCACGCCCGCGGCCATCACCGCCAGCGCGGCCAGCACCGCCGCGGTGAAGCGCTTCACCGTGGGCGTCGAGTCCTGCAGCTCGTAGGCGTCGAACATCGCGGCGGCCTTCTACGGAGCGCCCTCGTCACCGCGATGACGGCCATGTCGCGAGTTCGTCACGACGGCGCGCCGCGCGTGCAACGCCGTGACACGTCCGTTGCACGGCGCCCTTGCGCCGGTGCCCGGGACCACGGAAGACGGGCCCATGGCGGCGGACACCGTGTGCCAGGCCTGCGCGCTGTGCTGCGACGGCACGCTCTTCACGCGCGTGCCGCTGGCCGCCGACGACGCCGCCCCGCCCGAGGCGCACGCCGTCTTGACGCCCACCGGCGGGCGGTACCTCCCGCAGCCCTGCGCCGCGCTGGAAGTGACGCGCTGCACCGTCTACGCCCAGCGGCCGACGGCCTGCCGGCGCTTCGAGTGCCTGCTGCTGGTGGCGCTGCGCGACGGCGAGGTCACCGAGGCCGGCGCGCTCGAGGTGGTGGCGAAGGCGCGCGCACTCCAGGCGGCGGGCGAGCACGAGCGGCTCGAGGCGCACCTCGCGCTGTACTTCCAGCGGCGCGGAGGCCGCGCCGGTCCGGCATGAAGCGACGCGGGACGCGTTCGCTCTGCAGCGAAGTGCCGCGGTGGATGCATCGCGCTGGCCGGCCGGCCTCGCGCCGGCGTCAGCCCCGCGTGCGCTCGTCGCGCGGCCAGAGGTCGTCCCGGTCAGCCGCCGTTTCGCGGCACGCGTCGGACGTTCGCGGAGCCGCGCGTCCTGTCGCGTGTGTCTCCTGGCAAGCGTCGGGCGTTCGCGCGCGCCGTATGCACCGCCCAACGTTCCGCCGAGTCCCCCGCATCACGGGGCCCGCCTCGGGACCGACGCGCTGGAACCGGTCAGCCGTCGGCCTCGGTCGCTCGCGCAGCAGGACGTCAGAAGCTCGCCGGCGTCCTCACGCGCTGCGAGCGCGCGGCGCGACGTCGGGCCCGTCGTCCGAGTCACTCCGCCAGCCTCGGCCGCTCGCGCGGCCCACCATCAGGCCGGTCGAACGCGCCTCGCGGCCCGTCTCAGGCGTTCGCGCGCGCGCCCGCAGCGACGAGGCGCTCGGCCAGCTCGCGGAGGTCGCCGCACTGGTAGGTCGCCGGGCGCTCCGTCCGGCACGCCAGCACCGTCTCGCGCCAGCCGGACGGCAGCCCGTCCTCCCCGAACACCGCGCCCAGCAGCGCGCCTGTGATGGCCGCGTTGGTGTCGGTGTCGCCGCCCGCGCGCACCACCGCGACGAGCGCGTCCTCGAAGCGCGTTGCGTGCTTCAGGTGGAAGAAGGCGTAGCCCAGCGCCAGCTTCACCCAGCCCTGCTTCTCCAGGTCGAACGCCGGCGGCGCGCGCGCGACGTCCTCCAGCACCTCGAGCGCCGGCGCCGCCACCGGTGACGCCCGGCAGAAGTCCACCGCCCACGCGTACGCCGCCGGGCCGTCGAGGCCGCGCGTCAGTACCTCGGCGATGGTGGCGGTGAA
The DNA here is from genome assembly GCA_040755835.1 of Myxococcota bacterium. Taxonomy (GTDB): domain Bacteria; phylum Myxococcota; class Myxococcia; order Myxococcales; family Myxococcaceae; genus JADLDB01. Next base: position 10,911 of record JBFMAB010000115.1, read on the forward strand.
GACCGCGCTCGCCGCCTGGCAGAGCGGGTGCGGGTGGCTCAACAGCGCGTCACGCGCGGCCAGCGCCGCCAGTCGCTCGCGCTCCAGCCCGTGCCCGTACACGCCGAGGGGGCTGATCCGCATCAGCGCCCCGTTCGCCTGCGTCTTCTGGCTCGCCCGCGCGCGCAGCCGATCGGCCAACGCCGCCGGCAGCGGGTCGCCCAGCCCGAAGGCCTGGTGCGTCGCCTGCCCGCAGTCGAACGGCTGCGAGCGCCGCCACGCGACGTACGCCGCCGCCACCGCGTCCTCGTCGTAGCGGCCTTCCGCGGCGAGGCTGCGGGCCAGCGCCAACGCCAGCTCCGTGTCGTCCGTCACCTGGCCGGCGGCCACGTTGAACGGCCCGCCGCCGACGATGCGCGCGGGCCAGCCGTCGCCCTCGCGCCGCTCGGCGATGCCTTCGGGGGACTGGAACTCCACCGTCGTGCCCAGCGCGTCACCCACCGCCTGGCCCAGCAACACGCCCCGCGCCCGTCGAAGCAGCTCGCTCATGGCACTAAGAGTCGCACAGGCTCTTTATGGAGTCAAGCGGCCTGGTTGGGCTCCAGGTGCGCGGCGACGACCTCCCGCAGGTACTGGGGCGAGAAGGGCTTCTCGAGGACCGTGGCGTTGGCCTTCGCGAGGAAGTCGCGGGCGGCGTCGGTGAAGGCGCCGCCGGTCATGAAGACGACGCGGCGGTCGAGGCCCGGGGCCTGCTCGCAGATGCGCTTGAAGAGCTCGGCGACGGTGAGCTCCGGCATCATCACGTCGCAGAAGATGAGATCCGGCGGGTCGGCCTTCAGCGAGTCGAGCGCGTCGAGGCCCCGCTCGAAGGTGCGCACCTCGTGGCCCGGCCCCAGCAAGCGCTGGAACGCGACGAGGATGGCCGCCTCGTCGTCGATGACGACGATCTTCCCGCGGCGGCTCGTCTCCTTTGGTGCTTGCCTCGGCGCCGGCGCCTCCAACTGTGGCACCGCCGGCAGCGTCACGCGAAAGGTGGTGCCCCGCCCGAGCTCGCTCTCCACCTCGATGGAGCCGCCGACGCCGGTGATGATGCTGTGCGCGACGGACAGGCCCAGGCCCAGCCCTTCGCCGGTGGGCTTGGTGGAGAAGAACGGGTCGAAGATGCGCGGCAGCACGTCGGCCGGAATGCCGGGGCCGGTGTCGCTCACCTCGATGACCGCCTGGCCCTGCGCGTCGGTGCGCGTCGACACCCGCACCTCGTTGACGCCGCCCGGGCTGGCCGCGAGCGACCACGCGGCGTTGAGCAGCAGGTTCAGCACCGCCTGCACCAGCCGGGCTTCGTTCGCGAGCACCGTGGGCGCGGGCTTCAGGTCGCGCACCAGGCGGCCGCGGTGCCGGAGCTCGTTGTGGGCCATGGCCAGCGCCGAGTCCACCGCGCGGCTCACCGACACCGGGTGCAGGCCTTCGGAGTCGCTCCGCGCGAAGGTGCGCAGGTCCGAGACGATCTGGGCGATGCGCTCGGCGCCGGCCCTCGCGTCGTCCAGCGCGTCCAACGCCTCCTCGGTGCGCTCCCGCGCCTCCTTGTTCTCCTGGTGCAGCTTCTGAAGCTCCTCGACCGCGAAGCCGAGGTTCGACGTCACCCAGGTGAGCGGGTTGTTCAGCTCGTGCGCGACGCCGCTGGCCAGGCTGCCGACGGCCGCGAGGCGTGACGCGAGGTTCAGCTGTGACTGCAGCTCGCGGTCGCGGCTGATGTCCTCCATCACGCCCACCATCCGCACGGCGCGCCGCGAGGTGTCGTACACCAGCGCGCCGCGGTCGAAGACCCAGGCGTAGCGGTCATCGGCCCGACGGAAGCGGTATTCGCAGGTCCAGAAGCGCTCGCCCTGCTTCATGGCGCGCTCGAGGCTCTGCGTGACGCGCGCCGCGTCGTCGGGGTGCAGGTGCCGTTCCCACCAGGCGGCGTGCGAGAGGTCGTCGGACACCTTGTGCCCGAAGACGTCGGCCACCCGCGAGGTCCACTGCAGGAGGTCGGACGCGATGTCCCAGTCGTAGATGGCGTGCTGCGTGGCCTCGGTGACGAGGCGGTAGCGCTCGGCGACGTCGCGGCCCTCGCGCTCGACGTCCCACGCGCGAACCGCCGCCGCGACCAGGTCGCCCAGCGCCGACACCACGCCCGGCGGCGCGCTGTTTGGCCTCTGCAGGAAGAGCGCGACCGCGCCGCGCAGCGCCGGCCCCCGGACGTCGAAGGCGCACAGCGTGGCGTGGGCGAGGCCGAGCGGGCTGCCCAGCGCCTGCACCAGCGGCGAGTCGGGCCCCAGCTCGTGCATGCCCGGGGTGGGCGCGGCCTCGAGCAGCGCGCTGCCCTTCGGCGGGGGGCCCGGGGCCGCGGCGATCAGCATGGGCCCATCGGCGTCCCACAGCTCGATGACGCAGGAGGTCCCTGGCCACGTCGAGGCGACGTCGCGCGTCACCTCGCGCAGTACGTCGGGGAGCGGCGAGCCGCGCGCCAGCAGGCTGAGCGCCCGTCCCACGATGCCCGAGCGCCCGGGGAGACCCAGGCAGTGCACCTCGTCGCCGTGGCGCGACAGGAACCAGCGCAGGGCCCGCGTGTCCTCCACCACCTCGGGCTCGCCGGTCGCGCGTACGCGGGCGAGCGCGTCGCAGAGCGACGGCCCGAGGAGCGCGGCCGCCGGTTGACCCGTGGGGTCCTTGCCGAGGCGACCGACGCTGGCGGCGTTCGCCCGGCAGACGGTGCCGGCCGGGTCGACGGCGCACCACGCCTCCGGGATCTGAAAGACGTCGACGCCCCCCATGGGTGGCATGAGCCTACCGCCGCCCGGGCCCCGGTGGATCCTCCGAATGGGTGAGCGGCTTCTCCAGTCCGGGGGAGGCGGATCAGCCTCCGAAGAGCTCGTCGAAGAAGTCGTTCATCAGCTTGAACGAGCGCTTGGCGACCGGCGGGTTGAACTGCGCGCGGCCGGGCATGTTCGCGTCGGGGTCGGTGAAGCTGTGCACGGTATTGCCGAAGGCGACCAGCTGCCAGTCCACCTTTGCGCCACGCATCTCGTCCTCGAAGGCCTTCACCTCGTCAGGCGGGACGGACGGATCGTCCGCGCCGTGGAGCGCCAGCACCCGGCCCTTGATGGCCTTCGCGTCCTCTGGCCTTGGGGAGGAGAGCCCGCCGTGGAAGGACACGACGCCGGCGACGTTCGCGCCGCTGCGCGCGAGCTCGAGCACGGCGGTGCCTCCGAAGCAGAAGCCGATCGCCCCCACCTTCCGCACGTCGAGCGGAGCCGACTTCGCCTGGGCGAGCAGCACCTCGAGCGCCTTCGCGACGCGGGCGCGCAGCAGCGGGCGGTCGCCCTTGAGCGCGCCGGCGAGCTTCCCCGCGCCGTCGCGGTCCTTCGGCTTGTTCGCCACGCCGTACACGTCGGCTACCAGGATGACGTACTTCTGGCCGGCGACCTCCACAGCCTGCTTCACCGCCGCGTCGGTGACGCCGAGCCAGTTCGGCACCATCACCAGGCCGGGGCGGGGCGTCTTCATCGCGTCGTCGTAGACGAGCACGCCTTCGTACTTCGCGTCGGCGATGGTCCAGGACACGGGCTTCTTCACGGGGGAGGCGGAGGCGTTCATGGCGAGCAGGGCGGTGGCGAGGAGGAGCGGGCAGAGTCTCATGGCGCGCGAAGTGTCATCGTCTCGCCGTGTCGCGGCAACAGGCAGCGCACGTCAGCGCGACAGCACGAAGGTGTGCGTCACCGCGTCGCGCGGCTCGCGGCCCTTCGGCGCGTACGTCACCTCGTCGAAGACGTCCTCCATGCACGCCTCGAAGTACGGGTCCTGCCAGCTGCGCTTCTCGAGCCGGTAGCCCGTGAAGTGGCCGTCTGGCTTCGCGGTGAAGCGCACGCGCACCTCGACGCGGGCCGGCGCGTGCGCGCGCGCGTCGTCGAAGCACTGGCGGACGGCGGGGCGCAACGCGGTGAGCGCGGCCTCGAGCTCCGGCGGCGTGGCCTCGGGCTCGCCGGCGTCCAGCGGCTCGGGCGCGCCCGCGTCGAGTGGCGGGGCGACGGCGATGGGCGGGGCGCTCGCGTCTGGCGCGTCGCGCGGCGCGAGAGGCGGAGGGGGGGTGGGTGGCGCGTTCACCAGGTGCTCGCCCGGCGGCGGGGGGCTCGTCTGCGTGGAGTGCAGGCCGACGCCGACGAGGACAGCGAAGGGGAGCAGCACACCCGCGAGCACCAGCCACTCGCGTCGGAGGGCGCCGCGGTGAGTCACTTCCCCGCTCCCTGCCCCTCTCTCCTGACGGGGGAGAGGGCATCGAGCTCGTGCTGCGTCACGACGGTCGGTTCGCGCCGCACCTTCGCCAGCGCGAAGCCGTCCAGCAGCTCTCGCGCGCGCACCGGCCGCCCGTCGGACAGCCCGCTCCACTTCGCCAGCAACCCCACGATGGCCTCGGCGGTGAGGCCGTTCGCGCGAAGCCCCGCCACCGTCGTCGAGCCTTCGCGCTTCGCGAGCCGCTTGCCGTCGGGCTGCAACAGCAGCGGCACGTGCGCGAAGCGCGGCACCGGCTGGCCGAGCGCGCGGTAGAGCAGGATTTGCCGCGGCGTCGAGGTGAGCAGGTCGTCCGCGCGCAGCACGTCCGTCACGCCCTGCGCCGCGTCGTCCACCACCACCGCGAGCTGGTAGCTCGCCACGCCGTCGGCGCGCTTCACCACGAAGTCGCCCACCTGCGCCGCGACGTCCTGCTCCACGGGCCCGCGCACCTCGTCGACGAAGCGCACCACGCCCGGCGGCACGCGGAAGCGCCACGCCGGTGTGCGCCCCGGCTTCGGCGTCGCGCCGTCGCGGCAGGTGCCCGGGTACACGGGGCCCTCTTCGCCGGCGTGCGGCGCGGACGCGGCGCGGGCAATCTCCGCGCGGCTGCACCAGCAGCGGTACACCAGCCCCTGTGCTTCGAGTCTCGAGAGCGCCTCGTCGTACGCGGCGCCGCGCTGCGACTGCCGCCACACCTCGCCGTCCCAGTCGAGGCCGAGGAACGCGAGGTCCTCGAAGAGCCAGTCGACGGCCTCGGCGCGCGAGCGATCCGGATCCAGGTCCTCGACGCGCAAGAGGAAGCGGCCGCCGGCGGCGCGCGCCTGCAGCCAACCCAGCAGCGCGCTGCGCACGTTGCCCAGGTGCAGCCGGCCCGTGGGGCTCGGCGCGAAGCGGCCCACCACCTGTGGGGCGGACGTCACTTCTTGATCAGCGGGACGCGGCGCTTCTGCTCGAGAGGCTTGCGCTGGCCGTCGTCGGGCCCCGTCGCCGGGCCCGTCGCGGTGTCGATGCCCTCGACCTCCAGCTCCTTGCCCGGCACGACGCCGTACTTCGCCTCGGCCGTCTTCGGCGCGCCGCCAGCGGCCAGTGCCAGCGCCACGCCCGACGGCACCTTCACCGCTTCACCGACCGCCTTGCCCTTCTTCGCGAGCTCGCCGGCCAGGTTGTAGAACTCCATGCCCGCCGACAAGAGCTCGGTGTCGAAGCGCGCGCGCGGCAGCCGACGGATTTCTCCGCTGGCCGCAGCGAAGAGGAACGAGTCCAGCGCCAGGCCCTTGCCGTCCTTCGACAGCGCACCGAAGACGAGCAGGTCCGCCTCGGCGGCCTTCGCCTGCTCCTTCGCGGCGTTCAGCGCGTCGGCGTCGAGCTTGTTCATCGCCAGCGCGGTCAACAGGCGCGACTCCGGATCTTTGCTCGACGACGCGGCCTTCGCGGTGGCCTGCTTGCCGGCCTGCACCTCGAGGAAGCCGCCCAGCGCCTCGCCGGTGGGCAGCTGCGCGCGCCACACGTGGAGGCCCGGCGGCACGTCCTTCACCAGGAGCGGGGTCGCGCCCAGCGCGAGCCCGTCCAGCGTCACCGGCGCGTTCGACGGCGACGACTCGAGGAGCACGCTGCCCTTGGGGCCGTCCTTGAGGTTCTTGCGGCTGGACTCGACCAGCTTCGAGAAGAGCGCGGAGGTCGCGGCCAGCGGCAGGTCGCGGTCCGGCGCCAGCGCGAGCGCCTGGTTGAGGCTCTTCTGGCCTTCCTCGTCGCGGCCGGTGTTGAACTGCACCGCTGACAGCAGCGCGAGCGCGTCGACCAGTTCACCCATCTCGGGGAGCGCGGCGGCGGCCTTCTCGTACTCGGCGATCGCCCTCTTCAGCGCCTCTTCGGCGAGGCGGAACTTCCTCTTCGCGCGGTGCGCCTTCGCCTCTTCCACGGCCTTGCGGGCGGCGTCGAGCGCGTCGGCGGCGGGGTCGTCCTTCCCGTCTTTCTTCACCTCGACCAGCTGGAACGTGTCGGCGCTCTTGAATTCCTGCGTCAACATGCCGGTGGCCTTGGTCCCGGCGCGGGGCGGCACGTCGCCGGTGAGCGCGGCGAAGGGCATCACCGAGAGCTTCGACTTCGGGGTGTCCTGGGCAGCCGCCGAGAACGAGGCGGCGAGCGCGAGCGCGACCGAGAGGCGGATCATGGTGCCGGAGTTCCTACACGAGTCAGGCCGGGAGTGCACAGGGAACCAACCCCGGGCCCGGCCCGTCCGTTCCCGGCGGGCAGGGCTACATCAACCCTTCGCACTCGGGCGGGCGGGGCGCGCCGCAGGCGGCCTTGAGGAGCGCACGGGCGCAGGTGGCCTTCTTTTCGGCGCGGCCCTCGTCGACCTGCACGCGCTTGCTCGTCTCCAGGCACTGCTTCGACACCGACTCGCAGCGGGCCTTGCCGTCCTTCTGGCAGCTCGTCGCGTGGCAGATGGCGCCGGCCCAGAGGTCACACAGCCAGCGTTCGCTGTAGGTGTTGGGCTTGGTGCCCGCGGACGTCGACAGCACGAGAGCGGCAGCGGCGGCGATCAGCATGGCCGGCATTGTACTGCTTTCGTGGGGCCTGTCTGGTTCTCTGCTACCCTGACACCCCACATGGACACCCCGGACTTGACCCTCGAAGAGCTCAAGCTCCTCCGGGAGGTGAACCGGACGCTGGACGATCTCCTCGAGGAGTCGCTCAAGGCCCGGGAAGGCCTCGCGGAAACGTTCAAGCGCCTGTTTCCACCCACGCTGCACCTGGTGGGCGCCAGGGGTATCGCCGTCACCACGAAGAACGAGGAGCTGGAGGAGCAGACCTTTAGCCACGGCGAGTTCGGCGACGAGTCCCCGGAGCTGCTCACCAGCGGGGCGGGCTTCGGCGTGCGGCTCTTGAAGAGCGGCGACACGCTGGTGAGCCAGGCGCTCGACCTCGTGGGCACGCACGTCGGCGGGTTGTGCGTGGTGTTCGACGGCGACCGCACGAAGGACGCGGCGCGGCTGTCGCGGCTGGTGGAGACGATCGCCGAGGAGTTGGACACGGTGCTCGCGTCCATCCAAACGGCGGCTGAGAAGCACCAGCTGCTGGTGTCCATCAACCAGTCGCTGTCCAACCGCGTCTTCGAGATCGGCATGGACGGCGCGGTGCGGGCGATGTGCGACCGCGTGAAGCTGCCGGGCTTCTGCCTGCTGTACCGCGACGCCGTCGAGTCGACCGCGGTGCACTACCGCATCTACAAGTACGGGCAGCTCGAGTACGCGTCGAACGGCCGGCACCTCGAGCCCCTGGACGCCGCCATCTCCCGCTACGGCTCGGCGCTGGTGGCCCCGCACGACAAGCACCTCAAGGAGGTGTGGGGCGATCGCCGCGCCATCGAGACGGTGCTCATCTCGGGCTTCAGCGAGGCGGGCGCGCTGGGGAAGATCCTCGTGTGGACGTCGGCGGGCGAGACGTTCTCGGCGTACACGATGGACCTCTTGCACCTGCTCGCCTCGACGCTGTCGCAGCGGCTCATCGATTACAACCGCGAGCGCATCCACCTCTCGCAGTTCTTCTCGACGCCCACCATCGACAAGCTGCTGCGCGACCCGGAGTACGAGCGCCGTTACCTCGACCCCCGCGCCGAGGACATCGGCATTCTCTTCGCGGACATCAACAGCTTCACCCGCATCTGCGAGCAGGTGCTCGAACGGCCCGAGCGCATCGGCACCTTCGTCGACGACTGGTCCGAGGAAGCGGTGCGCATCGTCCACCGGCACGGCGGCGTTTTCGACAAGATGGTCGGCGACTGCGTCATCGGCCTGTGGGGTCCGCCGTTCTTCTCGGACAGGCGCGAGCAGCGCGCGGGCAACGCGGTGAAGGCCGCCATCGAGATCCAGCGCTTCACCCGCGAGACGATGAGCGCGCACCCCGAGGTGTCGCGCCTGTCGGAGCTGCTTCAGCTGCCCGGCCTGGGCGTGGCCATCGGCGTCAACCTGGCCAACAGCTTCTGCGGCCTGTTCGGCCCCAACCGCAACTACACGGCCTTCTCCACGGGCATGAACCAGACCGCGCGGCTGCAGTCGCTCGGCGGCTTCCGCGAGACGTTGGTGATGGACTCGGCGCTCGAGGCCATCAAGGCGCTCGGGGACGCGGAGCTCGACGCCTTGCGCTTCGGGCCGATGCAGGAGACCCCGGTCAAGAACGTCGCGCAGCCGCTGCGCTACGCCAGGCTGCTCGAGTGACGCTCCGCGGCCGCGCCGGCCGCGGAGGAGGAGTCGACCATGGCGACCACCAGGGCGGCGCGCCTCGAGGGTTTCGCCGCCGCGTACAAGGCCGGCCACGACGCGCTCGCCGCGACGCCGATGGTGCCGAAGCGCTTCGAGCAGGCCGTCGCGCGCATGGCGCACGCGCTGCTCGAGGAGGTGAAGGCGGGCGGCGAGCTGACCTTCACCGTCGGGCCCCACGGCTTGACCGTCGACGACGCGCCGGTGCTGCATGCCCAGGCGCTCGCCGCGCCGCTGGCGAAGGACGGCGTGCGCAGCATCACCTTCCAGGCGGCGCTGCCGGCGGAGCAGGCGAGCTCGGTGGCGCAGATCTGGGTGCGCACGTCGCGCGGGCCGTTCGGCACCGAAGGCGTCGCCACGCGCGCGTGGGACTTCGAGCACTCGCACGTGGTGGTGGCGCTGCACCCCCCGGCGCGGTGCCTCGGCGAGGACGCGCTGCTCGAGTCCGAGCGGCTGTTCCGCGAATGGACGGCGACGCCGTCGCTGCCCCAGCTCGAGACCATCCTCCTCTCGGACGAGCGCGCCGTGCCCACGCTGCGCGCGCTCGAGGCGCTGGAGCTGGTGCCCGAGGCCGGCGTGGTGGACATCGACCAGTGGCGCCGCGACCTGGACTCGCTCACCAGGGCACTGTCGGACGCGCGCGGCGACCCCGAGGCGCACCTGGCGCAGGCGCTGGTGCGCGCAGGGGACCGCGCCACCACGCAGCAGGAAGTGAACGCGCTGTACGTCGTCGTCGATCGCCTCGTCGCGCGGCTGGCGCAGGAGCACCGCTTCGCCGCGGGCGTCGACCTGTTCCGCGCGGTGACCGTCGCCGGGAGCCACGCCAACGGCGGACGCGCGGTGCTCGAGCGCTTCCGCGCGGGCCTGTCGTCCGACGCCTTCATCGGCCCGTTGGTGCAGTCGCTCAACGACGCGAGCGCCGCCGGCGAGGCGCTGGCGGGGCTCAAGCACATGGGCTTGCAGGCGGCGAAGGCGCTGCTGGCCGCGAACGGGCTCAGCGACGAAGGCCGGCGGCGCATCGCCAGCATGGTGGCCGAGCTCGAGCGCGACGGCGCGCGCAAGGCCACCGAGCAGGCCGCCGCCGGCACCGCCGCGTCGCTGGACCAGCTGAAGCAACTGCCCGCGGCCGAGGCGGTCGCGGTGCTGAGGAAGGCGCTGTCGTCGCCCGACGCGGCGGTGCGCAGGCACGCGCTCGAGGTGATGACGCAGGCCCACGCGGTGCAGGTGGCCGACGCGCTCCACGCGCGCGTCACCGACCTCCATGCCGACGTGAGGCGGCTGGCGCTCGAGCGGGTCGCCGAGTTGGAGGACCCGACCGCGCTGCCGTCGCTGACCGCGCTCTTGCACAAGCCGAAGCTGGCGCTCGAGGAGCGGCAGCTCGCGTACTCGGCGCTGGCGCGCATCGGCGGGCCGAAGGCCGCGGCCGCGTTGGTGGAGGAGCTGCAGAAGCAGACGGACGTGGCGGTGCGGGTGGCGGCGGCGCACGCGCTGGGCGGCGTCGACCACCCGAAGGTGCGCGAGGCGCTGTCGGCGGAGGCCGGGCGGCTGCTGGGGCCCGCGGAGCTGAAGAAGGCCTGCAAGGAGGCGCTGGCCCGCCTCGGAGGGGCGAAGTGATGGAGGCCGGTAAGCAGAGGGAGTCGTACCTCCGCCTCATCCGCGCGTACGCGCAGCTGGTGGTGGTGATGCGCCACGCGGTGGCGACGCTGGCCAGCCAGCGGCCATACCGCAGCAGCGCCGTGCGCCGAGCGATGCAGCACGTCTTCGAGGAGACGCTGGACCGCGAAGGCCTGCTGGTGGCGCTGGCGCGGCTGCCGCGCGGGCCGGACGCGGTGGGCCAGCGGCTGGCGGCGGTGGCGGCCTACACGCTGGCGATGACGCGGCGGCTGCTGCTGTCACCGAAGGACTCCGTCGAGCTCTGCGTGACGGCGCTCTTCCACGACCTCTCGCGACTGCCGGGCGAGCCGATGCCGCCGTCGGCCTTCGGCGTGCGCAGCGCGCTGCGGACCAGCGCGGACGTGCTGACGCCCGAGGTGATGCACCAGGTGACGGCGGCGTTGGAATGGGCGGCGCCTCCGAAGGCGGCGGCGCTGACGGCGCGCTTCATCGCGGTGCCTTCGCTGCTGGAGCTCCTTTCGCAGCCGGGTCCGGGGCGGCCGGCCATCGCCATCAACGACGCGATGCGCCTGCTCGGCCAGCTGGGGACGATTCGCCTCGACGAGAACGTGGTGCGGCTCTTCACGCACACCGTGGGCTTCTACCCGCCGGGCACCGTGGTGCAGCTGTCCGACGGGACGCGCGCGGTGGTGAAGCGGCCGCCGCTCGACGAGATGCCGCTCGACCAGCCGTTGGTGCGGCGCTTCGACACGGCCTTCGCGGCCGTGGAGACGCAGCTGGGCGCCGAGGCGGGACTCGTCATTCGCGGGGTGCTGAGCCCGACGTTGAATCCGCTGCGCGCGTGGCTGGACTGAACGGCGCTCCCTTCCCCCTTGGGGGAGGGGCCGGGGAGCGGGCAGCGACGTCACGCCGGCTCGGTGAAGCACAGCCGGAATCCGTCGGGATCCGTCACCACGACATCTCGCGTGTGCCACGGCGTGACGTCGGGGCCCTGCGTCGGCGCACCGAGGGCCTTCGCCTTCTCGCTGAGCGCGTCTACGCGCCCGCTCGCGGCGAACCCGAGCAGCACGCCCCACGCGCGCCGCCCCTCCACCTGCACGCCCGACGGCACGCCGACCAGGAACACGTCGCCGTGCGCGCCCCAGCGCAGGTGCACGTGCGTGCCGTCGGTGCCGACGCGCGTGAAGCCGAGCGCCTCGTAGAACGTCGCCGACGCCTCCTTGTCGAGGACGAGGAGCTTCACGAAGGACTCGACGGCGGCGGCGCTCATGGGGCGGCCCTCTACACCAGCCCGCGCCGTTCGGAAGCGTCAGCGCGTGGGCCGGGCGCGGACGAGAGCGAACGCGTCCCGGTAGACGGGCGAGGCGGACACGTCGCTGTGGCCGCGGCCGGGGGGCGACGACGAGGTGCTTGTGCCCGGTGGTCGTGCCGTGAGGCGATGCGCTTCGCGCGCCTCGTCGGCGGAGATGGCGCGGTCCTCGGCGCCGTGGAGCACGAGCAGCGGCGCCCGGCCGCGCCGCAGCTTGCGGACGCCGTCGAACGCCTCGAGCTCGTCGTCGCTGAACGCGGTGGGTGGGCTCGGTCCCCGGCGCCGCACCAGGCCGGCGAGGTCGAGGAAGCCGCTCTCGAAGACGACGACGGTGAGGTCGAAGCCGACGCGCGCGAACTCCGGCACGACGGCGTCGTCGTCGCTCACCACCTCGCCGTTGCCGTGAAAGCGCAGCAGCGTCGGCCGGCCGGCGCGGCGGTACCGGCGGGCGCGCAGCTCGGCGCCGTCGACGGGGACGCGCACATCGCGCGCGCCCTCGGGCGGAGCCGTCACCTCGTGGCGCGGAAAGAAGCAGCGGGCGTTGAACGCCTCGGAGTCGAAGACGGAGCTCGCGGGGCGTCAGCTTGCTGCCCTGGGCGCGGCGTGCACAACACCGGTGGTTGCGGCATCTTGAGGCCCAAGAAGAGAGGCATCACGATGCCTGCATGCGGACGACGCTGACGCTCGATGACGACCTGATGGAGCGGCTGAAGGAGGAGGCTCACCGCCGCCGCATCCCGTTCAGGGACGTGGTCAACGAGGCGCTCCGGCGCGGGCTCGGCCGCGGCGCCGTGCCGCGACCAGGCAAGGTGAAGATCCGCACGTGGGACGCGAAGCTCCGTTCGGGCTTCGACCCGAACGGCTTCAATCGCCTCGTGGACGAGCTCGAAGACGAGGGGCTGGTCTCGAAGCTTCGGGCGAGGCCCAGGTGATCGTCTGCGACGTCAACCTGCTGGTGCAGGCGTCGATGCGGCGCATGCCCGAGCACCAGCTGGCGCGCGCGTGGCTCGAGGAGCGGCTGTCGGAGCCCGGCACGCTCGGGCTCACGCACCTGGCGATGTTCGGGTACGTCCGCATCGTCACGAACCGGCGCATCTTCGATCCGCCGCGGCCCGTCGACGAGGCGCTGAAGGACATGGAGTCGCTCCTCGACGCGGGCGCGGTCGTCGTGACGCCCGGACCGCGGCACCTCGACATCGCGTTCAAGCTGCTGAAGGCGCTCGGAACCGCGGCCAATCTGACCACCGACGTTCAGCTGGCCGCGCTCGCGATGGAGCACCAGGCCGAGCTGCACTCGGCCGACACGGACTTCGGGCGCTTCAGCGGGCTGCGGTGGGTCAACCCGCTGGCGGACGAGTGAGGCGCTGGCTGACGGCACCCCTCACGGCACTCCGAAGCAGTGCCGCAAGAGGAAGCCGCCCGTCGCGCTCGTCGCGTTCGCGAGGAAGCTCCACAACAGCGCGCGCGGGACGCCGTTCGCGAACAGCCACGCGGCCTCGGCGGTGACGGCGAACACCTCGGCGGCAGCCACCATGGGCCAGTAGCCGACGCCGTACGTCATCAGCACCGGAAAGACGAACCACACGATGGGGTGCGTCAGCGCGCTCGCGAGGAAGGCGATGCGCCAGCTGCTCGTCGTGCGCAGGTAGAGCGGCACCTCGAAGGCCTGGGTGAAGGCGAAGGCGACCAGCCACGCGCGCATCTCAGGCTTGCGCCTCGGCGAAGCCCGGCCCGCGCCGCTCGAGGAGGAGCCACGCGCCCGCCGCCAGCTCCAGGTAGCCGTGGAAGGCGGCGAGCTGCAGGTAGCCCATTCGGGCGCCCGGCAAGTCCAGCGCTCCCCACGCGGCGATGGCGAGGCCGACGAGCGCGGCGACGGCGAGCAGTGGCAGCCCGAGCTCCTTCCGCAGCGCCTGCCACGACGCGGCGAAGGGGCGGGGCGCGGGCCGCTCGCGCGCGTCCTCGGGGATGAGCCGGAGCCACAGCGCGTAGTGCACCGACTGGAGGAAAGCGAAGGCCAGCACGAGGTGCAGCCCGACGGCGGGCGGGACGTCGGGCGCCATCTGCGTGACGAGCGTGCCGAAGTCGGCACCGGACGCGGGCGCGGAGAAGCCGCCGAGGGCGCGGATGACGCCGTCGCCGAGGCCCAGCGCGAGCGCGGCGGCGCCCGCCAGCACCAGCGCGACCGTCCAGCCCGCGCGGCCATCGCGCGGGCGCATTCGCCACCAGAGGACGAGCGCCACCACGTTGTGCGCGTGGAGGAAAACGAGGAGGAAGAGGAACTCGTCGCGCCACGCCGCGGCGGACAGCGCGAGCCACGTGGCCAGCGCGGCGGCCTTCTTCGGCGCCGACGCGCGCGCCGCGAGGACGGCCGGCACCATCGCGGCGAGGCCGACGACGGCGGGGGCACCGAGGCCGACCGCCACCAGCGCCACGGCGGCGAGCGTCGCGGGCACGACGCGCCGGTG
>JBFMAB010000116.1:0-60828 GCA_040755835.1 Myxococcota bacterium
CGCGGGCCGGGGCGACAAGCCCGAGCCGTCCGACGCGGGCTCCGACGCGGGCCCGTCCTCCAGCGCCGACGGCGGCAACACCGATGCCGGCGAGCCCGAGCACGCGGACGCTGGCGAGAGCCAGCCCGCCGAGCCCCAACTGCTGCCCGACGGCGGCGTCGACCTCTCGAAGCAGGAAGCCGAGAAGCTGCTCGACTCGATGAAGAGCAACGAAAAGAATCTCCAGCTCTGGCGCTTCCGCCAGAAGACGAGGAACAGCGAGCCCAATGGGAAGGACTGGTAGCGCACTCCTCTTGGTGGCCCTGGTGGCCACGCCCGCCCTCGCGGCGGACGTGGAGTTCCACATGTCCGTCGATCGCAAGAAGGTGGGCACCGAGGACACCTTCCGCCTCGAGATCGTCGTGGGCAACGCGCCCGACGGCGCCGTGGTGCAGTTCCCCGCGCCCGAAGACTTCGAGGTCCTCTCGCGCAACCAGTCGACGCAGATGAGCTACTCCATCGGGCCCGGCGGCGCGGGGCAGATGCGCAACGTGCAGAAGTACACGCTGGTGATGCGCGCCAACCGCCCCGGGAAGCTCACCATCCCGCCCGCGGGCTTGCAGACGGCCACCAAGACCTACCGCACCGACGCCATCGTGATGGACGTCGTGAAGGGCCGGCTGGCGCCCGACACGCCGCCCCGCCCGCAGAACGTGACGCCGTTCGGCTTCCCGCCGGGCTTCCCGTTCCCCGGCGATCCGTTTGGCGACGATCCGTTCGGCGACGATCCATTCGAGGAGCCGCAGGTGCCGCGCGGCGAGGCCGACCTCTTCCTGCGCGCGTCGCTGGACAAGTCCGAGGCCTATGTCGGCGAGCAGGTGATGTTGTCGCTCTACATCTACTCGCGCATGGACCTGATGTCGGTGGACACCGTCACCATGCCGAAGCTGGAGGGCTTCTGGTCGCAGGACTTCAAGTCGCCGTCCGAGCTGCGCCCCGAGGACGCGGTGGTGAACAACGTGCGGTACCGGCGCTACCTGCTCCGTCAGAAGGCGCTGTTCCCCATGAAGGCCGGCGAGTTCACCATCGAGGCGCCCGCCGCCGACATCACGACCGGCGTGTACTTCGCGGGCCGGCGCGTCCACAAGACGGGCAACCCGCTGACGCTGAAGGTGAAGCCGCTGCCCGGGGGCGGTGACGGCTCGACGCTGGTCGGCCACTGGCGCCTGTCGCGCGAGCTGTCCAACACCGAGGTGGCGCTCGGCGAGCCGGTGCAGCTGCGGCTCATCCTCGAGGGCAAGGGCAACCTGCAGTCGGCGCGGCTGCCGGAGCTGAAGATCCCCGCGGGGCTCAAGGCCTTCGATCCGGAGACGACGGACCAGACGACCAGCGCCCAGGGCCAGCTCGGCGGCAAGCGCACCGTCGAGTACGTGCTGGTGCCGCAGCAGACGGGCGAATTCATGCTGCCCGGCATCACGCTCCGCTGGTTCGACCCCGAGACACACCGCTGGGAACAGTCGCAGGTCGACGCCATCACCCTCACCGTGCGGCCAGCCGCGAACGGCGCGACGGCGATGGGCACGGGCGTCGGACCGGGCGCGCTCGACGGGCCGAAGAACCAGCTCGTCGCCGGCGGGCTCAAGTCGCTGCGGCACACCGCGCACTTCGAGGCGCCGCGCGCCGCGCTGTGGAGCCGGCCGTGGTTCCTCCCCGCGGCCCTGGGTCCGGTGGGCCTCGCGTTGCTGCTGGGCCTCGTCGGCCTCATCCGCGGCGCGCTGGGCAACACGAGCCCCGAGGCGCAGAAGAAGCAGCAGGCCCGCGCCGCGCGCAAGCGGCTGGCCGCCGCCGAGAAGCTGTCGAAGGCCGGCAAGCCGTCGGACTTCTACGCCGAGGTGGAGCGCGCGCTGAACAGCTTCCTCGAAGCGAAGCTGGGCGCGCCGGTGACGGGGCTGACGCGCGCGGAGTTGGACGCGCGCCTCGCGGAGGCCGGCGTGCCGGAGCCCGAGCGGCGGCGCCTCGCGGCGGTCTTCGACACCTGCGACCTCGGCCGCTACGCGCCGGGCATGGCGGATCTCTCGAGCCGGCAGAAGGCGCTCGCCGACGCCGCGGCGGCCATGGAGGGCTGGTCATGACCGCGGCCCTCCTGCTCGCCCTCACGCTCGGCCAGTACACGCCCGCGGAGGCGCAGGCGCTCTTCGTCGAGGCGAACGACGCCTACTACAAGGGCGAGTTCGAGACGGCGCAGGCGAAGTACGAGAAGCTGCTCGAGGCGGGCCTGGGTGGGCCCGACGTGCTCTTCAACCTCGGCACCACGCACCTGGCGAAGAACGAGCTCGGGCCCGCGGTGCTGTACCTCGAGCGCGCGCGGCGGCTGTCGGACGACGACGACATCGAGGCGAACCTGGCGGTGGCGCGGCAGCGGCAGGGCGACCAGGTGGTGGGCGCCGAAACAAGCCGGCCGTTCCTCGAGCGCCTCGCCGACGCGCTGGACGAGCGCGTGGTGTCGGTGGCCTTCCTGGCGACGTGGTGGCTGGGCTTCTTTGCGTGGTTCGTCTTCCGCCGGAAGGTGGAAGGGCGACTCGTCTGGGGGCTGGCGGCGGGCGTGCTGCTGCTGGCGGGCGCCACGCTGGGCGCCGCGGTGGGCGTGCACGCGTACGTGCGGCACCGGGTGGTGGAGGCGGTGGTGATGCCGGCGACGGCGAAGGTGCGCGAGTTCCCCGGCGACAACGGGAAGGTGTCCTTCGAGGTGCACGCGGGCCTCAAGGTGCGGGTGATGGAGGAGTCGGGCAAGTTCGCCCGCATCCGGCTACCCAACGCGCTCGAAGGCTGGACCGAGAAGGAAGGGCTGGTGGAGCTGTGACGCAAGTAGACGCCGCGCCGATGATCGTCGTGAAGGACGCGACGAAGGTGTACCGCCGCGCGAAGAATGAGGTGAAGGCGCTGGCCGGCGTCTCGCTCGAGGTGCCGCGCGGGCAGTTCGTCTCCGTCATGGGCAGCTCGGGCAGCGGCAAGTCGACGCTGCTCAACCTGCTGGGCGCGCTGGACGTGCCGACGGGCGGCTCCATCACCATCGCCGGGCGCGTCATCTCGAAGCTGCCCGATGACGAGCTGTCCACCTTCCGCCGCGATCGCCTGGGCTTCGTCTTCCAGTTCTTCAACCTCTTGCCCACGCTGACCGCGGTGGAGAACGTGGTGCTGCCGGCGCTCCTGTCCGGCAAGCGCCGCGAGGACGTGGAGCCGAAGGCGCTGGCGCTCTTGGAGCAGTTCGGCCTCAAGGGCCGCGCGCACCACGCGCCGGACGAGCTGTCGGGCGGCGAGATGCAGCGCGTCGCCGTGGCGCGCGCGCTGGTGGGCGAGCCCGCGCTGCTGCTGGCCGACGAGCCGACGGGCAACCTGGACTCGAGGACGGGCGCCGAGGTGCTGCGGCTCATCCGCGAGGCGACGCGGGAGCGGCACCTGACGGTAGTGATGGTGACGCACGATCCGAAGGCCGCGGAGGTGGGCGACCGGCTGGTGCGGCTCGCCGACGGGCTGATCGTGGGCGACGAGCTCTTGCGCGCCGCCGCGTAGGCCCGACGTCAGCGCCGGCCGTCGCGCGCCCGACTGCCAGACGTGAAAGAGCCGAAGCCACACGACCTCGCGCCGCGCGTCCGTCGAGGCGGTACCCGAGGGACAGCGGCAGGCGGCCGGGCAGCAGCCGACGAACGTCGCCGTCGTCGGCGCCGGTGGGCGCGGGGTTCCGTTCGAGCATGGCGCGCGCGGTGCGGAGCGCCACCGCAGCTCCTCGTCCCGCTCGAGCGCGGCGAGGCGCTCCTCCACGAGCGTGCGGATCGCGGTCGACACGCCGACGGTGCGCTTCCTGGCGACGCGCTCGACGCGGCCGCGGAGCGCATCGGGAAAGAGAACGCTGATCGGCGTCGGCATGGTGGAAGTCACTGGAGGCCGCCGCGCGTGAGCCGTCGACGCACGCTCACCAGTCGGGAGAACGCCGGGCGAGACCTCCACGGTCGCGCCTGTAAGGCCTCCGGGGTCTCCGCGGCGGCTCTCGCGAGCGGAAGACGCCATTGACACGAGTCGGAGTACCTCGCCCGCGGGCCGGTGAGGCCCGTCTCCCGGCCGAACGGGGCGGACGATTGTTGTCTCGGCCTCCCCGCATCAGGTAAGCACCTGCAGGTGTGTGGGGGGTTCTGCAGGGAACCCACGGTGGTCAGCATCACTCCAGACGTCGGAAGGAACCGGTTGGTCATCGAGCTCGTGGGCCTGATCGGACCCGAGCACTTCACTCTGGCCGAAGCGCAGCTCAAGCAGGCGCTCCCCCGGCTCAAGGCGCCGTTCGACGTGCTGTCCGACGTCCGGTGCCTCGAGGGCATCCACCCGGACGCGATGGTCTACGCGCAGTCGCTCGGCCAGGCGATCCGCAGGGCCGGGGTACGCCGCGTCGTGCGCGTCGTGGGCAAGAGCGCGAACGGCGCCGTCCACATGGAGCGCGTCGCCCGGCAGCTGGGCCACGCCGCGCGTCTGGCCTATTCGCTGGAAGAGGCCGACGCCGTCCTCGGCCGCTGAAAACCGTCAGGGCGTTCGCCGCCGGGGCCCGTTACAGTGCGCGGCCGACGCGCATGTGGCCCCTCCTCCGCCTCGTCTCCCTGCGACACTTCTTCGGCTCGCCGCTGCGCACCGCGCTGACGGTGGTGGGCGTGGCCGTCGGCGTCGCCACGCTGGTCGGCATCACCGCCATCAACCGCAGCGTGATGGACGCGTTCCGCAGCACCATCGACACCATCGCCGGCAAGGCCGACCTCACCGTCGCCGCCGAGACGACCGGTTTCCCCGAGGAGCTGCTCGACACCGTGCGCGCGGTGCCCGGCGTCACGCACGCGTCCGGCGGCCTCACCGTCGTCGCGCCGGTGAAGGACACGCCCACCGACAGCCTGTACCTCGTCGGCGTGGACTTCCTGGACGACGGGTACTTCCGCACGTACGAGTCCACCGACACCGACATGTCGAAGCTCGCCGACGACCTCGAGTTCCTCAACTCGACCGACCGGCTGATGCTGAGCGAGCGGTACGCGGCCGACCACGGGCTCAAGACGGGCTCGACGCTGACGCTGGTGACGCCCGACGGCGCGAAGGACTTCGTGGTGCACGGGCTGCTCAAGGAGACTGGCCCCACCAAGGCCTTCGGCGGCTCCGTGGCGGTGATGTTCTTCGGTAGCCTCCAGGAGGCCTTCGGCAAGGGCCGCCGCCTCGATCGCATCGACGTCGCCATCGACAAGACGGTCGGCCTCGAGGCGATGAAGGAGCGCCTGCGGAAGGTGGTCGGGCCCACCATCGAGGTGGACTCGCCGGACCGCCGCGGCCAGTCGGTGGAGACGATGGTGCGCAGCTTCCAGCTGGGCCTGAACCTGGGCTCGGCGGTCGCGCTGCTGGTCGGCGTCTTCCTCGTCTACAACACCGTCTCCATCGGCGTGGTGCAGCGGCGCCGGGAGATCGGCACGCTGCGCGCGCTCGGCGCCACGAAGCAGCGCATCCGCACGCTGTTCACGCTGGAGGCCGGCGTGCTGGGCGCGGTCGGCAGCCTGCTGGGCCTGCCGCTGGGCCTCTTCATCGGCCGCAGCGCCATCGCGCAGGTGTCGGACTCGGTGTCGGCCATCTACATCCGCGTCAACGCGAAGGACGTGCAGCTGGGCGCGGCGGAGCTGGTCGTCGGGCTGGTGCTGGGCATCTCCGGCAGCATGTTCGCCGCGCTGCGGCCCGCGTGGGTCGCGTCGGGCGTGCAGCCGGTGGAGGCCTTGCGGCGCGACGTAGCGGTCGGCGCGGGCGCGGTGCAGCTGCGCAGCTGGCCGACGGTGGTGGGCGCGCTGCTGCTGCTGGGCGCCTGGCCCATGACGATGCTGCCCCCGCCGCGGGAGAACCTGCCCATCGGCGGCTACCTCGCCGTCTTCCTCGTGCTGATGGGCACGACGCTGCTCTCGCCCCTGCTCCTGCGCGTCATGAACCGGCCGTACCGCGGGCCCGGGCAGGCGGTGTTCGGCGTGCCTGGACGGCTGGCGGCGGACAACTTCGCGCGCGCCCCGGTGCGCACCGCGGTGCCGGTGGGCGCCTTGAGCATCGGCGTGTCCATGGCCATCACCATCGCGGGCTTCGTCGGCAGCTTCCAGGCGAGCGCCGAGAAGTGGATCGACCAGGCCGTGCCAGCGGATCTCTTCGTCACCTCGTCGGCGAAGGTGGCCGGCGTGCAAAACCAGCCGATGAGCGCGGCCATTCGCGACGAGCTGACGTCCATCGCCGGCATCGCGGAGATGGACGCGGTCCGCATCTACCCCCACGACGTGCTGGGCCTGCGCATCTTCCTCATCTCGCTGACGCCCGAGGTGTACGAGAAGCGCGGCAAGCCGGCGATCCTCTCCGGGCACCTGCCGAGTTGGGACGAGCGCCAGGCCGGCTGGGTGGTGGTGAGCGAGAACTTCGCCCGGCGCCGCGGGCTGAACGTGGGCGACCCCTTCCCGGTCAACACGCCCTCGGGGCAGCTGACCTACCGCGTGTCGGCGGTGATCATCGACTACACGTCGGACCAGGGCTCGATCGTCATCGACCGCAAGCTGTTCACGGAGCAGTTCAAGGACGACCGCGTCGACACCTTACACGTCTACCTGAAGCCCGAGGCGTCGCTCGAGCAGGTGCGCGGGGAGATCACCGCGAAGTTGGGGAAGAAGTTCGACCTCTACGTCCTGTCGAACGCCGAGTTGCGGGCCGAGGCGCTGAACCTCGTGTCGAACGCCTTCTCGGTGTCCTACGCGATGGAGTTCGTCGCGGTGGTGCTGGCGCTGCTGGGCGTGGTGAACACGCTGCTCGCGGCGGTGCTCGATCGCACGCGGGAGATCGGCCTGTTGCGCGCGGTCGGCGCAGCGCGCTCGCACGTGATCCGCCTCTTCGCGGCCGAGGCCGCCTTCATCGGCCTGACCGGCGGCGTGCTGGGCGTCACTGTCGGCGGCGTCGTCGGAGCCATCGTCACGAAGGTGGTGGGCGTGCAGGCCACGGGCTGGAACTTTCCCTTCCTGTACCCGTGGCAGACGGCCCTCCAGATGCTGCTGGTCGCCACCGTCTGCGCCGTTGTGGCCGGGCTGTACCCGGCGCGGCGGGCGGCGACGCTGGACGTGGTGGAGGCGCTTTCCTACGAGTAACCGCTCGTCACGGCGCCGGGCCTGACCCCGCGCTTCCCCTGAGAATCCGGTCCACCAGCGCCTGGTACGCGCGAATGAGGGCGCGATGCGGATCCGACTCCGCGGCCGGCACGTGGAAGTCGACATTCCCCTCGCAGCGCACGTCGCCCGACGGAAACTCGAAGACGCGGAACTCGGCGCGGCCGACGTGCTGCGGCCCGTCATCGGACACGCGCGGCACCACCACCATGCCGAAGTCGGTGTTCGTGCTGCTCATGCAGACGTGCGGCAAGCCGACGTCCAGGAGACGCATGGGCTCGCGCCAGGACGCCCACGCTTCCTTCAGCTGGGAGCTCCAGGCGGTGTGCGCATCCATCGCGTCGAGCGTGTCGGGGGTCGTGAAGCAGCCGCCTGGGGCAACGAGCAGCGCGTTCGGCCCTGGCGGCGGGGAAAGGCGCTGCCCCGAGGGTGCCAGGACGAGCGCGACGGCGTCCGTCACGCCGAAGAAGGCTTTGCCCGCGAGCTTCGAGACCAGGGGGCCGCTGCAACGAATGCCCGGCGCCGACGGCTCGCCGGAGCGGCCCGCCAGGGATTGCGCGCGGTCGACGAACGCGCGAACGGTGGCGAGTTCCTTGCGGACGCGCGACGCGCGGACCTCGGCCAGGGTGACGAACGGCAGCGCCAGCAGGAACCCGACGAGCGAGAGCGTGCGACCACGCTTCTCCAGGAACTCGTTGACCCAGCTCACGTCCCCTCCCGAAGCTCACGCAGCGACACGTTCCGTTCTGCTTCGCTCCACCCCAGCGCCTCCAGCGACTTCCGCCGCGCCTCGGGGAGCGCGGACCACGCCGTGCCACGCTCGAGTGCCGGTACAAGTCCGGGTGCTTCGGCGGTTGGCCGACGCCCGACGGCTGCTCGCCGCGCTCGAGTTCGATGACACCGGCGCGCGCGGCGCACTCGAGGAGCTGGCATTGGTCCGCCCACGACAGGTGATCCACCAGGGCCTCGCACAGTCCCCTCGCCGGCGAGGCCGCCAACGCGTCGCGGAAGTCGGGCGCGGACAGCCCCCGGAGGAGTTCGAGCGCCTGCCGGGCTTCGCCCTCGGTCACGGGAAAATCGAGCCGTCCCACGTCGGTGGTGAGCAGGGTCTCGATTCGAAGATCCAGCGGGGGCGCGAAGACCGCCGGGGGGCCCGCGCCTTCGGTCGAGGCCTCGACGGTGCTGCTGCGGGCGGCGGGGGCCCGCGAAGCGGGCAAGACGCTCGGCGCCGAGTTGGCCTGCGCCGTCGATTCGTCTGGGGAGAGGACCTGCGTGCGTGCGCCAATGGGTGTGGGCATGGCGCGGCACGTCTGCGCGGGCCGCGCTACCCGGGCTGACCCGTCGAATCATGGACTTCGAGGGTGAGGTGGGTACACACCGGCGGACGTCGCGCTCCCAGGCCCGGACGACGTGGGAACCATCCCGAACCGGCGAGCGCCTGCCGAACATCGCGTCGAGCGCCTATACTTTGCGGGCCGTGGCGCCGCCCTTCCGCATCCTGGTGGTCGAAGACGAGCCGGTGATCCGCGAGCTCGTACGGAGCCTCTTGAGCGAGTCGGACTGCGAGGTCGAGGCCGCGGCGAACGGCGTCGAGGGCCTCAAGCTGGCCCGCACCCAGGCGTTCGACCTCATCCTCCTCGACGTGGTGCTGCCGCAGATGGACGGCATCACCGTCTGCCGCATGCTCAAGGCGGACCCGACGACGGCGAAGGTGCCGCTGCACATGCTCACCGCGAAGGCCAAGCGGGCCGACGTGGAGGCGGCGCAGAAGGCCGGCGCCGACGGCTACATCTACAAGCCCTTCCGCGGCGCCGAGTTGCTCGATCTCGTGAGCCAGCTGCGCGCCAAGACGGGCTGAGCGGCCGCGACTACAGGCGCGGGTGCAGGAATCGCGCGATCGCGAACATGTCGTCCCAGTCGAGTTGGTCGAACTCGAGCCCCAGCTCGCCGGCCGAGCGGCGGCGCACGGTGGCCCTCGTCACCACCTCGCGATCGTCCGGCAGCGGGATGGAGAGGGT
This sequence comes from Myxococcota bacterium, assembly GCA_040755835.1. Classification (GTDB taxonomy): domain Bacteria; phylum Myxococcota; class Myxococcia; order Myxococcales; family Myxococcaceae; genus JADLDB01. Next base: position 9,197 of record JBFMAB010000116.1, read on the forward strand.
CACCCGGTCCTCCGCCGCCGAGAAGTCGCCGAGCAGCTTGAGGCCCGCCATGGAGAGGTCGCTCGCCTTCGCCACCACGGCGCGGCCGCGGGTGAACAGCTTCACCATGAAGCCCGCGTCGACGCGCGGGTGAAACCGGGTGGGCAGCGTGGACGGCGCGGTGATGGTGATCATGCGTTCGCTCTCCGGGGGAGTTGGGCTACAGAGTGCGACCAGTGTTGATCACGCTGTCGCACCCGCAACTTTTCGGACTTCGCGGCCATCGCTGACATGTCCACCCCCCGGATCGGATTGGTGTGCAGCGGCGGCGGAGCGCGCGGCGCGTACGAAGCCGGCGTCATCCGCTACCTGCGCGAGGAGCTCCCGCCCGACGCGCGCCAACACGTACGCTTCGACGTGCTGTGCGGCACCTCGGTGGGCGCCGCGACGGCGACCTTCCTCGCGTCGACGATGCACATCCCCAACGACCAGGGCCGCGCGCTGTCCGCGCTGTGGACCAACCTGTCGCTCGAGAAGGTGTACCGCCTCGAGGGCGAGTCCCTGTGGAGCGTCAGCCGGAAGATCTGGAAGGCCGCGCGCAACAGCGAGCGCCCCGAGGGCTGGCGCCTGTACGACCTCTTCCACCCCGAGCCGCTCGTGCGCATGCTGCACGGGTCCATCGACTGGCCGCGCATCGCCGCGAACCTGGCGAGGGGGCTCATCCACGCGGTGTCGGTGACGGCCACCCGCATCCGCGACGGGAAGACGGTCATCTTCGTGCAGCGGCGCGAGCCCGGCTTGCCGGTGTGGAGCCGCGACCCGTACCAAGAGCCCGTCGAGGTGGTGCTCGGGCCCGAGCACGCGCTGGCGAGCGGCGCGATCCCCCTGCTCTTCCCCAGCGTCCGCATCGGCGACGAGTATTTCTGCGACGGTTTCGTGCGGCAGAACACACCGCTGTCGCCCGCGCTGCGCCTCGGCGCCGACCGCGTGCTGATCCTCTCGCTGCGCCACAAGCCGCACTCGGCCGTGGAGGCGCCGCGCTTCACGTCCATGCCCACCACGCCGCAGGTCATCGGCAAGGTGCTCAACGCGTGGATGATCGACCGCACCGATCACGACCTCGACCGCCTGCGGCGGCTCAACCAGCTCCTCGTCGGCGGGCGCGAGCGCTTCGGGAACGAGTTCGCCGTGCAGCTCGACGAGACGGTCCGCCGCATGCGCGGCCAGCCGTACCGCGTGGTGCGCGACCTGGTGGTGCGCCCGTCGCGCGACCTCGCCGAGGTGGCGCGGCCCTTCCTCGAGCAGCGCGCGAAGGAGGTCCCCGAGAGCGGGCTGCCGACGATGCTGAAGAACTTCGTCAGCTCGAACCTCTTCACGCAGGCGGAGCTCGGCAGCTACCTGTTGTTCGACGGGCCGTACGCGAAGGCGCTGATTCAGTTGGGCATGGAAGACGCGCATGCGCGGCGCGACCAGCTCATCGACTTCTTCGACCCATCCAGCAGCGCTCTCCCGCCGTCCCGGCCGTGAGATTGCCGCCGGAAGGCGCACCTCCGACTTTTCGCGCAGTTGCCCGCTGGCACGCCGGCTGAAGAGGGGTCCGTCCACCCACTCTTCCCGGAGGACGCCCCCATGGACGGCAACCATCTCAACGTCTCGCTCACCCCGACGGTCGCCCGGCAGACGCCCCGCAACGAGTTCGGCCAGGTGATGAAGAACACGCTGGAGAACGGCGTGAAGGCGGCCGGCGTCGTGTCCGGCGCGCTGCTCGGCAACATGCCCGGCGGCGGCATCATCAGCGCGGCGGTGACCAGCGTGACGAACCTCGCCAGCACCGGGCAAACGGCGTCAGCGGGCCTCGCGGCGAGCGGCATCACCACCGTCGGCGGCACCGGCGTCATCTCGGCCCGCAGCGACGTCAGCAGTCAAATCGCTTCGTCGACCGGCATGCCGTCGAGTGTCGCGGACATGGTCCAGCAGATGCGCGCCGAGGCCGATCGCTCGATGATGATGCAGATGCAGATGCAGCAGGAGAGCCGCGAGTACAACGCGGTCTCCAACGTGCTGAAGGTCCGGCACGACTCCGCGAAGTCCGCCATCAACAACATTCGCTGAGGCGCGCCATGGCCATCACTCCCCTGGGTGGCGCCGGGCCTACCAGCATCGCCGGCGCAGGCAGCACGCCGAAGGCCACCGAGTCCTTCGGAAAGGTCATGAAGGGCCAGGTGAAGCAGCAGGCCCCGACGCGCACGGAGAACGCGCCGATCCCGGTGCAAAACGGGCCGGTCACCGAGGCGCGGAAGGCCCAGCAGGCGGCGACGTCACAGAGCCGTGTGGAAGGCGCGAAGGCCACCGCCGCATCCGAGGCGAGCCGCACCGCGACGGCGTCGAAGGTGCTGAACCAGGTGACGGCCGCGCAGGCCCGCATGGAGCAGGTGCTGAAGTTGGCCGAGTCGGGCAAGGTGTTCTCGCCCGCGGAGCTGTTGTCGCTGCAGGCGCACGTCTACCGCGCCTCGCAGGAGCTCGATCTCGCCGGGAAGGTCGTCGAGAAGGCCACCGGCGGCGTGAAGCAGGTTCTCCAGACCCAGGTGTGACCATGAACGCCATCCGCCCCGCCGTCGCCGTGGTGTTGCTCGCGCTGTCCGCCTGCAGCGCGCAGATCCAGCACGGGCTGGACGAGCGCGACGCCAACGAGATCATCGCCGCCCTCGACGCGCGCGGCTTCGACGCGCGCAAGGTGCCCGAGAAGGGCAAGAAGCCCACCTGGGCCATCGAGCTTGACGAGGCGCGCGCCACCGAGGCGATGCGGGTCCTCACCGAGCTCAAGCTGCCGCGGCCACAGCGGCTCAAGACCCAGGCGCTGGCGCAGAACACCGGGCTCATCGAGACCCCGGCGGCCGAGCGGCTTCGCCAGCTCGAAGCGCAGGAAGGCGACATCGAGGAGTCGCTGGAGACGATGGACGGCGTGACGTCGGCGTCGGTCGAGCTGGTGGTGCCGCCGCCGCCGCGACCGGGGATGGCGCCGGTGCCGTCGAAGGCGTCGGTGCTGCTGCGCGTGCATCCGGACGCGATGGAGCGCATGCAGCAGCAGCGCGCCGAGCTACGCGCCCTGGTGGCCGCGTCGGTAGATGGATTGAACGCGGACGACGTGGTGCTGGTGATCGACGCGGTGGTGCTGCCAGCGCCAGTGGAGCGCGCCCCCGCGGAGGCACCGTCGCTGCGGCCGCTCGTCATCGCGATGGGCGCGGCGCTGTCCCTCGTCGCGCTGCTCGTGGTGTTCCTGGCGTGGCGGCTGCAGCAGGCGAAGCGCAAGGTTCCGGCTGCGCAACCCACGCCCACTCCGGCGACGCCTGCGCCACCGCGCCCGGTGATCAACCCCGCGGTGCAGCGGAAGGTGGCGTGACGTCATGAAGCCGACGCGCATCGCGAAGTCGCTGGAGCGCGCCCGCCCCGGCCCCAACCACGCCGTCGAATTCCCCGAGCGCGTCGCGCTGTACATCCATGCCATGCACCGCGAGTCCGCCGCGGCGTTGCTGGACGCCTTCTCCGACGCGCCGCGCGCCCGCGCGAACGCCTACATCGCGGACCTGAAGGCCATCGACTCGGCGCAGCGGCAGGCGCGGCTCACCCGCGAGTTTGGCGCCGTGCCCGACGCGGCGGACCGTGCGCAGCAGCTGCTCGTCGAGGCGTCGCCGCCGCTCCGCCGCGCCATCTTCCGGCACCTGCCGGCCGCGATGCAGGCCCGCTTCGCCCACCTCGCGACCGCCGCCGAGCCCTGCCCGCCGGCGATGGACGCCCTGGCGGCGCGCCTCGCCCGCGAAGTCGTCCGCGCCCGCGCCTGACCCCCTCTCCATCGGAGGAGACGAGTTTCAGGACAGCGGAAACAACCGTCCCAGGACGCGGACGCGTGGCCGGCGACAAGCCCCTGTGCTTTCGGTCGCTTACACTCGGCACACGCCCTGAAAGGGAGGCGCCCGACGGAGGACGCCCCATGCAGGACGCACCCACCATCGTCAGCCGGACCGCGAAGTCACCGCCGAAGCCGGCGCCGGCCCCGCCAGCCCAACGCCTCAGGCTGTCGCCGGTGCGCAAGTTGACCCGCGCGCATCTCGCCCTCGCCGACCGCCCCGCTGCCATCGCCGAGGGCCGCGCCGCCTTGAACGCCGCGGCGACGCACCTCGCTGCGCAGCTGGGCGCGCCCGTCACGTTTGCCGCGCGCCTCGCCGACGCGACGCTGCACCCGTTCTCGCACCTCGCGCGCCAGGCGGTGTTCGCGCTCGTCGAGCTGCACAGCGACGCGGTGGGCGTGTTGGAGGTGGACGCCATCGCCACCGGCGCGCTGCTGCAGCAGATCGCCGGCACCAGGCCCGCGCAGCCGGGGCCGCTGTCGCTGACGCGCATCGAAGAGGCGGCGTTTGGCTGGCTGCTCCTCTCGACGCTATCCGCGCTGCGCGGCCTCGAGGCGGTCGCCGCGCGCTACGCCCCGCGACTGCTCTCCTTTCACACGGACCGGGGCCCGGTGCTGGAGCGCCTCGACGCGCGCCGCCGCCACGTGGGCATTGAGATCGACGTGACGCTGGGCGACCAGCACGGGCACGCGCGCCTGCTGGTGCCGGCGCTGTGGCTCCAGTCGACCGTCGCCGCGCTTCCGGTGGAGGCGCCGTCGGAGCTGCTGCCGGAGATCGCCGCGGCGACGCTGGACGCGCAGTGCTGTCTGGGGCGCATGGATCTGGACGCCGCCGACGCCGCGGCGTTGGTGCCCGGCGACGTGGTCGTGTTCAAGGACCTGGTCACGGCAGATGGCGCGCTGCGCGGCCCGGCGCGGCTCACCACGTCGACCTTCGAGCTCTTCGGCGACTTCGGCGCCGACGGTTTCACCCTCACCCGCGCTTCCGAGCGCTCAACCCTGGAGCCCCGCATGTCCACCCTGGATCCCTCGCTGACCGTCGACGTCGAGATCGAGCTCGCCCGCCTGCGCCTGCCCATCGCGCAGCTCGCGACGCTGCGGCCCGGCGGCGTGCTGCCGCTGCACGTCAACGCGGCGCAGACGGTCGTCATCCGCGTCGGAGACAAGCCGGTCGCGAAGGCCGAGCTGGTCGAGATTGAGGGCGAGCTCGGCGCCCGCATCCTGTCGCTCCTGTGAGGCCGGCCATGACGACGCTCTCGCCGCGCCACAAGCTGATCGCCGCCTCGGTGCTCCTGGTGCTGCTCCCGGTGTTCGCCGTCGTGCAGGGGGCCTCCGCGACGAGCGCCGCGCGCCTCGTCCTGGGCCTCGCGGCCGCCGCGGGCCTCGCGTTCTGGTTCATCCGCGCCAGGGGCCAGCCGGTGAGCCGCTTCAAGAACGCGCCGCGGATGACGGTGGTGCAGCGCGTCGGCCTCTCGGCGCGCTCGGGCGTGGCGCTCGTCGAGGTCGACGGCCGCCCGTACCTCATCGTCCACGGCGACGGCTTCGCCCGAATCCGTCCCACCGCGCGGCCCCGCGTCGCGCCCCCTTCCCCCGCCGTCCCCTGAGACAAGCCCATGCGCCCCGTACTGATCGCCGCCCTCCTCGCCCCCGCCGCCGCGCTCGCGAAGCCCATCGCGACCCTCGAGGCCGAGAGCGCCGGCTTCGCGGGCAACCAGCTCCAGATGATGGGGCTGCTCGCCCTGATGGCCATCGTGCCGTTCGCCATCATGATGCTGACGAGCTTCTCGAAGATCGTCGTGGTGCTCTCGATCGTGCGCTCGGCGCTGGGCACGCAGCAGGCCCCGCCGACGATGGTGCTCACCGGGCTCGCCGCGGTGCTGTCCGCGACGATCATGACGCCGACGTTTGAGAAGATGTGGAACACCGGCCGCGAGGCGTACGCGGAGGTGCACCAGGGCAGCGAGCTCTTGTCGCAGGCCGGGCGGGTGACGCAGCCGCTGGTGGACTTCCTCACGCGCCACGGCAGCCCCGAGGAGCGCGCGCGCTTCGTCGACATCGCCCGCGAGCTGCGCCCGCCCGAGGAGGCGTCGCTGGTGTCCGAGAAGGATCTGTCGGTGGTGGTGCCGGCCTTCGTCCTCACCGAGCTGAAGGAGGCCTTCATCATCGGCTTCCTCATCTTCCTGCCGTTCCTGGTGCTGGACATGCTCATCGCGAACGTCCTGCTCGCGCTGGGCATGCAGACGCTCTCGCCCAGCCAGGTCAGCCTGCCGTTCAAGATCCTCCTCTTCGTGGCCGTGGACGGGTGGGCGCTGCTCAGCCGCGGTCTCATCCTCGCGTACCGGTGACTGGCCATGGACACCTCGACCATTCTCGCCCTGGCGCGTGAGGCGCTGCTGCTCATGGTGCTGGCGTCGCTGCCGCCGATCGCCGCGTCGTTGGTGGTGGGCTTCTTCATGAGCCTCGTGCAGGCGACGACGCAGCTGCAGGAGAGCACGCTGTCCGTCGTCCCCAAGCTGTGCGCTGCGGTGCTGGCGCTGGTGATCGCTGGCCCGTGGATCGGCGGCCAGCTGACCCGCTTCGCGACGCAGCTCTTCCTGGTGCTGCCGGAGGTCGCCTCGTGAGCGCCTGGACCCAGCTGACGCCGATGGTGGACGCGCTGCAGCCGCACGTGGTGGCGACGGCGCTCATCGCTGCGCGGCTGGTACCGGTAGCGTTCTTGTGTCCCATGCTGGGCGGCTCGCACGCACCGATGACGGTGAAGCTGGGGCTGGTGCTGGCGCTCGCGACGTTCCTCCACATGGCGGCGGGAGTGGGGCTACCCACCGGCGCCGCGACGGCGTTCGACTTCGTGGGCATCGCGCTCAAGGAGGTGCTGTTCGGGACGACGCTGGGCCTCATCGCGGCGCTGCCGTTCGACGCGGCGCGCATGGGCGGGCGCTTCATCGACCTCTTCCGCGGCTCGTCGGCGGAGGCGGCGCTGCCGATGGCCGGCAGCAAGGAAGCGGCGACGGGCGACGCGCTCTACCACCTGCTGCTGGCGCTGGCTGCGACGGGCGTGGTGATGCCGCTGACGTTGGGCGCGCTGTTCAAGAGCTACGCGCTGGCGCCGCTCGGCGCCTTCGTCCACACGGACTCGGTCGCGCTGCAGGCGGCCGCGCTGGTAGGCGGCGCGCTCGCGACGGGCCTGGCGATCGGCGCGCCCATCGCTGGCGGGTCGCTTGCGGTGGATGCGTGCCTCGGCCTCGCGTCGCGCGCCGCGCCGAACATGAACCTGCAGGAGACGGGAGCGCCGCTGCGCATCCTCGGCGGCGGCGCGGTGGTGTGGCTGGCGATCGGCCTCTTCGCCGCCCGGCTGCAGGAGTTCGCGACGCTGATGCCCACGGAAGCGCTCAGCCTGCTGGCAATGAGCCAGTGAAAGCAGCCTCCCAAAGAAGGTGCTGACTCGACCTCGAGGTCGAGAAGGGCGATTCGCTCCTCCTGACCGAGGTGGCCGGCGGCGTGGCGCTGCCCCCGTGCGATCCGTCCGTGGCGGAAGAGGTGGAGCGCGGGCGCGAGTTCATGCGCGAATTCCGCGAGACGTTCCACGAGCTCGCGAAGTGATCCGGCGGAGGGTGAGCCGGCAGGCGCTCCTGCTCCTGCACGAGGAGCGCCTCGCGGAGCACGGCGGCGGCTCGGGCCTGCGCGACGAAGGGCTGTTCGAGTCTGCGTTCGCGCGTCCGCTCAACCTCGCGGCGCACGGCCAGCCCGACCTCGCCGCGTCCTACGGCGTCGGGCGCGCGAGGAACCGCGCCTTCGTGGACGGAGACAAGCGCGTCGCCTTCCTCGCGGTTGGCTTGTTCCTTTCGAACAACGGCCGCCGCGTCGGCGCTCACGCACACTGTCGCGGCCACCAACGCGGGCGGCTTCGTGGTTCCGGCGCAGGCCCCGTCACGACGGAGGAGATGAACCTCACCGCGCAGGCGACGGTCCTCGTCGACATCGAGCCGCCGAAGTCGCCCTCGCCCGGGTGTGGCACGCCTCCTGAATTGGAGGCGTCCCGCCGTGAGCGAGAAGACGCATCAACCCACCGCTCAGAAGCTCCGGGAGGCGCGGAAAAAGGGCCAGATTCCGCGGAGTCGGCTCTTCACTTCGGCCTCCGTGACGCTGGGCGGACTGACCGCGACCCTCGCCTTCGGCCCCGAGACGGCCGTCCGCCTGCGCGGGTGGACCGTCTCGCTGGTGGGCCTCTCCGTGCAGAACCCCATCGACGCGCTCTGGGAGAGCGCCCGCGTGCTGGCGCTGTGCGTCACGCCGACGCTGGTGGGCGCGCTGGTCGGGGCTGTCGCCTCCGCCGTGGCCACCGCCGGCCTCCAGGTGAACGCCGACGCCGTCACGCCGAAGCTCGAGCGCCTCAACCCCGCCGAGGGCTTCAAGAAGCTCTTCTCGCTGCGCCAGCTCGTCGACGTCCTGAAGGGCCTCCTCGTCGCCGCCATCATCGGCTGGTTCATGTGGAGCGCCGTGCGCGACGCGGCGCCCTGGGCCCTGCGTGGTGTGTCTCACGACGGCGCGGGCGGCCTCCTCGCGTTGCTGGCGCTGCTGCGGCCCGCGGTGCTGAAGGCCGCCGCCGTCCTCCTGGTGCTCGGCGTAGGCGACTGGGCGCTCGCCCGCCGCCGGCACATCAAGGACCTCATGATGTCGCACGAGGAGGTGAAGCAGGAGCACAAGAACTCCGAGGGCGACCCGCACCACAAGGCCAAGCGGAAGGCCGAGCACAAGAAGCTCGCGTCCGGCGGCCCGGCACGTGGGGTGCACAAGGCCACTGCCGTGGTCGTGAACCCCACCCATATCGCGGTCGCCCTCCGGTACGACGAAGCCGAGTGCGACGCGCCCTACATCGTGGCGAAGGCCCGCGAGGAGGACGCCTTGAAGCTCCGTAAAGAAGCAGCATCACAGGGCATTCCGGTCATCAAGGACGTGCCGCTGGCGCGCTCCCTGATCCACTACGACGTCGGCGAGGAGGTGCCGGAGGAGCTGTACCAGGCCGCCGCCGCCGTCCTGAAAGTCGCCCTCGAGCAGTCCGAGTCGCGGGATGCGCAGCCGGAAGGAGAGACGCCGTGAACTCGCTCCTCGTGACGATCGAGAAGGTGCTCGCGCGCGCCAGGTCCTCCTCGGACATCGTGCTCGCGGTGGTGATGGCGATGATCATCGGCGCGATGATCGTCCCGCTGCCCACGTGGGTGCTCGACGCGGGCATCGCCGTCAACCTCGCGGCCGCGCTGTCGCTGCTCGTCGCGGCGCTCTACGCGAAGGACGCGCTCAAGGTCGCCGCGTTCCCGACGCTGCTGCTCCTCACCACGCTGTTCCGACTGGCGATGAACGTCTCGTCGACGCGGCTCGCGCTGTCCGAAGGGCACGCCGGCGAGATCATCCAGGCCTTCGGCGAATTCGTGGTGCGCGGCGACTACGTGGTGGGCGCGGTCATCTTCGCCATCCTCACGCTGGTGCAGTTCCTGGTGGTGGCGAAGGGCGCAGAGCGCGTCGCCGAGGTGTCGGCCCGCTTCACGCTCGACGCCATGCCCGGCAAGCAGATGTCCATCGACGCGGACCTGCGCGCCGGGGCCATCACCCAGGACGACGCCAGAGCACGCCGGCGGGCGCTCGAGCGCGAGTCGCAGCTCTTCGGCTCGATGGACGGCGCGATGAAGTTCGTGAAGGGCGACGTCATCGCTGGCCTCGTCATCACGCTCATCAACCTCGTCGGCGGCTTCGTCATCGGCGTGGTGCAGAACGGCATGACGGCGGCGGACGCCGCGGGCACCTACGCGCTCATCGCGATCGGCGACGGACTCGTGTCGCAGATCCCCTCGCTGTGCGTCGCGGTGGCGGCCGGCATCGTGGTGACGCGCGTCGCGTCGGAGAAGGAGGACGACTCGCTCGGCACCGACATCGGCGCGCAGTTCTTCGGGCAGTACAAGGCGCTCTTCGTGGTGGCCGGCCTGTGCGTGGCGCTCGCGGCGATGCCGGGCATGCCGCACCTGACGTTCCTCCTCATCGCGGGCGCGGCGACGCTGGTGGGCTTCGGCCTCAAGCGGCTCAAGGACAAGCCCGCGGAGGAGAAACCCGCCTCGTCCACCACCCCCGCGGCCTCTCCCCAGGCCAGCGCGCCGCCGAAGCGGCTCGACGAGCTGCCGCAGGCCGTGACGCCACTGACGCTGGACCTCGCCGCGGATCTCACGCCGCTCGTCGAGGAGAACGGCCAGGCCTTCGTGCACATCGACCTCGAGAAGGTGCGCGAGCGGCTGTTCCTCGAGCTGGGCATCCGCATCCCCGGCTTCCGCGTGCGCACCGGCGCGCCGCTGCCGGCGAAGGCCTGGGCGCTGGCCATCGACGAGGTGCCCGCGGGTCGCGGCGTGCTGCCGGACGGCACCTGCTTCGCGATGGCGACGCCGGCGGATCTCGCGGCGCACGGGCTCACCGCCGAGGCCGTCGAACTGCCGGGCGGCCGGCCCGTGTCCCGCGTCAACGAGGCGCAGCGCGCCCAGCTGGAGGCGCTCGGCGTTCCGCTCCGCGTGCCGCGGGAGCTCGTCGCCGAGCAGATCGCCGCGCAGCTGAAGAAGCGCGCGCCGGCGTTCCTCGGGGTGCAGGAGGTCCAGGCCGCACTGACCTCCCTCGAGCAGCAGTCGCCCGCGCTGGTGAAGGAGGCGCTGCAGAAGGTGCCGCTGCCGCTGATGACGGACGTGCTGAAGCGGCTCCTGCAGGAGCAGGTCAGCATCCGCAACCTGAAGGCGATCCTCGACGCGCTGGTGGCACCCACGACGGAAGGCGACGCCGCGCAGTTGGCCGAGCGCTGCCGCAGCGCGCTCGCCCGGCAGATCAGCTTCCAGTACGCCTCGACGGGCTCGCTGTACGCGTACCTCGTCGACCCCGCGGTGGAGGAGACGCTGCGTCAGGCGGGGCCGGCCGCGGCGATCGACCCGATGGACGCCGGGGCCATCCTCGAAGGAGTGAAGCGCGTCGCCCGGCAGGGCAAGGCGGTGCTGCTGTCGTCGCCCGACGTGCGGCGGGTGCTGCGCCGGCTGCTGGAAGGTGCGTTCCCCGAGGTCGCGGTGCTGACCTTCACCGAGCTCGATCCCGAGCTGCAGGTGCGGCCCGTCGGCCGGTTGTCGGCGGTGGCTGTGAAGTGAACACGTGAGGAGCGCGGGCGTGGACTGGAAGGCTGAGCTGTTCGTGGTGCCGGCAGACGAGGTGCTGTTTCCACACGACGTCCTGGTGACGGCGGTGTCTCCCATGGTGGCGCTGGACCTCGAGGAAGCCATCGACGCGGGGCCGGTGCTGTTCCTGGCGCGAAGGGCCGGGGCGTCCAGGGGCAGCGGGCGCGCGGGCCTGTATCGGACCGGGACGATCGCGCAGCTCTCGACGGTCGAGGCACCCGACGGCCGCGTGTACCTCATGGCCCGGGGGCTGGCGCGTGCGACCGTCGAAGGCTTCGCCGGGCGGCTCCCGTCGCTCTACGCGCGCGTCCTGGCCCCACCGGAGGCGCCTGTCTTTGGCGTGGACGAGGCCCGCGTCCTCCACGAGCTCCGCGCTTCGGTACGCCGCATCGCCCGCTCGGATCCCCACCTCGAGCCCGAGCTGGTGGAGGAGCTGATGGGCATCACCGAGGTGTGGCCGCTGGTCGACGTCGTCGCCGGGCATCTGGTGCCGTCGCTCGAGGACCGGCAGGGGCTGCTCGAGACCTGGAACCGGTTCCGTCGCCTCGAGCTGCTCCGCGCCCATCTGCGGCGGCTGGAGCTGACCGGCGCCCTGCCCGGCGGCCGTCCGCCGGACGCATACCTGCATTGAAGCGAGCGCCTCAGCCCGGCGAGAGGAAGCGCGCGACCACCGTCTTCACGCCGAAGTGGTCGAACCGCACCGTCAGCTTCGCCGTCGGCCCGCGCCCGCTGACGCTGACCACCACGCCGCGGCCGAACTGCCCGTGGTGCACGCGCATGCCGCGCACGTCGCCGTCCCCGCCCTGGTGGAAGTCGCCCGACTGATCGTACGTGCGATCGATGACCGGGCCTTCGTCTTCACCGCGGCGGCGGATGCCGGGCGGCCGGCCCATCGTCGGGCGCTCCGCCTGCATGACGTCGTCCGGAGACAGCCCGAACAGCTCCTGCGGCACCTCACTCAGGAAACGCGACGGCGCGTTGAAGCGCAGCTCGCCGAACAGCGCTCGGCTCTGCGCGAGCGACACGAAGAGCCTCCGTCGCGCGCGCGTGAAGCCGACATAGCAGAGCCTCCGCTCCTCGCTCATATCCTCTTCCGACGCCTCGGGGCCCGTCGCGCGGCGGTGGGGGAAGATCTCCTCCTCCATGCCGGTGATGAACACCGCGTCGAACTCGAGCCCCTTCGCCGCGTGCAGCGTCATCAGCGAGACGCGGCCCTTGCCCACGCCGGTGTCACCGTCCGCCTCGCCGACGAGCGACAGCTGCTCGAGGAAGGCCTGGAGCGGAGGGGCCTCGATTTCGAGCGGGACGCCGTCTTCGATGGCTGGCGGCGGGCTGTCTCCCTTCTGCCCGGTGGGCTGCGGCGGCTCAATGGTGGGCCTCGGCGCCGGCGCGAACCCCGCGAAGAGATCGCCCTGCGGAGAGGGTGCCTCCTCGGGCTCCGGCTCGCTGGTGCCCACCGCGTCGGGGCCTTCCGGCAACGGGACGATCTCCGGCAGCGGCTGGCCCGCGGCCGCGAGGCGCTCTTCGCGCTGTCGATCGAACTCCTGCGTCGCGGTCAGGAGCTCCTTGAGGTTCTCCGCGCGGCCGATCGACTCCTCGCTGCCTTCCTGCAGGTGCGCGGCGACCAACCCGGTGCGCTCGAGCATGAACTGCGTGGCGCTCGTCGCGTCGGGCGTGTGCTTCGCGTACGCCGCCAGCGCGTCAACGAGCTCGCGAAACGCGCGCAGCCGCTTCACCGCCGCGGCCCCCATGCCGGGGATCCGCTCGGGCACCTCGAGCGCCTCGTAGAGGCTGACGCCCTCGCCCGCCGCGAACTCCGTGAGCCGTTCGACGGTGGTGTCCCCGATGCCGCGCGCCGGCGTGTTGATGACGCGCGTGAGATCGGCGTCGGACTTCGGGTTCACCATGAGCCGTAGGTAGCTCGCGGCGTCCTTGATCTCCGCCCGGTCGTAGAAGCTGCGACCGGACACCAGCACGTACGGCACGCGGAGCAGGCGGAACGTCTCTTCCAGCACGCGGCTCTGCGCGTTGGTGCGGAAGAACACCGCCACCTGGTCGTAGTCGCAGACGCCGTCGCGGCGGAGATCGTGGATCCGCGCGGCCACCTCCTGCGCTTCGCCGCGCTCGTCGCGCGCAATGATGAGGCCCAGCGGCTCGCCCTTCGCGCGGCTCGACCACAGCTTCTTGTCCATGCGGCGACGGTTCTTCGAGATGACCGCGTGGGCCGCCTCGAGGATCGTCTGGTCCGAGCGGTAGTTCTGCTCGAGCTTCACCACCTTGCAGCCCGGGTACACCGCCGGAAACCCGAGAATGTTGTCCACCTCGGCGCCACGCCACCGGTAGATGCTCTGGTCGTCGTCGCCGACCACCACGACGTTCGACGCCGGCGGCGGCGCGAGCAGCTGCAAGAGCTCGTACTGCACCGGGTTGGTATCCTGAAACTCGTCGACCAGCACGTGCGTGAAGCGCCGCTGGTAGCGCAACCGCACCTCTTCGTTCGTGCGCAGCAACTCGACGAGGAGGAGCAGCAAGTCGCCGAAGTCGACCGCGTTCGCCGCGCGCAGCAGCTGCTGGTACTTCCGGTACACCTTCTGAGCCGTCTCGGCGCGAAAGTCACCGTTCGTCGGCATCTGGTCCGGCAGGCGCCCGGCGTTCTTCTCGGCGTCGATGCGCGACAGCATCTCGCGCGGGCTGACCGACGCGAGCTCGATGCCCGCCTCGCGGATCGCCCGGCGCACCAGCGAGAGCTGATCGCCGTCGTCGTAGATGAGAAAGCTGCGATCCATCCCCAGGTTCTCGGCCTCGCGCCGCAGGATCATCGCGGCCGCCGAGTGGAACGTGCTGACCGTCAGCCCGCTCGCGGCGCCGCCGAGCAGGTGCGTGAGGCGCTCGCGCATCTCCCGCGCGGCCTTGTTGGTGAACGTGACCGCGAGGATCCGCCACGCCGCCACGTCGCGCTCGAGCACCAGGTGGGCGATGCGACGGGTGATGACGCGCGTCTTGCCCGAGCCCGCGCCTGCGAGCACCAACAGCGGCCCCTGCTCGTGCAGCACGGCGTCGCGTTGCGGCGGGTTGAGGTCTGCGAGCAGATCATCCACGGCGCGGGAAGAACCACGGCCGCCGCCCAGATGCAATGGGCCCGCCTGGCCGGATCGTGGTAACGCTTCCGGCCATGCACCTGCTTCACCTGCTGCGCGCGCGCGAGGTCGACCTCGCCGAAGTCCGGGCGTACCTCGACGGCCTGCCCTCGCCGAAGCGGGTAGCCGAAGTCCTCGCGCTGGGCCGCAGGTCGCAGGCGAAGCTCTTCGAGGCCGCAAAGGGTTTTCTCCCGATGACGCTGGACGACGTGGTACCGCCGGGCGTCGCGCCGATGCAGGGCGTGCCGCACGAAGGGAAGAACTCGCTGCCCACCTTCACGCGCTTCGCGAAGGTGTTCTACCGGCCCGACGACTCGGCGCTGGCGAAGAAGGAGGTGTGGGGCTTCAACCGCACGAGCCGCCTCGTCACCACCACCGTCGGGCCCGGGTACTACGTCGCGCTCCCGCACGGGAAGGGCGAGATCCTCATCGACTACACCCGCGCCCCGCCCCGCTTCCCGAAGCACGGCCCGCGCTACCTGCCCAACGACGCCCGCCTGTCGCGCTTCGTCTACCACCAGACGCAGGACGTGCTGCGCGGCGTGTCGACACACGTCTCCATCGGCCGCGCGTCGCGCAAGGGCAAGGAGCTGGACAACTGGTTCATCCTCTGCCGCGTGGACTGACGGCTCGCCAGCGAACGGTTAGAAGCCGGTCCCGAGGCGCAGGGTGACCGTGGAGTAGTCGTCGTTCGCGAACACCTCGGCGACCAGCTCGACGTGGTTGAGCAGCGCCAGCGGCGCGAGCACCAGCGTGGACAACACGTTGAGCGTCTCGCCCGGAAAGCCGCGCTCCTTGTCGAACGGGCGCATGAACAAGAGCGTCCTGGTCCACCACGGCGCGGTGAGGCCGATGCCCGCACGCAGGCCGAAGACGCTGGTCCGCGGCGGCGGCTCGTTGGTGGGCGGCGGCATCGCCACGTCGCCGAAGCCCACGTCGGTGCCCCAGAACGGCGTCAGCCGCGCGAACAGCATGAGGTCCGGCAGCAGGTCGTCCTCGCGGGCGTTGGAGCTCCATGCGTAGCCACCGCGCACCTGCACGCCCCACGACGCGCGGTACGGCACCGAGCCGAGCTGTTGCACGTACTCGAGCCCCAGCCCGCCGAAGGGCGTGCCCCACGGCGGCCGCGCCGGTCCGGTCGCGACGCCGAGGTACAAGCCCACCGCCGCCGCGCTGCGCTCGCCCAACCCCGCCACCACCGACAGATCCAGCTGGAAGGGCAGCACGCGGCGCTCCGCGATCGGTGCCTGCGCGAGCGCGGTGCAGAGGACGAGGGCGAGCACGGGTGACGAAGAGGTTACCCACGACGAGGCCTTCGCGTGCATCCCGGGGGCGTCCGGCGGCGGCGCCGCCGCGGCCATCCGCAGACTTCAGCGGGTGGGCTCGGGCCTACGACTTGTCCGGGCGCCGGTAGTTCAGCACCGTCGAGCGCTCGTTCGCGGGGACGTCGTCGTCCTCGTCGAAGTGCGTCTGGGCTTCGGAGCGGTGGGTGGGCGGCTCGAACGCGGGCATCAGGTCGGTGCCGCCGCTGCTGCGCGGCGGGCGATCGGTCCGCGTCTCGACGGCGCCGCGCGCGGGCTTCGCCGGAGCCGGCTTCGCGGCCCCGGGCGGATGCGAGGATGGCGCCCGGCCGGCGTGCGCCTCCGCAGCGGAGACCGGCTTCACCGCGGGCCGTGACACGGGACGCCCGCTGGTGGGCGCGGACGGATCGACCTTGTGCGCGGAGGCCTTCGAGCGCGCCTGGCGATCGAACGCGCGCGCCAGCTCGCCGAACTGCGGGCCGCCGGGCGTAGTGCCCTGGCCTTCGCTCGCGGCCTCTGCTTCCCTGAGGACGGCCAGCGCGACCTCCGCCGACGACGGGCGGTCCGCCGGCGCCTTCTCCAGCAGCCAGAGGATCCACGCCTCGAGCTCGAGCGGCGTGTCGGGCCGGCGCACGCGCGGTGAGGCCGGGCGCTCGTCGAGGTGCTTCTGCGCGAGCTGCGCGGGGTTGCGCACGTCGAACACCGGGCCGCCCGTCACCAGCTGATACGCGAGGCAACCCACCGAGTAGAGGTCGCTCGCCGGCTCCACCTCGCCCGCGAGGTGCTCGGGGCCCATGTAGCCGAGGCTGCCGACGGTGGTGAGCGGCTGGGTGAAGATCTCGGCCCGGCTGGCGCGGCGCGCGACACCGAAGTCGACCAGCTTCACGCGCGGCAGCCCGACGGGCGCGTTGCAGAGGAAGACGTTGCTGGGCTTCAAGTCGCGGTGAATGACGCCAGCGGCGTGCGCCGCGGCGAGCGGCTCGAGGATGCCCGCGAGGAGGTGGAAGACCTCGCGCAACGGGAGCGCGCCCCGGCGTTTGAGCTCCTCGTGCAGCGAGCGGCCCTCCAGCCGCTCCATGACGAGGTACGGCCGCCCGTCCTCCAGCGTCCCCGCGTCGAAGATGTCGACGATGCCCGGGTGGCCGACGACGTTGACCGCGCGGGCCTCCTCGAGGAGCCGCTGCGCCGAGTTGAGCGCGTCCTGCACGCCCACCTTGAGCACCTTCACCGCGACGCGCTTGCCGATCAGCGCGTGGACGCCTTCGTACACCTCGCCCATCGCGCCCGCTCCGAGGCGCCCGGTGAGGCGGTAGTCCTTCACGGTGGGCCCGATGCTCCGCCCCCCGCCCGAGCGTCCCGTCGGCATGCGAAGGCCGAGTCTATGCCGTTCCCGTCCCGGGGTGCCTGTCCTCCGTGCGGGCGCGCGTGCTACACGAGCCGGTCATGCGCCGCACGCTCCCCTGCCTCCTCGCGCTCGTCTCCACCGCGTCCCTCGCCGGCGAGCCGTTCGACGCGCCGGCGCTCTCGGACGACGACAAGAAAGCCCTCGAGAAGGGCGACGTGGTGGTGCGCCGCCTCGAGCCCACCGGCGGCAAGGGCGTGGCCGTCCTCGCCGTCGGCGTGGTGGACGCGGCGCCGGCGGAGGTGTGGCCGGTGGTGCGCGACTGCCAGCACTTCAAGCACTTCATGCCGCGCACGAAGCACAGCGAGCTGAAGGAAGAGGACGGCGTGAAGCTGTGCCGCGTCGAGCTGAGCATGCCGTTCCCGATGAAGGACCTCTGGAGCGAGACGAAGTCGACGGTGAAGGAAGCGCCGCCGCGCTTTCGCCGCGACTGGACGCTGGTGCACGGCACCTACCTCCGCAACGACGGCTCGTGGACGCTGCTGCCCTGGGCGGACGGCGCGAAGACGCTGCTCGTCTACAGCATCGACACGCAGCCCGACTCGCTGGTGCCGGACGGGCTCGCCCGCGCCGCGCAGTCGAAGTCGCTGCCCGAGGTGATGACCGCGGTGCGCAAGCGGGTCGCCACCCTGCGGACCGCCGCGACCACCGGCAGTCCCTGACGCGCGCCCGGCGACTTCCCGCCCGCGCTGGCGCGAGGCGCACTACAGTCCACCGCGATGCTGAAGGTGCTGCCGCTGGGCGGGCTGGGCGAAGTGGGCATGAACACCCTCGTGCTCGAGCACCACGGCGAGCGGCTGCTCGTCGACTGCGGGCTCATGTTTCCGCGCGGCGACATCCCCGGCGTGGAGATCGTCCTCCCGGACTTCGGCGTGGTGACGAGCGAGCCCGAGTCGCTCAAGGGGATCGTCCTGACGCACGCGCACGAGGATCACCTGGGCGCGCTGCCGTGGCTGCTCGAGGAGCTCGACGTGCCCGTGTGGGGCACGCCCTTCACGCTCGCGCTCGCGCGGCACCGGCTCGAGGAGGCCGGCGTGAAGGCGGACCTGCGCGAGCTGGCGCCCCGCGAGGTCTTCGCCGTCGGCGAGGAGTTCCGCGTCGAGCCGGTGCGCGTGACGCACTCGGTGCCCGACGCGGTGGGCCTGGTGGTGCGGACGTCCACCGGCACGCTGGTGCACTCGGGCGACTTCAAGCTGGACGGCATGCCGGTCGACGGCCAGCTGACGGACCTCGAGCGCCTGGCCGAGGTGGGCGAGGAGGGCGTGCTGGCGCTCTTGTCCGACTCCACGAACGCGGAGGTGCCGGGCGTCACCGGCAGCGAGCGGGTGGTGCAGGAGGCGTTCGCGCGCCTCGTGTCCACCGCGAAGGGCCGCGTCGTCATCGCCCTGTTCGGCTCGCACCTGCACCGCGCGCGGCACGCGATCGAGCTCGCTCGCGCGCTGGGCCGGCGGGTGCTGCTCGTGGGCCGCAGCCTGCAGCGCAACGTGCAGCTCGCGCAGTCGGTGGGGCTGCTGGAGCAGTACGGCGACGTACTGGCCGACGTCGACGCGGCGCCACAGCTCCCGCCCGAGCAGGTGCTCATCCTCTGCACGGGCGCGCAGGCGGAGCCGCGCTCCGCGCTGGTGAACATGCTGTCGCCCGAGCCGGGCGGCCTGCGCATCGGCGCCGGCGACCTGGTCATCCTCTCGTCGCGCACCATCCCCGGGAACGAGCCGCTGGTGACGGGGCTCATCAACCGCCTGCTGGCCAGGGGCGCGCGCGTGGTGCACCCGGCCATCGAGCCCGGCGTGCACGTCTCGGGGCACGCGTCGCAGGACGAGCAGCGCCGTCTCATCGACGTGGTGAGGCCGCGGCACTTCGTGCCCATCCACGGCGAGCTGCGGCACCTCCACGCGCACCTCGCGCTGGCGCGCGCGCAAGGCGTGGCCGCCGAGCGCACCTTCCTGATGACGGACGGCGACGTGGTGGGCTTCGAGCGCGACGGGGCGACGACGCTGGGCCGCGTCCCCGTGGGCCAACGGCTGATGCGGCGGGACGGCGTCGCGGCGATCGCACCGCAGGCCGTGGGCGAGCGCCGCGCGCTGGCGGAGTCCGGCGTGGTGGTGGCGGTGGTGGTGCTGCAGCTCGGCGGCGGGCGCGTCGTCACCGGCCCCACGCTGCACGCGCAGGGCTTGTCGCCCGAGGAGCACGCGGCGCTGTCGCTGGCGGCCGAGGGCGCGGCGCTCGACCTGTCGGAGCTGTCGGAGGCCGTGCGCGGGGACGACGAGCGGGTGCGGGAGGCGCTCGTGCGCGGCGTGCGGCGGGTGTTCAAGCAGCTGCTGGGCGTGCGGCCCGTGGTGATGCCGGTGGTGCTCCGCGTGGCGCACTGAGCGCTGGCGTGGCGCGCGCGCCACGTGTTGAAGCGGCGCATACGCGCGACGACGGCCCGGAACGTCGCGAGCCCCAGGTCGCGCGCGGTACCGGCGTGCCGCCGCGCACCGCGTAGCGCTTGCCGTCCATGAAGGCGACGAGCGTGGGGTGGCCTTCGCCGCGCTCGTCCTCCTCGTCCCTCGGCGCGATCTCCTCGAAGCGCACGCTCTTCAAGTCCTTGCCCGCGAGCTCCGCGAGGTCGGCCGGCAGAAGGTCGTGGCTGTTGGGGAACACGCCCGGTGCAGAGAGCTGGATGGCTACCCAACCGCCTGATCTTACCGGCCTCTGCCGCCTCCCCAAGGGTTGTGGTAGGGCCCGCGGGCATGGTTTCCGCCGTCGCCGTCCTCGTCCTGCTGGCCGCCCCCGCCGCGCCCGCCGAAAAGCCGATTCGCCCGCTGCCGACGCTCCCGAAGGAGCCGAAGTTGGACGGCGCGCTGAAGGATCTCTCGCCGGCGCTCGACGTGAAGACGACGGACAGCGCGAAGGGCAGCTCGGCGGCGCTGGCGATGAAGGCCGCCTTCCGCAAGGACACGCTGTACGTCGGCGTGACGGTGTCGGACGACAAGGTGCTGCCGGCGGACGCGGTGGACCTGAGCCTCTACTTCCCCGACTCGGGCACCACCGCGAAGGGCGTGGTGTACCGCTTCGGCGCCGAGGGCCTGTTGCCCGCGCCCGAGGACGTGGCGGCGCCGGCCTTCGCGCAGGCGCTGGTGAAGGCGGCGACGAAGTCGGACGCGAAGGGCTTCACGGTGGAGATCGCGATCCCCGCGCGCGCGCTGCCGCGCTTCCAGGCCTTCAAGCAGCTCGCGCTCACGCTGTGCGCCGAGTACGCCGACGTGGACATGGAGGGCGGCGAGGCGTCGAAGGTCACCACCTGCCCCGCCGGAGAGATGGTGGGTGGGCCCACGCGCATCCCCGACGAGCTGCGCAAGACGCTGAAACTGGCGCCCATCGAGGCGGTGGAAGGCATCGAGGCGCGCGCGACGGGCTGGGTGGGCTTCTCGCGGCTGCACTACCCGACGTGGGTGGTGGGTGACGCCGACTTCACCCCCGAGTCGCTGTCCGCGCTGATCGCCGGAGACGCGGCCATCGAGCCGAGCTCCGTGCACCTCCCCATTCCCGCGCAGCTGCAGCTGCCCGACAACCGCCCCATCTTCACCGTGCTGACGGGGAAGAACCCGTACGCAGAGAAGGGCTGCGTCGTCGGCAACGAGTTGCGCATGGCGATGTACGTGGTGAACGGTGCCACCGCCTTCCGGGTGCTGGAGTGGCCGGCCGCCACCTGCCAGCTCGGCCGCGCGATGCGCTTCGAGCTGAGCCCCGAGGGCAACCTGACCATCGGCTACACCAACGGCTCCACCGCGCACTTCGCGTGGGCGGGCGATCACTTCGAGCGCAGCGAGCTGGGGCTGGCCGAGTAGCGAGTGAGACACACCGTGGCGAAGAAGGCTTCGAAGTCGCTGTACATGATGACGCTGGGCTGTCCGAAGAACCGGGTGGACAGCGAGGTGATGCTGGGGACGCTGCAGCACCGGGGCTACCACCTGGTGGAGGAGCCGGAAGACGCCGAGGTCATCGTCGTCAATACCTGTGCGTTCCTCAAGGCCGCCGAGAAGGAGTCGGTCGACAACATCCTCGAGCTGGCCGAGTACAAGAAGACCGGCAAGTGCGACACGCTCGTAGTGACGGGCTGCCTCGTGCAGCGGCACGGCGAGGTGCTGTCGAAGGAGCTGCCGGAAGTCGACCACTTCCTCGGCACCAGCGCCTACGTGCAGATCGGCGACCTGCTGGCGGCCGAAGCGAGCCCGCGGCAGCTGATCCCCGACCCCGAGTACATCCACTCGGCGAAGGTGCCGAAGGTGAACTCGATGCCCGGGTACACCGCGTACCTGAAGATCTCCGAGGGCTGCGACAACAAGTGCGCCTTCTGCATCATCCCGCAGCTGCGGGGCGCGCAGCGCAGCCGGCCGATCGCCGACATCGTGCGCGAGGCGGAGCAGCTCGCGGACCAGGGCGTGCTGGAGCTGAACCTCGTCGCGCAGGATCTCACCGCCTACGGCCACGACCTGCCGGGCAAGCCGAAGCTGCACGACCTGCTCGAGGCGCTGGTGAAGGTGGACGTGCACTGGATCCGCCTGCACTACGCCTACCCGCGCGTCTTCCCGGACGAGCTCATCGAGGTCATCGCGAGCGAGCCGAAGATCGCCAAGTACCTCGACATGCCGTTGCAGCACGCCTCGGACAAGCTGCTGCGCTCGATGAAGCGCGGCCGCGAGTCGACGTGGCTGCGACAGCTCGTCACGAAGATCCGCGACCGCGTGCCGGGCCTGTCGTTCCGCACGTCGATGATCGTCGGCCTGCCGGGTGAGACGGAGGAGGACTTCGAGATGTTGAAGGCCTTCGTGAAGGAGATGCGCTTCGAGCGGCTCGGCGTCTTTCAGTACTCCGACGAGGAAGGCACCGCCGCGTACGAGATGGAGGACAAGGTGCCCAAGCGCACCATCGAGCGCCGGTGGCGCGAGCTCATGGCCATTCAGAAGCGCATCAGCCGCGAGCAGAACAAGCAGCTCGTCGGCACGCGCCTCGAGGTGCTGGTCGAGGGCCGCAGCCCCGAGACGGACCTGCTTTTGGTCGGCCGCCACCAGGGCCAGGCCCCGGAGATCGACGGGCAGGTCTACATCAACGACGGCATGGCGTACCCGGGCGAGCTGGTGACGGTCGAGGTGACCGAGGCGCACGACTACGACGTCGTCGGCAAGGTGGTCGCGCGGCAGGATCCGAAGCAGCGGCGCCACAAGGCCCGCGGCGCGGCGCCGACCCACGTGCGCGGCGGCGAGAAGATCGTCACGCCGCCGACGTGGCTCGCGCCGCGCTGAGCCCGCGTTCGACTTGGCGTTCGCGCGGCGTCGGCCAACGTCGGCGCTGTCGTGCGCGTCCAGCGCTCCTCGACGGCGGCGGCCGCCACGAGCACCTGGTTCTCGATCAGCTCGGCGTCGTCCGGGTCGGCGCCCATCGGCTCCGCGAGGTCGCGGGCGAGGTTCACCAGGCGGCGCACCTCGTCGCCCAGGTGCTGGGACAGGTTCGTTCCTCCGGGCCGTCCCGAATCGAACGGGAGGGGTGGCGCCCGAGTCAATCAGCTCGACCTGCACCCTCCACGGGCGGCAGCAGACCGGGCAGTCCTCGACGGAGTGGCCGCCGGCGGCGTCTTCCGGCGCGACGCTGACCTACACCGGCTCGCCGCAGTACGGGCAAGCGCTGCGGTGATCGAGCTGGCGTCGAGCGAGGCCTCGAGGCCCGGCGGCCACCGCGGCTGCGCGTCGTCGGCCCACGGGCTGCCCTGCTGGTCAACTGGCATTCCAGCCCACGGCTCGCTCCACGTGGTCGAGCCGATGGCCTTCCCGAGGGCACTTTTTGTATGCCACGAAACTCGGCCGCGTGCTCACCACGCTTTTTCACCGTTCTTGCCTCGTCGTTCAAACGCAATATCAAGAACGATCGGTCGGCAGGCACACGATCGGCAGGCAACCGAGCATGCGCCGCAGGTCGGCTTTCTGCTCGCCGAACGGCACCTGGTCGTAGCGGCGCAGGAGGCGGCAGACGAACCTGCCGCCGACATCCTCGAACAGCACCAACTCCGAGCGGTCGGCCAGCGCCAGGTTGGCGTCGGTGCAGGGCCGGAGCAGCTCGTAGGGGAAGAAGCTGTAGCTCTCGTCAACGAAGCGACCCTCGAACTTCTGCTGGAAGTCGTCGAGGGGCAGCGAGTCGAGCTGCTCGACCACCTGCTGCCGGCCGAACGCCGCCACGCGCTCCTCGGTCGGCATCTCGGGCGCCTCGACCGCCGCCCGCTTCACGTCGTTGCAGAAGAACGAGCACAGCCACCCTCAGCCGACCTGCTCGGCGTACGTCATCACCAGGTACACCACCGCCTCGCCGGCGCCGGTGTTCCGGTACACGTGCGGCGCGTCGGCCTCGAAGAGGATGGCGTCGCCGGTGCCCAGCTCGTGCGTCTGTCCGCCGATGTCGACCGCGACGGCGCCTTTCGCCACCACGAGGTTCTCCGTGGTGCCTGGCGCGTGGGCCTCGGCCTTCTCTACGCCCTTCGGCGCCAGCCTGAGTTCGTAGAACTCGACGCGCCGCGGCTCGTCGTAGGGGAACAGCGCGCGAGACGAGAAGGTGCCGTCGCTGGACATGAGGCGCTTGGCCGCCGCTGCGCGCAACACCTTCGCGCCCGTCGCCTGCGCGCTGGTGATGAGCGCGGAGAACGGCACGTCGACCGCGCGGGCGATCTTCCACAGCACGTTGATGGTCGGGGCCGACTGGCCGAGCTCCACCTGCCCCAGCATCGCGCGCGACACGCCGGACGCCTGGGCGAGGCGCTCCAGTGACAGGCCGCGCTCCGTCCGCAGGCGCCGCAGGTTCCGCCCCACCACGGGCGCGAGGTCCGCGCCCATGTCCGCGGAAGGCGCGCCGCCGTCCGCACTCCTCTTCTTCCTCGCCCGGGCCATGGCCTCCCAATCTCGTAGGGGCCGGAGCGAAGTTCAAGCGCTGGCGTTACGCTCGACAGCGCCGATGAGTCTGAAGAGAGCCGCCCAGCGCAGCCTCGCGCTCGATTCAGAGCTGAACAAGGAACGCGCCGACGCCCTCGGCCGCGCCGGGAAGCAGCTCGAGCTGGCGCTGGAGCAGTGTCAGGCGCTGCTCGTCCAGCTCCGCGCCGCCGCGGGCCGCGAGCGACGCCGCCTCATCGGCGAGTACCGCGAGGCGCGCGCCGGGGCCGAGAAGTGGCGCTGGTACCTCACCATCCAGCGCGAGGCGATGGGCCTTGCGCGCCACGACGACGTCGAGCGGCTGTACCCCACCCCGCCCGTCGTGAGAGAGGAGTAGCCGATGCGCGGCGTGGAGCAGATCCCCTGGGTGTACGACGCCATGATGGCGGTGATGGACTGGACCGGCCTCAAGCGCTGGCGCGCGTGGCTGGCCGGCGGCGCGACGGGGCGCACGCTGGAGGTCGGCTGCGGCACGGGCCGCAACCTGCCGCTCTACCCCGACGGCGTGACGCTCTTCGCCTGCGAGCCGGCGAAGGACACGCTGGCGAAGGCGAAGAAGAACGACCCCGACGCGCTGCTGGTGCGCGCGAGCGCCGAGGCGCTGCCGTTCCGCCCCGGCGTCTTCGACACCGTCGTCTCCAGCCTGGTGTTCTGCAGCGTGCCGCGCCCCGAGGTGGGCCTCGCCGAGGTGAAGCGGGTGCTCGCCGCCGACGGCCAGCTGCGCATGATGGAGCACGTCCGCAGCGAGGGCCGCTTCGCCGGCTGGTGGCAGGACACCATCCAGCCCGCGTGGACCTGCGTCGCCGGCGGCTGTCACCCGAACCGCCGCACTTTGGCCACCGTGGAGGCCGCGGGCTTCGTCATCCAGCCCGAAGGCCGCCGCAGTGACGGCATCCTGCGGCGCTTCGTCGCGCGACCTTCAAAAGGCGACGCCCAGAGCCACGCCGATTGAGACGCCCCGGGCGGTCGCCGACGCGGGGATCGCCTCGACGACGAACGCGCCGTTCAGGGTGACCTTGTTCGCCACCGCGGTCGCCCCGAGCGCCGAGTAGTGCGCGCCCAACCGCAGCCGGCCCACCGCCTCCCAGGTCGACGCACCGGGCACGAGCGGCGCCGAAGGGATGTCGAGGAACCCGGCGAGCAGGTCCACCTGCGCGTAGAACATGAGCCCCGCCTTGGTCCACCCGGCCTTGTCCGGCGTGCCGCTCGCCCAGCCGCCCTTCGCCGCCGCGCCGAAGGCGTACCGCGTGCCGCAGAAGCTCGAGCCCAGGCACACCGGCCCGGTCAGCTTCCCCCAGCTGCCCTGCACGCCGACCTGCATCAGGAAGCCCTCGGCGGTGGTGGGCTCGGCCTGGCTGCGCGTCGGCGCGCCGAAGCCGGCGAGGAAGCTCACCTCGCCGCCGAGGTAGATGTTGGTGAGCGCGACGAAGAGACCGCTCACCGTCCCCGCGACGCGGTTCCACTTCGGATCCGGCGGCGGCTTCGGCGGGCCCGGCTTCGGCTCCTCGTGCGGCGCCGGCACCGGCGTCGTCCACTCGGGCGGCGCGGCGGGCACCGCGTCGGGCGGAGGCAGCGGCGGCGGCGTCGGCGTCGCGGTGCCCGCGTCGGGCGGGGGCGGCCCGAAACTCGGCAGGGAAAACTCGTCCGCCGGCTGCGCGTGGACGAGCGCCGGGGCCACCACCGCCAGCATCACCGTCAGCCGCCACGCGCCCACAGGCTTCCCCTCGCAACGGTCCGGCCGCGCGCTCCACACGGCGCCCGCGCGGCGTTTGTTCCATCGCAGCCGCCCGCACGGCTTGACGCAAGGACAACCTGCGTGAGCGGCCCGCCCGATGAGACCTCGCCTTGACACGGAACGATCCTGTCTGAAGTTCCGACCAGACACGAACTGCCCCGCTCCCCTCGGGGCCCTGAAGGAGACGACGACCATGACGCTGACCCGCTACACCCGCCTGCCCTCGATGTTCCGCGACTTCGACGAGTTCTTCCGCGACTTCACCGCCCCGGTGGTCGAGGACGATCGCGTCGCCGGCCTCGTGCCCGCCGCGGACGTCGTCGAGAACGAGAAGAACGTCGAGCTCCGCCTCGACATGCCGGGCGTCGACCCCGAGCAGATCGAAGTGAAGCTGGACGGGAACCTCCTGACCATCTCCGCCGAGCGGAAGAACGAGCGCACCGAGCAGAGCAAGGGCTGGATCCGCCAGGAGCGCGCGTGGGGCACCTTCGCCCGCTCGTTCACGCTGCCCAACACGCTCGACGGCTCGAAGCCCGAGGCCGTCTACCGGCACGGCGTGCTGACGGTCACGCTCCCGAAGAAGGAAGAGGTGCTGCCGAAGACGCTGAAGGTGAAGGTCGAGGCCTGACCCGGCGCACCTGAAGGTCTCCCGAGCCGGGCGACGGGGACTCCCCGGGGAGCCTCGCCGCCCGCTCACAGCTTCCGGGCCGCGGCTTCGCTCTCGAGCCAGTCGTGCAGGAAGCGCTTCACCGCGGGGTGCTGCGACGCCTTGAAGGCGTCCGGCGGCGCCGCCTCGATGATCTTCCCCTGGTGCAGCAGGCCCACGCGGTCGGCGATGCGGAACGCCGTGGGCAGATCGTGCGTGATGATGAACGCGGTGACGCCGAGCGCCCTCTGCGCGGCCACGATCGCGTCGTCCACCGCGTCGGTGGTGAGCGGGTCGAGGCCCGCGGTCGGCTCGTCGGCCAGGAGCACGCGCGGGCG
Organism: Myxococcota bacterium; assembly: GCA_040755835.1. Lineage (GTDB taxonomy): Bacteria > Myxococcota > Myxococcia > Myxococcales > Myxococcaceae > JADLDB01. The sequence continues at coordinate 35,782 of JBFMAB010000116.1, forward strand.
CATCACCATCGCGCGGGCAAAGGCCACGCGCTTCTTCATACCGCCGGACAGCTCGCCGGGCAGCTGCTCGGCCGCGTCGCCCAGGCCCACCAGCGCCAGCGTCTCCGCCACCCGCTGGCGCACCTCCGGCTCCTCTGCGTGGCCCAGCTCCCGCAGCGGGAAGGCGACGTTGTCGAAGACGCTCATCGAGTCGAAGAGCGCGCCCGCCTGAAACTGGATGCCCAGCGCCTTGCGGACCTCCTGCAGCTCCTCGGCGTCGCAGGCCGACAGGTCGTGGCCGTCGATGACGACCGTGCCGGCGTCGGGCTTGAGCAGCCCTTCGAGGTGCTTCATCAGCACCGTCTTGCCGCTCCCGCTGGTGCCGAGGAGCACGAAGGTCTCGCCCTCGTGCACGTCGAGGTCCAGGCCGTCGAGGACCTTGTGGTCCCCGAAGGCCTTCGTCAGCCCCCGGACCCGGATGATGGGCGCGCCGCTCACGCACCCACGGTACTACGACCCCTACCGCTTCTGGCGGCGGTCCTCACGCGTCTCGCGGCGATCCTCCCGAAGCTCGCGCCTGTCCTCGGCCTTCTCCTGCGCGTCGCGCTTCACCTCGCTCGCGGCGACGCCGACGAACTCGGCGTAGAGCGCGCGCTTGGCCGCCACCGACTGCGCGTCGTAGCGACCAGAGAGGCCGACCAGCTGCGCGCGGATCGCCTGCAGCCGCTCGCGCGAGAGGCGCTCCTTGTGGGCGTCGGCCACGTCGTCGGCGCGGTTCACCTTGTCGCGGTTCAGGTCGTGCAGGTCGTCGGCCTTCACCAGCGGCCCCTTCCCCTTCACGAAATCCCTCCTCAACTCGCGGCGGTCACTGCGCACCTCACGGTTGTCCTCGCGGACCTCCTGGCGGGCCTGCGCGCTCTCGACGTGTGACTCGGCGATCTCCCCGTCGATGCGCCTGAGCGCCAGCGCGTCGAGCTCGCCCAACCGCGCGGCGTTGCCCGCCGCCGCGGCCTGGTCGTAGTCCGAGAGCAGCTTCTGCGCCTTCGCGAGATCCCACCTGTCATCGACCAGCTGGCGGTTGTCCTGCCGCAGGTCCCTTCGGTCGTTCGCCCGCTCCGCCGCGTTGCGCACGGGCTGCGCCAGCGCGACTGATCCCAACAGCACCGCTCCCATCAACATGACTCGCACGTGTACATCCTCCCCCTCGAATGAGGTCGTGGATTGGAACCCGGCAGACGGGTAAGGGTTGCGGGAATTCTCTTGCCATGACCCAACCGCCGCCGCCGTCCGACCCTACCACCTCGTCCCTCCTGCCCCCACAGGACGGAGACGCGCCGCTCTCGGAGCTGGGCCGGGACGAGTTGTCGGTCTTCTTCTACCTGGCCTTCACCGACGAGGAGCTGACCGAGCTGATGCGGGAGCTCCAGCTGTCGGTGCCCGGCTACCGCCTCGAGAAGCTGTCGGGGGTGCAGAAGGCGGACACGCTGGCGGACGAAATCCGCGCCCGTCCGGACGCGCGGGGCCCGGCGATCGCGCTGCTGCGGAAGATCTATGAGTTCCCGGCGCTGGACATCGTGTCGCTGTCGCCGCCGGTGGCCGAGGAGATCGGCCTGCTCGCGGTGGAAGACGACGCGACGGTACGCATGCTGTGGCGGCTCGTGGCCGACCCGCAGGCGGACGTTCGGAAGACGGCGACGCCCATCCTCCAGGCCCTCGCGCGCACGTACTACGGCACCGGCCCGGCCCCCAAAGGCCCCGCGCCGCTCGACGCGACTGCCCGCCTCGCGCCGCCGCCCCAGGCGCCCGCGCCGCGCGACGAGTCGCAGGAGCTCAAGGCAGCGAAGAAAGAAGCCCGCGAGGCGGTGCAGGCCGCGGAGAAAGCGCAGGCCAAGGCGAGCGCGCTCGCCGAGCAGCTCAAGCAGGCGCGCAGCGAGCTGGCAGAGGTGTCGCGCGAGCTGAACAAGCTGAAGAAGGTCGCGACGAAGGCCGACAGCGCGCTCGAGAAGACGAAGGAGCAGCTCGAAAAGGCGAAGGGCCAGGTGACCCGCGCGGAGCTCGAGCGCGCGAAGAAGGATCTCGAGAAGGCGCAGGAGGCCGTCGCGGCGCTCACCGCCCGCGAGGCACGGCTCGTCGCCGAGAAGCACGCACTGCAGCAAGAGCTCGAGGCGCTCAGGAAGGCGCCGGAGGCGGCGCCGCAGGCCCCGGTGGCCGCGAGCGGCGAGGAGGCGCCGGTCGAGGAGCTCCCGTCCACCTGGCTCAAGCCGCACTTCACGCAGGAGTTCTACGACTCCCTCGACGGGTGGGACGCGCGGCTGCAGCGCGCCGCCTTCAAGCAGGCGTACCTCTTGTCGGAGAACCACCGCCACCCGTCGTTGCGCGCGATCCCCCTCGAAGGGCTGCCCGGTTACTTCCGTGTGCGCGTGGCGACCGACGTGCGGCTCATCTACCGGCGCAGCGAAGGCACCAGCGTGGAGATCCTCTCGCTCATCGACCGCGAGGATCTCGACCGCTACGTGCGGCAAGCGAAGACGCGCTGAACCGGGAACGGACCCGTCCCACGAGACCGTCGAGGTGGGACGCCGGGGCCCTGTGCTGCCGTGGACCAAGGTCCAGCGCGCCGCGCTGTCTGCCGCAAAGAGCGCCCCGGAGAACCGGGCGTCTCCATGCCTGGTGTTCGTCAGTGGCGTGGACCGATCAACCCGCGAGTTGTTTCCGCCGCAGGGCCGGCCGGGCGGTGCGCCGCTGGCCTACACGCGGAACAGCACGCCGCGCGTCGGGAGGCCGGTGGCGGCGTGTACGGCGCGCACATATGCGGCGGCCTGCGCCTCGTACGCCACGCGGTGCGCCTCGAGATCCTCGTCCGTCTTGAACTCCACCACCGTCCAGCCGGCGGCGTCGCGGTAGGCGAGGTCGACGCTGCCCTCGACGTAGTCGCCAGGCGCCAGCACGTCGACGATGCCGCGCTCGCGGCGCACCAGCTGCGCGGCGCGCGCCGACTGCATGAGCGGGTGCGCCAGCGCAGCCAGCACTGCCTCCACCGCCGCCGACTGCTCGGCCGGGCTGGACAACAGCGCCCGGCCCTGCGCCGCCACGGCGTTCGTCACCAGCGCGCGCGACGCGTCCAGCGGCACGGCAGACAGAACCGCGTGCACCAGCTCGCCGAAGCGGCGGCCCTTCGGCCGGCCCGCGCGCTGGACGCCCGAGTCCTCGATGCCGATGAGGCCCGGCGGCGGCGCCTCCTGCAGCTCCCGCGCGACGCGCACGCGCTCCGTCGGCCGTCCACCGCGCTCGAGGCTCGCCGCGCGCGCGACGCGCCAGTCCTCGTACGCCTTCCGCCCGGCCTCGCTGGCGCCGTCGGCCTCCTCCAGCGCGTCCGTCGACTGCAGCCCGCCGCCCGCCTCGAGCCCGAGCGCCAGCGGCTTGGGGCCCCACCACACGACACGGTTCTTCCCCGTCTCCGCGCGGTGGAGGCCGGGCAGCGGCACGTGCGCCGGCACCGGGCCGTCGCGATCGACCAGCACGTCGCTGCCGAGCTCCGGGCAGCCGGGCGCGGGCTTCGGGTCGTGCTCGGTGCCGCCGGCCGGGTAAAGCGACGGGTACAGCACCTCGGTCCAGGTGTCGGGCCAGCGCTTGTCGCCCACCGCCGGCACCACGAGCAGATCCTGCGCGCGCGTGGCGGCGACGTAGGTGACGCGCACCGCCTCCTCGTAGTCGCGCGCCCGCACCTCGGCCTCGTGCTCGCGCAGCTCCACCGGCAGGCAGCCGGCCAGCGCGTGCACCCACAGCCCGCGCTCGGGATCGACCCAGTGCGACGGCTCGTGGCGGCTCGCGCTGGCGGTCGGCTCGGCGAGGATGACGACGGGGAACTCGAGCCCCTTCGCCGCGTGCACCGTCATCATGCGCACGCCCTCGGTGCCTTCCTCGACGATGGGCGCCTCCGGCGACTCGCCCTCGTCGGCCTCCTCCTCGAGCGCCTCGACGACGTCCCGGAAGCTGGTCGAGCGCCGCTCGAGCCGCCGCGCCACCTCCGCGAGCTGCAGCACGTTGGCCAGCGCCTGCGCGCCGGCGCTCCAAAACGCGATCCCCGCGTGCGCCCGCGTCGCCTCCAGCAGGGCGTGCAGCGTGGCCGACACCGGGCGCCGGTTGCGCTCGAGGTGCAGCTGCCGCAGCACGGCCATCGCCTCGCCCACCGCCTTCGCGTCGTCCGACAGCTCGAGCCCCTCCAGCGGACGCAGCGGGTGGAAGCGCCCCACCTCGTGGCGGAACAGCAGCAACTGCTCGTCGGACAGCGAGAACACCGGGCCTTTCAGCGCGGCGTACACGCTGAGCTCGTCGTCCGGCCGCTCGATGGCGAGCAGCGCCGTCCGCAGCGCCATCACTTCCTCGCGCACGTGGAAGCTGCGCCCGCCCACCAGCACGTGCGGCACGCCGCGTGCCTCCAGCGCCTGCGCGTACGGCCGCGGCACGTCGACGCCGCCCCACCGCCGCAGCCGCTTGAAGAGGATGCACACGTGGCGCGGCTCGATGGGGACGCGCCGGCCGGCCTCCTCCACCGTCCAGCCGCTCTCCCTCACCAGCCATGCGATGAAGGCGCCGACGGTGTCGGGCAGGCTGCTTTCCACCTGGTCCTTGGTCACCCAGCCCTTCTCGTTGAAGACGCGAGACGGCGGCAGCGCCACCACCGACGGCTGCTTGTCGTAGCCGTCGCGCCAGCGCCCGAGGTGCACGTACGCCGGGTGCAGCCCGTTCCCCTGCTCCATCACACGCTCGAAGGCGCCGTTCACCGCCGCCTGGATGCCGGGCGTGCTGCGGAAGCTGGTCGACAGGAAGACGACGGACGCGCCGTGCGTGGCGAGGTGCTTCTTCACGCGCTCGTAGAGCAGCACGTCGGCGCGGCGGAACCGGTAGATGGACTGCTTCGGATCGCCGACGACGAAGAGCTTCCCCGGCACCGGGCGGGTCGCGAAGGCCTCGTCCACCGACGGATCGTCCGCGGCGAGCAGCAGCACGAGCTCGCTCTGCAGGGGGTCGGTGTCCTGGAACTCGTCGACGAAGAGGTGCGTGAAGCGGCGCTGCAGCGACTCGCGGACCGGCCGACTGTGGCGCACCAGATCGCGCGTCTTGATGAGCAGGTCCACGAAGTCCAGCGCGCCCACCCGCGCCTTCTCGGCCTCGTACGCCTCGACTACGGGCAACAGCTCCGCGTGCAGGCACGCGGCGAGATCCGCCTCGGCCCGCCGCACGAAGTCCTGCAGGTGTTCGTACAGCGCGGCGCGCTCGGCGGCGACGGTGTCGTTGGTGACGCCCTGGAAGCGCACGCCGTACGGCTTCCAGGTCCACCGGCGCACGTTGCCGGCGAGGTCGCGCAGCTGCGCCTCGAGGCCGTCGTAGTCACGCGGCGACACCGCCTCCCGGTGCGCCACGTCCTCACTGAAGCGTCGCACCGCGGACAGGCAGTCCCCCAGCGGGCTGTCGGGCGGCTGGTACGTCACCTGGCGCGCGCGCTCGGCGAAGGCGCCGATGCGGGGCAGCAACGCGTCGATGGCCGCGTCGCGGGCGAAACCGTCGCGGCGCCAGGGAGCGGCGAAGTCGCGGTGCTCGACGAGTTGGCGCACGGCGGCGAGCAGCGTGCGGCGCGGCGGCTCGTCGTCCCGCCCCTTCGGCCGGCGGCGCAGCAGGCGGCGGATGCCTTCGGGCGGCTCGCGCAGCACGTCCTGCAGCTTCCGGTGGAACGCGAGCGACAACAGCGCCTCCGCGTCGCCCTCGGACACCACCTCGAAGCGCGGGTCGACCTCGGCCTCGACGGGGTACTCGCGCAGCAGGTCGGCGCACAGCCCGTGGATGGTGCCGATGCGGGCGATCTCCAGCTCCTCGAGCGCGTCGGTGAGGCGCGCGCGCTCGGCGGCGTCGGACAGCCGGTCGCGTTCCTTCTCGAGCGCCACGCGCAGGCGCAGCTTCATCTCGCCGGCGGCCTTCTCGGTGAAGGTGACGGCGATGATCTGCGACAGGCGCGCACGGCCGGTGCGCACCACCGCGACGATGCGCCCCACCAGCACCGTCGTCTTGCCGGTTCCCGCCGCCGCCTCGACGACGAAGGTGCCGTCGAGGTCCTCGAGCAGCTGCTTGCGCGTGGCGTAGTCCTCGGGCGTCTTCGCGATCACGGCTGCTTCCTCAACAGGGCGAGCTCCCTCGTCTCCTCGCGCATCAGCTTCTTCTTCACACGGCGCTCCTCGTCGGGGCCGCATACGGGCCTGAAGTCGCACCAGCGGCACGCGTCCTTCTCGGGCGCGGCCGGCAGGAAGCCCGCCTCCAGCGAGCGGGCGATGGTGCGCACGACGAGGCCCATCGCCTCGCGGGCCAGCGGGTCGAGCGGCGTGGGTACCTCGGTGAAGCCGCCGGCCTGCGTGCAGTAGAAGAGCCGCCCGCCCTCCACCTTGAACTCTGGGAGCAGCTTCTCCAGCACCAGCGCGTACAGCACCGGCTGCAGGTGCTTACCGCCGCCGATGACGTTGCCTTCCTTCGCGCGGGCCTTGCCCGTCTTGTAGTCGGTGGCGCGCAGCGTGCCGCGGTCGCTCTTCTCGACGAGGTCGATGGAGCCGCGGACCTGGAGTCCTTCCATCAACGTCACCGGCTCCGCGACGCTGGACGGGTCCTGCTCGTCGCGGTTGGCCAGCCCGAAGGACAGCTCGAAGCGCCACGGCGACCACTCGGTGTCGGCAGCGGCGCGGCGCAGCCACTCGCGCAGGTCGGCCTTCAACGTCTCGACGCCGTCCTCCCACACCCGCTGGATGGCCGGGACGAAGTCGTCGTACGTCTCCTGCGCCACCTTCGCGAGCACTGCGTCGAGCCGCTCGAAGGCCGTCGGCAGCGTCGCCTCGGTCAGCTTGACGCCCTCGTCGCGCAGACTGGACAGCACGCGGTACTGCACCGTGTGCGCCATCGAGCCCTTCTCCAGCGGGCCCAGCTCCTCGAGCTCGCCGGGGATCTCCAGCGGCGACAACCGCAGCACGGTGGACAGGAAAAACTTGTACGGACAGTGCGCGAACAGCTCGAGGGCGGTGGGCGAGAAGGGCCGCCTGCCGACGAGGTGCGGCGCCAGCGCGTCGCGGGCGGCGGCCTTCGGCTTCACCAGCCCGTCGGACGTCGTCCACGCGGTCGTCGTCCAGCGCGCGTACCGGGCCCGCAGCGCGCGCGCGAGGTGCGGGTTCGCGTCGATGAGGTACCGCGCGCGCCCCTTCGTGCCTTCCTTCGCGTGCAGCACCTGGTCGAGGACGGCGAGATCGAACTCGGTGGCGTCGATGGCCTCGGACGGGAGCGCCGGCGCGGGCCAGGCGAGGCGGACGCGGCCGTGTCCTTCGGCGCGGCGCTGCAGCTCCTCGTAGGCCGGCAGGCGCCCCTCCACGGCGCGCGCGGCCTCGAGCACGTAGAAGCTGGGCACGCGGGGCCGGGCGTGCTCGGCGTCGATGCGCGGCCACGACAGCACGGCGCGCTTCTCGGCGGCGCCGACGGCCAGCTGCAGCGCGAGGCGCTCGGCGGCGAGGCGTTCGTCGTTCGTCTCCAGCGCCGGGGACAGCGCGCGGCGCACGTCGTCGGCGAGCAGCGGGTCCTCGCGCAGCTTCTGGGGGAAGATGCGCTCGGCGAGGCCGGGAACGAAGACGACGTCGAAGGACAGGCCCCGCGACGCCTCCACGGGCGCGACGAAGACGCGGCCGGAGCGGCGCGCGTTCGGCGCCTCCAACAGCTCGGACAGGCGCGGCGTCAGCACGGCGCGCACCTCGGACAGGCGAACCGGGCCGACCACCGCCATCGGCGACAGCTCCTGAAGCACGCCCAGCACCCGCTGCGGCGACTTGAGCGCGCGGGTGGCGAGCGCGGACAGGCGGGCGATCCACTCGCCCCACGTCGCCTCGGGCGGCAGCGCCGCGAGCTCGTCGAGCAACGGGAGGGCGAACGCCTCGAGCGCGGAGAGATCGGCCAGCTCCCGCTGCGCGCGCAGCACCTGCGCCTCGGTGGCGGAGGGCGCGGCGGCCTCGGCCTCCTTGCGGTGTCGGAGGCCCGCGAGGCGGCGGCGCCAGCGAGCCGGTCCGCCGATGACGGCGGCGTCGATGATGAGGCGCTCCCAGCGGCGCGGCGCGCGCAGCCGACCGGCGGTGACGGGCGCGTCGGGATCGAGCACCTCCTCGGGCGGAGGCGGCGGCGCGGGGCGCTTCTCGTCGAGCGGCAACAGGCTCTCGTCCACCTCGCCACGGACGAAGCGCTCCTCCTCGGGCAGCGCGGCGGGCGGCGCGCCGGCGTCGTCCTTCGGCACCTGGCCCAGCGACAGGTACTCGGAGAAGCTGCGCGCCGAGAGCCCGTCCTCGGCGCACTTGAGCAGCGCGAGCAGCGCCCGGCCGGAGGGGTCGGGCCGCGGCACGCCCCGCGCGAACCAGGCCTCGACGCCGGCGCGGCGGAACGCGTCTTCCAGCGGCGCACGGTACGTCGCGGGCGAGCGCAGCAGCACGGCGATGCGGTCGAACGGCGTTCCGGCGCGCGCGGCCTCGAGCACGCGACGGGCGATCTCCACGCACTCGCGCACCTCGCCGGGCGCGGAAAAGAAGTCTTCCAGCACGAAGGTGGCCTCGCCGGCCGCGCCCGAGAAGAGCTGCGTCTGCAGCGCCCGCAGCGCGCCGCCGGACGAGGGCGGAAGCACGCGCGGCTCGACGCCGAGCGCCTCGGACAGCCGCCGGACGCTCGCGACGTCGGCGTCGGCGGCGAGCGCGACCACCTGCTCCGCGCGGGCCGCGAGGCGCCGGACGAAGTCCACCTCGGCGGCGGCCGCGAGCGGCACGTCCACCAGGACCAGCGCGGGCAGCGAGACGTCGTCGACCCGGGCGGCGGCGCGGCGGAAAACGTCGGCCCGGTCGACCAGCTTCGCCTCGGCGAGCGCGGCCTCGAACGCCTGCGCGGCGGCGGCGAGGCCGGGCTCCAGCCGCTGCACGTCGACGCCGGCGAGGCGGACGTCGGCGATGGTGCGGCCCAGCGCACGCGCGAGGCCCGGGCGATCGGCCACCGGCTCGAAGCGATGCAGCTTGCCGGCCTCGTGCAGCTGGAAGGTGACGCGCGCCCACAGCGCCTCGAGGGACAGCGGCGTCGCGAGCGCGAGGCCCTCCTCGAGGAGCGACGGGCGCGCGAGCTCCGCGGCGAAGCGGAAGAGCGTCGAGCGCTGCCAGCCGAACATCGGGCGGCCCAGCGAGCGCACCAGCTCGGCGGCGGTCTCCCAGGTCGGCCCCAGCACCACCACGTCACCGTCGGCTGACTGGGCGGCGAGGAAGGCGCGCGCGTGCTCGAGGCGCTCGGCGCTGCGACGGGAGGTGACGAGCTCGCGCATCCTTCGACGTCCTTCTTCCTCCGGGCACCGTACCAGCGGGGCCCGCACCCGGCTGTCGAATTCAGGGCGCGGGGCTGACAGCTGAGGAACCAGCCGGACAGCGCACGGAATTCTCCAGCGTGGACGGACTCTGCCGTCACCTGCTCGACAGGCGTGGACGCGCGGTCTAACAGTCTGCGCCATGCGACTCTTCGTGGCAGCGGCCGCCGTGGCGGCTCTGGGACTGGGGTGCAACTCGGGCGGTGGCGGCGGAACGGGCGGCGGTTCCGGTGGTGGATCGGGCGGCGGCAGCGGTGGCGGCGCGGGCGGTGGCTCCGCGAGCAGCGTCGTCACCTTCCTCGAGGTGGGCTTCAGCTCTCCACAGCTGGTGGCGACGACGGACGGCGCGGTGCACCTCGCGTACACGTACGGTGTGACGCCGGCGCGCATCGTCTACCGGCGGTGCGCGGCGAACTGCGATCAACCCGCGAGTTGGCCGCGCGTCGAGATCCCGACGCCATCGCACGAGTTCGCGAACTATGTGCGCCTCGCGGTGGCGGGCGATGGCCGCGTGCACGTCGTGTGGGAAGGAGGCTCCATCGGCGGCTCGACGCAGACGATCTACGCGACGTGCGCCTCCAACTGCCTCGACGCCGGGTCGTGGTCCACGCTGGACATCACGTCGGTGCTGAACGGTACGTCGGCGCCCTATCGGGGCGCGCCGATGGTGGTGGACTCGGCGGGGCGGGTGTCCCTCATCACCTCGACGTTGACTTTCGGCGCGACGGTGGTGCTGTCCACCTGCGCGGCGAACTGCACGTCGTTGAACTCCTGGTCGGCGGGCATCATCCGCAACGCGGGCTCTCGCAGCTCGCTGGCGGTCTCGGGGACGACGCTGCACCTGGTGATGAACAACGAGTCGGGCGCGCTGATCTACCGGACGTGCAGCGGCGACTGCACGTCGATGTCCAGCTGGCGGGAGTCGCCGCCGCTGTTCGCGCACGGGGAGACGCCGCCGGTGTCGCTGACGACGACGGCCTCGGGCGGCCTGCGCGTGGCGTACAACCAGGGCACCGCGCTCGCGACCGAGCCCGCCCAGGTGCAGGCGCAGAACAACCGCGTGCTGGTGTGGAGCTGTGACTCGAATTGCCTGGTGCCCACCTCGTGGAACGGCGTCATCCTGGGCGACGAGCGCGACGGCGAGGACGGGCTGGCGTTGACGTCCCTGGGCGAGTCGCTGGCCCTGGCGGTGACGACGAGCGGCGCGCAGACCATCACCACGCGCGCGTGCGACGCGAACTGCACGAACGACGCGAGCTGGCAGTCGGGGATCATCGACTCGTCCAGCCTGATAAACGGCGACGTCGATCCGTACACCGCGATCGGCTGCACCGACTCGAGCGGCGCGGCGCTGCGGCCCAGCTTCGCCGCGTGGTACCCGAGCGACCCGGCCGTAGCGTTGACGCCCGCGGGCGCGGCGGCCTTCGTTCACGCGCCGTACCTGCTGCGGACGTGCCCGGGCGTGACCAGCGCGACGAAGCTGCCGGGCGTGGGTCGCCTGAGGTTCCTGCGGTAGGGCCACCAACAGAGGTCAGGCATGTGCGACACCGTCTGCGCCGTCACCGCGGACGCGGTCCTCTTCGGGAAGAACAGCGATCGCGAGCCGGGCGAGGCGCAGCCCGTCGAGCTGGTGCCTGCCCAAAGCGGCCTCGGGGGCGTGGTGCGCTGCACGCACGTCGAGGTGCCGCAGGTCGCGCGAACGCGCGCGGTGCTGTTGTCCCGCCCCGCGTGGATGTGGGGCTGCGAGATGGGGGCGAATGACGCCGGCGTCGTCGGCGGCAACGAGGCGGTCTTCACGCGCTTCCCGGTGGAGAAGTCGGGCCTCACCGGCATGGACCTGCTGCGGCTCGCGCTCGAGCGAGCGGGATCGGCGCGGGAAGCGGCGCAGGTGATCATCGAGCTGCTGGCGGCGCATCCCCAGGGCGGGCGGATGGGCTTGCGTAACGCAGGCTTCCGCTACCACTCGAGCTTCCTGCTCGCGGATGCGCGCGAGGCGTGGGTGCTGGAGACGGCGGGGCCATTCTGGGCGCTCGAGCGCGTGCGCGGCGTACGCACCATCAGCAACGCGCTGTCCATCGTCACACCGGACGAGCTTCACCCGGGCGCGGCCGACGAGGCGCGCCGCCGCGGGTGGCTGGGTCGCGGCGAGACGTTCGACTTCGCGCGGTGCTTCGCGAGCCCGCCGTACCGGCACCTCACCGGCGGGTGGCAGCGCCAGGCGCGCACCACGAAGTCGCTGGCCGAGGCGAGCGCTGCGCGGGACGTGATGCGCACGCTGCGGGATCACCGCGGCGCGCACCCCGCCGACGGCCTGCGCCTCGAGTCTCCATGCGCGCACGCGTCGTGGGAGCCGACGCGGCACGCCGGGCAGACGACGGCGTCGATGGTGAGCGCGCTCACGCCGTCCGGCGCACGGCACTGGCTGACGGGGACGTCGTCGCCGTGCCTCTCGGTGTTCAAGCCGGCGCGGCTCGACGTGGAGCCGGACGCGTACGGTCCGCTCGCGCCGGAGCGCGCCGACGAAGCGAGCCTGTGGTGGCGGCATGAGAGGCTGCATCGCGCGGTGCTGCGCGATTGGAGCGCGCGCCGGGGCGTCGTGGAGTCGGAGCGCAAAGCGCTGGAGTCGCAGCACCTCGAAGACGCGGACGTGGCAGGCGCATGGCGGGCGCACCGCGAGGCGCTGCCCGGGTGGCTCGGGCGGGTGGCGGCCACGGCGGAGGTGAGCGGTGGCAAGCCGCTGTTCCGGGCGTGGTGGCGACGCCAGACCAGGCGTGACTTCGCCGGGTAGCGACGCGCGCCGCGAGAAGCGAACGAGCCTTCCGGCGCGAAGGGGGGCCGCCCAAGGTGGGATGGGATTCCCGTCCCAAATCCGCGTTCGCGCCGCCAACGAATCCGGGGAGTTGGAGCCAGCCAAGTGGGATGGGAATCCCGTCCCACTTTCGTGGGCCCCCTTGGTCCGCCGGCTGCGCTCCCATGCGACGCACGATGCGGCTCGTGGCCTCGCGACGGGCGCACGCGAGGCGCGCCCCCTTCTCCATCGAGGCGCGTAGAGTCCGCGCATGGCCTCCTCTCCACACGCGGGCGGCAACCCGCTCAGCCGGCGCCGTTTCCTGAAGGTCGGTGGCGTCGTGGGCGTCGCGGTGGCGGGTGGCGCGTGGCTGGCGATGCGCGGCGGAGGCGACGAGCACTACCGCTCGCTCTGCCCCGGCGCGTCGCCCGTGGTGCTGTCACAGAAGGAGCTCGGCGTGCTGGCCGCCTTCTGCGATCGCGTCTGCCCCGCGCCGAGCGCCACGCAGCCCGGCCCGCGGGTCGTCCGCGTCGCCGAGCGCATCGACCGCGAGCTCTCCTTTCACACCAACACGATGCGCTCCGACGTGAAGGCGGCTCTCTTCGTCCTCGAGCACGGCGGCTGGCTGCACCTCTCGACGACGCGCTTCACGCGCCTGTCCCCCGACGCGCAGGACGCGGCGCTCACGCGCATGGGCATCGACGGCAACGAAATCGAGCGCCAGGTCTTCTCCAACCTCAAGCTGCTCGCGCTGTTCTTCTATTACTGCGACGAGCGCACCTGGAAGGCGATCCACTACGAAGGCCCGTTCGCGGCGCGGAAGGCGCCCGAGGCGGACTCGCGCGTCGGGGAGGCCGCCCATGGATGAGGCGCTCCGCACGCAGGTCCTCGAGTACGACAACGTCTCCTCGTCGATGAAGGAGACGGTGGACGCCGTCGTCATCGGCACCGGCTGCGGCGGCGCGGTGATGGCGAAGGAGCTCGCGAAGGCCGGCAAGTCGGTGCTGATGCTCGAGCGCGGGGGCTTCTACCTGCCGCAGCGCGGGGAGCTGGACCAGCGCGAGGACGACATGTTCGCGCGCATCGACGGTGGCCGCGGGCTGCACACCTCGACCAACGGCCAGGCGGCGCTCACCTACGGCAACTGCGTCGGCGGCGCGTCGGTGCACTACTGGGCCGACACCTGGCGAACGCCGAAGGATCGCCTCGACAAGTGGGCGTCGCAGTTCGGCGTCGAAGGCCACTCGCTGGAGGAGCTGACGCCGCACTTCGAGCGCATCGAGGCGGCGCTGAACTCGCACCCGGCCGCGGAGCACCGCCGCAACGCGATGAACCGCCTGTTCGTCGCGGGCGCCGAGAAGGCCGGCATGCAGTGGGAGCCCGTCGTGCAGTCGCGCGACGAACGCTGCATCGACTCCGGGTACTGCATGCAGGGCTGCGCCTACGACGGCAAGCAGAGCCAGCTCGTCACGCACATCCCCGAGGGGCTGCGCGCCGGCGTGCGCATCTTCGCGGACTGCGAGGTGGAGCAGATCCTGCTCGAGAACGGCCGCGCGGTCGGCGTGGCGGCGCGCTTCCTCGATCGCCGCACGGGGAAGCCGTCGGGCCACGCGCTCGAGGTGCGCGCAAACGCCGTCATCGTGTCCGCGGGCGGCTTCAACTCGGCGCCGCTGTTGATGCGCTCGAAGATCCCGGACCCGTCCGGCCAGCTCGGGAAGAACCTGCAGTTCAACCCGTGCCCGCAGCTCTTCGGCCTCTTCGAGCAGGACGTGGTGATGTGGCGCGGCATCCCCGCGGCGGTCGGGACGATGGAGTACCGCCTGCACCGCTTCGACGGCGGCCGCTACGTCGAGGGCGGCTACCTGCTGCACCCCAACCAGCTGCCGCCGGCGACGCTCGCCGCGTTGCTGCCAGGGTTCGGCAAGGCGCACCAGCAGCTCATGGAGAACGCGCACCGCATCGGCAGCTGCATCGCGTGGATCGACGACACCCACACCGGCAGCGTGTCGCTCGACGACGACGGCGAGCCGCTGTGGCAGTGGACGCTCCGCGGGCAGGACGAGCTGACGGTGCGCGACGCGCTGAAGAAGCAGGCGCTGGTGCTGCTCCACGCCGGCGCGAAGGAGGTCATCGTCCCGGACCCGAAGGGCACGCGGATCTCCGATCTCCACGAGCTCTCGAAGCTCGACACCGTCGACCTGCGGCCCGGCTCGATGATGTTCGCCTGCCCGCACCCCGCGGGCATGTGCCGCATGGGGAAGGACCCGGCGACGTCCGTCGTCGACGCGAACAACGAGGTGCACGCGGTGAGAGGCCTCTACGTGTGCGACCCGTCGGTGTTCCCCACCGCCGTCTCCGTCGACCCGTCGGAGACGATCATGGCCTTCAGCTCCCTCGCTGCCGAGCGGCTGCTCGCCCGCTGGACATGAAAAAGCCGCCCCCTCGCGAGAGGGAGCGGCTTCGTCACGACCAGCGAGTGTGGAGGCGCTGGGAATCGAACTTCCCAGTGAGCGAATGGTTCGCCGATGCCTCGTTACCCCCAGCGTTACCCCCAAGAGGCAGAACCACACGATGAACGAGATCACGATCGCCGACGCTGTGCCCGCCGATTCCTTCCACCGTCACGTGCGCCAGGTGCGCACGACCGAAGCGGTGTTCGAGGGTGACGAGCTGTTCGCGCACGCGGGCGCGCTCGGCGAGGTCGTGGGCGTCGACGTCGACGGCATGGTGACAGTGCGCTTCGTCGGCGCCCCTGCCCTCACCACCTGCTACCTGGGCCACGACTGCGAACCCGTGTTCGCTGAGGCGTGAGGCGACGCGCCAGGCTCGTCGGCAGCAACCGCGTTCGCTATGCTGGAATTGTCGTCAGGGGGCGCGCCAATGAACTTCGGTACTGCAACGCACTCGAACTCCGCTCGGCGCTCGCTCCTACTGTTGGCTCTTTCGTTGGTCGGGTTCGCGTGCAGTTCGGCACCGCCCGAGAGCGATGCTGGTGAGCCAGACAGCGGAGCAAGCGCCCCCGATTCTGGAGCGGGACCAAGCTGCGGCCAGGGGGGAGCCGCATGCACTAGCTACACAGAATGTTGCAGTGCGGATTGCACCGGCGGCTCGTGCGTCGCGTGCCGCAACGAGGGGGAGCGCTGCCTCAATCGTCCGCCAGACCGCTGCTGTGGCGACATGACCTGTTTCGGCTACACGTGCCGAAAGTGCTCTTTCTCGGGCTTTCCCTGCGTCTCCTACAGCGATTGTTGCTCAGGGAAGTGTTCCGCCGGGACTTGCGTACAAACCTGCGGTGAACCCCAGTCGCCCTGCACGTCGACCAGTCAGTGCTGTTCTGGATACACCTGCACAAAGATCGTCAGCTCGTCGACGAACACTTGCGCGGTCCAAGGCACGTGTTGGTGTCAGTAGCCGCTCGCGCGGCCCCGCGATGTGCGGTTCCTCGAGCGCGCGCTGATCGAGGCGCTCGCAGTGAACCGCGCTACTTCTTTGACCGAGAGCGCGCAGTCTCGAACTTTCGAACGAGCTCGTAGAGTGCCGCGGTGAACTCCGCCGCGCGTTCTGGCGGCACTATTCGATGTGTCCGCGCTCGCAGCTCAGAGGCTACGAAGTCGGCTTCAGCCTGCCCAAGTATCTGAGCGATCGCGCCTCGGATTACCTCGGTCATGAGGAACCGGCCCACCGCGACTTGCTTGCGGAGTTTTCGGTTCTCCTTCGCAAGCCGCTTCGACATGCGATCCAAGACACGCCGTTGGTCGCGATCGGAGAGGTGGGCGATCTGAGAATGCGACTGCAGCTCGTCAGCGTCCGCGAGCGCCAAAGCCTCTTCGAGAGTGATTTTCGTCTTGGCCATTTCGACTATTCTCGCTCGGAGGCTGCGACATGTCAGCCCTGGATCGACCAGAGGATCGCGCCTAGCGTGCTCAATCGTCAACGAATTCGAATTCGCGAACGTTGAACAGATATGGCGAAGGGGGCCGGTCCAAGAGATCGCCGACGCAGGTAACCTTCCGCTCCTCGCGATAGGCCCGAATCGCGCGCTCGTGAAACTCGGCGTTCACCGCCATCGTCACGTTGCGGCGTGCCCGACCAGGCATCACCGCCTCAACCGTGATGATCCCCTCGACCACGCGCTGCGTACGCGCAGTGTCCCTCGCGAGACGCACCACCTGCCCGGTGATCCGTGCTCCAAGCTGCGGAACGATCGCAGAGAGCGCTTTGCCTGCTCGGCGAATCACCTTCACCTGCGAACGCGCCAGTCTCGCGACAACCGGCGTCGCCTCGTCTTCACGAAGTGCGGGGGACCAACTCGCGGAGATCTCCAAGGAACGGAGACCGTGATCGCCACCGCTCGCATGCGCCACCGATTTGCAGAGTTGCGCACTGATCCCCTCGGCCACATGACCTACAACCTGAGCCTCGTTCTCCGCGAGCCTCACTCGCTCAAGGGCAGTCATGAGTGTTCGAAGCGTTCGGCGCGCAAACGGCTCGAGGTCGGGTCGGTCAGCTACGGGCTCGTTGGGCCGCACGGCAAACAGGTCAAAATTCGTGGGAAGCGGGGCGAGGATGTTCACGACATAGCTTCCCCGCTCCGTCTGGCCAAACCGAGCTTCTTTCAAGAGCAATCGAGCGGCCTCGGGAACGTCCTCTTTCCGAAACGTGGGGCGTGGCTCGATGGTCGATGCGGCCGCGTACAGCACGAGGTCGCGCGAGCCGTCGAAGATCCTGGGGGCCTTGGAGAGGGGAATCGTGCCGTCCGACTCGTCGCGCCGAGAAACACGAACGCGAAGGAAGTCCGCAGCAGAGTGCCGAAGGTCGGCAAGGATCGATTCAGCAGGCCTCCGCTCGATCTTCTGCAGCGAATCTAGAAGCTCTGCCAGCCGGAGCGCATAGTCATCAAACGTTCGGTTCAGCGGGACCATTACCGCGTGATCGCTGCGAAGTAGCCAGTAGGACGCGTTCTCGGCTCGCTCTGCCTCCCGCCACCCCATTCGCTGCAGGTAGAAGCCGGCATCACGCGGGGCGAGCGCAGCAAGCACCT
Source organism: Myxococcota bacterium (assembly GCA_040755835.1). Taxonomy (GTDB): domain Bacteria; phylum Myxococcota; class Myxococcia; order Myxococcales; family Myxococcaceae; genus JADLDB01. The sequence continues at coordinate 52,996 of JBFMAB010000116.1, forward strand.
TCGGGTTTCGGAAGTCGTTGCTCACAAGGACACTGTCCCGGTTGTCTCGATCCTACGGATGAAGTCCCTCACCGTGCCAACCGTGAACTCGTTCCCAATCGGAACTCTGACCGTCCGCGACTCTTGGCCTTCTTCAAGGGCCGGCTCCCCATATAGGGAAACCCAATAGGCGTGGTAGAAGAGTTCCATCCGAAGGTGCGCGTGGTGAGCAAGCCAGTCGGCGGGCTGCTCGGGCATCAAGAGCACGACCAGGATTCTCGGCACCGTCACCTTGGTTGAACGCAGGTCGTTGTAGTTTTTCGCCTTCAACTGATAGCCGAAGTCGCCTTCGGCGGGATCGACCTGCAGCGAGTATCCCTTCAACTGGTATTCGAACTTGGGGCTCTTGATGGAGGCGAGCGGGTCTTCGCCGTCCGTGAAGAACCTGAACGCGCCGTCGATGCTGTCGTCGTCGAGCTGCGGACCTGGCTCATGGTTGCATCCCGCTGCGGCGGCGATTGCTCGGACGAACGCCAAGCTGAAGTGCTCCTTCATCGCGCTTTCTGGAAGCCCTCGCCGCCCGGCAGTCAACGCGATCCCCTCCGCGGCCCGCAGTGTGCCCAAGTCTGGAAACGCGTCAACTTCACAAAACATCGCGTTCACCGCTCGGATGTCACGCGAGCCCCAGCGCCTCGCACGTCCATGCCGCGTAGCTCCCGATCAGCGCGGGCGACGACTCCCCCCGCTCGCCGAGCACCAGGGCCAGCCACCGGAAGCACTCGCGCAGCCTCGAGCGTGCGCCGCGGTCGACGACAGCGCCGGCGAGCAGCACGTCGGCCCGGTCGGTGAGCTCGTCGAGCAAGCGAGCGCCCAGGGGTGTCAGGCGCTGGTCGCCGTGGACCTCGAGCCGCTCGCCGGTGCGCTCGCCCCGCTGCCGTTCGGCGAGCTCGAGCACGGCGAAGTGCGCGCGCAGTCTGTCGACGTGGGCGCGCTGGCGCTCGATCGCGCGTTCCTTGAGGTATTCCGTTCGCGTGATCGGCACGCGGTCACCAGAGGGCGTTCCAGGCGCCGCCGTCGTAGAAGTAGAGCTTGTTCGTGCCCGCAACGTCGACGTACGCGAGATCGCCAGCAACCGGGGAGCTCGGCCACGCGGTCAGCTTTGTGAGCCGCAGCCACTGCTTGACCGGCGCGGTCCCGATATCCAGCGGACCGTTGGCCCGGAAGGCGTCACCCGTGCCGCTGGAAAGCACCTCGGCGTTCACCGCGGCGCCGTCGTACGTCGTGCCATGCACGCCGTTGCAGAGGTCGCCGTGGCCCTTCACGCCCGCGTCGGTCGCGGTCGAGCTCGGCGCCGACCCGGAGATCGCGGTGCCGTCCGTGGTCAGCGTCACGTTCAGCAGATCGTTGAAGTAGCGCGCGCCGGCAGCGGCCAGAGGGCCAGACCCGAGTAGCCCGACCGCCTTCTTGAGCTGGTTTTGCGTGCCCTTCACGAGCGCAGCACCCGTCGCGGTGATCACGTTCGCGATCTCTTCCTGAACGTCGTTCAACCACGCCGCGGTGATCTGCGTCGGCTGCCGGGGCACGCCCGGATCGCCCTCGTCGAACATCCCCGCCACGTTCGCGTCGCCGTCGATTCTGTGCATGTGCGTGTCTCCTCCAGAGAGTGAAAGTGCCGCCTTCGTCTCGCTCGGAAGGAGCCTTCGGCGGGCTCGATCGAGACGATTCGCCGGGCGGCGCGGCGTCATCACTGCCCGCCGAGAGGAGCTGCATCGGGGACCCCGAGACCTGCTCGCGATCCCCTGTGCAGAGCCCCTCGGAGGACTACGCGCCGGCGTTGGTGACCGCGCCGCGCGGGTCGAAGGTGAGGATCTTCGCATCCAGGCGGACCTTCCATTCGACGCCGTCGATCCGCCAGCCGTTCTCGGTCTCGATCACCGGCCCGTCGCCCTGGCCCTCGAGGAACACGGACACGAAGGCGGGCGCGATCGCGGGCGGCGCGAACAGGTAGCGGCGCGTCCCGGTCAGCCGAGCGGTGTCAACCACCTCGCGGAACAGCCCCTGGACCATGTTCGGCACCTGGAACTTGTTCGTCGTGGTCACGTCGTACTGCGCGGCGTTCAGCACGCGAGCGGCGCCTCCGAGCTCGACGGCCACGAGCAGGATCTCAGGCCGCAGGTCCAGGTACTCGTTGCCCGATGGGTCCGTCTGGCGTGCCATGATCGCGCGGTCTGCGTCGATCCCCGACACACCGAGCGCCGAGCCCGTGCCATTCACGTTGCCGCGCGAGCTGTGGAAGAACGGATTCGTGTCCGACATGGTCGGGCCCAGTCCGGCGTTCTGCGCCAGCAGGGCGTAGAACTCCTCCTCGAGCGACAGCTTCGCCGCACGGCCCAGCGCGGCCGACATGCTCGACAGCGCCGCGAGATCGTCGTTCACGAGTGCCTGGCGCGAGATCCCGATGATGCCGCCGCGCGTCTTCACGTTGATCGTGGTCTTCTCACCGTCGGGGATGCTGTGGTTCTTGAACTCGGCGTTCTCCGGCACCTCTGCGAACGCGCCCGACATGGACGCGGTCCGGTAGCGGTAGGCGTCGCGGAAGTCCTGAACGGTCTCCTTGCGGCAGATCTTCGAGAACGTGTCGGGAGTGATCGCGTAGCTGCCGAGCAGCGTCTTGTTCGTCACGTTCTCGAGCAGAACGGGGAAGTCCGAGGTGCCCGAATAGGCGCCGCGCATCGTCAGGGCCCGGCCCGCGATCTCCATGCGCGACATGTGACCCGTCCGCACGCCGCGGCGCTCGAGCGAGGCGCGGGCCAGGTCGAGCAACGTCATCGAGCGGAACTCACTGGGCCCGGTGTCGACTCGATCGAAGCCGTGCACCTTCGCCACCTTCGCCCGCTCGACCATCGGGGCGTTCGTGCGCATCAGGAGCGCAGACTCCGCGCCTCGGAGCCACTTGCCTTCGGAGCTCTCGCCCCAGGTGATGCCCGCGCGGCGCTCGGTCAGCTCGTCGCTGCGCTTGGCGAGCTCCTCGAGCACGAAGGCGCGGGCCTTGTCGACGGACGTTCCGTCCTGGCACATGCGCTCGGCGAGCGAGTCGTCGAGCCGCGCCGACTTCACCGCGTCGCGGATCGCGGTCTGCCGCTCGCGCTCGGCGAGCGTCGCCGCGTCGGGCGTGTTGGGGATCTGGTTCTCGAGTTCCATCTGGTTCGTTCCTCGGGTGCTGCGGGTTGGGGTGAAGCTGACGATCTCGCAGTCGTTGAGCTCGGGCGCCGCGCGCACGCCGGCGTCAGGGTCGGCGCCGATCGCGACCGCCGACACTTCGTGCGGCTCCCAGTCGATCGCGCGCAGCGTCGGGATCTTCTCGTCGACGCCCTCGAGCTTCTGGACCTTCCAGGTCCGATAGCCGACCGAGACGTTGCGGGTGATCCCGTCGGCGATCTTCTCGAACAGGCGATCCGCTTCCGGGTCCACGCCCTCGCGCACGAAGCGAACCGTTGCGGTGCCCGTGCCGTTCTGAATCTTCGCGCGCTCGACGACACCGACCGCGGGCCGCACGCTCTGCGAGTGATCGAGCAGGAACGGCGCGCGACCGCTCTCCAGCCGACCCATGCGAACGCTCGCCGGGTCCATGCTCAGCTCTTCGTAGAAGGGGCCGTCGAACCAGCTCGAGCGGAGCACCTTCGCGCCGGTCGACCAGTTGATTTCGACGGTGCGCTTGTCGCGGTTCACGCTCTGGACGTCAGCGCGGAGCGTGAGCGGAGAGACCTTCCGGGTGTTCGCCATGATCAGCGTGTCCCACGTCGCCTGTTGAAACCTCTACACCCTGCGTTTCAACGCTGAGCAGATTCCAGATCGTGCGCGTCGACGGCACGCGATGATCGGCCAACCGCAACGCGCTGGTGAGGCAGCCGTCGATCGTGCCCTCGTCGGGCGGGTCGGCGCGCCGCAGCCGGGCGAGCTCGATCATGCGCTGGCGCAACGCCTTGGCGATCGTCCACGCCGCGGCCGGCGCACTCAGGCTCGCCGCGCGACGCAGGTAGCCGTCACGCAGGCGCCGCCGTTCGGTTCCCGTCAGCGTCGCGAGCACCCGTTCGACGATCGGCCCCCAGCCCTCGCCGAGCTTGAGCAGCCGGGCGATCGCGCGCTCTGTGAGCGGCGGCAAGAGGGGGGCGAGATCGCTCACGAGGGCCTCAGTTCCGATCGCTGGCGCCGGTTTCGATCAGGCTGTCGACCACCGTCGGCACCAGGGCGGCGCCGAGCAGCCGCGCGCGTCGGAAGACCTCGGCGCGGTCGACCCCCGACTCGTTGCCCAGGTTGACCAACAGCCCGAGCACCCGCGGCGTGGCTTCGACCTCGGCGACGAGCTGAGCCAGCTTCGTCAGACCCACGTTCCAGCGGTCGCGGAACAGGCGCCGGGCTGCGCGCTCGAGGTCGGGGAACCGTGGGCTCGCGGCGAGAGCCTCGACGGCTCCCGTGCGCGCCTCGACGACGAGCTCGGCGACAAGTCGCTCGTACTCCTTGAACTTCGGATCGTCCGTGATCGTCATGGGGTCGGCTCCTCTTGCTGCGTGGTGGTTTCGCCGACGATCCAGAGAATCGCGTTCAGCGCCTCTTGATCGTCAGCGGTCAACAGCTCGTCGGCTTCGGGGCTCGCGAACAGGTGCTCGAGCCGCGCGACGGTCGCGCTGGGAAGCTCGAGCCGGCCGCGCTCGGACTCGTAGACGACCACGCTCACGCTCTGCGGTGCCTTCGGCAGCTCCTTCGCGCCCAAGCGCGACGGGTCGGTCCTGGCGCGAAAGATCTCCGCGCAGCGCGGCCAGTCGAACAACCACTGGCCGCGGGGGCCGCGGTGCGCTGCGTCGCCGAACCGGCCAGCGCGCGCAGCCTTGGTGATCGCCGTGGGCACGCGGTTGAGCCGCCGCGCGAGCCTTTCCGTATCGATCAGGGGCATCGGTCGCCCCCAGTCTTTCGGTCCCGAGCACCCTCAGAACCGCCCGGAACTAGGCGAGAATCGCGATTCTGCGCACCCCCACCCCCTCGGTGGGCCTCGGAAGTACCTTGGCCTACCCCCAGGGGGATCACGCGCCACCAGCCCGAGCCGTCACGCTCGATCACTCCCTGTTGCTCGAGCACGCCGAGCAGGTCAGCAGCGAGCGCCCTGTAGCCCTTCACGGCGCGCGCCGGGCGCGTGGGCGAGCCCAAAGCCCAGGCCAGCGTCTGTTCATCGTGTGCGCGCTCAGCGAACAGCGCGAGCGCGACGTCGGTCAGCGGGTGTCGAAAATGATCACTGTTAGTTCGTTTCTTCACAGGTCCACGTCCTCCAGTCCGTGATCGGTTCCGGTCTCGGTTCCCCCTAAAGGGGGGGGAACCGGACCGACCGGTAGGCGATCGGTTCCAGAACTCTTGGACCGGTCCAGAACCGATCCCGCACAGCACCAGGTGCGGCCCTGACGGACGATCGAACCGCGCGCCTCGAGGTCGGCGAGCACCTCGAGCACGGTTGCCTTGCCGCGCCGCAGGCGCCGGGCGATCTCCGAGCCGCTGAGCGCCTCAGTGGCGAGAACGCCCAGCACCGCGCCTTCCAGGTCGACACCCGAACGAGGCCCGCCCTTGTTCACCTGGTACGCGGCGATCTCGTCGGCGGTCGCCACGCGAAGCGTTCCCTCGCCGTCGTCAGGTCGGCAGAGCTCGAGGGGCTCGGGGATCGGCGCGTAGTTCGACTTCACGACCCGCAGGCGCAGCAGATCGGGCGCACCTTCGATCCGCTTGTGCTGCGTGAGCATCCCGGCCCAGCGCACGCCGTCGTGCAGACCCACGGCGCCGCGAATGTGGTCCGCGGACTCGCGATCGTCGTCGGCGCCGAACTTCCGCAGGTGGTGAGCGACAACGACCGTTGCCCCGCCGAGCTCAGGCGCGGTGAAGCTCTCAAGGATCTGAACGAAGCGCGTAGCCGCTGCGTTGTCCTTTTCGGTGTCCACGCCCGCGAAGCGGGACAGGGGATCGATCACCAGGAGCGTGTAGGGCCGGCCCGCCTCGACAGCTTCGCGCAGCAGGTCGCGCACCTCGCGAGCACGCTCGGTCTCGGGCAGGTTGCCCCGCGCGTCCATTTCGTGCGTGAGCGCCACGCCGTGCCCCGCGAGCGCGAGGATCGTCACGTTGTCGAGCGCGCAGCTGATCTGCTCGAGCGAGAGTCCGAGCGCACGAAAGACCGCCGGGAGTCGTCGGCGAACCTCTTCGGTGTCTTCCTCGGCGAGCAGTAGCAGCGCGCGGCCGCGCCCGTGCGTGTCGAACCCTCCGACTCCGAACCATGGCAGGCCGAGCGCAACGGCGACGGCGAGCGTGAGCAGCGCCATTGTCTTGCCGGTTCCACCCTTCGCAGCGAGCAGCGCCACCTTGCCGACGACGAGCACGGCGCGGCCCATCCACGAGAGGAGCGCACGGCGGGGCCCGAGCGGCCGGCGTACGTCTTCAAGACTCAGCTCGACGACTTGAGCGCGGATCGGCGCCTGAACGCTGGCCGTGTCCTTGAGCGCCTCGAGCGTGCCGACGTCCTGGGAGAGTGCAGGCAGGCTCATGGCTGGCCCCCCGAGAACGAGCGGGCCTCGCGCCGGGCGATCGAGCCCGCGATCTTGGCGACCTGGTGGTCGTCGAGCGGCGGACGGCAGAACCGAGCGTTCGCCGCGTGAAGCAACAGCTCGGCGAGCCGCGGTTCGGACAGCTCGCGGAAGAGAGTGCCAGCGAGGCGGGTCAACCCGCTGTCGCGGTTGCCCTCGCCGAGCTGGTCGAGCAGCCCGATCCACTCGGCGCCGGTCAATCGCGGTCGGCTCGGGGTGCTCGGAAGCGGCGGGGCTTCGGCGAGCATCGCGTCGACGTCGAGCGGAGAGCCGACATTCACGAACACGAAGGGGCGCGTTCCCGCGGGAGCTGTTGGCAGGAAGAACAGGCGCGCGGCGTCCTTCGCCTGAGGGTCGGCGCCCACGTCGAAACGCTGATCGACGAACGGCCAGAGGCGCGCGTGCTCGGTGACGGAGATCGGGCGACTGAGCCGGATCGCCTTGCGCACGCGCGGTCGGTCTGGCGTGTGTGAGTGCGTGCTCGAGCAGACGAGATCGAGGCCCGCAGCACGCATGGTCGCGAGCGATCGCTTCACCCGCTCGCCGTCGCCGTGGTCGACGTCGAACGTGAGCACGTAGATCCGATGCACGCTGGCGCCCCCGCGCGGGCGCCCAGGGAAGAACTCGACGAAGCTCAGGGCCTCGCCGAACTTGTGCGTGCAGTCCTTGCCTGGACAGGGCGCGCACGGCGTGAACGTGTGCCTTGAGAGGGTCTCGACGACGTCGGACCAGGCGCCTTCATGCAGCCTCGGGTGAATGTCGCGCACGTCGCGGTAGCGAAGAACGCGAAGCCGGCCCCCCTCTGGCGCCGGGCGAATCATGTTGGTAATTCTGGTGTCGTTCATCGCGCGCTCGATCCGCGGGTGAACGAGGAGCTCGACCCGTCGCGGGGTCGGGCTCCTCGCGTTTTCAGTGCTGCTCGTTCGTGCGCGCCAGGTAGCGCGCGAGCTCGTCACCGCTGATGAACGAGCGCGCGCCGTCCTTCGTCACGCGCAGCAACCCACGCGCGATCCTGTCGTAGAGCGACGAGCGCCCGATCTTCAGGATCGCGAGCGACTCGGAGATCGTGTTTCTCGGCGGGAACGAGTGGGCGGTGTTCGTGGTCGGTTGCATGTTGTGAGTTCCGGAAATTCTGGCCGCCCTCGTTCCGGAAATTCTGGCCGGTCGAAGCAGTAGGCCAACGCGCGGCGGTAGGCGCAAAACGAGGGGATGCACACCATGGTCAGACGGCATGAGGTCC
>JBFMAB010000117.1:0-43090 GCA_040755835.1 Myxococcota bacterium
CCTCCCGTTCCGCCTCCCGTTCCGCCTCCCGTTCCGCCTCCCGTTCCGCCTCCCGTTCCGCCTCCCGTTCCGACGGGGCGCGGTCCGTAGAGCGGCTCCGCGCTGCCGGCCTCGAGCGCTCCGAGATCCGGCGCCGTCCCCGCGAAGCCGTCGTTGATGTTGGGCAACACGACGCCGACGTCGACGGCCGCGCCGCCGGGCGCCAGCCGCAGGTCCATCACCGGCTGCTCGGGGAAGGGCCCAGAGGAGGGAAAGGCCGGCGCCTGCGCGAACACCGAGAGGTCGACCTGCACCGCGTGGGCCTCGGAGGTCATCGCGCGCAGCTGGCTCAACCCGTTGAAGCTCGTCCCCCCGATGCGGCCCTGGAACGTGCCAGTGCCGATCGAGCCGAAGCCGTCGTAGTCGAAGCTGCAGGTGGCGTCGGCGTCCGCGAGCTGTGCCACCCGGCCCGAGCCGTTGGAGTAGCCCCCGTAGGTGCCGCCGCCCGCGCCACCGAGGAAGAGGTTGTTGCGGAAGAACGCGCGCGACCAGGTGACGCCAGCGTACACCGCGAACGCGTCGCCGCTCTTCACCACGGTGTTGTGCAGCGCGACGTCGCCGACGCTGCCGCGGTGCAGCTTGAACGGCGTGTAGATGACGTTCTCCATCACGTTGCGCACGTAGTAGGCGGGCCCGCCCAGCGACGGCTGCCCGCTGATGCCGACGAAGCTGTTGCGGATCCGGTTGCGCAGGACGCGCACGTTGCCCATCGTGAAGTCGGCCTCCACGCCGTCGTCCGCGCCGATCTCGATGTCGTTGTTGCAGATGTCGACGGACTGCTGGTTGTGCGCCTCGGTGTCCTCCAGCGTCGAGATGGCGTCGCGAAACCCCTTTACCCGGTTGAAGCAGATGACGTGCCCCGGCCCCGACAGCTCGATGCCCTCGCCGACGTTCGCGCCGTTCGCGCCGACGGTGGTGTCGCTGAACGTCGTGGCCCCCGTCACGACGTTGTCCACCACGACGATGTTCCGCGGCTCGCCGTAGCCGGTGATGCCGCTCGCCGTGGTGGTGATGCGGCAGCGGCGGATCGTCACGTCCTGGGCGTCGTTGAGGCGCACGGTGCCGTTGATCGCCAGGCCTTCGATGATGACGTGCCGGCGCGAGAAGAGCGCGACGTTGCCCGTGATGACGGCGCCCTCCGGCACGGCGCTGCGCAGGACGATGGGCGCGGCGGCGGTGCCGTCGGTGGGCACCGTGATGGCCGCGTAGCTCCCGCTCGCCAGCTCGAGGATGTCACCGGGCTGCAGGCTGGACAGCGCCGCGCCGATGGTCGCCGGCGTCACCGGACGCAGCCGGCCCGACGCCGCCGCCTGCGGCTCGACGCGCGTCCGCGCGGTGAGCGTCTGCGTCGCGCCGCCGCCGTCGGGATCGACCAGCGTCAGTTCGATCTCGTACGCGGTTCCCGGCTCGAGGCCGAACAAGCTGCCAGCGTGCCGGTTCGCCCAGGAGAACCCCTGGCTCGAACCCGCCGGCACGCGGAAGAGCGGCAGGCCGGTGCGCCACGCGGGGTCGCCCTGCTTGCGGAAGCGCACCGTCACCACGCCATCGCCGTTGGCGTCGCCGGTGATGGGCCACTCGAGCGAGAGGTGCTCGATGGTGGGGAAGGGCGCCGACGCCGTGCCCGGCACCGTCGCGTTCTGCGCCCACGCCCCCGCCGAGATCAGCACCACGAGCCAGCACGCACGCATTCGTCCCTCCCGGGCAGCAGGCCCGAGCGTAGGCCGCGCGCGGAGGCCAGGGCCAGGCGCTCAGGCCGCCGGCGCCACCGCGAAGCCGTCCTGCTGGTACGCCTTCAGCTTCCGGAAGAGCGTCGCCTGGCCGATGCCGAGGCGCGCGGCGGTGCGCGCGCGGTTGCCGCGTTCGGCCTCCAGCGTCGCGAGGATCGCCGCGCGTTCGAGCTCGGCGAGCGTCTGGCCGGGCGTGGGGCGCACCACGGGGGCCGGCGGCGCCTTCACCTCGTCGGGCAGATCGTCCGCCTCCACGAGCCGGCCGGTCGCCAGCACCGTGGCGCGCTCCATGGCGTTGAGCAGCTCCCGCACGTTGCCCGGCCACGCGTACGTCACGAGCCTCCGCGTCGCTTCGGCCGACAGCTCACGGGCCGGCAGCTTCATGCGCCGCGCCGCCTCGGCCAGCGCCGCCTTCGCCAGCGGCACCACGTCCTCGGGGCGCTCGCGCAGGGGGGGAACCCGCAGCTCCACGACGCGCAGGCGGAAGTAGAGGTCCTCGCGGAAAGTCCCGGCCTTCACCGCGGCCTGGAGATCGCGGTGCGTCGCGGCCACCACGCGCACGTCGATGGTCCGCGTCCTGTTCTCGCCGACCCGGCGCACCTCGCGCTCCTGCAACACACGCAGGAGCTTCGCCTGCATCGCCGCCGGCAGCTCGCCCACCTCGTCCAGCAAGAGCGTGCCACCCTTCGCGGCCTCGAAGAGCCCCACGCGATCGCTCACTGCGCCGGTGAAGGCGCCGCGCGTGTGGCCGAACAGCTCGCTCTCCAGAAGCGCCTCGGGCATCGCCGCGCAGTTGATGGCGATGAACGGTCCCGCCTGCCGCTGCGACGACTCGTGGATCAGCTTCGCGATGCGCTCCTTCCCCACGCCGGACTCGCCGAGCAGCAGCACCGTCGTGTCCACCGCGGCCACGCGGCGCGCCTGCGCCACCACCGCCTTCATCGCGGGGCTCCGCGTCACCAGCCCGCCTTCGTCCTCGGCCTCCTTCTCGCGCCGCCGCGTCGCGAGCTTCTGGTCCACCTTCCTGAGACTCTGCTGCAGCCGCTTGAGCGCGCCGTTGAGGCAGTCCGACTCGAAGTAGGTCAGCTCGGCCTGCTGCGCCTCGGGCCAGTCCTCCTTCGCGCGGCCGACCACGCGGCACACCGGGTCGCCCTTGCCGCGGCACGCCGTCTCGACGCAGTAGATGGTGCGGCCGTTGACGTACGAGAGGTAGCCCGACGCGAAGCCCACCAGCGTCCAGCAGACACATTCGTCGGAGCGCCCCTGGTGCAGCAGGTGCTGCTCGGCCTCGTAGCTGTCGTGCCACACGGCCTCCGCGAACGGCGCCGGCGCAGACGACGGCCTCTGCACCGGCTCGAAGCTGACCATTCCGTGGAGCCGGTGCAGCCGGCCGCCCGCGGCCCGCCACTCGCGCTCGTCGTCCCAGGGGATCGCGGACTTCATCGCCTCGGCCACGCGCCAGCCGTGGGAGTAGCCGAAGCGCGTCAGCATCGCGCGCGCGCCGGCGAGCCCGAAGCTGCCGATCAGCTGCGTGCGGAGGACGCCCATCGCCACCGCGTCGAGCAGCACCACCCGCTCGCCGGCGAAGGTCATCACCCCGCCGTCGGGCTCGAATGCGAAGACGTCGGTCAGCTGCAGGTTGCGGGCGCGCATGGGGGCTCGGGGGCTGGCTCTCGAAATGAGTTGGTCTGACTCTCGAAACGGGAGATAGCGGCGGCGGCTCCGGTGCGCAACCCGGCGGGGTTCCGCGCGGCATGCCGCGTGCGCGAGGCCGAGGTGCTCGTTGTCGACCTCGCCTGGCGCGATCGAGACGAGGGCGCGGTACGGTTCGCCGCATGGTGCGTCGTGAAGGCAGAGCGGAGGAGATCGCGGAAGCGACCGCCGAGGCCGGGCCATGCTGCATCTCTTCTGCGGGTGAAAGTCCCGCACGGGTAATCGCCGGAGAGCCCGGATGCAGACCAGCGCCTGAGGCAGAGATGCCGACTGGCGAAGCCTGGTGTCGAAAGCCCGACGGGACGGAAGTCACGGGCGGGAAGCAACAGCGCAAGCCGCAACATGAAGTGAAAATGCCGCCTCGACAGCAATACAATCCGAGAGCCGAGCCGCGCATGTCACGGCGAAGGCCACGTCACCTGCCCGCGAGTCCGGATGGGCAGGAGGTCTCGGCGGGGTAGGGGGAGCAGCACGTGCTGAAGGAGGGGGTGTGGAACACGAGAGACCCGTCTCACCTGCCCACGTCGGGTGAAGGCCACGCGCACGTCATCTCGCCCCTGTTGCCGAACATCTGCCTGCACTTCTTCGACGCGGTGCGGACGCGGCAGTGCGCGCAGCTCGGCGTGCTGGTGCGCTACGCCGGGGACTTCGTGATTTGCAAGAGTCGCGAGCCCGTCGTCGAGGCTGAGCGAAGAGTGCGCATCATCTTCGAGCGGCTGGAGCTGGGCGCGGCGGCACCGGACGTGACGGCTGGCGGCGTCTTCGCCGCGCAGAGCACCGAGACGGCGACCGACGACTACGCGCCCTCCGGCGCGGGCTGTCTCGCCGGAACGGTGCTGAATGGACCCGGCGAGCCCGAGTCCATCTCGCTTGGCCTCGGCGCGGGGGAAACCGTGTACCGCATCGTGGACGGCGAGCTCGCTTCCCGCGGCGCCTTCGACCTTGAAGTCACCATTCCCTGACGGTCGGGCGGGGCGTTGCCCACCCACGCGATTTCCTTGAGATCCGCCGCTTTTCCCGAGGACGCCGGGTGGTAACGTAGCCTCCGCACCATGGGGGACTTCGAGTTCGTCGTCAGCGAAGGTCCTGGAAAAGGCCAAACACACGCATTCCCCGGAAACCACTTCTACGTGGGATCCGGGGAAGACTGTCACCTGCGCTTCGACGCGAGCCTCATCCAGGCGCGCCACGCCGAGATTCTCCTCGACGGCCGGGGCCAGCCCTGGGTGCGCGATCTCACCGGTGCCCGCCAGGTGTGGGTCAACGGCGAGCCGACCGAGAAGGCGCAGCTGCCGGCGGGCTGCTTCCTGCGGCTCGGTGGCCTCGAGCTCGTCGTGCGCCAGCGCGGTCGGGCCGCGAGCCCGAGCGGCACCATGGCGACGCCCACGCCGATTCGGTCCGGTGGTCCGTCGGGCTCCCGTGCGAGCGGCGTTGGGCAGCAAGGTCCGGCGCGTGTGTCGGGCGTCGGCCAGCAGGCTGCCGCGCGGACCAGCGGGGTGGGCCGCGCGCCGCTGGCGACGAACCCGGAAGTGTCGCTGGACGCGACGGCGAAGCGGCCGACGCCGTTCCGCCAGGCGGCCCTCGATCCGCTGGCGGGCCATGACGGCGACGGCCTCCAGCCGCCCGCCGAGGCCACCGTGCTGTCGAGCGTGCTGCCGCCGGGCACCGTCATCGACGGCCGCTACCACATCGTCGGCAAGCTGGCGGCCGGCGGCATGGGCGAGGTCTACCGCGCCGAGCACGTCGAGCTCGGCAAGCCGATGGCGCTGAAGGTGATGCTGCCTGAGCTGTCGCGCGATCCCGAGTTCGTCGCGCGCTTCAAGCGAGAGGCGATCGCCGCGAGCCGTATCGGCCAGCAGAACATCGTCGACATCTCCGACTTCGGCCGAACGGCCGACGGGCGCTTCTACTTCGTCATGGAGTACCTCGACGGGCTCACGCTCGCGAGCGTCGTCCACCGCGAAGGGGCGTTGGCACCGGAGCGCGTGGTCAACGTGAGCCTCCAGGTCGCGCGAGCGCTCGCCGCGGCGCACGCGCAGAGCATCGTCCACCGCGACCTCAAGCCCGAGAACATCATGCTGCTGCAACGGCCCGGGCAGCCCGACTTCGTGAAGGTGCTCGACTTCGGCGTGGCCAAGGTCTCGCACGGGCAGGGGCAGGGCGGGCACACCGCCGTGGGCATGGTGGTCGGCACGCCGCAATACATGTCGCCCGAGCAGGCGAAGGCGATCCCCGTCGACGCGCGCAGCGACATCTACTCGCTGGGCCTCATCATCTACGAGCTGGTGACCGGCCGGCCGACCTTCACCGCCGAGACGCCGTCGATGCTCATGGTGAAGCACGTCACCGAGGCGCCTCCGCCGTTCCACCCCGGACCGCTCGCCGACGTGCCGGCGGAGCTCGAGGCGCTCGTCTTCCAGATGCTTGAGAAGGAGCCCGGCGCCCGTCCGCAGTCGATGGACGTGGTGGTGCAGACGCTCGAGCGCCTGTGGGCGCGCCTCAAGGCGAACGATCCCAGCGTTCGGCGCTCGTCGGGGAACTTCCCGTCGGTCAGCGATCCGACGAAGGCCTCCGGCGTCGCGGTGCGCGTCTCCGGCGGCCACAAGAGCGTGGTGTCGTCCAGCGCCGGGCAGATCGCCGCGGTACCGGAAGAGGCCCTCGTGCCGCCGCGCCGCTCGTCCGCGGTGTTCGTCGTGGGCGGCATGGCGCTGCTGGGCGCGATCGGCGGCGGCGCCTTTTTGCGCTGAAGAGCGAGCCGAAGTCTGAGCCCACGCCTGTCGTGGTGACGCCACCGCCGAAGGTCGAGCCGCCGCCGAAGGTGCACGAGCGCGTCGTGGAGAAGGTCGCGCTCACCATCAAGACCGTGCCCGCGACGGTGGAGGTGTACGAGGGCGACGTGCTGGTCGGTACGACCCCGTTCACGCTCGAGCGCCCGAAGGACTCGCCGCCCGTCGAGCTGCGCTTTGAGGCGAAGGGCTACAAGCCCGCGACCCGCAAGGTCGGCTTCGTCGCCGCGCAGGACGTCGTCATCGAGCTCGACAAGGAGAAGGCCGCCGGCGGCCCGAAGAAGAAGCCGAGCGGCCTCGCCGACGACCCCTACCAGCAGGAAGACGATCTCAAAGACAACCCGTTCGACTAGGAGCCGCCGTTCGAGGCACGCCATGCACCCCGTCATCCTGTTCGCCGTCCTCCTCATCGCCGCGCCTGCTCCGAAGGCGACGAAGGCCGCCCCCACCGCCGAGGCCGAGACCGGCGACACCAAGAAGGCCAAGGAGCTCTTCCAGCGCGCGCAGAAGCTCTACAAGCAGGCGCGCTACGCCGAGGCCATCGAGAAGTTCGAAGAGGCCTACGCGACGCGCCCGCACCCGGTCATCTACTTCAACATCGGCAAGTGCTACGAGCAGCTCAACGAGACGCCGAAGGCCCTGCGCGCGTACCGTGACTATCTGCGGCTCATGCCTGACGCGAAGGACCGCGACACCGTGGCGGACGCGATCGCCAACCTCGAGCGGCGCCTGAAGGAGAAGGGCGTGCAGCAGCTCATGGTGTTCGCCGACCCGCCGAGCGCGCACATCGAGGTCGACGGCAAGGACCTGGGCACCTCGCCCGCGTCGGTGGAGCTGCCCGCCGGCAACCACCAGCTCAAGGTGTTCGCTGACGGCTATGAGCCGGTCGAGCGCTCCTTCGTCATGTCCATCACCCGCGCGACGGAGATGACCATCAACCTTCGCGAGGCGCGCCCGGACGTGCCGCCGCCGCCTCCGCCGCCGGTGGTGGACGTGCCGAAGAAGGAAGAGCCGAAGACCGCGGCGCTGACGCCCGAGCCGAAGAAGGACGAGACGCCCGTCATCACGGCGCCGCAGCCCGAGCCGAAGAAGAAGGGCCGGCTGTGGACGTGGGTGGCCGGCGGCGTCGCGGTGGCGGGCGCGGGCGCGGCGACCGGCATGGGCCTCGCCGCGCGCGACGCGTCGGACGAGATGCGGGCGACCCAGCACACGCAGGCCGAGACCCAGGCGCTTCACGACAAGGCGCTGGGTTTGTCCACCGGGGCCAACGTGGCGTGGGGCGTGGCCGCCGCCGCCGCCGTCACGGCGGTCGTTCTCTTTTTCGTCGAATAGCTTCGGGCCGAGTCGGGAAAGCATATGAACAAGAAAGTCTGGGGAGTCATCGCCGCAGGGCTGCTGTCGACCGGGTGTTTTCCTCCGCTGACGGGTGCGCGGTGCTCGTCCAATGACAACTGTCCCACGGGCCAGGTGTGCGGCGCCGACGGCCGCTGCGTCCGCGGGGAGGGCGGCGGAACGGGCGGCGGAACGGGCGGTGGCTCGGCTGACGGCGGCATGGGTGGCGGCGTCGGCGGCGGAGGTGATGACGGCGGCCTGGGCGGCGGCGCGGGTGGTGGCAGCGGCGACGACGGCGGCCTCGGCGGTGGCGCGGGCGGTGGCGCGGGCGGCGGCGCGGGCGGCGGCGCGGGCGGCGGCATGGGCGGCGGCATGGGCGGTGGCATGGGCGGTGGCATGGGCGGTGGCATGGGCGGTGGCGGCGGCGACGTCGACGCGGGCATGGCGCTGCTGATCGTCGACCGGACGGCGATCGACTTCGGCGACGTCACCATCAACGGTATGAGCGGCAGCGAGGCCGTCACCATCACCAACTCCGGTGCTCTCGCCTCGGGCACGCTGTCGGTGATGGTGACGGGCGCGCAGAACGCGAACTTCCAGGTCATCTCCTCGACCTGCACGGGGGCGCTGGCCCCGATGGGCTCGTGCCAGGTGGTCCTGAGCTTCCTGCCCACCGCGGCGGGCGTTGCGAACGCGGCGCTCGAGGTGTCGGGCATGCCCGGTGGCAGGGTGTCCACGTCGCTCACGGGCCAGGGGCGCTTCCCGGCAGCGCTGAGCATCGCGCCCGCGATGCAGAGCTTCGGGACGGTGACGCTGGGTGGCTCGTCGATGTCGCAGTCCTTCACCGTCACCAACACGGGGGGCTCTCCGACGGGCGTGCCCTCGGTGGCCGTCACCGGCGCCGACGGCTCGATGTTCACCGTCACCAGCACGTGCGGCGCCGCGCTGGCGCCCGCCGGCACCTGCTAGGTCAGCGTCGTCTTCGTGCCGACGTCGGCAGGCAGCAAGACGGCGTCGCTCGAAGTGAGCGCGACTCCGGGCGGCACCGCCACGAGCCAGCTGTCGGGCACCGCGCAGACGCCGGCGGCGCTCTCCGGCAGCCCGTCGCCTGGCAGCTTCGGCTTCGCGGTGGTGGGCAGCACCAGCGGCACGAGTCTGACGTTCACGATTTCGAATCAGGGGCAGGCGGCTTCACCCATGCTTACCTCGACGGTCGGGGGAACCCACGCGGGTGACTTCATCAAGAGCACCGACACCTGCCAGGGCCAGACCGTGGCCGGAGGCGCGTCGTGCACCGTGTCCGTGCGCTTCCAGCCCAGCGCCGCGGGGGCGCGGTCCGGAACCCTGACCGTGGCCGGCACGGGGGATCGCACCCGCCGTGATCCCGCTGGCAGGCACCGGCCTCACGCCGGCGACGCTCGTGCTGTCGACCTCCTCGCAGGATTTCGGGAGCGTCGCGACAGGAACCTCGACGACCGCGGTAATCGGCGTGAGCAACACCGGCGAGGTGGCAACCGGCGCGCCCTCCTTCTCGACGGGGGGGGAGTTCTCGGTCCCGTCGAACACCTGCGGCGCGTCGATCGCGCCCGGTGGCAACTGTTCGGTGACGGTCCGCTTCAGCCCGTCCGCCGTTGGCAACCGATCGGGCGTGCTCACGGCCTCGGCCAATCCCGGAGGCATGGCTTCGGCGAGCCTCACCGGCATCGGTGTGACTCCCGGTACGCTGGCCATCAGCCCGACATCGCGTGACTTCGGGAGCGTTCAGGTGGGCCAGACCGGAGGCTTCGAGGTCTTCAACATTACAAACACCGGCGGGGTGACGCTCTCGGGGCTGAACGTCACCGTCGGCGGTGGAAGCGCCAGCAGCTTCGTGAAGTCGAACGATACCTGCACGGGCAGCAGCCTGCCTCCGGCGAGCGGCTGCGTGGTACTCATCACCTTCACGCCGCAGGCGTCGGGGGCGCTCAGTGCGTACGTGCAGGCGAGCGAGGCGGGAGGCACGTCGGTCCAGGCGCCGCTGTCCGGCACCGGGCTGCGGCCCGCGTCGTTGAGCATCTCCCCCATCAGCCAGTCGTGGCCGGACACGGTCGTGGGCACGTCGGGCATCACCCAGACCTTCACCGTCACCAACGACGGCGACGTCACGTCCGGCACGCTGTCCAGCACCATCCTCGGCGCGGACGCGTCACACTTCGGCTTCGTGTCCGGCGCAAACACGTGCACGGGGACGCTGGCGGGGCAGGCGAGCTGCACCATCCGCATCACGTTCACGCCCACGTCGGGCGGCGTGAAGCAGGCTTCGCTGGCCGTCGACGCCATGCCCGGCGGGAGCGCGACCGCGTCCCTCACCGGGCGTGGGCTCACGCCGGCGGCGTTGACGCTCGCCCCCGCGGCGGGCAGCTCGACCAACTACGGCAACGTGCTGCTCGGGACCAATGTGTCGATGAGCTTCACCGTCACCAACACGGGTCAGCAGGCCTCGGGGCCCCTCAGCCTCTCGCTCACCGGGCCGGACGCAGCGATGTTCCAGGTCGTCGGCGGCACGGGCTCCTGCCAGCTCGGCCAGCCGCTCGCCGGCGGGGCCTCGTGCACGTCCAGCGTCCGCTTCACGGCCGGCAGCGGCTCCACCCGCGGCACGAAGTCAGCGACGCTGACCGCGTCCGCCAGCCCGGGGAGCGCGCCGTCGCTCGGCCTGACCGCGAACGTGCAGTTCCCCGCGCAGCTCACCGCAGCTTCGTCGTGGGACTTCGGCGGCGTCGAGGTCGGTCAGCCTTCGGCGGCCTATACGTGGACGATTCAAAACACGGGGGACGTCCCCACGGGCACGCTGACCTTCATGAACACCAACTCCACCGACTTCGGCGTGACGAGCAATACCTGCACGGGCTCGCTGGGCGCGGGTTCGAACTGCACGGTGCACGTGCGTCTCACGCCGAGCGCCGGTGGGAACCGCAGCGGCACGTTGACCCTGTCGGCGACGCCGGGCGGCTCGGTCGCGCTGGCGATGACGGGGCGGGGACAATGGAGGCTTTCCATCGTCGCCAGCGGCTCGTCGGTGGGCACGGTGTCCACGACGGACGGACGGCTGTCCTGCGGCTCGAGCCCGTGTTCGGCGCTCTATGACGACGGCTCCGCCGTCACGATCCGCGCCACGACGGCGAACGGCTCGGGTTTCCATTTCGCCTATTGGGCGAACGCTCCCATGGCCAGCTTCTGTACGCGGCCGGGCCACGGTTACCAGTGTACCGTTGCGATGTCGGCTCACGTGTCGGCAAACGCCCGCTTCATGCCGATCGCCGAGAACCTCATCTTCGTCTCATCGTCGGTGTTCCCCGCGACGCTGGGTTCGGCCGCCGCCTATGACGCCCAATGCAACACGCTGGCGAGCGCCGCGGGCATCAACAGCGCCGCCGGCAACGCCTACGTCGCGTGGATTTCCACCGACGCCAGCCCGGTCATCGCGCCAACGCGGCTCGGGACCGGGAAGGGCGCCTTCCGGCGGATGGATGACGCGCTCTTCGCGACCAGCGAGTCCGACCTGCTCGCCGGCAAGGTGCTGAATGCGCCCGTCCTCGACGAGTACGGCCAAACAAGAAAGGACCCGGTCTGGACGGGAACCCGTGCTGACGGGACGTCGAATGGCTCGAACGACTGCAGCGACTGGACCTCGAGCGCGGGGGTGGCTGGCTACGGCGTCTCGTACGGCGGCCCGGGCCGCTGGAGCGTCTCCTCCGGCGCTTTGCCCTGCGCAGGCAGCGCGCGCATCTACTGCCTGATGAAGACGTCGACGACGACTGCTTCCAATCCGTCAGTTCCGATGGACGGCAAGGTGGCGTACATCACCAAGGGCGTGTTCGAACCATCGTCGAGCGGCAACGGGCTGAGTAGCCTCGACAACTTCTGCAACAGCAACAAGCCGGTCGGCTTCCTCACGCGCTTCTTCGTCGCTTTTGCCGCGTCCACGACGGGGTCCGCCGGTGCGCGGCTCACCCAGACGGCGAGCTACTACCGCCCCGATGGCCAGCTGGTCGGCACCGGAGCGGAGATCGCCTCGGGAATTGTCCGAAGCGGCATCTGGCAGGGCCAGGATCTGTCGTACCCCGGTGGCGACGTGTTGGTGTGGACCGGCGCCTCCGCCCCGAACGCCCTGGGGACCTCCGACAGTACCTGCGCCGACTGGACGTCCTCGGGGCTCTCGGGGCTCGGCGGCCTCGCCAACACCGTCGACAGCGAGTTCTTCGGCGCGCCCCCTGCGTCCTGTACGACTGGAATGCGGCTGTACTGCGTCGAGCCGTGAACGAGGGGGCGGCCGAAAACTTGCTCGCGCTTCAGGCGGCCACAGACTTGTAGCACTTCGGCTCTTTCCCCGAGGTGCTACCCATGATCGACGTCGCCCCCAGCCCTGTCCTGCAGGAGCGCTCGGCTCGCGCGCCCTTCAAGTACCCCGTCCGCGTCACCATCGCCGGTGAGCGGGTCGTCCGCCTCCTGTCGGGAGACCTGTCGCCCAACGGCATGTTCCTGCGCATGGACGAGCCGCCCGAGTCCGGGACGGTGGTGGTGCTGGCCTTCGAGGTGAAGGGCCAGGTGCTGCCGTTCGCCGAAGGCGAGGTGGCCTGGCGCCGGGCGAGCGCGCGCGGTGGCTTCGGCGTGCGCTTCACGCGCTTCCTGCACCCGCGCGCCCAGGCGCTGATCGAGTACCTCGCGACGCACGTGGAGGCGGGCGTGCCGCTCAAGCCCTTCACGCCGCCGGTGTCGCGGAAGCGCTGGGCGTGGATCGCCGGCGCGGCGGCGGGGGTGACGGTGCTGGCGGCGTGGAACGCCCTCGCGCCCGGCCCGAACATGTCCGTCGATCCGTCGTTGGCGTGCGTGGGGCCGGCCGTGGCGCCCGAGCCCGTCGCGGCCTCGGCGCCGACGCCGGCCTTCACTCCGGGAGCAGTCGCCGCGGCCGAGTCCACCCCGAAGGCGACGCCGAAGAAGCACCGCCGGACGCCGCGCCTGCCGCAGGGCCCGGCCGCCGAGCCCGTCGCGGTTCGCACGGCGCCGTCGGCGGCGCTGCCGGGCCGCTTCTCGAGCACGCCGCTGCCGTCGGGCGCCGCGCGCCTGGTAAACGTGTCCCGCGTCGGCGGCGCGCTGCGCGTCGCCATCGATCCCGTGGCGGGCGGCCACGTCACCGCCGTGACGGCGATTCAGAGCCCGCCGCGCCTCATCATCGACGTCGCCGGCACGTGGCCGGCCGGCAACCACGCCGTCACGCTGGCCGACCCCGAGCTCGAGCGCATCTCCGTGGCGCGCAACGGCCAGGGCACCCGGCTCATCCTCGCGCTCACGCGGGCGCCGGCGCAGGTCGCGCAGCACGGCGACACCGCGCTCGTGACGTACTGAAGCCATCAGCGCGGCGCGCCCGTGCCGACCAGCTCGACGCGGATCAGCTCCGGCCGGCAGAGGAAGCGCAACGCCGGGAAGCCGGGCTCGAAGCCGATGCCGCGGCTCACCACCAGCGTGGTGCCGTTCACCTCGTAGCGGCCGGCTTCGTACCTTCGGCCGAAGTCCGACACCGACAGCAGCGAGCCGACGAACGGCAGCCGGACCTGCCCGCCGTGGGTGTGGCCCGCGAGGTAGAGGTCCGGCCGGTGCCGCAGTGCCTCGACGAGATCGGGCGAGTGGTAGACGAAGATCGACACCGTGTCCGCCGGCGCCGCCGCGAGGCAGTCCTCCACCAGCTCGGTCGCGCCCCACGGCGCGCCGCACAGCGCGAGGCGGTCCCCGAGGACGGCGGGGCGATCGCTCATCAGCTCCGTGGCGGCGCCGCTGAACAGCTCGACGTCGCGCCAGCGTATCGCGTCGTGGTTGCCCTTCACCGCCGCGCGGCCGAGCCGCCCGCCGAGGCTCACCAGCGTGGCGCGGAAGAGATCGACGGCCTCCCGCCGGTTGATGGCGTCGCCGGTGAAGACGACCAGGTCGACGGGGCGCGACGTGAGCTCGTCGCGCAGCGCCACCAGCGCGCGGGTGTCGTGCGCCACGTGCAGGTCGCTCACCACCGCGAGCTCGAGGCGCTCGCCCGCGGCCAGCTTCGGCGTCTCGACGCGCAGGCGGGTCACCTCGAGCCAGTCGGCTTCGATGAGGGCCGCGTACAACAGCGACACGCCGGCCGCCCCGAGCAGCAGCCGGGCGCCGCGCGCCGCGCGCGACAGCCAGCGGGCCGCGCGCTCGTGGCCCCGCCGGTCGAGCGGCTTCGAGAGCACCCCGGCGAGCGAGAGCGCGAAGAGCAGCAACAGCGCCGCGAGCACGAGGCCCACCCGCCAGAAGCCGGTCATCGCCGCCTCGGCGCGGGCGGCTGCGCGGTCTTCGGGTCCTCCGGCCAGGCGTGCTTCGGGTACTGCCTCATCAACTCCTTGCGGATCGCCGGGTAGTGGCGCTCCCAGAAGCCGGCGAGGTCCGTCGTCACCTGCACCGCGCGCATGTTGGGCGCCAGGAGGTGCAGCACCAGCGGCGCCCTGCCGATCGCCGGCCCCTTCGTCATGCCGAAGAAGTCCTGCAGACGCGACTCGATCCACGGAGGCCGCCCCGGCTCGTAGTGCACCGTCACCTGCCGGCCGCCCGGCAGGGTGATGCGCTCGGGCGTCTCGCGGGCGAGGAGCGCGGCCTGCTGCGGCGTGAGGCGCGCCTTCAGCGCGTCGAGGAGGCCGGCCTCGGAGAGCTCCTTGAAGCTGCGCCGGCCGTCGCACAGCCCCCGGAGCGCCTCGCGCACGAGCCCGTCGTCGGCCGGGGGGAAGCCGGCCTCGGGGAACGCGGCGCGCAGCGCCTCCACGCGGCACAGCCACGCGGTCAGCTTCTCGGGCTCGACGAAGGAGGCGAATCCCGCGGCCAGCGCGTGCTCGGCGAGCAGCGCGGACACCTCGGGGGAGGCCGGCGCCGGCTGGCGCGTCTCCTCCAGCGTCACCGCGCCCCACGTCAGCTTCGTCACGCGATCGACGCGGCGCGCGTCGGCGTTCCACTCGAGCGCGTCCACCTCGCCGAGGTCGTCTCCGGCGATCTCCAGCAGCCACTCGGGCTCGATGGCGCTCGCGAGGCGCACCACCACGCCGCCCCGGCGCTCCTCGGCGTCGACGGCTACCAGCAACTCCGCGTCGTGCACCACCGAGGCGGCGTCCAGCGTGCCGGAGCCGCCCGCGGCGAAGACCACCTCGGGCGCCTTCGGGCGGCGCCGCTTCGCGACGCGATCCGGGTAACCCGCCAGCACCGCGCGCAAGAGCGCCGTCTCGTGATCGGCCTGCGTGCGCGGCGCAGGCGCGCGGTGGGTCTCCACCAGGCGGCACAGCTGCCGCTGCACGCGCTCGACGGAGGCCAGCGCGCCCGGGTCGAGGCCCGCGCCCCGGGCGCCGCCTCTCTGACCGCCCTCGAAGCGCTCGAGCAGCTCGAGGAGATCGGACGGGCCGGCGTGGACGTCGGGCCCCCGGCTGCCCGGGCCGAAGCGCGCGCGGGCCTCGAGGCGGACGTCGCGCTCGCCGAGCAGCGCCGCCAGCGTGGCGCCCTCGCGGCCGACGCCCAGGTTCTCCGCCTCGACGACGAGGCGGGCCTGCCGCGGGTGTAGCGGGAAGCGCAAGAGGCGCCGGCCCACCTCCGTCAGCGCCCCGTCCTTCGTGATGGCGCCCAGCCGGCGGAGGAGACCGTCGGCGGCGTCGATGGACGCGGCCGCGGGCGCCTCGAAGAAGGGGAAGCGCGCGACGTCGGAGACGCCCATCGCGCGCAGGGCGAGCGCCGACTCGGTGAAGTCGAGGCGGCGGATCTCCGGGGCGTCGGCGGCGGGCCGGCCCTCGTAGTCGCCGCGGGTGTAGAGGCGCACGCAGGTGCCTTCGCGGGTGCGGCCAGCACGGCCCGCGCGCTGCGTGGCGGACGCCTTCGACACCTTCGCGACCTTGAGGGTCGGCAGGCCGCTCCACGGGCTGTGCGAGGCGACGCGCGCGAGGCCCGAGTCGATGACGGCGGCGATGCCGTCGATGGTGACGGACGTCTCCGCGACGTTGGTGGAGAGGATGACCTTCCGCTTCGCAGACGCCTTCAGCGCGCGGTCCTGCTCGGCGGGCGGGAGGTCGCCGTGCAGCGCGTGCAGCTCGAGGCCCTGGCGCGCGGCGAAGTCGGCGCAGGCGTCCAGCGAACGGCGGATCTCCGAGGCCCCCGGGAGGAAGACGAGGACGTGCCCGTCGAGGTCGGCCTGCACGAGGCGCTTCAGGGCGGCCAGCACCTGCTGCTCGAGCGGGCGGTCGTCCTCGCGCTCGAGGTACTCGATGGCGACGTCGTAGCGCCGGCCTTCGCTGCGCACGGTGGGCGCGTCGCCGAGCCACGCCGCGATGGGCGCGGCGTCCAGCGTCGCGGACATCACCACCAGCTTCAGCTCGGGGCGCGTCGTCTGCTGCAACCGCCGCAGCATGGCGAGCGCGAGGTCCCCGGCGAGGTGCCGCTCGTGGAACTCGTCGAGGACGACGCAGCCGACGCCCTCGAGCCGCGGGTCGCCGACGAGCCGCCGCGTGAGGATGCCCTCGGTGACGAAGCGGATGCGCGTCTTCGCCGACGACACGTCCTCGAAGCGGACCTGGTAGCCGACCGTCTGGCCGGCGCGCTCGCCGCGCTCCTCGGCGACGCGCACGGCGGCGAGGCGGGTGGCGAGGCGGCGCGGCTGGAGGACGACGATTTCGCCGTCGCCGGCGAGGCCCGCGTCGAGGATCGCCGTCGGGACGCGCGTGGTTTTGCCGGCGCCGGGCGGGGCTTCGAGCACCAGCGCCTCGCGCGCGCGCAGGCCGTCCAGCACCTGCGGCAGCACGGCGTCGATGGGCAGGGGCGTCACGGTCGCACGTCTCCGCGCCTCGCAAGAGGCCCGGCGGGGATCACTCCGCGGCGGGGGCAGGCGCCTCGTCGGCCGGCGCCAGCACCGCTTCGGACGCCAGCCCGGGGACGAGCGAGGCCGTCGCCTCGGCAGACGCGAGCGTGGCGCCCGCGGCCGGCTCGGCGGCCAACGTCGGCGGCTCCTCCGCGGGCTTCTTCTCGCGGCGCGCGCGCGACTTCTTCGCGGGCGCAGCGGATTCGAGCTGCTCAGCCGCGTCCTCGGCTTCGGCGGCGACTGCCTCCGCGGCGGGCTTCTTCTCGCGAGCGACGCGCGGCTTCTTCGCCGGTGACGCGGTCTCCCCGTCGAGCACCGGCTCGGCGCCCTTCTCGCGGGGCGTGTGCGGCCTCTTCCCGGGCGCGGCGTCATCGAGCCGCTCGTCGGCGGCCTCCTCGGTGCTGTCCTCGGTGGCGGCCTCGGTGACGACGGCCTTCAACGTGCGCTTCTTCGGCTTCGCGGCGAGCCCCGACGACTCGTAGAGATCCTTCACCGGCGCGCAGGCGGCCTCGGCGAGGAGCCGCGCCTGGCGAAGCGGCAGCTCGAGGCGGCGCGCGGCCGCGTCCAGCTCGTCCATCAGCGCGCGGGCCTCGGTCTCGGCGAGTGGCTCGGGCGAGAAGGCGCCGCGCCAGGTGGCGAAGGCGGCGCGCAGGCCGGTGAGCGCCGGCGCGAGCGGCGCGTACGTCGCGTCCGCCAGCATGCGTTTCACGTAGCTGCCGTTGAGTCGCCTCTCGAAGTCGGCGCAGAACTTCTCGAAGTCCGCGCGGCCGACGCGGCGCAGCGCGGGCAGCTTCAGCTTGGCGAAGAGCGTCTCGAGGAGCGGCGCGCGGCTGCCGCCGTGGAAGGTGATGCCTGCCTGCAGGCGCTCGACCGCGTCGACGGCGGCCTGCTGCAGCGTGCGGGCGTGCTCCTCCCGGAGCGCTTCGAGCTGCGGCAGCCGGAGGACGCGCGTGAGGAGGTCGCCCACGCCGGCGCGCGCGTGGGTGACGCGGTCGACCGCGGCCGAGAGCCAGGCCTTCTCGTCCTTGAGGCCCTGCTTGCGCGAGAGCTCGGCCTGCGCGGCCCCGAGGCGGGCAAGGAGAACTTCGGAGTGGGCCACGGCGTCGAAGGCTTCGAGGAGGCTCGAGGGGCTCATGGGGGGCAGCACTTAGCACGCACGGTGACGGGACGGTGATGTGGTGGTTGGCCGAAGGTACCCGTCCGCGCCGGTGGCGGAGTCGGTTGCCTCGAGGGGGCTCGCCGGGCCGGCCACGGCAGGGGAAGCCCGGTCTGACGGCCTTCCTCGATGCAGGCGCGCCGGACGCCCATGGGTCCACCTCGCCGCGCCGTTCTCAACGCGCGACGGCGCGCCGCAGCCGATCGAGCAGCGCCGCGAAGTCAGCCGGCAACGAGGCCTCCACGTCGACCGGCGCCACCGCCACACCCTCGATGCGCAGCCGTGCGGCATGGAGCGCGACCCGCCCCAGCGCGTCTCCCAGCGCATGCGGCTGGCCGTAGGTGGAGTCGCCCGCGACCGCGTAGCCGGCCTCCGACAGCTGCACGCGGATCTGGTGCGTACGGCCGGTGTCCAACTCCACGTCGAGCAGCGCGAGCTCGCCGAGCCGCTCCCTCGTGGTGAAGCGCAGGCGCGCGCGCCGCGGCGACTCCACGCGCGTGGTGTAGCGGCGCGGGTCGCCCGGGTGCTTCGCGTACGGCGTGTCGAAGGCGCCCTCGTCCGGCGGCGCGCCCACGACGAGCGCGAGGTAGCGCTTGGCCACGCGCTTCTCCTCGAAGGCGAGGCGCAGCGCCGCGAGCGCCTCGTCCGTCTTCGCCAGCGCGAGGCAGCCGGTGGTTTCCTTGTCGAGGCGATGCGCGATGCCGGGCGCGGCGAGGCCGCCCACGTCGAAGCCGGTGAACTGCGTGGCCGCCACGGCGACGAGGGAGCGCGCGTCGGAGCCGGGCTCGACGACGAGTCCCGCCGGCTTGTCCACGACGAGGAGCGCGTCGTCCTCGTAGAGCGCCTTGAGTTTCGGACCGTCGACCCGCGGGACCGGACGCGGCGGCGGGAGGTCGAGCTCCACCGTCTCGCCTCCGCGCACCCGGCGGAGCGGCTTCGCCTTCGTGCCGCCGACGCGCACCTTCCCTTCGCGTAACAACTGCTGGATGCGGGCGACGGGGAGCGAGGGCAGGGCGCGCGCGAGGAAGGCGTCGAGCCGCGGTGGGCTGTCGCGCGGCACGGTGAGGCGGCGGAGGGCCATCGGTGAGGGGCATTTTGCGCACAGCGCGGGCGGGCCCGGTGCTATTTCGCGAAGCGATGACGGTGGACGGCTACGTGTTGCGCCTCGCCGAGCCGCGGGACGACGCCGCGGTGGGTGAGCTCCTGGTGACGAGCTTCGTGGAGCAGTACGCGCGGAAGATGCCGCACGTCGTGGTGAGCGAGGGCCGCAAGGCGGAGCTGCGCCGCGTCCGGGAGAAGCGCGCCGTGGCGCGCGTCTGGGTGGTCGAACACGGCGGTGAGGTGGTCGGCACGGCGGCCGCGTGGCCGCCGGGCGCGCCGGGCAGCGAGGCGTGGATCTCGGGCGCCATCGACCTGCGGCACCTTGCTGTACACGCGAGACATCGGGGCGCGGGCGTCTCCGCGCGGCTTTTGGACGCCGCGGAGGCCTGGGCGCGGGAGCTCGGCGCGACGGCCGTGTGCCTCCACGTGCGGCGCGGCGCGGCGGGCGTGCGCGCGCTGTACGAGAGGCGCGGCTACCAGCGACGGCCGGAGGGCGACCTCGACTACCTGCCCGAGGTGTTCCTCGAGGCCTTCGCGCTGCCGCTGCCCATCGCCGGGCACTGACGAACGAGAGGCGGTAGCACCGCTCCTGGGAGCGCTCGCTGGTGATTCGCTCGCCTTCGTGCCTCCGGTCGCGGCGTCGGCTGACGGTGGCGTTTCAGGTCCCGCGGCTCCCGGTCGCGCTGCACGCCTCGGATGAGGCGCTCACCCTCACCATCGGCACCACGCGCCTCTGCCCGCCGCCAGTCCAGCGCGACGCGCGCGGCGGGCTCGACGTCGGGAAGCTGTGCGACCAGCTCCGCGAATTGGCGGCGCTCCAAGCCGACGTGCACGCCGTCACCCTGCACCGTGAGTCGGCCCCCGGCGCGGATGACGTTCGGCGCATGACGGAGGCCTGCGTCGCCAGGGCTTCCAGCAGGTCGACGTCCGCGTCGGGCCGCCCGTCGTCCCGATGCCCGTCCCGTTCAACCCCGCTGCTCCAGCGACAAAGGAGATGACCGTCCTTGGAGCCATCGACGCCGCGGAGATGCGCCGGGTGAGCGAGCAGCCGCGCGCAAGGACCGGCGCGTGCGTCCGGCTCGCGCGGCAGCGCACGCCGGCCGTCGAGGGGCGCGTCGACGTGAACTTCGTCATCTCGCCAGCGGGGAGCGCCGCCAGCGCCCCGGTCGCCTCCTCGACCGTCGCGGACAGCGAGCTCGGGACCTGCCTCGCGTCGGCGACTCGGGCGTGCACGCTCCAGGAGCCACCGGGCGGCGGCGTCGGCGTCGTCACGTGTCTCTTCGCCGTCCCCCAGCCGATCGCGCTGACGGCCGGCGCGGGTGCCCGCCTCAGCGCCCGAGCACCGCGGCCAGCGCGCCGTCGGCGGAGAGATCCGGAAACGCCCACGTCGCGCCGCTGGTGAGCAGCTGCGCCACCGACCAGTTCCCCGTGGCCACGCCGACGCTCTGCGCGCCCATCGCCTGCGCCGCCGCCACGTCCTTCGGCGTGTCGCCGATGACGACGACGCGCGCCTCGGCCAGCGGAACGCCCAGCTGCGCCGCGCCGCGCTCGGCGCCCCGGCGAATCAGCTCGGGCCGCGACTCGTGATCGTCCCCGAAGCCGCCGAAGGCGAAGTGCTGGTAGAGGCGCACGCGCTCCAGCTTCACGCGCGCGCCCTCGCGGATGTTGCCGGTGCCGAGGCCGACCGCCATCCCCGCGTCGAGCCCGGCCAGCACCGCCTCGAGCATGCCGGCGTGCACGCGGTAGCGCGCGTCCTCGGTGCGGGCGACCTCGTCTTCGAGCACCGCGAGGTAGCGGGACAGCATGTCGTCGATGGCCGCGTCGGTGGCCTCGAGGCCGATCGCCGTCAGCCCGCCGCGGACGATCGCGCGATCCGTCATGCCGTCGAAGGGGAAGTGCGAGCACGCGTCGCGGCGGCCGTGGACCATCTCGAAGGCCCGCTCGATGGCGCGGCGGCCCGCGCCGCCGGTGGTGACCAGCGTGCCGTCGATGTCGAAGAGGAGCACGGTGGGGCGGCTCACGGCGTCGTCTCCTGCAGGCGCTGCGTCACGCGCGCCGCCCACTCCGGCTCGAGCTCGATGCACGCGACCTCGCGCCCGAGCCGGCGCGCGGCCACGGGGATGGAGCCGGAGCCCGCGAAGCAGTCCACCACCAGCTGCCCCGGCAGCGTCCACGTGCGCAACAGCGGCTCCAGCACGCCGAACGGCTTGTGGTTGGGGTGGTCGCCCCAGCGCTTCCCTTCGCCGTCGTCGTCGTAGCCCGCCACCACCGCCCACGGCAGCGAGGGATCGGCCAACGTCGGCGTCGGTGCCGGCTCGCGGGTGAAGACGAGCGCGGTCTCCACGACGCGCAGAATCTCCTCGCCGCTGTTCGACTCGCGGGTGCGCTTGCCCCACACGTACTCGCCGCGGAGGTGTGCCCAGCCGAGATCCTTCGCGACCAGCGTGATGGGCTCGCGGCCCAGCAGGTTCGTCCACAGCACCAGCGGCGCCGACGGCGCGAGGTGCTTCACCGCCACCTCGAGCCACGTCCTGGTGAACAGCCGGTAGTCGCGCACGCTCTCGAAGCGGCGCACCGGCCCGCGATCGATCTTCTTCTGCTTCGGATCGCGCAGGTCGCCGCCCTTCCGCCGCCGTGTCAGCAGGCAGTACGGCGGGTCGCTCACCAGCGCGTCGGCCACGCGGCCACCGAGCGCGCGCGCCCAGGTGTCCGGTTTCGTGGCGTCTCCGGTGGTGCAGGTCGGCGAAGGCATTGCGCGGTGTCCGTGGGCCTCCTAACACGCTCGCCGCCATGAGCGGCGTCACCATCCGCGAGATGAGGCAGGACGACCTGGGGCCGGTGGGCACGCTGGCGGGCGAGCTGGTGCGGTTGCACCACCGCTGGGACGCCGACCGTTTCTTTCTCACCGAGCGCGTCGACGAGGGTTACCGCTGGTTCTTCGGCGCGCAGCTGGGCCGGCCCGAGGTGGTGCTGCTGGTCGCCGAGCTGGACGGGCAGGTGGTGGGCTACGCGTTCGGCGCCGTCGAGGCGCGCGACTGGAGCCGGCTCCTCGACGCACACGGCGGGCTGCACGACGTGGCGGTCGACGCGCGCTTCCGCCGCCGTGGCGTGGGCCGGAGGCTGGTGGAGGCCGCGGTGGCGGCGCTGGAGGCGAAGGGCGCGCCCCGCGTGGTGCTCATGTCGGCCACCCAGAACGCCGAGGCCCAGGCGCTCTTCGAGTCGCTGGGCTTTCGCCGCACGATGGTGGAGATGACGCGCTCGAGGCAATGACTCGCCTCAGCCGTTCTGCATGTACACGGTGTACGGCGTGCAGGTGGCCGGCGTGTTCGGCTGGCGGAAGATCTTGATGTAGTAGACCGCGCCGTCCTCGCGCCCGAGCGACCCGTCCCTGCGGAAGCTGCGGATGTTGCAGGTCTCGTTGTTCAGGTAGCACTCGTTGACGTTGCTCGCGGTGTCGTAGCGATACACGCACATCGTGATGTTCGGGTCGCCGCTCGAGAGGTTGATGCGCACGTCGTAGTCGTCCGAGAGGAACTGCGAGCGGTCCTCGCCGAAGAAGCGGATGAAGTCGACGTCGGTCTCCGAGTGGATGATGCCGGTGTGGCTGGTGGACGCGCCGGTGTCCGACAACGTGCCCTTGTTGAGGCCGGAGCTGCAGAACTCGCCGGGATCGGTGCCGATCTCCTGGCACTCGCAGCCGGTGGCCGCGGACTGGTCGGTGTCGTACCAGCCCGTGTCGCAGGCGCCGATGGTGCAGGCGCCCGAGGTGCAGCTCGGCGTGCCGTGGGCGATCGGGCAGCCCGCCGCGCAGGTGCCGCCGGTGGCGCTCAGGGCGACCTCCTGGAACGGGTTCACCGGGTCGTCCGTCTCGATGGACACCGAGCCCATGAAGGCCGCGGCCGTCTCCGCGCGGAACTCCACCTCGAAGGCCAGCCGGCTCTCGCGCGGCAGCACCGCGGGCAGCGGCGGCAGGTTCTTGAAGGTGTAGAGCGAGCTGGTGCCGCCGACGAAGGTGATGTTCTTCACCGTCAGGCTGCCGAAGCCGACGTTGCGCAGCTCGACGGGCTTCGACACCGCCCAGCCCATCGGCACCACGCCCCAGTCGATGGTCATCGGCGAGGCCAAGAGGCGCGGCTCGGTGACCGTGCCGATGATGGGCACCTCGAGGTTCCCGCGCATCGGGTCGTTCGAGTCGAGGATCAGCGCGCCGTCGACGACGCCGGCGTTGGTGCCGTCGAGCTGCAGCTCGATGGACAGGCGCTGCAGCGGCAGCAGCGTGGCGGTGCTCATGCCGTTGGGCAGCGTCACCTTCAGGTTGCCGGACAGGTCGCGCACGGCGACGTTGGTGAGGTTCAGCGTCTGCCCGCCGACGTTGGCGACCCGCACGGTCACCTTGCGCGATGAGCGGCGCGGCACCTCGCCGAAGTCGATCGCGCGCTCCTCCGGCTCTACGAGGATGCGCGGCGTCGAGTAGCTGGTGCCTTCCACCTGCACGGAGACGGGATCGACGCCCGGCGTGGTCGAGCCGAGCAGCACCGCGTGCTTCACGTACACCTCGGTGGTGGGCGCGAAGCTGATCGGCACCTCGACGCCGGCGTCCGGCACCAGCGCGGCCTTCGCGGGCAGGGTGACGATGAGCGCGTCGATGCCGGCGTCCGCCTGGTCGACGGCCATGGCGATGTTGCCGAAGCCGACGTTCTTCACCGTCACCGGCAGGGACTTGCGCACGTTGAGCGGCACCACGCCGTAGTTGAGCGTGGGCGGCGTCACGGCCATCATCGGCTCGCCGACGAGCCGGCGCACCAGCGGAATCCGGAGCTCGCCGGGCTCGATGCGGTCGGGGCTCTCCTCGGCGCTGGCGTCGGTGTACGTGACCAGGAGCGCGAGGCTCTCGGCGGCCGGCGCGGACTTCGGCGCGAACTGCACGTCGACCGAGAAGTCGCTCGCCGCGCCGAGGATGAAGGGCGCCGGCTCGCTCGGCTTGACGGTGTAGTCGGCGTTCTCCCCCGACAGGACGATGCGCTTGATGGCGATGCGGCGGTTCACGTTCGATGCCACCTTCACGGTCAAGGTGGTGTCGCAGCCGGGGATGACGCAGGTGTACGTGAGCTGCGGCGGCGTCGCGAGCAGCCCGCGGAAGGCGGGGATCACCGGGCCGGGCGGTGGCTCGGGGCTCTTCGTGCCGCAGGCGGCGGCGAGGAGCAGCGGGAGGACCAGGGCGGGGGGGCGGAGCATACGGTCGGTCCCTTCAGCGAATCGAGAACGTGCCGCCCGTGCGGACGAGGTCCAGGGCGTACGTGCTGTCGCCCTTCCGGCCGAGCGACACCTGCCGCTCGCCGATCAACATGCCGTTGACGTAGGCCTTCACGTTGACGTTGGTGCCCCTGGTGGACAGGCAGATCTGGCTGATGAGCTGGCCGATGTCCTGCCCGGGGATGTTGACGACGCCGCCGGTGAGGTAGTCGATGAGGACGTCGACGCTGACGCCGAGCAGGCCCGCGAGCAGCTGCGTCGGCAGCGAGGCGCAGTCGGCCTGGTAGCTCACCATCACCCGCCAGGTTCCATCCTGCATCGCGTCGGCCAGCACGATGCGCTCGGGCTCTTCCTTGGGCGCGAAGGCGAGCCACGTCGGGGTGCCGTAGGCGCCCCAGTTCATCGGGTTGGGGTTCTGCTTGTTGCAGACGTAGCCGAACGGGTGCTCGAGCGTCATGTCGACGTTGCGCACGTCGTTGTCGAACGCGGTGTCCGAGCCGTTCTCGTACGTCATCTCCAGCTTCACCACCGCGGGGCCCGGGCCGGGCACGCCGGTCGCGGTGACGGGGATGGTGAGGGACGGCTTCTGCGGATCGTTCGTCTCGAGCAGGAGCAGGCCCGAGTACGCGCCGGTCTGCGTGGCGGTCACCGCGACCTGCACCTCGACGTACTGCCCCGGGGCGATCGCCGGCACCACCTGCGGCGTGGTGTAGAGGTCGGTGGTCGGGTTCATCCCGCCCCAGCGCTGCGTGACGGTGAGCGGCGCGCCGCCCTCGTTGACGATGGTGAGCGTCTTGAAGGTGCTGGTGCCGAGCGCCACGTTGCCCAGGTCGATCATCAGCGGGTTGACGGTGATCTTCGGCGGGGTCGACGAGTTGCCCTTCATGGGTACGGTGACGGTGCCGCGCGTGGTGGTGACGACGAGGTCGGCGGTGTGCTCGGCCAGCGTCCGCGGCGTGTAGCGGACCTCGAGCGACTCGACGGCGCCCATGTCCGCGCCGACGGGCACCAGCGTCAGCGGCAGCGTGGAGGGCGCCACCAGCGAGAAGTCCATGGTGTCGGGCGGCGCCAGCGCGATGTTGGTGATGGTGATGGGCGCGGTGCCGGTGCCCTGGTTGGTGATCTGCACCGTCTTGCGCACCAGGCGGCCTTGGGCGGTGTAGCCGAAGTCCACCGGGTTCGGGTTCACCGACAGCTGCGGCGTGCCGATGTAGTTGGCGTGCACGGGCACCCGGAGCGTCGGGTACTCCTTGTCGTCGGACAGCAGCACCAACTCGGTGGACGCGGCCTTCACGTCGGTGGGCGTGTACGCGACGTTCAGCTCGATGCCGCGGCCGGGGAAGATCTCCTTGGGGAAGGACGTGGTGCAGAGATCGCAGCTGAAGCCCAGCGCGTCGTCCTTCAGGTTGGCCTCGAACAGCGTCAGCGTGCAGTTGCCGATGTTGTCGAGGCGCACCGTCTGCAGGAGCGCCGCCTGCGAGTCCAACGTCCCGAAGTCCACGACGTGCGGCGTCGGCTGGAGGATCGGGTTGCCGTCCAGCACGTTGCTGCACGACTTCGCCTCGCGCGGCACGCACTCGTAGTTCTCGCAGAGGTAGCCGGCCTGGCAGTCGTCGTCGGCGCGGCACAGGGCCGCGACGAGCCGCTCCTTGGCGCAGGAGGACGCACCCAGCACCACGAGCAGGGTCACCACCGGAAGAGTACGCATGGGGCCTGGATCTTCTGCGGGGCCCCCCGCACGCGCAAGGGCGCGCCGTCGAATCAAACGGCTCGAAATGGTTGAGCTACCGGCGCTGGGCGGCCACGTCCTGGTGCTTGACCAGGAAGTCCTCGAAGCCGCCCACGAAATCAATGACGTCCTTGCCGGGACGAGGCGCCCAGATGCGGGTGGCGACCTCGGAGATGAGCTGCTGATCGTGGGTGACGATGATGACGGTGCCCTCATAGCGCTCGAGGCCTTCCGCGAGCGCGGCGATGGACTCGAGGTCGAGGTGGTTGGTGGGCTCGTCGAGGATGAGGACGTTGTCCTTCTTCATCATCAGCTGGCAGAGCAGGGTGCGCACCGTCTCGCCGCCGGACAGCGTGTCGGTGGGCTTCATGCGCTCCTCGCCGGAGAAGAGCATGCGGCCGAGCAGGCCGGAGACCTCCTCGTTCGACATCTTGATGTCGGCGAGATCGCGCAGGTAGCCGTAGACGGTGGTGCCCTTTTTGATGATGCCGTGGTGGTCCTGGGGCATGTAGCCGACGGACGCGTTGTGGCCCCACTTGAGCGTGCCCGCGTCGGGCTGCTCGACGCCGGCGATCATCTTCACCAGCGTGGACTTGCCGACGCCGTTCTTGCCGATGACGGCGATCTTCTCGCCTCTGGTCACCAGCGCGCGGAACGGGGGGATGATGACGCGCCCGTCGTAGCTCTTGGTGATGCCCTCGATCTCCAGCGTCTGCTTCCCCGACGGGGCCTTCTGCTCGAACTTGATGAAGGGCCTCGCGATGTTCGAGCGCTTGACGTCTTCCAGCTTCAGCTTCTCGAGCTGGTTCTTGCGGCTCTGCACCTGGCTGGCGCGCGTGCCGGCCGAGAAGCGCGAGATGAAGTCGTTGAGCTGGGCGATCTTCTTCTGCTTCTCGGCGTTCTCCGCCTCGACGCGCGAGCGCACCTGGGCCTTCTGGCGCACCATGTCGTCGTACCCGCCGGGGTAGATGATGATCGTCTCGTAGTCGATGTCGGCGATGTGCGTGCAGATCGAGTTCAGGAAGTGCCGGTCGTGCGAGATGGTGATCAGCACGCCTTCGTACTCGTGCAGGAAGTTCTCGAGCCACCGAATGGAGTCGATGTCGAGGTGGTTGGTGGGCTCGTCGAGCAAGAGGCCTTCGGGCTTGCCGAACAGCGCTTGCGCGAGCAGCACCCGCAGCTTGTAGCCGCCGGTGAGCTCCTTCAGCTTCCCTTCGTGGAATCGCTCCTCGATGCCGAGGCCCATCAGGAGCGCGCCGGCGTCGGCTTCGGCGGAGTAGCCGTCCTCCTCGGCGATGACGCCCTCGAGGTCGCCGAGGCGGTGGCCTTCGTCCTCGGTGAGGTCGTGCTTCTCGAGCAGCTTGTGCTTCTCCTCCAGCGCCGCCCACAAGGGCTTGTTGCCCATGATGACCACGTCCAGCACGCGGACGTCCTCGTATTTGAAGTGGTCCTGCCGGAGGATGCCCAGCTTCTTCGGGCGGAGGATTTCGCCGGAGTCCTGCTCCTCGTCTCCGGCGAGGATCTTCATGAAGGTCGTCTTGCCGGCGCCGTTGGGGCCGGTGAGGCCGTAGCGGCGGCCCGCGCTGAACGCGACGTTGACGTTCTCGAAGAGCTTCTTGGGGCCGTAGGCCTTGCTGACATTCTGGACGGAAAACGACGCCATGCGGGCGCCTATACACGATGGGTCCCCGACGGGAACAGGGTTGGTCGTTGCGCTCCCGTTCAGACGGGTCCACCATGGCGCCATGAAGCACGTCCTCGTGGCGGTCGACGGCTCCGAGCCTTCGCTGAAGGGCGCGCGGACGGCGCTCGAGTACGCGAAGCCCTTCGGCGCGAAGGTGACGTTCGTCTTCGTCGTCCCGCCGGCGGTGATCCCCGGCGACGTGGCCTACGCGCCGCTCGACGAATTGCACCAGGCGGAGCTCGCCCGCGGGCAACAGGTGCTGGGAAAGGCGGTCGAGGCGCTCGGCAGCCCCGCGGTGGGCTGCGTGGTGAAGCTGGGCCCGCCGGCAGAGACCATCTCCGAGCTCGCGGAGGCGCAAGAGGCCGACATGGTCGTCGTCGGCTCGCGCGGCCTCGGCGCGGTGAAGCGGCTGCTCGTGGGCAGCGTGGCGGACCGGCTCGTGCACATCTGCCACCGGCCGGTGCTGGTGGTGCACTGAAGGGGGAGGGCCTCGTGCGCGTCGAGCACCTGGGCATCGCGGACGTTCCGGGCGAATTCGTCACCCGCGCCGCTGACGTGCTGACGCTCACGTTCGCGGGCATCCCCGGCGACCGCCACGGCGGCCTGACGATGCGCGCCGGCGTGCGCCAGAGGCACGTGGCGAAGGGCACCATGCTCCGCAACGCGCGGCAGTTGTCGCTGGTGAGCCTGGAGGAGCTCGCCGACATCGCGCGGACGCTGGCCCTGCCGCACCTCGACTACCGCTGGCTGGGCGCGAACGTGTGCGTGTCCGACGTGGACGGCTTCACCACGCTCATGCCGTCGACGCGCCTCGTCTTCGAGTCCGGCGCCATCGTCGTCGTCGACTCGGACAACGAGCCGTGCACCAGGGCCGGCCGGGCGATCGTCGCGGCCGCGAAGTGCGACGCGCGCGTCGCGCAGGACTTCGTGAAGGCGGCGCGGCACAAGCGCGGCCTCGTCGGCTGGGTGGAGCGCGAGGGCGAGGTGCGCGTCGGCGACCGGGTGACGGTGGTGCCGCGCTTGGGCTGAGAAAACACGGAGGCAGGCCATGAAGACGATCCTGGTGGCGGTGGACGGCTCGGAGCCCTCGCTCAAGGGCGTGCGCACCGCGGTGGAGCTGGCGAAGGCGATGGGCCTCGGCCTCGAGCTCGTCTACGTGCTCAAGCCGATCCTCCTGCCGCCCACCGCCTACGCCGAGGCGATCCAGAGGGTGGAGGAAGGCAACCGCCTCCTCGCCGAGGACGCGCTCAAGGCCGCGGTGAAGGTGGTGACGGACCTCGGCAGCACCTGCGAGACGACCATGCTGCACGGCGCGCCCGCCGAGGCGATCGCCGACCTCGCCGACGAGCCGCGCGTGTGGGGCGTCGTCATCGGCGCGAAGGGCCACAACGCCGTGTCCCGCGTCATGCTGGGCAGCGTCGCCGACCGCCTCGTGCACGTGTGCAAGAAGCCGGTGCTGGTGGTGCGGTAGCGCGCGTGCTGGTCGGCTTCTTCGGCGCGCAGCTCTCCCACGGCGAACACCCGCTGCCGCCGCGGCCCGGCGACGAGGCCGACGAGCCCGCCTGACGCTTCAGCGCGCGGGCTCCTGCGGATCCGGCTCGAGGCCCGCGAGCGTCACCAAAAAGCGCGGGTGGTACACGTTCCAGTGCGGGCCGCCGACGGACGGCCCGGGCGACTCCATCACCACCTCGGTCCACCTGGGGGGAATCGCCTCCTCGCCGTACACCGCGCCCAGCAGCGCGCCCACCACCGCGCCGTGCGTGTCCGCGTCGCCGCCGCGATTCACCGCGTCGATGACGCCCGACTCGAAAGACGGCGCGTGGAACAGCTCCCAGAAGGCGAGGCGGAAGGTGGTGCGCACCAGCGTCGGCACCGGGAAGAAGAGGTGCAGCTCCGGCCCGTACAGCATCGGGTCGTCGTCCTGCGCCGCGCGGATGTCGTCGCGCAGCCAGTCCGCCGCGTCCTTCACGATGGAGACCCAGTCGCTCTCGCGCCGGCCCAGCGTCAGCGCCGCGAGCGACAGCTCGGCCTCCGCCACCTTCAGCACCTCCGGCGTCTCGAGGCGCTCCTTCGGCGTGGCGATCGCCGCTCCGATGACGCCGTTCACCGTCGCGGCCGCGAGCTGGCAGAGTGGATCGAAGTGGCTGATGCACGCGTCGTCGAGCGACGCCGTCACCCGCAGGTCCTGCCGCCGCGCAAAGAAGACGCCCACCGGCACCGAGCGCCCCAGCACGCCGTTGTCCCGCACGCGCTGCTGCCCTTCGATCCACACGCGGCGGCCGGTGTACTCGGGGCTCTTCCCTTCGGCGACCTGCTCGAGCGCCTGCTTCGTCGGCTCCGGCACCTCCTCCGCGTGCGGCGCCCAGCGCGCGTACGCCTTCGCCACCTCGAACACGTCGTAGGCCCGCTGCGTGCGCAAGACCTCGCTCACGCAGAACGCCATCTCGCTGCACCAGCCCACCTGGCCCGCCCTGCGCTCGAAGCGCCCGCCGCCGCGCATGTCGACGGTCGGCCCGTCGTTGAGCTGCGGGAAGGGCGCCGACGGCACGTTGCGGCTCTCCACCGGCACCCCGAGCGCCTCGCCCACCGCAAGCCCGAGCAACGCGCCGCGCGCGCGCGATCGAAACACCGCCTCGCTCACCTGCGCGGGCCCCTTCGGCTTCTTTAGCGGCTTGGCCACCGGCCTCGGCATGCGCCGAAGTGTACCGAAAACCGAAAGGACTTCAGCGAGTTGCACGTCACCGCAGCCAGGAGTTCACGCGTGTGCGAAACTCTCCGCCGCTCTGTCCGACAATGTAGGCAGTTTCGTACCCACCTACCCAAGGGGAACCGGCCCATGTCCATCGCTTCCATCCGCTCGTCGCTGTCCACTGCGCTCACCAACAACCGCATCACGCGCGACGAGGTGCGCAACCTCTTCAAGGCCGCCAACGATGGCGGGGCGATCGACGCGGGTGAGAGGGCGGAGTTGCAGAGCATCTTCCAGGCGAACGCCTCGAAGTTCACCGCCGCGGGCAAGCGCGAGTTCGAGCGCCTGTTGGGCGCTGCGCCGAACCCGCCGACGCCGCCGACGCCCGCGCAGCCCGAGAAGGTGACGATCGAGGCGAACCGCAAGCCGTGGACGACGACGTACTGGCCCATGGCGGGCAGCGGCGACGACGTGGGCTCGGCCTCGTCGAACCTGTGGGCCAAGGGCGGCCCGCTCGAGAAGTTCGACGCGCTCTTGAAGGCGCGCGGCATGGCCGAGGGTGCGCGGAACTTCGAGCTCAAGCCGGCGCTCAACTGGCTCGTGAACAAGGAGACGGGCCACTACATCCCCAACTCGATGCTGAACGAGAAGGACGCCGAGCGCACCACGGGCGTCGACTTCAACAACAACGGGAAGATCGACGCTGACGTGGCGTGGGACTTCCTCGACGGCCGCGGCCAGTTCGGCAAGGACGGCAAGACGGACAGCACCATGTCGGTCGGCTGGTGGGGCAGCTGCGACAAGGTGGCGCGCGCGGGCATCCTCTTCGAGGAGCCGAAGCACGACGTCGAGCTGAACGGCGTGAAGTTCACCGTCCAGGACATCAAGGGCCTGCTCACGGTGCTCGCCGACAGCCAGGGCGGCGGCTCGGACTTCGTCGGAAACCGCTACGACGCGAACCCGGACGTCATCGCCTTGAAGAACGGCCAGCAGGTGAAGGGCACCATTCTCACCGACGGCATCGACTTCGAGACGGGCGTTCGCCGGCAGCAGGACTGGGCCATCACCAGCAACAACCTGCCGGACGAGGTGAAGGTCCGCCTGATGGACGGTACCGAGAAGACCTACAAGAAGTCGGAGCTCAACTTCGTCGCCCGCGAGGACCGGCGGGACGATCCGGTCCTGATGCACGAGACCATCGGCGCGTGGCTCAAGTCGGGCCGCCCGGCCGTCATGGACAAGGACTCGGGCGACCACGTGTGGAACTACAACTTCTACAAGGCCGACGACACCTACTACAAGGACGGGCTCAAGCCGTCCTGGGCCTCCGACGACCTGCTGAAGAAGGGCTACAACGGGCCGGCGGGTGACGGGAAAATCGTCTGGGTCGAGCGGGAGGTCTCCCTCGGCGGTGGCGGCGGCACCGAGCGCTACCGCTACTGGCTCGAGGAGAAGAATGGGAAGTTCGTCAACGGCGGCTGGGCCTCGAACAGCCCCAACCCCGACTTCCTCTGGCGGCCGCAGACCGAGGCCGCCTTCACCGGCCGAAACGATCGCAACCCGTTCGTGGATCCGAAGCTGGTGAAGGAGATCTACGAAGCGTCGATTCGCTGAGAGCCTCTCTCGGAACCGACCCGGGTTTCGCTTTCCCGGGCATGCTCAGCGGTGGTCATGTCGCGCGCCGGAGCCGGTCCCGACCGGCCGCGACGGGACCGCTGCATTTTTTTTTTTTGAGTCGCCAGCGACGAGCCCGAGCCGGGGCGTTCAACGGCACGAGGGTGCGCCGCGTCGCGCCGAGGACAGCGGCGAAGTCAGCAGCCGCGCCGATGTCGGCAACACGGCCGGGCCACCACCTCGGCGACCGTCAGCGCGAGGTGACCAGCAGCCTTGAGTCCGTGCCCACGGAAAGGCAAACCGTGTGTCGTCGACGTGCGGTGCGCGCTCTGACTGAGTTCCCCGGGCGCCTCAACGCTTGACTCATTATTGCGCACCACTACAACATTCCGACGCCATTGTGCGTCACTTTCGGCGCAGCGAGTCTGCGTTTGGGAGGGAAATCAATGCGACGGTTGCTGGTCGTGCTCTTCGTCGGGGTGTGGCTTGGTGGCTGTGGTGAAACGGTTGACCGGGGATTCTCCCCGATAACATCCCAGCCGCCCGCCACGTGGGTGCGTGCGCTGGCGCAGCAGGACGAGGAACTGGCCCGACGGTGGGGCGTGGCGCGCGACTGGCGGCACGACGACGATGATGCGGGGTGGGTGCTGCAGCCGACGGCAAGCGGGGTGTACCCCGCACGCGTGAAGGTGGCTGACGGTGGACGCCCGCTGATGAAGGTGCGCCATGCGGTGGGCACCCTGACGCTTGCGGAGCCCGTCCTTGCAGCCAGGGCCGAACGCGCGGGCCAGGCCATCGTCTTCGCCGACAGCAGGCCGCTGGTTGACACCGTCATTTCTGGCGGTGGGGCGCACGTCGAGGTGTCGTGGCTGGTGCGGGGTCCGCAGGGGGCCCGGGACTTCACGCTTGATGCGGAATGGACGGCCGGTGCCGTTCGTGAGTCGCGCGGCGAGGTGCACTTCGAAGACGCCTCGGGCGCGCTGGCGCTCATCGTGCGGCGGCCCGTGGCAGTCGATGCGGCCGGCCGGCGCTTCGGGGGGGCGATGCGGCTGCAGGGCAAGACGCTGCGGGTGGAACTGCAGTGGCCAGCCGAGGTGCAATTCCCAGTGCTGGTGGACCCGGTCATCGAAGTCGCCGGGTGGACGTTGATGACGGGGCCTGACGTGCGGGGCGACCATGCCCTCGCGACCCTCAATGGACGCGTGTACCTCTTCGGCGGCATCTCGAGCAACTCGTCCGGCTCGCCCCGCGGCGACTTCTGGGAATGGGACGGTTTCGGTTGGCTCCAGCTCCGGCCCGCCACGCTTCCGCCGCCGACGCACGGTCACGCCATGGTGACGCTCGGCAACACCATCGTGCTCTTCGGCGGCAGCCGCCCGCAGCCGAGCGGCGCTACCGCCCTGTCGAATCAGACCTGGGTATACGACGGGCAGACGTGGACGCAGGTGATGTCCTCGACCGCGCCCTCGCCCAGAACGAACGCGGGCCTCGCCGTCCGCGGCTCCGTCGCAGTCCTGTTCGGTGGGTGCGGTGGGTCCTCCGGATCCGGCGGCTCGTGTAGCCCACTCAATGACACCTGGGAATTCGACGGCGTGGCGTGGACGCAGCGCACGCCAGCCGCCAGTCCGCCGGGGCCGTGGCGTCCGGTGCTGGGCAGCTTCGCGGCGCAGAACAAGGTGGTGTTGCTGTCGGCCGGTTCCCCGGCCTCGACCTGGGAGTGGGACGGAACCACGTGGACGCAGCGCACCGGCACCCCGCCCGGGACGAATGGTGCGCTCGCGGAGGTCAACGGCCAACTTCTCTACTTCAATGGGGACGATGGTGTCACCGGCGATGGCCGTTCCACATGGGCGTGGAACGGAAGCGCCTGGACACGCGTGTACAGTGCCGTCGAACCAGAGCCCAAGCGCACCTATTACGCGATGGTGCCGTTCCAGGGCGGAGCGTTTCTCTTCGGCGGCTCGAAGCTGAATTCCAACAACGTTGAGTACTCGCTCGCTGATGCGTGGCAGTGGACGGGGTCGACGTGGGTGCAGCGCGACGCCGTGCGCTCGCCCCCGCGCCGCGTCGACTTCGGCCTGGCCGGGCTGGGCACTCGCGCCTACGTCTTCGGTGGACGAGTCTTTGATGGAACGACCAGCTTCCTCTTCGATGATTTGTGGGAATGGAGCGACGGGACCTGGCGGCACATCGAAGTGACGACGCGGCCTCCGGCTCGGCGCTCGCCGGCGCTCGCCGGGTACCAGGGGCGCCTGTGGCTGTTCGGCGGTGGCAACGCGCAGGGCCAGCAGCTGTTTGGTGACTTCTGGGAATGGAATGGCTCGAATTGGGTCGAGCACTCCGTTGTGAACGGGCCGGAACCGCGGCTCGGCGCGTCGATGATTGCCTTCCAGGGAAAGCTCTACCTCGCTGGAGGCACGCCGCAAAACCCCCTTACGCCCTTCGCCGACGTCTGGGAGTTCGACGGGCAGTCGTGGCGCAAGCTGACGGTACCTCCGGGCTTTCCGTCGGCGAAATCGCTGGCGGTCCTGGGCAACGAGCTGCTGCTCATCACCACGCCCTTCCTCGGGGGGCAGGTTCAGCTCTGGGGCTTCGACGGCACGACCTGGACGCGGAAGATGCCGGCGACCTTCCCGACCGACCGTGAGGGCGGCGCGCTTGCCCGGGTCGGGAACAAGCTGGTGTTGGCGTTGGGCACGCAGAACGGTTCGGCACTTCGCGACCTCTGGGAATGGGACGGTTCGACGTGGGCGCGGCGCACGGACGTCATGACGCCCAATCATACAGGTGTGCAAATGACGGAAGTGGACGGCACGGCGTTCATCTTCGGTGCGCCGCGCACGAACACCACTTTTCGGGGTACCCAGCTCACCGCGGAGAACACGTGGCGCTTTGGGGGGAAGGACTGGGTCAACATCACGCCGGTCGTTGCGCCCAGCGCAACGAACAACACATGGGCGGCGGCCAGTCTGGGAAACGAGGTGTTTCTGGTTGGCGGCTTCACGGGCGCGCCCGATTTGTCGAACCAGAACAACCTGGGCGCGTCGGCGACGGTACAGACCTGGCGGTGGGATGGCGAGCGGTGGACGCAGATGACTTCGCTGGCTGCTGCCGCGCCTTCGGCACGGAATGGCGCCGGGCTGGCTCGCGTGGGCAACAGACTCGTCCTATTCGGCGGCAGGTCGCTGCAGTCGACGGCGCTGCTGTCGGACACATGGGAGTGGGATGGCACCAGCTGGACGCAGCGCATGCCGGCCACCTCGCCACCCTCCCGCGATTTGACGAGCCTGCCGATGACCTCCACGGGCGCCACGGCCTACCTGTACGGAGGCTCGGGCGCGTCGGGCACCCTGACCGACTTGTGGTCGTGGGACGGCATGGCGTGGACGTCGCTCACCGCGCCGACCGGTAATGGTGAGCTGGCGGGGGTCGGGAGCCGACTCCTCTTCGTCGGCACCAACTTCGTGCGTGAGTTCAACGGCTCGACGTGGGCGACTCGCACGCTCACTGGCACTTTGCCCTCGACGCCCGGGAGCACGACGCCGTGGACCGGCTTCGGTGGAGGGGTTCTGAAGCTCGTTCCTCCAGCTGGAGGCTCGAAGTTTTCGAACACCTGGATTCTCGAGGTGTCCGGCTCGTCCTTTCAATGGTCGCTCCAGACGCTGACGGGCGACTCGCCGGGCACCCAGTACACGCTCCTCGCCCCGCTTGGGGTGCAGCGCGTCGTGGCCCTTCAACCGAGCGGAGTCGGGGTGCCGTTGGCCACGTGGCACTACTCGGGCGCTTCGGCCGGGCCGCAAGGTGACTTCTGCACCGCCGACGCGCAGTGCATGTCGGGTTTCTGCGTGGACGGCGTGTGTTGCGATACAGCCTGCGGTGGTGGTGCGCCGGATGACTGCCAGGGATGCAGCGTGCGCGCCGGTGCGCCGGCCGATGGCACCTGCGTCACGTTGCCGGCCTCCCACGTCTGCCGTCCCGCTGCGTGCAGCGGCAGCCAGGCGGTCGCCGAGGCGACCTGCTCCGGGATGTCGACGAACTGCCCCCCGGAGGTGACGGCGAACTGCACGAGTGGTTGCTTCGCAGGAGCGTGCCTGCCGGATCTGGATGCCGGTGTGTCGCCGGTCGACGCGGGTACGTCCGTCGACGCGGGTACGTCCGTCGATGCCGGAAGCTCGAGCGATGCTGGTGCAGAGCCGGATGCGGGCGTCGAAACGGACGCAGGCACCGATGGCGACGCCGGTATCCAGTCGGACGCAGGTGCGCCTCAGGACGCCGGCACGCAACCCGGCTCCGATGCAGGCTCCGGCACCATCGACGCAGGCACGGGCATGCCGACCAGCCCGGCCGGGTGCGGGTGCACGGGGACCGCGGGAATTGACGGGGTCGCGCTCGCGGCGGCGCTCGTCCTGCTGCCACGGCGCCGAAGGCGGTAAGCCTGTGGTGCGAGTGGCGAGCGCGTAGCGGACCGCCATCGCCGAGCCCTCTTCTCGAGCCGTTCTGGCCCTCCGCGCCCGGCGCCTCCAGCGCCGGGCCGCGGCCGGGGTTCAGGCGATGACTTCCTCGCTCTCGGCACGCACGCCGTGCCAGCGGTGCAGCGAGGCGCGCGGGCCGTCGGGCAGCCACTCGATCGCGCCGTAGTGCAGCTCGAGGCGCTGCCCGAGCCGGCCGAGGCCCAGGTCGACCATGGGGATCCACGTGCCGGTGTTGACGTACACCTTCGTCACGCCGTGCGCCTTCCAGGTGCGCACCATGGGCACGTGCGTGTGGCCCATGAAGACCGCGCGCAGATCGCGGGAGCCGACGAGGATCCGCTGCGCGTAGCGGTCGAGGTGCTCAAAGAACGCCACGTCATTGCGCAGGAACTTCGAGATCTTCTCGAACGGCCGCTTCTGCCACCAACTCGGGTTGAAGCGCGCCTTCAAG
The DNA here is from genome assembly GCA_040755835.1 of Myxococcota bacterium. Classification (GTDB taxonomy): domain Bacteria; phylum Myxococcota; class Myxococcia; order Myxococcales; family Myxococcaceae; genus JADLDB01. The sequence goes on from JBFMAB010000117.1 coordinate 36,622, forward strand.
AACGCCCACGCGCTCGTCCCCACCATCTTCGCGGTGAAGCGGGTGTCGAACAGCATGCCCCCGACGAAGAGCGGCCAGAACGGGTGCACCTTGTCGAGGTACGGGCGTTCGCGGACCAGCTCGTTGACGACGTGGAGGATGAAGAGGCTCCCCCACGGGAGGTTGAGGATCGGCTCGCGCCCCGGGCGCGGGAGAAACAACTTTCCGTAGTCGATCGCGTGCAGCGCTTCGAACTGGTGGCCGTGGTGGAACTGCACGCCGTCAAGGGTGAAGAACGCCTGGCCGGTTTCGACGAAGCGGACCCGCGGGTGCGCGTCGTCGCCCGTCACGAAGCGGCGGAACAACGCCTGAGCGGCGGGAAACCACAGCTCGAGGTCGTGATTGCCGGGTTGATAGGTGATGAGGTTTCGTCCGTTCGCGAGGAAGTCCCCGAGCGCCTTCACCACCCGGGGGTGCCCCTTGAGACAGCGGTACAGCTTGATGCACGCGAGCCTTTCGCTGATGGCGTCGGGGAAGCGCCCGAGGATGGGCACCTTCAGCAGATCGAAGATGTCGCCGTTCAGCACCAGGTGCGTCGTCGCGTCCTCTGCGGCGTAGCGCGCCAGCAACTGCGCGAGGCGCTCGTCCTCCTTGAAGTCGTCATACACGTTGATGCGCCCCAGCCGATGGCCGGTGCCGAGGTGCAGATCCGACAGGACGAGGCCGAGGCGTCGCACGGCACCCCCCAGTGTAGACCGGCGCTCGCTGGCACTCGTCAACGAATGCGCCCTGTCCGGTGTCGTCCGCCCCCGGTACAAGCCACCGAAGCCACTCACGCCCTCGGGGAGACTTCGATGAAGCGACCGTTCGTCCTTGCCTCGGCTCTGCTGCTCGCCTCCGGCCTCGCCTTCGCGCAGGACGAGGCCCCGCCCGCGCCGGCGGAGAAGCCCGCCGCGGCCCCGCCCGTCCAGCCCGCGGCGCGGAAGCTCGCGCCCTCGGAGATCCTCGCGAAGATGGAGGCGCTCAACAACGGGTTCGCCGACCAGAAGATGGAGATCCGCCTCACCGTGGTGGACGTCGACGGCTCGAAGAAGTCATACGACATGACGGTGCTGCAGAAGGGCGACACGAAGCGCCTGGTGCAGTTCACCTCCGGCGAGATGAAGGGCATGGCGACGCTCGTCGAGGACCGCAACTCGGTGCACGTCTACCTGCCGGGTTTCAAGAAGGTGCGCCGCGTGGCCGCGCACAACATGAACCAGTCGCTCGCGGGCTCGGACCTCTCCAGCGAGGACATGGCGCAGGTCAGCTGGGCCGCCGACTGGAACGTCGCGCTCGAGAAGGAGGACGACTCGTCGTACTGGCTGTCGCTGACGCCGAAGTCCGCCGGGACGAGCTACTCGAAGGTGCAGCACCGCGTGGACAAGAAGACCTTCATGCAGCTCGAGACGCACTACTTCGACCAGGGCGGCGTCGAGGTGAAGCGCTTCGTGAACACGCAGCCGACGGACTTCCACGGCGTCATGCGCAACAAGCTCATCACCGTGTCCGATCCGCGCACCGGCCACCGCACCGAGATGGAGATCAAGGACTTCGTCGTGAACCAGGGTCTGAAGGACGACCTGTTCACCGTGCGCCAGCTGCAGTGGGGCAAGTAGTCGCTCGCGAGGACCCTTCCATGCACCGCGCCCTCCTCGCGCTCACCCTCGCCGTGGCGATCCCCGCACGCGCCGACGGCTGGCAGGACCTGATCTCGCTCTCGGGCAAGCTCGAGAGCGACCTGCGCTTCGACGTCGAGAACTTTCGCGGCGAGACGCCCGGCGAAGGCTACACGTTCTCGATCAACCGAAACGACGCCATTCTCCACGCGGAGATCTCGCCCACCGAGTCGGTGGTGGGCGTGTTCGACGGCCGCTTCCGCTTCTACGGTTTCAACGAGGCGAACGACCTCCCCGCGCTGGCCGACCGCAACAAGGTCGACCCGTTCAGCGTGCAGCTCGACCAGGCCTTCGTCGCCGTGCGCGGCGTGCCGTTCTCGTGGCTCGACATCAAGGCGGGCCGCATGCAGCTCACCTGGGGCTCCGCCGACGTCTTCAACCAGGTCGACTTCGTGAATTCGCGCGATTTCTACGACCCCATGGACTACACGCGCAAAGTCCCCAACGAGATGGTCGAGCTCGACTTCTACCCGACGCCGTGGCTCACGCTGACCGGCGTCTGGGTGCCCGTGTTCAAGCCGGCCATGCTGCCGCCGTCGGCCTCGCTGGGCTTCGCGGTGGGCAAGGACGCCAACGGTTGCCTGTCGGCCTTCCCGGCGCCGCCGCTCGATCCCGCGGACAACAAGAAGCTGTCGGACCTCTTCGCCTCCATCGATCCGTGCTCGCTCACCTTCGGCACGCCGCAGGTCAGCCTCTACCTGCCGAGGAACGGCATCGCCGACTCGCAGGCCGCGCTGAAGGCGAAGTTCGGCTTCGACGACCTCGAGTTCGCCGTGAGCTACTACTACGGGCGCTTCGGCTTCCCGGTGGCGTACAACGCGGTGGCGCAGGCGAACCCGTCGACGGTGGATCCGACGAGGGTCGACGTCGCCTACCGGGCCGAGGTCATCTACCCGCGTATCCAGGTGGCGGGCCTCGACTTCGCGTACAGCGCCGAGTGGCTGTTCGACATCGGCATCGTCGGCGAGCTGGCGGTCATCTTCCCCGAGCAGGTGAACTTCGGGCTGCGCGCGTACCAGGGCAGCAGCAAGCTGTTCGAGGCGTCGAGCGTCAACGTCGCGCCGGCGCCGTTCCTCAAAGCGACGCTGGGCCTCGACTACACGTTCACGAAGTGGCTCTACATGAACGCGATGTACGCGCGCGGCTTCTTCGATGAGTTCAACGACAAGTACGGCGTACGCAACTACGTCGTCGCCACGGCGGAGCTGAAGTTCAAGAGCGACTCCATCCTCCTGCGGCTCGCCGGCATCTTGAACGTGGACGACCTGTCGAACGTGGCGAACCCGCAGCTCACCTGGGTCATCACCCCGGGCCTCGAGGCGCTCGCCGGGGCGTTCCTCTTCGGCGGCAGCCCGAACCCGAGCGATCCCTACGACTACGCGGCGCGCTCGAAGTTCGGCCAGCGCGCGGCGGGCCGCAGCTTCGCCTACCTGAAGATGCGCTTCACCTTCTAGCCAGAGGAGCCGACAGATGATCCGCAACTGGCTCGGCCTCGCCACCTCGCTCGCCGTCCTCGCGCTCGCGTCGTCCTGCGGGTGGAAGTCCGACGGCCTCGAGCGCCTCGAAGAGCTGTACCCCACGCCGAAGCTCATGGACGGCGGCACCGGCCCCGTCGACATCGGCACGCCCAACTGCAGCGGCCTCGACGGCACCTGGGCGGTGCGGCTGGTGCAGGGCGCCACCATCTCTCCGCTCGGCGCGCCGTGGGACATGACGCTCATCGATCTCTTCCTCGCGCGGAAGTCGAGCGCGGGCACCGAGATGGAGCTGCGCTTCTGCAACCAGGACGTCACCATCGTCGCGTCGGGCCAGGCGACGAACCTCGGCAAGACCGAGGTCCCGGCGGCGCTGAAGACCGCGCTGTACGACGCGCCGCTCAAGGTGCCGCTGCCGGGCGACGGGACGTTCGAGGCGAGCAACCTCGCGTGGCTGTGGGGGCTCGAGAACCTCGCCGACCCGCTGACGGATCCGCTGCCCACCAGGGACAACTACCTGGGCGATCCGAACGTGGTGGACCAGGACGGGGACTCGCAGCCGGGCGTCACGATGCGCATCCTGAGCCCGCCGGGCGATCGCTACATGGTGCGCCGCGCGGTGCTGTCGTTCGCGAAGGGCGACCTGTCGCTCAACAACCAGTGGCTGACGGGCGCGCTGTCGAGCCGCATCGACGAGAGCGCGCTCGGCGCCACGAACAACCTCCTGCTGACGCCCGCGCCCATCACCGTCAACGCCGACGGGACGAAGTACCAGCTCCGCTGCGTGGGCCAGACGTACACCTGCGCGTCGCTGGAGCGCGACCACCGCGCCGTCTTCAGGGACGCGCCGCAGTGAGGCAGGCCCTCGAGAGGGCGCAGTCATGACTTGGAACGCACTCGTCGCGGCGCTGGCGCGCCGGAAGGTGCTCGCGCTGGTGGTGGGCGTGGCGCTGGTGGCCGGCAGCGCGGCGCTGGCGCCGGGCCTCCAGTTCTCCTCGGACGTCACCGAGCACATGCCGAAGGTCAGCCCCCAGGTGACGGCGTGGCTCGACCTCTCGCGGCGCTTCGACGCCTTCAACTCGCTCATCATCGGGCTCGAGGAGCCGAGCGAGCCGATGAGCGCCCAGGGCCTCGCGGCGGTGAAGCGGGTGACGGACGCGCTGGCCGGCAAGAAGGCCGAGGGCGTGCTGGCCGTCGCCAGCATCACCAACGTCGACTCCATCCGCGAAGGCGAGGACGGCTCGCTCGAGACGGCGCTCCTCGTCCCCGAGGTGCCGAAGGACGCGGCGGGCCTGGCCGAGTTGCGCGAGCGCGTGGCGGCGGACCTGCAGGTGTCGGGCGCGCTCATCAGCCGCGATCAACGCGGCTACCTGGTGCTGGTGCGGGCCGACCCGCGGAAGGATCCGGCCGAGCTCGCGGCGCTGGTGCAGCAGACGGTGGACGAGAACCGCGGGCCGCTGACGCCGGCGTACTTCGGCGCGGCCTTCTTCTCGGCGGTGATCACGCGCGGCGTGTACGCGAAGCTGCCGTGGCTGGTGCCCGCCTTCATGGCGCTCTTCTTCGGCGCCCTGGCCGTGCTGGTGCGGCGCGCGCGGGCGATCGCGCTGGTGCTGGGCTGCGCCGCGGCGACGCTGGTGGTGTGGCTGGGGCTGGTGCGGGTGCTGGGCATCGTCCTGTCCTTCACCTCGCTCACCGGTCTGCTGGGCGTGCTCGCGGTGTCGGTGGCGGCGTACGCGCGCGGGCTGGAGGACGGCTCGCCGAACCCGCTCCCCGGCTCGGTGGCGCAGTCGGTCACCGCGGCGGGCCTCGCGGCGTTGCCGCTCACGTGGATTCCGTTCGCGTACGTGTCGACCTTCGGGCTGGGCCTGGCGCTCGGCGCGGCGGCGGCGCTGCTCGTCGGCCTGTTCCTCTTCGTGCCCCTGGCCTCCCGCGCCTCCGCGGAAGTGGGGGAGGGCAGCGGGGGATCTCGAGCGGCTGGGCCGTTCGTGCCCGGCGCGATCGTCCTGACCGTCGCGCTCTTCGCCGTGTCCACCACGGCCACGTTCCGCGCGACGCCCGAGACGATGTTCCGTCCCGACGACGACGTCGGCCGCTCGCTGGCCTTCTTCGATCGCCGCTTCGGCGGCCCCGACTTCATCCAGGTCGACTTCCGCGGCGACTTGCGGGACCCCGACGTCGCGGCGCGGTTGATGCGGCTCACCGATCTCCTCGAGGGCTCGAAGGCCTTCCCCGACGTGCGCTCGGTGTCGCAGGTGCTGGGCTTCCTGAACAAGGGCTTCGGCGGCCTCCACCGCGTGCCGACGACGCGCGAGTCGTTGGGGAACCTGTGGTTCTTCCTCGAGGGCCGGCCCGACGTGCGCAACCTCGCGTCGGACTCGCGCGACGAAGGAATGGTGGTGCTGCGCGTGCCGTCGGTGCCCTCGCGGCCGGTGCCGGAGCTGGTGCGGCTCGTCGAGCAGGCGGTGAGGGACTCGCTGCAGCTGGGCGCGCCGGCCGGGAAGGCGCGGCTCGAGGCGCTGGCGAAGGTGTTCGCCGTCGAGCTCCCTGCGGGACAGGTGGACGCGGTCGTCGCGGCGGCGGTGGCGCCGTTGTCGGAGGAGGACCAGGCGGCGCTCGACGCGGAGATCCGCGCGAACGTGCGCAGCTGGCTCTCCAGCCCCGACTCGCCGTACTCGCCGACGGACGCGGAGTGGCCGGCGCTCGAGGCCGCGCTGTCGGCGCCGCCGGCCGAGCGCGCCGAGAAGGTGAAGGCCGTCGCCGCGACCTTCCCCGCCGTCGCGGAGCACGCCGAGGAGCTGACGGAGACGGTGCTGGCGCGCGTGCGCGACCAGCGCCTCCTGGCGCGCGCCGACGACCTGGTGAAGCGGCTGGGCGACGGGCTGCCCGAGGCCTTCCACACCCGCGCGGTCGGCGTGATGGCGGACCTCCTCGAGCCGCACGCCGGCGCGGGCGAGTCCGCGTCCGTCCTGGTGACGGGCCTGCCGGTGGTGACGGCGCAGATCCAGTCGGATCTGATGGGCGGCCTGTGGAAGGCGCTCGCGCTTCTCATCGGCGTCGGCGCGCTGGCGCTGCTGGTGCTGACGCGGAAGCCGGTGGACGCGCTCCTCGCTGCGCTGGCGGCGGCGGTGGCCTCGGCGGTGACGCTGGGCACCACGGGTACGTTCGGCTTCGGCGTGGACTCGGGCTCGGCGTCGTTGTTCCTGGTGCCGCCGTTGGCCGCGCTGGTGGCGAGTGGCGGGCCGCGCTCGACGGCGTTGCGCGTGGGCTTCCTCGTCGCGCTGGGCACGGCGGGCCTGA
>JBFMAB010000118.1:0-5981 GCA_040755835.1 Myxococcota bacterium
GGGCGGCGGCACGGGCGCGGGCACGGGCGGCGGCACGGGCGGCGGCGCGGACGGCGGCACCGGCGGCGGCACGGCGGACGCGGGCGGGCCGCCCACCGTCACCGTCTCCACGGGCAACTGCGGCATGGTGACGCCGTGCGCGGGCAACCTCGTCGGGACCTGGTATTACACGGCGGCCTGCGCGGACGATCCGCTCGCCGACTTCCGCAGCCTCTGCCCCGGCATCACCTCGGTGAGCTCCAACTCGCAGCTCTCCGGCCGCGTGGACTTCACCGCCACCACCGTCACGCGCACCGTCACCACCACCTACACCTCGACGGTGCACCTCCCGGCGAGCTGCGCGTCGATCGGCTGCGCCGCCATTCAGTCGCTGCTGCAGAACACCGCGCCCGGCGCCACCTGCGTCGCCGCCGGCAGCGGCTGCAACTGCACGCTGTCCGGCTCCAGCACGCTGAACGAGTCGGGCACCTGGACGGAGTCGAACGGCGTCATCACCGTCACCACCAGCAGCACCAGGCGCACCTTCGACGGCTGCGTGACCGCGGGCGCACCCGACACGCTGCAGTTGCGCGAGACGTCGACGACGAGCAACACCGAGAAGGGCACCACGACGCTGACGCGCCAGTGAAAACACGACGCCCCGGCGGGCCGGACTTCGGCGCACCGGGGCGACGGGAGGAAGCTCGGGGCCCCTTGTCTAGGCCGCCTGCTCGGACCGCTCGGCGGCCAGCCGCGCGTCACGCGCGGCCACCAGCGGCTCCCACGACGTGAAGCTCATCAGCTCGTCGCGGGACACCAACCACCACCCCGACTCCTCGATGCTCAGCAGCGCGCCGACGTGCGGCTGCGACACGAGCCGCAGCGCATCGACCATCCTCGTGTTTGGCAACACCTGCACCACGCCGATCGTCGGCAACAGGCCAACCGGCGCGTCCGGCGTGCGCTGCGCCACGCGGAGGATCGCGTCGCCCCGAACCACCCCGCGCAGCGGCTCGCCCGGCACCATCAGCACAAGGAAGTGCAGGTTGCCCGCCTTCACCATCTCGGCGGCGACGCGGACGGGGGTGGACTCCAGCACCTGCGCCGTCTTGTGGCGCGGCAGGTCTCGGACTTCGAAGGTATCCAGCATGGCGAATGGACGGCGGAGCATTTCGAATGCCGGGCCCAACCCACGGGAACTCCACGCGCTCCCCGCCAGGGGCGCATTTCAGTTTCGAGCGGGAAATTGCAGATGTGAAAAAGCGGCAGCCACTCGTCTCCCACCACGGACGACACCAGGGGCGACGACGGCGGCGCGCTGGGGCATCGACGCACCGGTGGAGCGCGGGCGCAGCAACCGGCCTTGACGTGCCGCCGCTCGTTCAGCCGAAGGCGATCGCCCGGACGTCGTCGGCGACCGCGCGGTCCCGTCGCAGCAGGCCGGTCGGCGCGCGGCGAGCGAGCACCCGGCGCGCCGCGCGGACGTCCGTGTCCGTGCCGAAGCCCTTCGACTTCGACAACGACGTGGTGACCTCCCACAGCAGCGACGCGCGGTCCGTCCAGTCCCGGAAGGCGTGCTCGCCTTGCGCGTCCTGGGACAGCTCGACCAGCGCGGCCTTGAGCTCGCCGGTGAGCGCGGACAGGCGGTCCTTCAGGTCCGCCGGCGCCTCGGCGATGCCCTTCTCCACCTCGCCGAGGAGCATCTCGTGCCCCGCTTCCTTGCGAATGGCGCGGAACGCGTCCAGCACGAGGATGTTGCTGGTGCCTTCCCAGATCGACAGCACCTGCGCGTCGCGCAGCACGCGCGCGAGCGGCCAGTCCTCGATGTAGCCGTTGCCGCCGAGCGCCTCCACGCCTTCGCTGACCGTCTCGAAGGCGCGCTTGCCGAGCCAGTACTTGAGCAGCGGCGTCAGCATGCGCAGCGTGCGCCGGTCCTCCTCGGCGGCGCGCTTCGTCTCGGTCTTGTCCATGAGGCCGATGGCGTGGAACGTCCAGTTGAGCGCGAGGCGCTGCTCGCACACCATGTCCATCAGCTGCTCGGCCATGAGCGGGTGGTGGATGACGTTCTTCTTGAAGGCGACGCGGCCCTCCGCCCACGCGATGGCCTCGACGACCGCGCGGCGCATGACGCCGACCGACGCGACCGCGTTGTACAGGCGCGAGAGGTTCAGCATCTCGGTCATCTGGTGGAAGCCCTCGCCGGGGCCGCCCAGCAGGTACGCCTTCGCGCCCTCGAGCGTGACTTCGCCGGTGGGGAAGCTGCGCTCGCCGAGCTTGTCCTTGATGCGTTCGATCCGGTACCCGTTGCGCTTGCCGTCGATGGTCCGCGGAAGCACGTAGAGCCCCAGGCCGCGCGTGCCGGGGCCGGCGCCCTCGGGGCGCGCGAGGATCATGATCACGTCGGCGTCGACGTTGCTGCAGAACCACTTGTCTCCCCAGAGGGTGACTTCCTCACCGGGGACGTTCTTGCCGCCCTTCGCGATCGTCTTCACGTTGCCGACGTCGCTGCCCGCTTCCTTCTCGGTGAGGAACATCGCGCCGGTGAAGAGCTGCGAGAGATCCATCGACGCCAGCCGGGGGATGAAGCGCTCCTTGAGCTCCTTCGTGCCGTACTGGTTGATGAGGTGCGCGGCGCCGTCGGTCATCGTCACCGGGCAGAACATGCCGGCCTCCGACTGGCTGAAGAGATAGCCGAGGCCGAAGGTGAGCGACTTGGGCGCGTCGCCGCGCTCGTCCTTCAGCTTCGGATCGTACGTGGCCGCGACGATGCCGCCGCCGTAGCCGAGCTCCTGCAGCTTCCGGTAGCTCGGGTGGTACTCGATCTCGTCGATGCGGTTGCCCGCGCGGTCGTGCGTCACCAGGCGCGGGCCGGAGTGGTCGGCCTCATGCGACCAGCGCGCGCCCTCGTTGGCGATGACGTCGCCCATGCGCTCGAGGCGCGGCTTCGCCTTCTCGTAGGAGCCGCCGAGGCGCTGCTGCATCAGGCGGATCAGCGCGGGTTCCGACGTGTACCAGTTGGCTCGAGTCATCGTCTCTCTCCTCGGGTTGCGTCCAGCAGCGCGTCCCACGTCTTGGTCACTTCCGGCTCGCGAGTCAACACGAGGCGCACCGCGTCGGCGCCGAACTCCGCCTCCGCCGCGGCGAGCGAAGCCGCCGGGGCCTGGCCTCGCAACTCGGTCAGCGCGGCCTCGGCCTTCGCGCGCTGCTCGGGGCCGAGTTCCGCCAGCGCGCCCTCAAACGGCTCGAGCGCGTCGCCGCCGGACAGCTTCGCCAGCGTCCGTTGGGTGACGACGGCGGCCACGAGGGCCTCGATGCGATCGACCTGCTCGGCGGTGAGGCCGGCGTCGGCCCGCAGCGCGGCCTCCGCGCGCGCCCGCGCCTTCACCTCGTCGCGCGCCGTCACCGGGCCGGCGTCGCCGCGGGCTACGGGGGCCAGCGCCGCCGCGCCCCGCTGGTAGCGCAACCACCCGTCGAGCGCCTCCGCCGTCAGCCAGCTGCCGGCGTCCACCGCCGCCACGGCGGGCACCACTTCCGAGGCGTCCGCGGTGGGCGCGGGCTTCGGGCAGGCCGAAAGCGTGCTTCCGGCGATGAGGGCGATGACGAGGAGGAGCGCGCGCCACACGGGACGCACTCTTTCCGGCAGGTTGTGTCATGGCAAGCCTTTGCGGTGCCCTTGTCGCGGCGCTGCCCGTAGACTACGTGGACACGGCTTTTTTCGGACCCTGTTGGAGAGCCCCGAGTGCGAGTCATCCTGGTGCGGCACGGTGATGCAGACGCCGAAATCCCCGAGGGGTTGGAGGACGCCGCGCGCGCGCTGACGGCCCGCGCCCGCGGCGTGCTGCCGGCGCACTTCAGTGGGCTGGCGGCGCACATCGGGACGCCGAAGCTGATCCTCATGAGCCCGCTGGTGCGCGCGGTGCAGACGGCGACGTTGCTGGCGCAGGCGCTCGGTTTCGAAGGCCCGCTCAGGACACACCGGGGCCTGTACCCCGACGGGCCGGTGGGCGCGATCGAGGCGCTCTTGACGGACTACCTCAACGAGACGGTGGTGCTGGTCGGCCACCAGCCGTCCATGGGCAGCGCGGCGGCGCACTTCCTGGGCCTGCCGTCCTTCCCGAAGCCGGTGAGCCCCGGCACGGTCATCGGCATCGAGCGGCCGGAGGACAACCTCTCCGCCGGCAAGCTGCTCTTCTACGGCGCGCCGGGGCAGCCGGTGGCCGAGACGATCTGACGGCGTTACCAGCCCCCGCGCGATGGACGACGCCACCTACAGCGCCGCAGTGTCTCGGATCTTCAAGCGCCTGGTGAAGGCCTGCGACGAGGCGGATCCGGACCGCCTCGAGGCCGACGCCACCGGCGACATGGTCACCATCACCGCGCCGGCGACGGGCGAGAAGGTGATCGTCAACACGCAGCGCGCGGTCCACCAGATCTGGGTGGCCGGCAAGGGTGAAGGCGTACACTTCTCGCTGGCCGCCGACGACCGGTGGCTGGACGACAAGGGCAGGGGCCTCGAGCTCCTCGCGTGGATCGTCGAGTGCGTGGAAGCGGCCACCGGCGAGCGCATCGCGCCCTGATCCGCCGCTCCGCAGCCGCGTCGAGAGCCGTTGCAAGTCCGCGTCCCCGTTGCACCCCGTGGCGAGCTGTAGCCGAAAAATGGATCCGCGCTGCGCCTCGCCTACTCTGTGTGCATCAGACACACCCACGGAGGAACGCACATGAAGAAGCTGATCGCGGTGGTGGCTCTGTCGGTGGCGGTGGTGGGGGGCGTGGCGGTGGCGCAGCGGCCGCAGCCCACGAGGAGCCCCAGCGACGCCGAGGTCCAGGCGGCCATCGACGCCCGGCTGCACGAGCTGCTCAAGAAGCTGAACGAGCAGCACCGCTGACTTTCACGGTGACAGCGCGCCGCGCGCGTGGTGGAAGCGACCGCCGCCTCGGAGGGGCCACCGTGTACCCGCGCCGCGTCTTCACCGTCCTGCTGGTCGCCGTCTTCGCTTCGGGCTGCTTCGGCACCCGCATCCGCTCGGGCGCCGCCCGCAGCACCGTCACCCAGGAGGAGCTCGGCTTCTCGCTCTTCTGGGGCCTCACCCAGTCCGACACCGTCGCGCCGGAGTGCCAGTTCGGCATGGCGGAAACCGAGTCGTGGCTGCCCTGGTATGCGAGCTTGCTCTACACGATTACCCTCGGCATCGTGACGCCCGTGAAGAAGAAGTACACCTGCGCGATGGGCCCCACCCCGCCGCCCGTCTCGGCGCCGCGCTAACCAAGCCGCTTCCAATGGAGGGGCGCTGTGCTAACTCGCACGGCGCCTATTCTCTTCGAGGGGTTTCATGACCGACCTGTCGCTCTCCGTCGGCGATCGCGTGGTGTACCCCAACCAGGGTCTCTGCACGGTCACCGAGATCAAGACCGAGGAGATCGCCGGCCAGCGGCTCGTCTTCGTCAGCCTCGTCTTCTCGGACACGGGCGCCAAGGTGAAGGTGCCGCAGGCCAAGCTGGTGAAGAACGGCGTCCGCCGCGTCGCCACCGTCGACGACGTGAAGGCAGTCTTCGACTTCCTGAAGAGCGACAGCGAACGCGCCTCGCTCGACTGGAAGAAGCGGGCGCGCGACAACACCGCGCGCCTGGCCGAAGGCGGCCTGCTGGGCCTCGCCGAGGTGGTGAAGGGGCTGCAGGTGCTGTCCGAGCTGCGCCCGCTGCCGCCGAAGGAGCGCGGCCAGTACGACGACGCGCGCCGGCTGCTGGTGGAGGAGCTCGCCGCGGCGCTCAACCTCACCACCGCCGACGCCGAGGACTCCATCGACGTGCTGCTCTTCCCGCCGGGCAAGGAGCGGCCCAAGCGCAGCATCGAGGAGTTCCAGGGCCTCGGCGATGACGACGAGCTCGGCCTCGGCGAGGACCTCCTGGGCCTCGACGGCGAGGAAGCCAACTCCTCCGAGAGCGAGGCCGAGGGAGAAGGCGAAGAGGCCGCCGAGGGCGAGGAAGAGGCGGACGGGGCCAGG
>JBFMAB010000119.1:0-77434 GCA_040755835.1 Myxococcota bacterium
CTCGGCGCGCCGCTGGGCTTCCTGCTGCGCCGCGGCCTGCGCCTCCGCGCGCTTGCGGGCCTCGGCCTCCTGCGCGGCCTTCGCGGCAGCGGCGGCGGCAGCAGCAGCCGAGGCGGCGGCAGCGGCGGCGGCGACGCGCTCGGACTCGGCCTTCGCCTCGGCGGCGCGTTGCTCTTCCGCGGCGACGCGGGCCTTGCAGCGCGACAGCTGATCCTGCGACCAGCGCACGTACAGCTGGTACTCCTGAAGCAGCGCGTCGCGGCGTGCGGCCTGCCTGGTGCGCCGCAGTGCCGCGGCGTTCAGCGTCGCCACGTCGACGTTGCACGAGGCGTCGGTGGCGAGTTGGAAGGCGCCGAAGCTGCGCGTCGGCACGTAGCTCTGTCCCTGGTACGGCAGGAGGAGATCGCGCAGCCACACCCCTTCGTCAAAGCCCGCCTGCTTCTGCACGATGGACGTGACGAGGGTGCCGCACTCCAGCCGCGCCTGGTCGCACGCGGGCCCGCGCTCGGCGCACGCCGCGGCGGCCTTCTCGAAGGCGGTGGCCACCACCTTGTCCTGGGCGGCGGCCGTCGCGAGCGGGGCGGTGTCCCGGTTGCGAGGCGCCTCGCACACCTCGGCGGCCAGCGCGGCCGACGAGGCGGTGAGGCAGACGACGAAGAAGACGCGCGTCATCGTGGCTCCTTGGGCGGCCGTTCGGCCGATGCGCGCGCAGTCTAGTGCCTTCGGCGGCGCCCCACGCGCACGAAACCTTTCGGCGGGGCGACCGCGCGGCTACCCTTCCCTACGTCAGGCGGCCCTACTGTTTCGTGAGCGAGTAGAGCCCCGGCTCGCCGGTGCTGGGCGTCGTCTCGGTGTACTGCATCGTCGTGCCGGTGACGCAGTACGCGAAGGTCCGCGCGTTGCCGCCGGTCAACGTGATGACGCCGTTGGACGCCGTGTACGGATCGGTGCCGGAGCTGCCCAGCGCCGTCGACCAGTTGCAACTGCAGGCGGTCGCGCCCGACAGCGAGCAGGTGCCGGTCAGCCCGTAGGGCGCGAGGAAGCCGGGCAGCGACGCGCACTGCGACACACAGAAGTTGTCCGTCGCGGTCATCGTGAAGGTGATGTTGCCGGAGATGGCGCGCGTCACGGTGGTGCCGTTGAAGACCAGCGAGCCGCTGCCGGTGCCCATCTTGTTCGAGACGGTCGCGCCCGCGCAGAACGACTGCAGCGGCGCAAAGGCCGCGTCCTCGACGCAGCCGCTGGTGAAGAACCAGGTGCCGACGACGTTGCCGCCGCAGGTGGGCTGGCTACCGCAGCTCGCCGCGAAGGTGAGGTTGAACGTCGGCGGCGTGCCGGCGTCCGTGCCCGTGCCCGCGTCCGTCGCCCCGCCGCCGCCGCCGCTGCCCGCGTCCGTCGTGCCGCCGCCGCCGCTGCCCGCGTCCGTCGTGCCACCGCCGCCGCCGGTGCCGCCGCCGGTGCCGCCGCCGGTGCCGCCGCCCATCGCGCCGCCGCCGGTGCCGCCGCCCGTACCGGCATCGACATCGCCGCCGCCGCCGGTGCCACCGCCCATCGCGCCGCCGCCGGTGCCGCCGCCCATTGCGCCGCCGCCGGTGCCGCCGCCCGCGCCCGCGTCCGTGTCGCCGGTGCCGCCGCCCGTACCGGCATCGACATCGCCGCCGCCGCCGGTGCCACCACCCATCGCGCCGCCGCCGGTGCCACCACCCATCGCGCCGCCGCCCGTGCCACCACCCGTGCTGCCTCCGGTGCACACGTTGAGCACGCACGTCTCGCCCGCGCTGCAGCTGCGGCACGCGTTGCCTCCCTGGCCACAGGCGTCGAAGGACGTCCCCGTCTGGCACTGGCCGTTGTTGTCGCAGCAGCCGAGGCACGAGTTCGCGTCGCAGCCCGGGGCCGAGCCGCCGCACGACGACGTGAAGGTCAACGCGAGGCCGGCGGTGACGCCGGCGACGAAGAGGAGTGAACGACGCATGTTTGGCAGCTCCCGGGGAGCGGCCTCGAGGGCCTGGGTGAGGGGTGACTTCTGCCTTGAGTCCGGTGCGTCGAGCAATCCCCCGGGGTGGACCATTGGCGCTAGAAGGCTTCCATGACCGACCTGCTGCTGGGCACCACGCCGACCGGGGAGCGCGTGCAGCTCCCGCCCCAGGCGCTCACGACGCACGGCTTCATCCTGGGCATGACGGGCTCCGGCAAGACGGGCCTGTGCGTCGCGCTGGTGGAGGAGCTCTTGCGCGCGAAGGTGCCCGTCATCGCCGTGGACACGAAGGGCGACCTCGCGACGCTCCTGCTGTGCCTGTCGCCGGAGGATCCGTCGCTCGGCCGCTGGGTACCCGACGCCGCGCGGGCGAAGGCGCGCATCGAGGCCGCGCTCGCCGCCGCGGGCGTCTCGGTGGGCCAGTTCAACGAGCTGCGCGCGAGCTACGAGCCGCGCCTCTACACGCCGGGCGCCACCACCGGCCTGCCGGTCGATCTGCTCGGCAGCCTGGCGCCGCCGGCCGCCCCCGGGGAGGACGCGCTGGCCGAGGCCGCCGACGCCGCTGCCCGGGGGCTGCTCGGGCTGCTGGGCATCGAGGCCGACCCGCTCACGTCGCGCGAGTACCTGCTGCTGGTGCAGCTCCTCACGCACGCGTGGCGCGGCGGGCAGACGCCGACGCTGGTCGATCTCGTGCGGCAGGTCGGCGCGCCGCCGTTCACCTCGGTGGGCGCACTGCCGCTGGACGACTTCTTCCCGCAGAAGGAGCGCCAGGGCCTGATGGTGCGGCTCAACGGGCTGCTCGCCTCGCCGAAGTTTGCCGCGTGGCGCACGGGCGAGCCGCTGGACGCGCAGCGGCTGCTGTTCGCCGCCGACGGCCGGCCGCGGCTGTCCGTCTTCTCCGTGGCGCACCTGTCCGACGAGGAGCGGCTCTTCGCCGTAGCGCTGCTCCTCGAGCGCGTGCAGGGGTGGATGCGGCGGCAGGGCGGCGCGGACGGGCTGCGGGCGGTGGTGCTGCTGGACGAGATCTACGGCTACTTCCCGCCGGCGCCGGCCAACCCGCCCACCAAGACACCGCTGCTGGGCCTCTTGAAGCAGGCGCGGGCCTTTGGCGTGTCGGTGGTGCTGGCGACGCAGAACCCGGTCGACCTCGACTACCGCGGGCTGGGCAACATCGGGACCTGGTGGGTCGGCCGCCTGCAAACGGAGCAGGACAAGCAGCGCATCCGCGACGCGCTCGCCTCCGCGGCGGCGGCCACCGGCGCCACGCCCGCGCAGCTGGACGGCCTCATCGCCACGCTGGAGCCGCGGCAGTTCCTCTTGCACTCGGTGCACCGCCCACAGCCGGTGGTGTTCCGTACGCGTGACACCTTCTCCCTCCTCCATGGGCCATTCAGCGCCGACGAGGTGCGCGCGTTGGCTGCGCCAATGAAGAGCGGGCCGGCGCCGGCGCCCGCTTCCGCCCCTGCACCGGCGCCGGGCGTCGCTGCCTCGGGCGCCGCGGTCGCGGGCACCGCCACCGTCGCCGTCGCCGCCGCCGCTGCACCGCCGACCGCCGGGCCGGAGCTGACCATCCCCATCGGCATCGAGCCCGAGCTGGGCCCCGTCTTCGAGATCGACCGCGGCGTCGCCCTGCCCTTCCTCCTGCTCAAGTTCGGCGTGCGCTACCGCCTCGGCGGCGCGGTCAGCGAGGAGACGGTGCACGAGCTCGCCTTCCCGCTCGACAACACCTTGAGCCACGCCGAGGCGCTCGAGGGCGCGCCGTCGTCGGTGAAGGGCGTGCCGTTCCAGAACGCGAAGCCCGCCGACGTCACGCTGACGCCGATGCCGCCGTGGGTCGCGGGCCTCAAGGCGCAGAAGCTTCACGCGCTGGTGAAGGAGCGGCTGCCCAACAAGCTGGAGACGAAGCTGCTCTTCGACCCCGCCACCAAGCTCATCAGCGGGCCCACCGAGACGCCCGACGCGTTCACCACCCGCGTGCTCGAGAAACAGGGCCTCTCGAAGGAGGCGCAAAAGCTGATGCGCACCCTCGAGAAGAAGCGAGTCGATTACGCTCAGGCCGAGCGCGAGCTGTCCACCCGCAA
This sequence comes from Myxococcota bacterium, assembly GCA_040755835.1. Taxonomy (GTDB): domain Bacteria; phylum Myxococcota; class Myxococcia; order Myxococcales; family Myxococcaceae; genus JADLDB01. The sequence continues at coordinate 4,057 of JBFMAB010000119.1, forward strand.
GGCCGAGAAGTGGCTCAACGTCGGCGCCGGCGTGCTGGGGATCTTCGCCGGGCGGCGCTCCACGCTGTCCGGCGTCGGCCGCGCGCTGTCCAGCCACCGCTACCAGGGCGGCGCGGAGGCGAAGCTGGAGGACCTCCGGGTGGAGATCCAACAGATCGAGCACGAGCTCGCCGCGATGAAGGAGGTCGATCCGCGGCGCTTCCAGGAGCAGCTCGCGGTGCCGCGCCCGAACGACGTCCAGGTGCTGCGCCTCTGCTACGCGTACATCGTGCCGTAGCGCCCCTGACTCAGCGGTGCGCCTTGTACCAGGCCATGGTCTCGGCGATCCCTCTCTCCACGTCGAATCTCGGCGCCCAGCCGAGCACCTGCTTCGCCTTCGCGTTGGCCAGCACGCTCTTGCGCTGCTCCCCGGCGCGCTGCGGGCCGTAGGCGGCCGGCTTGTCCACGCCGGCGTACTTCGCCAGCAGCGCGTAGATGCGGTTGACGTCCGTCTCCACGCCGGTGCTGATGTTGACGCCGCCGCAGTACTCGGTGGTGAGCGCCTTCACGTTGGCCTCCACCACGTCGCCGACGAAGACGAAGTCGCGCGTTTGCCTGCCGTCGCCGTAGATGGTGCAGCCGTCGCCGCGCAGCAGGCGCTCGGAGAAGATCGCCACCACGCCGGCCTCGCCGTGCACGTTCTGCCGGGGGCCGAAGACGTTCGCGTAGCGCAACGCCACGTAGTGCAGCCCGTGCATCGCGCGGTAGCACGACAGGTACAACTCGCCGGTGAACTTGGACACGCCGTACGGAGACACCGGCGCCGCGGGCTCCGTCTCGGGCGTCGGCAGCACCGGCGTGTCGCCGTACATCGAGCCGCCCGACGCCGCGTACACCACCCGCTTCAGCGCCCCGCCGCGGCGCGCGGCCTCGACCAGGTTCAACGTGCCGCCGATGTTGGTGTCCGCGTCGAAGCGGGGTTCCACCACCGACTTGCGCACGTCGATCTGCGCGGCGTGCAGATTGACCACCTCGGGCTTGAAAGCCTCCACCGCCTTCGCCGCCGCCTCGCTGCGCACGTCCGCCTCGACGAAGGACGCCTTCGGGTTCAGGTTCGACTTCGAGCCCGTCGACAGGTTGTCGATGATCAGCACTTCGTGACCGAGGCCCAGGTACGCGTCCGCGACCTGGCTCGCAATGAATCCCGCTCCGCCCGTGACGACGATTCGCATCTAGCTCTTCCGCTCCAGGTAGTAGCGCACGGTCTCTTCCAGCCCCTGCTGCACGGTGTGAGTGGGCTCGTAGCCGAGCCGTTCGCGGGCCTTCGACACGTCGGCCTGCGAGTCCTTGATGTCTCCCGGCCGCTCCGGCTGGTAGCGCGCGGGGAGATCCTTCACCTCGGGCCTCGCCTTCGAGACGTGCGCGCGGATCATCGCGTACAGCTCGTTGAGGCTGGTCTTGTCGCCGACGGCGATGTTGTAGACGCCGTCCGTCACGCCGGGCCCTTCCGCCAGCGCGGCGCGCAGGTTCGCCTGCACCGCGTTCGCCACGAAGCAGAAGTCGCGGCTGGTCAAGCCGTCGCCGTTGATGTCGCAGACCTCGCCGCGGGCGAGCCGGGCCATCCACCGGGGGATGACGGCGGCGTAGGCGCCGTCCGGGTCCTGCCGCGGCCCGAAGACGTTGAAGTAGCGCAGCCCCACCGTGCCCAGCCCATAGGTCCGCTCGAAGACCTGGGCGTACACCTCGTTGACGTGCTTGGTCGCCGCGTAGGGCGACAGCACCCGGCCCGTCCGCGACTCCACCTTGGGCAGCGCCGGGTCATCGCCATACACCGACGACGACGACGCGTAGACGAAGCGCTTTACCCTGGCGTCGCGCGCGGCGGTCAGCATGTGGATGAAGCCGTCGACGTTCGCGCGGTGGCTGGCGAGCGGGTCCTTGATGCTGCGCGGCACGCTGCCCAACGCCGCCTGGTGCAGCACGTAGTCGCACTTCTCGACGGCGCGCCGGCAGGTGTCGAGGTCGGTGATGTCGCCCTCGAGAAAGCGGAAGCGCGTGTCCGCGCCCTCGCCCGCGCGCGCCACCGCGTCGGCGACGTTCGCCCGGTAGCCGGTGGCGAGGTTGTCCAGCCCCACGACGTGCTGCCCCGCCTTGAGCAGCGCCTCCACCAGGTGGGAGCCGATGAAGCCCGCGGCCCCCGTGACGAGCCAACGCTCGGACTTCGCTGCGAGGCGCGCCTGGAGATCGAAGCCCATTCAGAGGCACCAGTAGCTGGCGCGACCGGCCGGCACGTCCGCCGGGTCGAGCGCGCTCTTCACGTCCACCAGCACGCCGCCCGGCTTGAGGCGCTCGAGGAACCACGCCATCGGCTGGTCGACGAACTGCTTGTGGGAGACGGCGAGGATCAGCCCGTCGAGGTCGACCAGCTCCTCCAGCCTGGTCAGGCCGAGCCCGTACTCGTGCTTCGCCTCCTCGGGATCGGCGTACGGGTCGTGCAGCATCGCCTGCACGCCGAACTCGCTCAGCTCGCGGAGGATGTCGGGCACCTTCGAGTTGCGGATGTCCGCGACGTTCTCCTTGAACGTGAGGCCCAGCACGCCGACGCGCGCCCCCTTCACGGGAATGTTCTGGTGCACCAGCAGCTTCACGGTGCGCTGGGCGACGTACTTCGCCATCTCGTTGTTGATGCGCCGGCCCGCGAGGATCACCTGCGGCTGGTAACCGAGCTGCTCGGCCTTGGTGGTGAGGTAGTACGGATCGACGCCGATGCAGTGTCCACCGACGAGGCCCGGCGTGAACTTGAGGAAGTTCCACTTCGTGCCCGCGGCCGCCAGTACGTCGCGCGTGCGGATGCCCATGCGATCGAAGATGAGCGCGAGCTCGTTCATCAGCGCGATGTTGAGGTCGCGCTGCGTGTTCTCGATCACCTTCGCGGCCTCGGCCGTCTTGATGGTGGCGGCGCGGAAGACGCCCGCGTCGATGATCGCGCCGTAGGCGTTGGCGACGCGCTCGAGCGTGGCCTCGTCCTCGCCGGACACCACCTTGGTGATGCGCTCCAGCGTGTGCAGCTTGTCGCCCGGGTTGATCCGCTCGGGCGAGTAGCCCAGCTTGAAGTCCACCCCCTGCTTGAGGCCCGACTGCTTCGCGAGGATGGGGCCGCAGATCTCCTCGGTGACGCCCGGGTACACCGTCGACTCGTAGACGACGACGTCGCCCTTCTTGAGCGCCCTGCCCACGGTCTCGCTCGCCCTCACGAGCGGCGTGAGATCGGGCCGGTTGTCCACGTCCACCGGCGTCGGCACCGCCACGACGAAGAAGGTGGCCTGCTTCAGCGCGGTGGGATCCGACGTCATCTCGAGGCCGGCGCCGAGCAGCTCGTCCTTCGAGATCTCCCCGGTGACGTCGAGGCCCTTCTTGAGAGCCTCCACCTTCCGCGTGTTGATGTCGAAGCCGATGGTGCCCTTGAACTTGCGGGCGAAGGCCAGCGCGACGGGCAGGCCGACGTACCCCAGGCCGATGACGGCGATGCGTTCACCCATGGTTCCTCCGGCGCTCACGGTGCGGCCATAGCGGAAAACGCGCAGACACACGAGCGCGTGTGTGCGTTGGTGTTGCCCCGCCATCAGCCCATTCAACGGGCTGAACGCGCGTCGTCGGGCGCGGAGCCGTGCGCCACGCGCGTGGCGGTGGCAGTCACTCGGCGGGCTTCTGGGGCTCCTGCGGCCCGTCGTCCCGGGGCCGCACCGAGGTGGGCGGGGCCAACGCGGGCCCTCCACCCGGCCGCACCGGCGGCGAACTCTGCGGAGGCGGCGCGTCGAGGCCGTCCGGTGAGCGCACGGGCGGCCACAGGCCCGCCGCGGCGCGCAGGCCAAGGTAGCGCACCGCCTCCTCGTGCCGCGGACCGAACGCCCGCCACTTCGCGTCGGTCAGCAGCTCCGTCAGCTCGAGGCGCAGGGCGATGCGCACGCCCACGACGAGCAGCACGAGCAGCGGCGCGAGCAACGCGAGCTCCCAGGTCTCGCGCAGGAAGAGCGCGCGGATCGCGAACCACGGCGCGAGGAAGATGGCGAGGATGCCGCTCATTCTCCACGTCGTGCCCCACTGCTTCGCGGAGTCCCTCCAGACGTAGACGAACGGGAAGCGACGCATCCACTCGAGCGTCTCGGCGGACAGGCCCTTCGCCAGCGTCTCCCGGTGCTCGTCGAGGATGGCGCGCGCCGCGCGAACGCGGCTCGCCGTGCCAACCGCCAGCACCACGAAGCTGGACGCGTAGACGAGGCCACCCCAGGTGGGGAGGAGGGCCCACGCGAGCGCGGAGAGGACGAGCAATTTCTGGAGCGTTTTGAGGGACACCGGCTTCGACTCTACGGCGCGACGGCGGCATCGCCGCCGGAAATCGGCGGTTGGGCGAGGCGCCCGTCCAGCACGGCGCGCGTGACCTCGCGCAAGGCCTCGAGACGGCGGGCGGCGCGGCCCTGCCCGTCGGGCAGCAGAACTGCGAGGCGCTGGGCGAGCAGCTCGACGCTGCCCGGGCGCGCGTTCCACGAGCGCGCGACGATGCCGCGGAGGTCGAGGAAGTGGTGCCGCAGCGCGCCCTCCTTGCCGAGGAGGTCCGCGCAATAGCCGCCCCAGCCGACGAGCACGTCGTCTTCACGCAGGAAGCCGTGGAGCGCGGCGAAGGCCTCAGCCCGCGGCGGCGCGGCGAGCAACGCGGCGCGCGGGAGATCGAGGTGCAGCGGCACGCGCGGGCCGAGCGGCCGCTTCGGCTGCAGCAGCGTGGAGAAGAAGCCGACGTCCATGGCAGACGCCCCGGGCAGCACCCGCCCCGCGACGAGCTGGATCAGCTCCGGATCGTCCGGCAGCGGCCGGTTGGGATCATCGAGCGGCCACGCGTTCGACTCCCCGAAGACGACGACGAGCCGCTCCGCCGCCGCCCGCAGCTCGGCCGTCGGATCGAACTTCACCGAGTTCCGCCGACGCAGGCGCCGCAGGTGCCGCGATTGGTTTCCGTTCGCCTCGATGAAGTCGAGCTGCTTCTCCACCATGGCGTCGAACACCCGCAGCATCGGCGTGAAGCGGCCCGGCGCGCGCTCGAGGCGCTCGAGCACGTACGCGACGGCCTCGATGGTGGCGAGGCAGTGCTCCGCCGGCTCCTTGCGGATCCGGTAGTTGCCGGGCTGCCGGGGCTGGAGCTTGAGCCGCGGCAGCTTCGACAGCACGGGGCACTTCTCGACGATCTTCTTCGCGTTCGACCACGTCCCGTCGACGACGACGAGCTGCGCGGGCGGCGCGGTGAGCGCGTCCACGTCGGTGGCGGACTCGGACGGGAAGAGGACGGCGGTGCCGGGCATGGCGCAGACCGCCTCGAGGCGGGCGTTGCCTTCGGCCTTCAGCGCGACGTGCAGCTCGCTGTTGGGCAGCGACAGGTGCGCCATGCGGCAGGTGCTGACGGGCACGCGGGCCTCGCGCGGGTGCTGGATGAAGACGACGCGAGTGCCGCTGTCCACCGGGGTGAGCGCGTGGCACCAGCAGACGCTTCGCGGGCGCCGGCAGCGCAGGCACAGCTCGCGGAAGGTCGGGGCCACGTCGGTCACAGCGACGCCGGCACCTACCCGCCGGCCGGGGGCGTGCGCAAGGGACGGTGTCGGGGTATGGGCGGGGCGGCGATGAACCTGCTGCTCCTCCAGCCCGGCGAGGTCTCCCCGGACGGGCGGGCGCACCTGACCGGGCGCCGGCACCAGCACGCGCGCGAGGTGCTCCAGGTGCAGGCCGGCCAGACGCTGCGCGTGGGCGTGCGCGGCGGGCGCGTGGGGACGGCGGTGGTGGTGTCGGAGAGCCCGTCGGGCCTCGTGCTGCAGGTGACGCTGGACGCCGAGCCGCCACCGCGCGCGGGCGTCGACCTCGTGCTGGCCATCCCGCGGCCCAAGGCGCTCAAGCGCGTCATCCCCGCCGTGGCGTCGCTGGGCGTCGACCGGGTGGTGCTGGTGAACGCCGCGCGGGTGGAGAAGAGCTACTTCGACTCGAAGGTGCTGGCGGCGGAGTTCCTCGCGGGGCTCGTCGATCTCGGCCTCGAGCAGGCGCGGGACACGGTGCCGCCGAGCATCGAGGTGCGCGAGCGCTTCAAGCCGTTCGTCGAGGACGAGCTGGACGCGTGGGCGGGCGACGCCCGGCGACTCGTCGCGCACCCGGGGAACGACAGCCAGCGCTCTCCCGTGGGAGTGGCCCAGGCGGGGCACGTGAAGCGCGTGGTCGCGATCGGCCCCGACGGCGGCTGGGTGCCGTTCGAAGTCGAACTCTTGCGCGCGCACGGTTTCATGCCCTTTTCCCTCGGTCCGCGAATCCTCCGCGTCGAGGTCGCCGTGCCCGCGGTGCTCGGCGCCCTGTCGTGTCAGTCCCGATAGAAGGTCAGGTCGGAGGGCCCTTCGATGAACACGGTCAGCGTGGAGCCATCACGCGACAAGAGGTAGCCGTAGGTCGAGGACTTCAGGTCGAAGTCGCACTCGTCGAAGTAGCCGCGCACCTCGATGGTCTCGGGCACCACGAAAGCGCCCTCAACGAACTTGATCGGGCCCTGGCCCTCTGAGTCGTACTCCACCGCGTTGTAGCCAGTCCCCTTCGTGCAGGTTGCGCCGACGTTGAGCGTCGTACCGCGAAACTCGAAGGTGTACTTGACGGTCCAGTTGCTGCCGGCGGGCAGTTCGATGGTGCTCCATTTTCCGTCGATGGCGGGGCCGCAGGCCGAGAGAGCGAAGAGGACAGACAGCGGAACAAGGAAGCGCTTCATGGGGATTCTCCGGGTTGGGGTGATGTCGCCTCCTCGAGCAGGCCCCGCGCCACCGACAACCTCCCGAAATCACGCCAATCCGGGTCAGACGACCGCCTCTCCGGCAGGACGGACGTGCGGCGATTTGGATGAGCGCTACGCTCCGCCCCGGCATGACCTACCTCACCGAGAAGAAGCCCACGGCGGCCGCGAAGCCCTCCGGCCACGACACGATCAACCCGCCGGCGCTCATCGAGTTCATGATGACGCGGTGGAAGCCGCAGTCCTCGAAGCTGCCGAAGGCGCACCCGCACGCGGCGGCCTTCGCGCGGCGCCGCGCGGCGCTCTCGAAGCGCTTTCCGGGAGAGGTCCTCGTCATCCCCACCGGGCACGAAAAGGTGCGCGCCAACGACACGTATTTCCGCTTCCGCGCCGGCAGCGACTTCTTCTGGCTGACGGGCAACCTGGAGCCCGACTGCGTGCTGGTGCTGGTGCCGCGGCACGGCGAGGGCCACGACGCGCATCTCTTCGTCGAGCCGAACCCGGGCCGCTCGTCGGAGACCTTCTTCACGGACCGCAAGAAAGGCGAGCTGTGGGTTGGACCGCGGCTGGGCGTCGAGCAGAGCCGCGCGCGCTTCGCCGTCGACTTCGCCCACGGGCTGCCGGACCTGAAGGCTTTCCTCGAGCAGCACCCGGTGGCGCGCGTGCTGCGCGGCTACTCGCCCGACGTCGACGCCGTCATCCCCGTGCGCGAGGAGGACACGAAGGACGCGGAGCTGGCGACGGCGCTGTCCGAGCTGCGCCTGCTCAAGGACGCGGTGGAGATCGCCGAATTGAAGAAGGTGGTGGCCTCGACCAAGCGCGGCTTCGAAGACGTCATCCGCACGCTCCCGACCGCGAAGTCCGAGCGCGAGGTGGAGGGCGTCTTCGGCCTGCGCGCACGCGTGGAAGGCAACGACGTGGGCTACGGCACCATCGCCGCCGCGGGCGCGCACGCCTGCGTGTTGCACTGGACGCGCAACGACGGCGCGCTCAGGAAGAGGGACCTGCTGCTGCTCGACGCGGGCGTCGAGGGTCACGCGCTGTACACCGCGGACATCACGCGCACGCTGCCCATCTCCGGCCGCTTCTCCGGCGCGCAGCGGGAGATCTACGAGCTCGTCTGGCAGGCGCAGCAGGCCGCGCTGAAGGCGGTGAAGCCCGGCAACGACTTCATGGAACCCAACCGCCGCGCGATGCGCGTGCTGGCCTTTGGCCTCGAGCGGCTCGGCATCCTCCCCATGTCGGCCGAGGAGGCGCTCCTCGACCAGAACCAGTTCTACAAGCGCTACTCACTCCACAACGTGAGCCACATGTTGGGCCTCGACGTGCATGACTGCGCGAAGGCGCGGCAGGAGGTCTACAAGTACGGGCAGCTCAAGCCCGGCATGGTCCTCACCGTCGAGCCCGGCCTGTACTTCCAGGAGGACGATCTCACCGTGCCCGCGAAGTACCGCGGCATCGGCGTGCGCATCGAGGACGACGTGCTCGTCACCGCGAAGGGCTTCGTCAACCTGTCGAAGTCCATCCCCTCCGAGGCAACAGCCGTCGAGAAGTGGATGGCGAAGGTCCGCCGGTCGAAGCGCTAGCAACCGCACGCCCCGCCCCGCCGACAATCGATCATGACCGTCGGCGCGCGCCTCAAGCTGGTGATTCGATGGGCGTTTCAGCCGCTTCGAAACGCCGCCCAGGCATTCGCCGAGGTGCTGTCGCAGCCGTCGTTCGTCCCCGTGCTGGTTCCCGTGCGGCCCGTGTCGGGTCGCGGGAGTCACGACCGGAGACGACGATGCGAACCTTCACGCTGGTAGTGCTTTTCACCCTCACCGCCTGCCTTCCCATTCGCGTGCCGGACGCGGCGCGCGCCTACAACGACGAGTGCGCGGTGCTCTTCAGCCGCGGGGAGCTCGAGCAGGCCGAGGTCGCCTGCGCCCACGCGCTCGAGTACCAGCCGAAGTACTGGGACGCGCTGCACAACCTGGGGCTCGTCCGCCAGGCGCGCGGGGACGTCGCGGGCGCGAAGCGGCTGTACCGCGAGGCGCTCCGCGCCAACCCCGACATGGCGCAGTCGTACAACGCGCTCGGCCTGCTCGCGCTCGACGACGGGAAGTTCGAGTCCGCGAAGGACTGGTTCAAGGCGGCGCTCCGGGTGAGCCCCGACTACGCCGAGGCGCGCAGCAACCTCGGCCTCACCTGCCTGCGGGCGGGCGATCTCGACGGCGCGGAGCAGGCGTACCGGCACCTCACCCTGTCGGCGCCGTGGCTGTCGGAGCCGTACCTGCAGCTCGGCGTCATCATGCTGATGCGCGGGCGCACCGACGACGCCGTGCGCTGGCTGTCGCGGGCCGTCGCGCTCGAGGCCGACTACGGCGCCGCGTGGAAGGCGCTGGGCGTGGCCTACGAGTCGCAGGGGCGTGCCGAGGAGGCCCGCGCGGCGTACGAGTCCTGCGTGGACTCCGGGAATGGCGACGTCGCCTGCCGCGACGGCGTCGAGCGCCTCACCCGGTAGCGCGCTACGGCACGGCCCGCATGAGGGAGTTGCCGACGCTGCCGCCGAGGCACCGCGCCGCCTGGCGGCAGCGGCTCGTGAAGCACCACGCCTCACACGCCGGCGTCAGTCGACCTCGGTGAACAGCTCCGGCAGCTCGCCTTCCACGTAGGTGAAGGTCTTCCGGCCGATCTCCCGGCCGTCCATCGTCAGCACGCGCACGCGGTACTGCCCTTCCCTCGCCACCGTCGTGTACGCGAAGGTCCGGTAGCCCTCCTCGTTGCCGCCGGAGAGGCTCGTCGCGTACGGCGTGCCGCGCGCGGTCCACCCGTGCTTGGGGTCGTCGTACTCCCACGCGAAGCGCACCTGGTCCTGGAACTTCGTGGGCGCGAAGATCTTCACAAACACCCAGGCCTTCGAACCGGACGGCGCGACGAAGGTCGAGTCCTGCTCGCGCCAGAACTTCCAGATCGGCGCCTTCTCGTACTGCAGCGTGTAGTGAATGCCCTTCTCGTCGCGCTCGCTCGTCACCGAGGCGTACACCGCGATGTGTTTGAGCGACAGCGGCACCGGCGGGATGACGTTGGCGAGGTACGCGAGCAGCAGCACGCCCTGCATCACCAGCCCGGGGACGACGGCGCGCTTGAAGGTCCACTCGGGATCCTTCGTGAAGCGCGTGAAGAGCCGCCACAGCCCGTACGTCGCCGCCGAGCCCGCCACCACCGCCAGCGGGTACTGCCAGGAGCGCAGCGCGCCCCACAGCACCGGCACCAGGTACGCGAGGAAGCTCGTCACCGCGAAGGACAGCAACAGCACGCGGACGATCGGCCCCCGGCTGCGGAAGCGCGGCAGCTCGTTCGCCACGATGATGCCCGCCAGCGCCACCAGGAAGAGGAACGAGAGGATCCCCGACGACGCGCGAAAGTAGAACACCATGAAGGCGTTCAGGAGCGTCCCGAGGAGGAAGTGCATCACCCACAGGCGGATGCCCGCGAGCTTCCCGACGATGAGGCCCGTCGGCTCCTTCCCGGCGACGTGGATGCGGTGGTCCCAGAAGATGAGCGCCGCCGACAGCACCAGGTACGCGCCCTGGTGGATGAGCAGCGGCGTCGAGTCGATGCGGTGCAGCAGCACCACGTCGAACAGGAAGCCCGCGAAGAAGAAGCTCACCTCGAAGGCGAGGTGGTAGCGCTCCTTGAAGGCCTTGAAGCGGCCGGCGAGGGACTTCGGCGCTTCGGCTGCGGACACCGCGGCGTCGGGCGAGCTCATGAACGAGCCGCGGTTCTACCCCAGCCCTCAGCCGCCCTTCACCATCGCCTCGAGCTCGCCGCGCGCCGCCAGCTCCGTGACGATGTCGCAGCCGCCAACGAACTGCCCGTTGATGTACACCTGCGGGATCGTCGGCCAGTTGCTGTACTCCTTGATGCCTTCGCGCACCGCGGGGTCGGCCAGCACGTCCACCGAGAAGATCGGGCCGTACGGCTTGAGCACCTCGAGCGCGCGCGCCGAGAAGCCGCACTGCGGAAAGAGTTGGTTGCCCTTCATGTAGAGGACGATCTTGTGGCTCTTCACCTCGTCGTCGAAGCGGGCCTTGAGCTCGGGGGTCAGCATCGGAGCGTCTCCTCGTGCGGGGGAATGAGCCGCGGCGTCAGGGCTTCACCCTGGCCCACTGCTCGGGGGAATAGGTCTTCAGCGCCAGCGCGTGCAACTCGCCGGTCGCCAGCACGTCCTTGAGCGGCGCGTAGACGAGCTGGTGCTGCTGCACCATCGACCTGCCGGTGAAGGCGGGGCTCACCACGCGCACTTCGAAGTGATCGCCGGTGCCGGTGGTGTCCACCACCTCGACCTCAGCTTCGGGCAGGGCCTGCGTGATGCGCGTCTTGATCCAGGCGGGGTCCAGCATGAGCGTCCTTCTCAGTTCAGCCCGCCGGTGGTGACCAGCATGGCGGGGTCGATGCCCATGCTCTTAATCACCTCTTCCCAGATGCGCTCGGGGTCCGACGTCAGCACGCCCGCGCGCGAGGCCTCGGTGAAGAGCCAGCTGCCCTGCTGCAGCTCGTGCTCCACCTGCCCCGGGCCCCAGCCCGCATAGCCCAGGCAAAAGCGCAGCGTGGCCGCTTCGTGCTTGAGCAGCTGCGCGAGCGCGTCGGAGGTGACCGACAGGTACAGCCCCGGCAGCACCTCGGCCTTCTCCTCGATGCCTTCCACGTCGTGCAGCACGAAGCCCCGGTACGACTCCACCGGTCCGCCGACGAAGAGGTGTTCCCTGGAGCGGCGCCGCGACACCTCCAGTTCCTGGCTCTTGCCCAGATCCTCGAAGGTGAGGTTCGCCTGCCGGTTGATGACCAGGCCCATGGAGCCGCCGTCGCCGTGCTCGAGCATCAACACCACCGTCTTCTGGAAGTTCGGATCCAGCAGCTGGGGCATGGCGATGAGGAAACCGGGGGCGAGCGCCTTCACGCCGCCGAGTATAGAAAGTCAGCGCGATGCGCGCCCTCGTGAATACCCGTTTCGGCGGTCCTGAAGTCCTCGAGGTCCAGGAGCGGCCCGATCCGCTGCCGCAGCCCGGCCAGGTGTTGGTGCGGGTCAGCCGCGCCGGCCTCAACTTCGCCGACATCGCCGCGCGAGTCGGCCTGTACCCGGACGCGCCGAAGTTTCCCACCGTCATGGGCTACGAGGCGGCGGGCCGCGTGGAGGCCGTCGGCTCCGGCGTCGCCGGCCTCGCGAAGGGCGACCGCGTCGTGGCACTGTGCCGCTTCGGCGCACAGGCGTCGCTGGTGGTCGCGCCGGCCACGCAGGTGCGGAAGATCCCCGACGCGATGAGCTTCGACGAGGCCGCCGCCCTGCCCGTCAACTACCTCACCGCCTACCACATGCTCTTCTGGGTCGCGCCGCTGATGCCGGGGATGAAGGTGCTCATCCACATGGCGGCGGGCGGCGTGGGCCTCGCTGCGATCCAGCTCTGCCGCACGGTAAAGGACGTGGAGATCTTCGGCACCGCGTCCGCCGGAAAGCACGCGCTCCTCGAGGAGCTCGGCGTGCACCACCGCATCGACTACCGCGCGCAGGACTACGCGGCCGAGGTGCTGCGCCTCACCGACGGCAAAGGCGTACACCGGATCCTCGACGCGCTCGGCGGCCCCGACTGGGCCAGGGGCTACTCCATTCTCCGAAAGGGTGGCCACCTGCTGTGCTTCGGCTGGGCGAACATGGTGCAGGGCGAGAAGCGCAGCCTGCTCCGGGTGGCCTCGCAGTTCGTCCAGATGAAGCGGTACTCACCGATGGACCTCATGGACAAGAACCGGGGCCTCTCGGGCGTCAACCTCGGCCACCTGTGGGACGAGGTGGAGCTGCTCGGCGACCACCTCGAGCGGCTCCTCGAGCTGTACCGGACCGGGCAGATACGCCCGCACGTCGACAAGATCTTCCCGCTCGAGCAGGCCGGCGAGGCCCACGCGTACGTGCAGGCGCGAAAGAACGTGGGGAAGGTGCTGCTCAGCTGCGACTGAGCTACTTCCTCCCCGCCGCCTCGAGTTCCTGGTCGATGACCTTCCGGAACTCGTCCTCGGGCTGCGCGCCGGACAGCACGCGCCCGTTGATGAAGAAGGCCGGGGTGCCGGTGACGCCGGCCTTCTGCCCGGCGGCCATGTCGCGCTTCACCAGCGCGGCGGTGCGGCCCGAGTCGAGGCAGTCGTCGAACTTCTTCGAGTCCAGCCCCAGGGCCTGTGCCTGCGCCTTGAGCGCCTCGGGCTCGAGCTCCTGGCTCTCGAAGAGGGCGTCGTGCATCGCCCAGAACTTCCCCTGCTCGTCGGCGCAGGCGCCGGCCTCGGCGGCCTTCGGCGCCTTCTCGTGGAAGGACAGCGGGAAGTGGCGGAACACCAGGCGCACCTTGCCCTGGTAGCCGGCCAGCACCTTGTCCAGCGTGGCCGCGGCGCGCGAGCAGTACGGGCACTGGAAGTCGGCGAACTCGACGATGGTGATCGCGGCCTTCTCGTCGCCCTTCGCAGGTCCGATGGCCTCGACGCTCTTGCGGAGCCGCGCGGGCGCCTCGAGCGCCAGCGTGAACTTCGCGTCCTTCTTCAGCTGGTCGAAGACCTCGGCGGCGCGCTTCGCCTTGAGCTCGCGGGACACGGCCTGCGCCAGCTGCGGCTTCACGTCGTCGTAGCCCACGCCGTCCGGCAGGCGGCCCTTCACCTGCTCGTAGAGCCGCTTCATGTCGGCCTCCGCGGGCGGCGGCAGCCCCTCCTCGAGCTTCGCGGACAGCCACTCGTCGTCGCTCTTGCCGTCCTTCTTCGCGGCCTCGGCCACCAGCGCCTCCAGCGCGATGCGCTCGGCCGTCTCGACGCGGAGGTCGTAGATCTGCTCCTGCAGCTTCACGAGCTCGTCGGCCGCCCTGGCGTCCACCTCGGCCTGGCGGATGACCCGGTCGCCGTAGGTGGCCACCACGGGAGACGGGCCGCCCGCCGCGCCGCGATGGGACGCGGACGGTGTGGCACAGCCGAAGGACAGAAGGACGACGGCGAAGGCGAAGGGGCGCATGAGGGCTGGGAACCTTAGCGGGTTCCCCGGACAAAGCACGCCCCCCCGGGCCTTTCAGTCAGTCCGTGCGCGCGCCCGGCACGCAGACGTGCACGGCCTGGGCGCCGGCGCCCTTTGCGCCCGACGGCAGCAGGTAGCCGCCGGACTCGAAGTAGCCTTCGCAGTGGAACTGCGGCGGGCACTCGAGGTCGCCCTCGCACGGGTCGACGCAGGTCCCCGCGGTGGCGAAGCCGTCGGGCTTGGGGAAGACGAGGCACCGCTCGGACTTCAGGCAGTTCCCGTGCACCAGGCACTCGGCGTGCGCCCGCTTCTCGATGGTCCGCGTACGCGACAGCACGACGCTGACGACCAGCGACAGCCCCACAAGCACGAGCAGCCAACGCCGCGGATCGCGCATCACCTGTCCCCGCTACATCGGCGCCGTGCTGCCCTCGGTCGGCGGCGTGGGCGCTCGGAAGAAGTCGTCGGGCTTCTCGAGCACCAGCGCCTCCTTCAGGACCTCGTCCACGTAGTCCACGAGGACGATCTTCAGCACCTGGCGCACCTTCTTCGGGACCTCCTTGAGGTCCTTCCTGTTCTCGCGCGGGACGATGATGGTGCGAATGCCCAGCCGGTGGGCCGCGAGGCACTTTTCCTTGAGGCCCCCGATGGGCGTCACCCGGCCGCGCAGGGTGATCTCGCCCGTCATCGCCACGTCCTTCCGCACGGGGATGCGGGTGATCGCCGAGACCAACGCCGTCGCCATCGTCACGCCCGCGCTCGGCCCGTCCTTCGGGAAGGCGCCCGGGAAGTGGATGTGCAGGTCGTTCTGCTCGAAGAACTTGTCCTCGATGCCCAGGCGCCGCGCGCGGCTGCGCACGTACGTCACCGCCGCCTGCGCCGACTCCTTCATGATGTCGCGCAGGACGCCGGTGACGATCAGCTTTCCCTTGCCCGGCATGGTGGTCGCTTCGGTGACGAGCACCTCGCCGCCGAACTCGGTCCAGGCGAGCCCGTTCACCATGCCGACCTGGTTCTCCTTCTCGTTGCGATCGCGCGGCACCCGCGGCACGCCGAGGAACTTCACCACCATCTTGCGATCGACCGAGATGGGCCTCTTGCCGGCCTTCACCACGTCGCGCGCCACCTTGCGGAAGACGCTGGCGATCTCCCGCTCGAGGCTGCGTACACCGGCCTCGCGGGTGTAACGGCGGATGATCGTCCGCAGCGCGGTATCCGTCAGCGTCACCTCGACGTCGGCGAGCCCGTTGGCCTCGCGCTGCTTCGGCACGAGGTACTTGCGGGCGATCGACATCTTCTCTGCCTCCGTGTAGCCGGCGAGGCGGATGACCTCCATGCGGTCCTGCAGCGGCTGCGGGATCCCGTGCATCGAGTTCGCCGTGCAGATGAACATCACCTTGGACAGGTCGTAGTCGAGGTCCAGGTAGTGATCGTTGAAGGTGTGGTTCTGCTCGGGGTCGAGCACCTCGAGCAGCGCCGCCGACGGGTCGCCGCGGAAGTCGCTCGACATCTTGTCGATTTCGTCGAGCAGCAGCACCGGGTTCGACGCCTCGGCCTTCTTCAGCGACTGGATGATCTTCCCCGGCATCGCGCCGATGTAGGTGCGGCGGTGGCCGCGGATCTCCGCCTCGTCACGCACCCCGCCGAGCGCCATGCGCACGAACTTGCGGCCCAACGCGCGGGCGATGCTGCGGCCCAGGGACGTCTTGCCGACGCCCGGCGGACCCACGAAGCAGAGGATCGGTCCTTTGAGCTTCCCGACCAGCTGCTGCACCGCGAGGTACTCGAGGATCCGCTCCTTCACCTTCCTCAGGCCGTAATGGTCCTCGTCGAGCACCTTTTCGGCCTCGGAGATGTCGAGGCGATCCTTCGTCTCGTCGCCCCACGGCAGCGACAGCACCCAGTCGATGTAGTTGCGGACGACGGTGGCTTCTGCCGACATCGGCCCCATCATCTTCAGCTTCTTGATCTCCTTTTTGACCTTGGCCTGGGCCTCCCTGGGCATCTTCCGGGCCTTCAGCTTGTCCTCGAGCTCCTGGATCTCGGACTTGCCGCCGTCTTCCTTGTCGCCGAGCTCGCGCTGGATCGCCTGCATCTGCTCGTTGAGGAAATACTCGCGCTGGCTGCGCTCCATCTGCTTCTTGACGCGCGACTTGATCCGCTTCTCGGCCTTGAGGATCTCGATCTCGCCCTGCATCAGCTCGTAGAGCTTCTCGAGCCGCTTCGACGGCGTCTCCGTCTCGAGCAGGGCCTGCTTGTTCGCCACCGTCTTGAACGGCACGTGGATCGCGACGGTGTCGGCGAGGCGCGACGGGTCCTCGATCGCCGAGACCTGCTGCTGCAGCTCCGGGGCGATGCGCTTGTTGAGCTCGACGTAGCTCTTGAAGGTGGCGTGCACGGCGCGCATCAGCGCCTCGAGCTCCACCGTGACGTCCTTCTCCTCGGAGACCGGCTCGAACTCGCAGAGGAAGTACGGATCGTTCGGGACGAACTTCGTCACCCTCGCGCGCGCGACGCCTTCGACCAGCACCTTGACGGTGCCGTCGGGCAGCGGCAACAGCTGCACGACCTGGCCCAGGGTCGCGAAGTGGAACAGCTCGTCGGGCGAGGGATCGTTCGTCTTCGCCTTCTTCTGGGCGGAGAGCAACAGCCACGCCTTCCCGTCGGGCCCCTTCTTCGCCATCGCCTCCTTCAGCGCGGCGATCGACTTCTCACGGCCCACGTACAAGGGCCGCACCTCGTGCGGGAAGAGCACGATGTCTCGCAGGGGAAGGAGCGGGAGCGCCTTCGGGGTCTTGTCGTCACGGCTGAAGAACATGCCTGTTGCCCTCTGTAGCCACTTCCTACTCCACCCGCCGCGTCACATCGACTTTGCGGCCTCGAGCTTCGGAGGTGCGACATGGAGCACATCCATCAGCCAGGCCACCATGTCGGCCGAGGACTCGATCGTCTTGGCCACCTGGTCCGCCCCGCCGTGGCCCGCGTGCAGCTCAATCCGCAGGAGCGCGGGGGTGTCCCGGGAGGCGCGCTGGATCTGCGCGACGAACTTCCGGGCGTGGAACGGGTCGACGCGATCGTCGTGATCCGCCGACATCATGAGGAGCGGCGGGTAGCGGGTGTTGGCCTTCACGTGGTGGTACGGGCTGTAGGCCTTTAGCACCTTGAAGTCGGCCTCGAGCTCCGGGTCGCCGTACTCGGAGATCCAGGTCTTGCCGCTGCCGTAGAGCGTGTAGCGAAGCATGTCGAGCAGCGGCACCTGACACACCACCGCGCCGAAGAGGTCGGGGCGCTGCGTCATCACCGCGCCGACCAGCAGGCCGCCGTTGGAGCCCCCGCGGATCGCCAGCCGCTCGGTGCGCGTCCACTTCTCCTTGATGAGGTACTCGGCCGCCGCGATGAAGTCGTCGAAGACGTTCTGCTTCTTCGCCTGCTTGCCGGCGTCGTGCCACGCCTTCCCGTATTCGCCGCCGCCGCGGAGGTTCGCCACCGCGTACACCCCGCCCGCCTCGAGCCACGGGTAGATGAAGCTGTTCCACGACGAGCGCAGGCTGATGTCGAAGCCGCCGTAGCCGTACAGCATCGTCGGGTTGTCACCGTCGAGCGTCACGTCCTTCGCGGCGACGATGAACATGGTGATCGGCGTGCCGTCCTTCGACGGGTAGCTGACCTGCCGCACCTCGTACTTCGAGGGGTCGACGGGCAGCTCGACCCTGGCCCACAGCTCGGACGTGCCCGTCTTCACGCTCGTCCTGAAGACTTGCGGCGGGCTGATGAAGGAGCTGTACGAGTAGTACGCCTCGTCGTCGTCCTCGAGGCCGGCGAGGTTCGTGGCGGTGCCCAGCCCGGGCAGCTGCACCTCGCGCACCTTCTTGCCGTCGAGCGAGTAGAGCTCCACCACGCTGACCGCCTTCTTGAGCGACGCGATCGCCAGGTGGCCGCCGACGACCGTGAGGCTCTCGCGCGCCGCGTCCTTGTCCTCGGGGATGAGCTCCTTCCAGTTGGCGCGGGCGGGCTTGTTCGGGTCGACCTTGAAGACGCGCTTGTTGGGCGCGCCCTCGTCGGTGAAGACGTAGAAGACGCCCTTCCACACGTCGACGGAGTACTTCGCGTCCTTCCCCTGCGCGAGGAGCTGCCAGTCCTTGTCCTTGCCGACGCGCTTGAAGAAGACGTCGTTCTCGTTCCACCCGCGCATGATGGAGACGAACTGGAACTGCCCGTCGCGCGACACCGAGCCGCCGATGAAGGTCTTCGGGTCGCCGGTGCGTGGGTGCAGCTGCTCGTCCTTCGATGGATCGACACCCAGCTTGTGGAGCCGCACCTCGCAGTAACCCGGGCGCTCGGAGACGGGAATCTTCGGATCGACGGGCAGCCACTCATAGATGAAGGCCTTCGAGTCGGGCAGCCACGACGGGCTCGCGTACTTGCCGCCGGGGATGACGTCGATCTCGCTGCGCTTGCCCGAGTCGACGTCCAGCACGTAGAGCGTCGCCTCGTCAGCGGCGTTCGGCTTCTCGGCGAAGACGACCTTCTTGCCGTCCCACGACGGCACCCAGACGCCGAGCGAGACGGTGTTGTCGGTGGACCAGGTGTTCGGGTCGAGCAGCACCTTCTCCTCGCCCTTCGGGCCCTGCCGCCAGTAGACGATCGCCTTCTCCTTGTCCTTGTGCGTGCGCGTGTAGAAGTACCGGCCGCCGCGCTTCACGGGGATGCCGACGGACTCGACGTAGTAGAGCTCCCGGTAGCGCTCGAGCAGCGCGGGGCGGGCCGGCAGCTTCGAGAGCTGCGCGCGGGCGAAGGCGTCCTGGGCCTTCATCCAGTCCTGCACCTCGGGGGACTTCTCGTCCTCCAGCCAGCGGTAGGGGTCCTCGACGGGCGTGCCGAAGATCGTCTCCTTGATGAGCTGGGTGCGAGTCGGAGGCGGCATGGGCTTCGTTTCCTTCACGGGGGGCGGCGCGACGGGGGCCACGGGGGCGGCGACGACGGGCGCGTCGGGGGTGACCGACTCGGCGGTGTAGGAGCAGGAGGCGAGGACGGCGCAGGTCAGGGCAAGAGCAGGTCGCATCGGGCGCGTGACATAGCGCACGGGCTGGTGCCGCGCAGGACTTCGCGAGCGCGCTCAGCCCTTCAGCCAGTTCTCGTAGCGGAGGCCCGGCACACGCCCGAAGTGCTTCGCGTTTCCGGAGACGAGGACGTGGTTGCCACTGCGGCAGATGCTGGCGATGCGCAGGTCGGGGTCGTCGAGCCGGCGGCCGCGGCCTTCGAGGTGCGCCCGAAGCTCGCCGTACTCCTGCGCGGCCGCCGCGTCGAAGTCGAGACACGCCATCGTCCGGCGGAGCGCCGTGACTGCCGCGAGCCACTTGCTGGCCGACGCGGTGCGGAGGGCTCCGAAGTACAACTCCCCCAGGGTCACGGCGGTCATGGCCACGTCGTCACGCGGAGGCGCGAGAAGCCGGCGACGAGCGGCGTCGGGCAGCCCTCGACGCATGGCGAGGCTGATGATGTCGGTATCGAGCACGTACCTCGGTCACCCGAGGTCGACGGGCCGCGACTTCTGGCGCTCTCTCGAGCGAACCACGTCGCGCATGATCGCGTCGTAGTCGTCGACGCCGTCCATCAGGCCCTCGAGCTCTTCGAGCCAGGGCCCAGTCGCAGCCGCCTCCCCGACCGGCACCAGTACGGCGACCGCACGGCCGCGGCGCTCGATGACCACGCGGTCGCCAGCCTCTACGTCACGGAGCGCCTCGGCCAGGTGGGACTTGAACTGCGCGACGGGCATCCTCTTGACCATGATGACCTCTTTCGAGGTCCATGGTGACCGCTTCGGCGCTCCGCGGTCAATCCAGCCGGACGACGATGGTCCCACGCGCGCCGAGCACAACGGAGGGTGCGGTCAGCGACTGCGTCGGCCGCATCAGTGTCCCTGGGCGAACCCGAGACGAAGGGCCTCAGGCGGCGTCGGTGGCAGGCGCGGCGCGCGGCGGCTTCTCGGCCTTCTCCGCCTTCTCGTCTCCGGAGTAGAGCACCACGGGCTCCTTGCGCCGCAGCACCGCCTCCTCGGAGATCACGACTTCCTTCACGTTCTTCTTCGACGGGATCTCGTACATGAGATCGAGCATCACCGTCTCGAGGATCGCGCGCAGCCCGCGGGCCCCCGTCTTCCGGCGGATCGCCTCGTTCGCGATCGCCTTCAGCGCGCCGTCGGTGAACTTGAGCTGCACGCCATCCAACTCCAGGAGCTTCTTGTACTGCTTGGTGAGCGCGTTGCGCGGCTTCACCAGGATGTCCACCAGCGCCGGCTCGTCGAGCTCATCGAGCGCCGTCACCACCGGCAGGCGGCCGATGAACTCGGGGATCATGCCGAACTTGAGCAGGTCCTCGGGCTCGATGCGGTGCAAGAGCTCGCCCAGCGACCGCTCTTCCTTCTTCTTCATCTTCGCGCCGAAACCCATCGACCTGTTGCCGAGGCGCCGGTCGATGATCTGCTCGAGGCCGCCGAAGGCGCCGCCGCAGATGAAGAGGATGTTGGTGGTGTCGACCTGCAGGAACTCCTGCTGCGGGTGCTTGCGGCCACCCTTCGGGGGGACGTTCGCGACGGTGCCCTCGATGATCTTCAGGAGCGCCTGCTGCACGCCCTCGCCGGACACGTCCCGGGTGATGGACGGATTCTCCGACTTGCGCGCGATCTTGTCGATCTCATCGATGTAGACGATGCCGCGCTGCGCCCGCTCGATGTCGTGGTCGGCCGCCTGCAGCAGGTTGACGATGATGTTCTCGACGTCCTCGCCCACGTAGCCGGCCTCGGTGAGGCAGGTCGCGTCGGCGATGGTGAACGGCACGTTGAGGATCCGCGCGAGCGTCTGCGCGAGCAGCGTCTTGCCCGACCCGGTCGGCCCCAGCAGGAGGATGTTCGACTTCTGCAGCTCCACGTCGTCGAGCTGCACCTTCTGCTCGATGCGCTTGTAGTGGTTGTGCACCGCGACCGAGAGCACCTTCTTGGCGCGCTCCTGGCCGACCACGTACTCGTCGAGGATCGCCTTGATCTCGCTCGGCCGCGGGATGCGAAGCCTGGTGTCCTTCTGCTCCTCGCGGTCGATCTCCTCCGCGATGATGTCGTTGCACAGCCCGATGCACTCGTCGCAGATGTAGACCGTCGGCCCGGCGATCAGCTTCTTCACCTCCTTCTGCGACTTGCCGCAGAAGGAGCAGCACAGGGTCTGGTTGCCGCCTTCGCGGCCGACGTTCTTCGTTGCCATCGGTACCGTCGAGCCTAACGGGCCGGCCCGCGTTTCGCGAGTTGCCTACTTCTTGTCGGCGGGGTTCGCCGCGCCGCCGACCGGCTTGCGGGCGAAGACGTCGTCGATGAGCCCGTACTGCTTCGCCTCGAGCGCGCTCATGAAGTAGTCGCGATCGCAGTCCTTCTCGATCCGCTCGGCCGAGTGGCCCGTCGACTTCGCGAGGATGTCGTAGAGGACCCGCTTCAGGCGCACCATCTCGTTGACCTGGATCTCCATGTCGCGGGCCTGGCCGCGCGCGCCACCGAGCGGCTGGTGGATCATGATGCGCGAGTTCGGCAGCGCGAAGCGCTTGCCCTTGGCGCCGGCGCCCAGCAGCACCGCGCCCATCGACGCCGCCTGCCCGATGCAGATCGTCGACACCTGCGGCTTCACGTATTGCATGGTGTCGTAGATCGCGAGGCCGGCCGTCACCGAGCCGCCCGGCGAGTTGATGTACATCGTGATGTCCTTGTCGGGATCCTCCGACTCGAGGAACAAAAGCTGCGCCGTCACGCCGTTGGCCACGTCGTCGTCGATCTCGGTGCCCAACATGATGATGCGGTCGCGCAAGAGGCGCGCGTACAGGTCCCACACGCGCTCGCCGCGGTGGGTGGTCTCGACGATGGTCGGCGGCCAGTAGGGCATGACGGTCTCCTCGGTGGGGTGGCTACTCGAACTTCGCGTGGGACTTCACGAACTCAATCGCCTTCCGCTCCAGCGCGCGGCTCCTCAGGGTGTCCTTCCCCTGCGCGCTCTTGAACTGCGCCTTCACGGCGGGCAGCGGCGCGCCGGTCTCCTGCGAGATGAACTCGAGCTCGGCCTCGAGGTCCGCGTCGGTCGTGTCGAGCTTCTCGGCGGCGGCGATCGCCTCGAGCAGCAGCCGGCCGCGCACCTCGGTGAGCGACCTGGGCTTGAGCTCCTCGCGCAGCCTGTTCCAGTCGAGGTTCAGGTTGCGGAAGTCGAAGCCCTGGCGCCGCATCTGACCGAAGGCGCCGTCGAGCATGCTCTCGATGCCGCGCTCCACCAGCGCGTTGGGCACCTCGAAATCGTTCTTCTCGATGAGCTTCTGGAAGATGTCGGCGCGCTCGTCGACGGCGGCCGAGCGCTTCGCGGCGCGCTCGAGGTCCTGGCGGATGCGCGACTTCAGCGCGTCGAGGCTCTCGAGGCCGAGCTCCCTCGCGAACGCGTCGTCGGCCGCGGGCACCTTCTTGCCGCGCAGTTCCTTCAGCGTCACGGTGAACTTCGCCGTCTGGCCCTTCACCTCGTCGACGCGGTAGTCGGCCGGGAAGGTGTAGTCGAACTCCTTCCGATCGCCGACCTTCATGCCTTCGAGCTGCGGGAGGTTGCCTTCGATCAGCTGGCCGTCGGCAACCTCGACGGTGACGTCTCGGCCGGTGTTGCCGGGGAAGGGCTGGCCGTCCTTCGTGGCGTCGAAGTCGATGAGCGCCAGGTCGCCCTTCTGCGCAACGTCGCGGCCCTCGATCTTCTCCACGGTGGTGCGGGACTCGCGCAGGCGCGCAAGCTGCTCCTCGACCTTCTCGTCGGCGACGTCGGTGGTGAACTTCTTGAGCACGAGGCCCTTGTAGTCCTTCGGGGTGATCTCGGGCTTCACCTCGACGCGCGCGGTGAAGGCGAACGGCTTCTGCGCCTCGATCGCGCCGCCGGACAGCTGCGGGTCGCCGACCGCGGGCACGTTGTGCTCCTTCACCGCGTCGACGTAGGCGCGGATCTGCACGCGCTTGATGACGTCGGCCTCGACCTCGTTCTTGAACTTCTGCTCGAGGATGCGGCGGGGGACCTTCCCGGGGCGGAAGCCGGGCAGCCTCACCCGGCGCGACAGCTGCGCGTAGGCCTGCGACAGCTCCTTCTCGACGAACGAGGGCTCGACCTCGATCTGGAGCCGCTTCTCGATGGGCGAGACATTCTCGACCTGAACCTTCATGAGACCTTCCCTGGTGGCGTCACCGCGCAGCGCGCGCGGGGCGAGACCGGCGGCTTTATGGGAGGGTCCCCAGACGGTCAACGGCGGAGTCGATGGCGGCTCGGGCGCGATTGCGCTCGGAGAGGACATGCGGAGTCGAGCATCACGCGCGCACGCGCACGCGGCATCTGCTGAATGGGCAGGGAGGGACTCGAACCCTCACTCCTCTCGGAACCAGATCCTAAGTCTGGCGCGGCTGCCAGTTACGCCACCTGCCCCTGGCCCGCCGCGTCGTAGCACCTTCGCCGCGGGTAAAGAAAAACGGCCGGCGCCCTTGCGAGTCACCGGCCGTCTTTCCTTGTGAGAGCGGAAGGAATCGAACCTTCAACCTATGGATTAAGAGTCCATTGCTCTGCCAGTTGAGCTACGCTCCCTCGCGTTTGGCGCGGCGCGTATACGGACGAACGCGCGCCCCTGTCAACTCCCGTTTTCCCCGCCTGCGGCGCGCGGTTCCGGCCCCAGCGCCGGCGCGTTCCGCACGAGCAGCCACACCCCGATCCCGAACAGCCCCACCACCACGTACTGCGCCGGCGTGAGTCCCGCGTACCGACGGTCGACGAAGCTCAGGTCTGACGCGCGCAGGAAGTCGAGCGCGAAGCGGCAGGGGGCGTACAGCACCGCGAGCCACCCCATGAGCCGGCCCTCCGGCGGGCGCTTGCGCGAAAGCGTGAAGAGCACCGCGGTGATCGCCAGCAGCACGAAGACGTCGTACAGCCCGAGGTCGTGGCGAGCGCCGCCGGGGAAGGCGACGGCCAGCAGAAAGTCCGTCTTCACGCCCGGGTGATCGTGCACGAGGAAGCAGCCGACCCGCGCGATCGCCCAGCCCGGCGCCGTGCCCAACGCCAGCGCGTCGAGGTACGGCGACACCGGCCTCCCGATGCGCCGGAAATAGATGAACAGCCCCACCAGCGCGCCCAGCACGCCGCCCGTCGACGACAGCCCGTCCCAGATCCGGAAGACGAGCAGGGGGTCGCGCGAGGTGAGCAGCTCCGGGTGGTACGCGAACACGTGCATCGCGTGGCCGCCGACGAGGCCCAGGCCCACGAGCCACGGCACCACCCCCCGCAAGGGCTCGACGGTGCCCGGCCAGTACCGCCGCGCCGCGCGCTCGGCGATCCACGCGCCCACGATGACGCCGAGGGTGGACAGCACGCCGAAGACGTCGATCTTCTGCCCGAAGGGCAGCTGCAACGCCGGCAGCTCGAAGTACGGAATCACGTGTGAAGCGCGCCCAGAGGGATTCGAACCCCCGACCCTCGGCTTCGAAGGCCGATGCTCTATCCAGCTGAGCTATAGGCGCAGGGACCGCTCCACGCCGTGCCCCCGGCGGCGTGGTGAAGGGCGACCTACCGGGATCGAACCGGTAACCTCAGGAGTCACAATCCTGCGCTCTGACCAATTGAGCTAAGATCGCCGTATTCCGATTGAAAACGCGGACGTGAGGTATCCCGACACGCTACGCCCCGTCAATGACGGAAGAGAAGCACGCCCGGCGGGACTCGAACCCACGACCCTCGGCTTAGAAGGCCGATGCTCTATCCAGCTGAGCTACGGGCGCCTATTCAATTGTCGGGGCGGCCGGATTCGAACCGACGACCTTCTGCGCCCAAGGCAGACGCGCTACCAGACTGCGCTACGCCCCGATTCTCTCGAAAGCCGCCGCCTTTTGTCCCACGGGGGCGGGACGCGCAAGCCTCGTGTCCGCTGACGGGAAGTGCACAGGCCGCGACACCGCCGTCACCCTTCCGGCCCCGGCGGCGGCCAGATCCCTTGATGATTCGCAAGGCTTTGACCCGGCGTGGAATGTGCTGGCAAGGTAGGTCCTCGTTCTCCCTGTCCAAGGCCCGAATGCCCTTTCTCCCTCGACTGGCGATCGTCCTGAGCGTGGCGTTGGTGGCCTGCAAGCCCGCCACGCAGCCGCCTGGCCCGCCCAACCCGCCGGACGGCTCCGTCCCCGAGGCCTGTGCGCCGAAGGTGACGCTGGGCACGCCGCTGCGCCTGCTGGCCCGCGCCGAGTACGATCACACCGTGCGCGACCTGCTGGGCGACACCACGGGGCCCGCGAAGGACTTCCCGCGCGAGCCGCTGGCGCACTTCCTCGACAACGACTCGTCGCTGCTCCAGGTCAGCCCGGACCACGTCTCCCGCTACCTCGAGGCCGCCGAGGCGCTGTCCGCCGACACCGTCGCGAACCGGAAGGCGAAGATAGTCCCCTGCAGCACGCAGGATCTCGCCTGCGGGCAACAGTTCATCCGCACGTTCGGCCGCCTGGCGTACCGCCGCGCGCTCACCGCCGACGAGACGGAGGCGCTCAACACGCTGTTCGCCAACGCGCTCGCCGCGTCGGGCTTCGACAGCGCCGTCGAGGTGACGCTGCAGGTGATCCTCCAGTCGCCGCAGTTCCTCTACCGCGACGAGCAGGCGCTGGCGGTGGTGCCGGTGCCGACGGTGACGCTGTCCGGCACGGAGCTGGCGACCCGGCTCTCGTACTTTCTGTGGGCCACCACGCCCGACGAGGAGCTGCTGACCGCCGCCGAGACCGGCGTCCTGGACACGCCCGAAGGCCTGAAGGCCCAGGCGCAGCGCATGCTGGCCGATCCGCGCGCGATCGACGGCATGATGCGCTTCTTCGCGCTCTGGCTGGAGTTCGGCGGAATCCAGAACACCGAGAAGGACGTCAACACGTACCCGCAGTTCAGCCGCGCGCTCGCGCAGGCGTGGCGGACGTCGCTCGAGCTGTACGTGCGCGACGTGCTCGAGCACGACGGGACCCTGCCCTCGCTCTTGTCGTCCAGCGTCCTCTACACCAACGACATGATGGGCATGTACGGCCCGGCGGCGCCGACGTCGGCCTTCGTGCGCAACGAGATGCCGGGGACGCAGCGCGCCGGCCTGCTGCTGCAGCCGTCCTTCCTCGCGTTCAAGGCGATGCCCGACGGCAGCTCACCGGTGCGCCGCGGCAAGTTCGTGCTCGACCAGCTGCTGTGCGAGCCCCCGCCGCCGCCGCCCGCGGGCGTGGCCATCACCCCGCCGCCGCCGGACCCGAACGCGACGACGCGCGAGCGCTTCAAGAACCACAGCACCGATCCGCAGTGCTACGCGTGCCACCAGTTCATCGACCCGCCGGGCTTCACCTTCGAGCACTACGACGGCATGGGCCTGTGGCGCGACACCGAGAACGGCAAGCCGATCGACGCGACGGGCGGCGTCACCGCCTCGCGCGAAGGCTCGCTCGTCGGCCCGGTCGCGAACGTGAACGAGCTCGTGGCGAAGCTGGCGACGAGCCCCCGCGTGCACGCCTGCGTGTCGAAGGAGGTCTATCGCTTCGCGCTCGGCCGACAGCTCACCGACGCCGACAGCTGCACGACGGAGCAGATCGCCGACCGCTTCTTCAAGTCGGGCGGCAGCTTCAAGGATCTGTTCCTCGCCATCGTGGAGTCCGAGGCCTTCCGGATGAACGCGAACCCGGAGATGACGCCATGAAGCTGTCCCGCCGCCACGTGCTGAAGGGCGCCGGGGGCATCCTCGTCGGTCTGCCCGCGCTCGAGGCTCTGCTGCCGAAGGCCGCGCGCGCCCAACCCGCCGCCCCGCCGAAGCGCTTCATCGGCCTCTACCACCCCAACGGCGTCTACACCTTCCCCAACCCCAACCCCACCAACCCGGATCCACGCGAAGAGTGGCACTGGTTCCCACGGGGCACGGAAACCGACTTCACGTTGTCCCGGATTCACCGGCCGCTCGAACGCTTCAAGTCCAAGCTGCTCTTCACCAGCGGCCTGGACATGTCCGTCGCCGTCACCGGCCCCGGCGAACAGCACCAGCGCGGCGTGGGCGCGTTCCTCACCGGCCAGAAGCTCGACACGGGCAACTTCGTCGGCAACGACGGCAGCCGCGCGGGCTACGCGAAGGGCGCGTCGATCGACCAGCACCTCGTCGGCCTCATCGGCCAGGGCACGCGGGTGGGCAGCCTGCAGCTCGGCGTGCACACGCTGCTGGCGAACGTCGCGGGCGTCGTCAGCTACTCGGCCGCCAACGCGCCGCTCCTGCCGCAGAACGATCCGCGCCTCACCTTCCGCACGCTCTTCATGGACTCGGGCATGCCGCCCACCGAGCTGGACAAGGTGCGCGCGCGCCGCAAGTCGGTGCTCGACGCCGTGCAGGACCAGCTCGCGCAGCTGAAGAAGATCGTCAGCACCGCCGACAAGATCCGCCTCGACCAGCACCTCACGCTGGTGCGCGACCTCGAGATGCGTGTGACGGCGCTGCCCGCCGGCACCTGCACCAACCCGGGCGACCCCGGTGTCATCGATTACACCGCGGAGATGGAGATGCCTCGGGTCAGCCAGCTGCAGATCGACCTCATGCTATTGGCGTTCCGGTGCGATCTCACCCGCGTCGCCACGCTCATGTACTCGGACGCGATGAACCACATCGCGATGCCGTTCATCTGCGACACGTCGGCGCCGCCGAAGTGCGTGACGAGCGACGTGCACAACCTGACGCACTACTCCGACGGCGATCCCACGCGCGTGCAGGTCGCCTGGCGCGACACCTGGGTGGCCGAGCAGGTCGCCCGCATCCTCGCCGGCCTCGAAGGCATCACCGAGGCCGACGGCTCCACCGCGCTCGATCATTCGCTGCTCCTGTGGGGCTCCGACGTGTCGCGCGGCAACGTCCACGCCCACGACGACATGCCCTTCGTGCTGGCCGGCGGCGGCGCCGGCTTCCGCATGGGCCGCTACGTGCGCTGGCAGAGCCAGTACCACAACGATCTGCTCGTCTCGATCGTCAACGGCTTCGGCGGCAACGTCACCACGTACGGCGATCCGGCGTTCTGCCGCGGCGCGCTCGGCAACCTCACCTGACAACACGGCGGCCCGGCCCCACGCTCGTGGAACCGGGCCGTGTTTCCCGCGATCACCCGCGGGGGCGACGCCGGCCCATCAGGCGCCGGCGGGCCGGACGTTCTCGGCCTGCAGGCCCTTGGGGCCCTGCTTCACCTCGAACTCCACCTTCTGCCCCTCCTGGAGGGTGCGGAAGCCCTGCATGTTGATCGCAGTGTGGTGGCAGAAGACGTCCGGGCCTCCGTTGTCCTGCTGGATGAAACCGAAGCCCTTCGCGTCGTTGAACCACTTCACGGTACCAGTTGCCATGTTGCCTTGTGCTTTCTCCAAACGGGCCCGCGAAACGGTGCGGCCCGATCGCTCGACGTGAGCGACCCGCCTCGAGTATCCACTTCGGGGCTCGTTGTCCAACGCGACCCCGCCCGAACGGTCACCGGCTGTCGTCGCGGTCCTGAAATTCAGACGTCCAGCGCCTGGACGTCGCCGGCGCGCTCCATGATGAACCGGAAGCGGGCGGACACGTCCTTGCCCAGCAGCTCGTTGATGGTGCGGTCCGTCTCGAGCTCGTCGTCGATCTGCACCTTCAGGGCCAGGCGCTTCTTCGGATCGAGCGTCGTCGTCTTCAGCTCGTCGGGCGTCATCTCACCCAGCCCCTTGAAGCGCATGATGTTGGGCTTCGCGTTGCCCTTCGCGTGCTGCTTGATGATCGCCTCCTTGTGCTCGTCGTCGAGCGCCCAGTACGTCTCCTTGCCGATGTCGACGCGGTAGAGCGGCGGCTGGGCGATGTACACGTGCCCCGCCTGGATGAGCTGGCGCATGTGCCGGTAGAAAAACGTGAGCAAGAGCGTGGAGATGTGCTGCCCGTCGCTGTCGGCGTCCATGAGCAGGAAAATCTTGCCGTAGCGCAGGCGCGTGAGATCGAGGTCCGCGCCCAGCCCGCAGCCGAGCGCGCTGGCGATGTCCTGCAGCTCCTTGTTCCCCGTCACCTTGTCCGTCGACGCCTGCTCGGCGTTCAGCACCTTGCCGCGCAGCGGGAGGATCGCCTGCGTGTGCCGATCGCGGCCCTGCTTCGCCGATCCGCCTGCGGAGTCGCCCTCGACGATGAACAGCTCGGAGTCGTCGGGATCGGTCGAGGCGCAGTCCGCCAGCTTGCCGGGGAGGTTCAGCTTGTGGCTGACCGCCGACTTGCGCGACACCGCCTGGCTCGCCGCGCGCGACGCCTCGCGGGCCCGTGCCGCGAGGATGATGCGCGCCACCACCGCCTCGGCCGTCGTGCGGTTGTCGTTGAGCCACTTCTCCACCGCCGGCCGCACCACGTTGTCCACCTGGCCCTGCACCTCGGGGTTGTTCAGGCGGTCCTTCGTCTGACCCTGGAACTGCGGATCGACGACATAGGTGGACAGGATGCAGACGAGGCCTTCGCGAATGTCCTCGGCGGTGAGCGACACGCCCTTGGGCGTCAAGTTGTGCGTCTCGATGAAGTTGCGCACCGCCTTCACCACGCCCGCCTTGAAGCCGTTCTCGTGGGTGCCGCCGTTCCTCGTGGGAATGCCGTTGACGTAGCTCTTCACGTACTCGTCGGTCGCTTCCGTCCACGCGAGCGCCAGCTCGAGCCGGACGCCGTTCTCGTGCGCCTTGTAGAAAGGCGCGGCGCCGGCCGGCACCACGGCCTTCCCGCGCTCCTGCATCACCTTGGCGATGTACTCGGCGATGCCGCCGTCGTGCTTGAAGATCTCCTCCTTCTTCGGCGACTGCGTCTCGTCGGTGAAGACGACCTCCATGCCCTTGTGAAGGTAGCTCTTGGCCTCGAGCCGCTCGCGGATGAGCCCGGCGTCGAACTTCGTCTTCTGGCCGAAGATCTCCGGGTCCG
Organism: Myxococcota bacterium; assembly: GCA_040755835.1. Lineage (GTDB taxonomy): Bacteria > Myxococcota > Myxococcia > Myxococcales > Myxococcaceae > JADLDB01. The sequence goes on from JBFMAB010000119.1 coordinate 33,831, forward strand.
GCGCGAAGGTGATCGCCGTGCCGGTGCCGCGGGCGTTGCCCACCACCTTCAGCTTCGACGTCGCCTTGCCGCGCGCGTACGTCTGCTCGTGCAGCTTGCCGCCGCGCTTCACCTGCACCACCAGCTCGCTCGACAGCGCGTTCACCACCGACGAGCCGACGCCGTGCAGGCCGCCGGAGTGCACGTAGTTCTCCTTCTCGAACTTCCCGCCGGAGTGCAGCGTGGTGAGAATCACCTCCACCGCCGGCTTCTTGTACTTCTTCATCACGTCGATGGGGATGCCACGGCCGTTGTCGGACACCGTCACCTTCGTGCCCGGCTTGTGCAGCGTCACCTCGATGCGCGTGGCGTGGCCGTTGATCACCTCGTCGACGGAGTTGTCGACGATCTCCCACAACAGGTGGTGGTAGCCGGTGACGTCGGTGCCGCCGATGTACATCGCCGGGCGCTTGCGGACCGGCTCGAGACCCTCGAGGACCTGGATGTTGCTGGCGTCGTAGTTCTTGGCCATGTGCGTGTGTCCCCCTACTTCTTCTCGGGCTTGTCCGACTTCGGCGCCTCGGGCAGGGCCACCAGCTCGAGCGGGCGGTTGACCGACTTCACCGAGTCCTTCTTCGACATCTCGCGGCCCTTCCCGGCGCGCGAGGTGACCCCGTACCTGCCGGGCGACAGCTTGAGCGTCCTGCCCTTTACCGTCTCGAGCTGCAGCTCCGCGTCCTTCTTCGAGGTGCACAGGAAGCCCACCACCTCGTCGTCGGCGCCCGTCTTGATGACGGTGACGCCCTTGCCCGGGCCGGCCAGCTCGTTCACCTCGGCCACCTTGCAGACGAGCGCGAAGGTCTTCTTCGTCACCACCGCCAGCAGGTCCTTCTCGGTGCACGGCGCGACGCCGATGATCTCGTCACCCGTCGCGGGCCGCGCGTAGCGGCGCCCGGCGCGCGTCGAGACGTCCTTGTGCGGCTCGAGCGCGAAGCGCAGGCCGAAGCCCCGCTTCGACACCGCCACCAGCTTCTCGGGGATCGGCAGCCGCGGGTCCAGCGACAGCGCGCCGATGACCCGCTCCTGGTCGTCGAACTTGAACAGCTTCTGCACCGGGTCGCCGTAGCCGGTGGACGCCGGCACGTCATGGAAGCGCGTGACGTACGCGGCGCCCTGGTTCGAGAAGAACACCAGGTTCGACTTGAGGCTGCCCGACAGCACCGCCATCAACTCGTCGCCTTCGCGCATGCGCGTGGACGTCGGGTCCTTCAGCTCGCGGACGCGCTTCACCCAACCGTCGCGGGTGATGACGACCTGCGCGTCCTCGTCGGAGATGAAGGCCTCTTCGTCGTACTCGACCTCCTCGACGGGGCCCGAGATGCGGGTGCGCCGCTTGTCGCCGTACTTCTGACCGATCTCGCCCAGCTCGTCCTTCACCAGCGCCCAGCGGGCCTTGTCGCTCTTCAAGAGCTCGGAGATCCGCTTCGCCTCGGCGCGCTTCTCCTTGAGCTCCTTCTGCACGACGAGGATCTCGAGGCGGGCCAGCTTGTACAGCTTCATCTCGAGGATCGCGTCGGCCTGCAGCTCCGACAGCTCGAAGCGGGCGATCAGCTTCTTCGCCGCGTCGTCCTTGCCCTCGGACTTGCGGATGATGCGGATCATCTCGTCGAGGGCGTCGTAGACCTTCTCGAACCCCTCGAGGATGTGCAGGCGCGCCTTGAGCTGCTCGAGCTGGAAGGTGAGCCGCCGCGTCACCACCTCGAAGCGGAAGTCGAGGAAGTAGCGGAGCATCGACTTGAGATCGAGGCGCCTGGGCGTGCCGACCTCCGGGTTGTCCGTCGGCACCAGGCACGTCAGGTTGACGTTGAAGTTCGTCTGCAGCGGCGTGTGCTTGTACAGGTACGACATGACGAGCTCGGCGTCGGCGTCGCGCTTGAGCTCCATGACGATGCGCACGTCCTTCGTCGACTCGTCGCGCACGTCCACCAGCGCGGGCAGCTTGCGCTCGGCGATGATCTCGCCGATGCGGGAGACGAGCGTCGCCTTGTTCACCGTGTAGGGGATGGAGGTGATGATGATGTTCTGCCCGCCACGCGGCCGCTCCTCGAGCTTCCACTCGCCGCGCAGGCGGATCGCGCCCTGCCCCGTCTCGTAGATCTCCCTGAGCTCCTTCTTGGAGTTGAGGATCTGCCCGCCTGTCGGGAAGTCCGGGCCCTTCACGAACTTGAGCAGATCCTTCGTCTCGAGCTTCGGCGTCTTGATGAGCTCGACGCACGCCTCGAGGAGCTCGCCCAGGTGGTGCGGCGGCACGTTGGTCGCCATGCCGACCGCGATGCCCGTGGTGCCGTTCATGAGCAGCTGCGGCACCTTCGACGGCAGCACCGTCGGCTCCTGCTTCGTGCCGTCGTAGTTCGGCCGGTACTCGACGGTCTTCATCGGCAGCTCGCTCAACAGCTCGTCGGCGAGCCGGTCGAGGCGGCACTCGGTGTAGCGCATGGCCGCCGCCGCATCGCCGTCGAGCGAGCCGAAGTTGCCGTGCCCGTCCACCAGCGGGTAACGCAGGGAGAAGTCCTGCGCGAGGCGCACCAACGCGTCGTAGATCGCCTGATCGCCGTGCGGGTGGAACTGGCCCATCACCGCGCCGACCACGTTCGCGCACTTGCGGTACTTCGCGTCCGCCGTGACGTGCTCGTTCCACATCCCGTAGAGGATGCGGCGCTGCACGGGCTTGAGCCCGTCACGCACGTCGGGCAGCGCGCGCGCGGTGATCACCGACAGCGCGTAGTTGATGTACCGGCGACGCGCCTCCTCGGCGAGGCCGATCGGCCGCTCGTTGCCGCCGCCCGCCGCCGCGCCGCCGCCACCACCGCCGCGACCGCCCCGGCCTCCGCGCCCCGACTTCCCCGCGCGCCTCTCGCCGTCTCCGTCGCTCGCGAACATACTCATCTGTTCAGACATGCCGGCCTTTTCCATTGGATTTCCCGACAGTTGCGTGGGTGCTACAGCTCTGTTGGCGCGGACTCTAACAGCGAACGATCCGCACTCAAGAAATCACTCGCTCGCCAACCCCGCCAAAGGACTCGGGGAAAGGGCCTCGCAGCGGCCGAACGTCGGACGTGCGCGACGAGACGGGTGGGCTAGGCTGCCCACCGTGCTGACTTTCGTCCTTGCCGTCCTGGCTGCGCCCGGCGCGAGCGCCGCCCCCAGGCCCAGCCTCCCGCCCCGGGCCGCCGTCTTCGTCGTCGGAAGCGACGCCGCGAGCACCCCGGCCGCGGACGTGCTGGAGGTGAAGTTTTCACAGGCGCTCGAGGACGCGAAGGTGGACACGTGCGATCTCGAGTCGCTCTTCCCCGCGCCCGCCGCGGACGGCGCGGGCAAGAAGCTGCTCGCCGAGGCGAAGACGGCGTTCGACGATCTCGACTTCGCGCTGGGCGTCGAGAAGGCCGAGGCCGCGCTCGCAGCCTTCACCGCGGCCCCCGAGACGGCCGACGCCGCGGCGCTCGCGGACACGCACCTCTTCATCGGCGCGGTCTCGATGCAGCTCAAGGGCAAGGCCGCGGCGAAGAAGGCGCAGGAGTCCTTCGCGCGCGCGATCCTCTTCAACCCCGATCTCTCCCTCGACGAGCAGGTCTACGGGAAGGACGCGAAGAAGGTCTTCGAGAAGGCGCAGCAGGAGGTCGCTGCGCGCGGCCTGGGCACGTTGACGGTGGCGAGCTCGCCCGCCGGGGCCGAGGTCCTGTTGCGCGGCAAGCCCATCGGCCTCTCTCCGCTCGCCGAGCCGCCGTCGGTCCCGCAGGGCCGGCACCTGGTGAAGCTGTCGCGCGCGGGCTTCGCGCCCACCGGCGCCTTCGCCGACGTGACGTCCAGCGGCGCCACGGTCAACGCGACGCTCGTCCCCGCCGCCGGCTACGGCGAGGCGCGCGAGGTGGCGGCCCGCCTGGCCAACAGCGGCGTGGGCGCCACGAGCATGCCCACCGGCGCGAAGAAGCTGGGCGAAGTGATGAAGGCCCGCTTCCTCGTCATGGGCGTCGCCCGCGGCGGCGACACGCCGGTGGAGGTGTGGGACGTGGAGACGGGCAACCGCCTCACGGATCTGTCGCTCACCGACGACGCCAGCCTGGCCGCCGCCGCCACCCGGGTGAAGGACTTCGTCGACCATCCGTCACCTCTGGCGCCGGTGGTGGCCCGGGTGGAACAGGGCGGAGGTGCGCCGGTGTACAAGAAGTGGTGGTTCTGGACGGCCGTGGGCGTCGTGGTGGTGGGCGGCGCGACGGCGGCCGGGGTGGCGGCGGCGTCGAGCTCCAGGCCTGGCTACAACGTCATCCTCGGCATCCCGTGAGGCACCGCATGAAGTCGAACCCGCTGCACCGGTGGCTGGCGCTGTCCCTCGCCGCGCTCGCGCTCCCGGCCTTCGCCGCGCCGCCGCCGAAGACGAAGCGCGTGTCGGCGCTCGTCATCCCCATGGACAAGGTGGCCGAGCAGGCCACGCTTCGCCTCGAGAGCTACATGAACGACGCCCTGGGCGAGTACCAGGGCTTCACGCTGCGCACGGCCGACGATCTCTTCGGGGTGGCGCCCGACGAGGACGCGGCCGCGTCCTTGAAGCGCGCCGAGCAGGGCTACGCCGAGAGCAGGAGCGCGTTCGAGAGCCGCAACTACGAGGACGCCGAGCGCAAGCTGCGCGCCACCATCAAGGAGTACGGCAAGGCGGTCGCGGCGATGAAGGGCTGCGGCAACCTCTGCGACGCGGTGGCGATGTACGCGGCGGCGCTGCAGGCCCGCGGCGAGCTCGAGGAGGCGAAGATCGCGGTGCTCGACCTGCTCGCGCTGTCGCCGTCCTTCGAGATCGATCGCAAGCGCTTCCCGCAGAGCTTCCTCGCGCTGAAGGCGCAGGTGGCCACCGGCCGCAACGCGCAGCTGCGCGGCAACTTCACGGTGAAGACCAAGCCCGCCGGCGCGCGCGTCTACCTCGACGGCGAGTTCCAGGGCTACGCGCCGTACACGCTGCAGACGCTGCCGGTCGGCAAGCACCTCGTGCGGGTCGAGCGCCCCGGCTTCCGCCAGTCCGGCGCGATGATCGAAGTGACGCCCGAGGACCAGGACCTGGTGCAGGAGCTCGTCGCCACCACCGGCTACAAGGCCTACGACGGCCTGATGGACCGGCTCGCCGGCGAGGCGCTCAAGGAGAAGGGCGGCGCCGCGATGACCAGCATCTCGAACAGCCTCGGCCTCGACCGGGCCGTCTTCGGCGTGCTTCGCGACCTCGACGGCCAGTCGGAGCTGACCATGGCGTACTTCGATCTCAAGTCGGGCAAGCGGCTCGCGATCAAGAAGGCCACCTTCCAGGGCGACGAGTACGGCCAACTCAAGGGCGAGGTCGGCCGCATGGTGACGCACCTGGTGAACACCGGCGATGGCGGCGGCGAGAAGGTCTCCCGCACCGGCGACCCGCTCGACAGCCACGCCGGCACCGAGGACTGGAGCGCCGAGGACCGCGGCGGCAAGTCCACCAGGAAGAAGAAGAGCAACGGCGACCCGCTCGACGGCGTGAGCGGCACCGAAGACTGGTGACGCCCCGTACCGGGCGGACTACACCGCCTGGCCATGAGCCACCGCGTCACCCTGTCGCGCGCCGCGTCTCTCGCCGTCCTCCTCGTCGCCGCCGCCGCCCTGGCGCAGAGTTCCGCGATCTCCAGCGCCGATCTCTCGCGCGGCACGACGCTGCTGCCCGGCTCCTCGGCCTGGGCCGACGAAGCCACGGGCGTCGTCTACAACCCGGCGGGCCTCGCACACGTGGGCGTCTTCAATGCGTGGTACGTGCACGAGCGCAGCAACACGCGAAGCCTCGACAACGACGGCCTGTACTTCGCCACCAGCCTCGGCGGCGCCGCGGGCCTGGGCCTCGCCTTCGAGTGGCTGCGCCCGCCCAACGATGTGCTGCGCGCGAAGACGACGCTGTCCTTCGCCGCTGGCCCCGACGCGCTGTCCTTCGGCGTCAACGTCAACTGGTTCCACGGCGGCCCGGTGCAGGGCCTGGTGTCGACGGACCTCGGCCTGCAGACGCGGCCCACCCGCTGGCTGTCGCTCGGCGTCTTCGCCCGCAACGTCAACGAGCCCGCGAACTCGGCCACGCGGTTCGGGCGCGAGTACACCGTCGGCCTCGGCCTGCGCCCGCTCGGCGAGCGCGTCACCCTGGGCGTCGACTGGATCGCCCCGGAGTCGCAGCCGGCAGCGAAGAGCCGCATGCAGTACACGCTGCAGGCGTCGATCGTCCGCGGGCTGCGCCTGCTGGGCGGCGTCAGCCACGGCTTCGATGGCGGCGCGCCGCTGTACGTGCACGCGGGCCTCGGCGTCGATCTCGAGAACATCGGCTACACCCAGGGCGTGGCCTTCGGCGACAGCCAGGTCAACTGGCAGTACGCGCTGCGGCTGTCGGCGGACAAGTACCCGTCGATCGTCCCCAAGAAGTCGATCGCGGTGGTGAGCCTCGCGGACGTCGGCGCGGCCCGGGGCTCGACGGTGGCCACGCTGCTGGGCCTCGGCGCGGAGGACCGCTACCTGCGCCTTTTGCGCTTCTTCGAACTCGCCACGCGCGACCCCGAGCTCGCCGCGGTGGTGCTCAAGCTGGAAGGCGCCGGGGTCGGCCTCGCGCGCGCCGACGAGCTCCGCAGCGCGGTCGTCAAGCTGCGCGCCGCCGGCAAGAAGGTCTACGCGTACGTGCTGAACGCGTCCGACGCGGACTACCTCATCGCCTCGGCGTGCGACGGCATCTACGCGGCGCCCGAGGCGATGCTGCTCGTCGACGGCCTGCGCTCGAACGTCCTCTACTTCGGGGGCACCGCCGAACAGCTGGGCGTGCACGTCGACGTCGCGCGGGTCGGCAAGTACAAGAACTCGCCGGACCAGTTCACCCGGCGCGACATGTCCGACGAGCAGCGCGAGGCGCTCACCGCGTACCTCGACACCGCGGTGAAGACGGTCGCCGAGCGGGTCACCGCCGACCGAAAGCTGGCGCCCGAGGCCTGGCAGGCGTCGCTCGACGAGGGCCTCAAGTCCACGAAGCGCTCGAAGGAGGTCGGCCACCTCGACGGCGTGATGACGCCCGACGAGTTCGACGATTTCCTCAAGGAGCAGCTGCCCGGCGCGTCGGTGGCCCACGGCTACCGCCCGTTCGACACCCGCACCGGCGAGTGGGGCCGGCGGCCGGCGATCGCCGTCATCCCCGTGCTGGGCAACATCGCCGGCGGGAAGAACACGCCGTCGCCCTTCGGGGGCGATCTCATCGCCGGGGCGGAGAGCTTCATCCAGCAGGTGAACGATGCCGCGGAGGATCCCAACGTGAAGGCGATCGTCCTGCGCGTGGACTCGGGCGGCGGCGACGGGCTGGCGAGCGACCTCATGTACCGCGCGGTGCTGAAGGCGAAGAAGAAGAAGCCGGTCATCGCGTCGATGGGCGACGTCGCCGCGTCTGGCGGCTACTACGTGGCGATGGGGGCCGATCGCGTCTACGCGTCGCCCACCACGCTGACCGGCAGCATCGGCGTCTTCTTCATGAAGCCCGCGGTGAAGCAGCTCGCCGAGAGCCTCGGCGTCAACCAGGTCAGCCTGTCGCGCGGGAAGCTGGCGGGCATCACCGACCTCTACGAGCCGTGGACGGACGAGCAGCGCGTCGTCGCGCAGAAGTGGGTCGACGACTTCTATGACGGCTTCATCACCGAGGTGGCCGCCAGCCGGAAGCTCGAGAAGGACGCGGTGCACGCCGTGGCACAGGGCCGCGTGTGGAGCGGCGCGGACGCGAAGGCGAAGGGCCTCGTGGACGAGCTCGGCGGGCTGATGGACGCGATCGCCGACGCCAGGGGGCGCGCCGGCGTGGGCGACGACTACGAGCTTCAGATCAGCTCGGGTGACGGCGGCCTGTTCGCCGCGGCCATAAGCGCGGCGACCCCCGAGGCGCTGCTGGACGAGCCCATCAGCCTCCCCAGCCCCCTTCCGCCCTTCCTGCAGGACCTCGCCCGCCGGCTCGGCCCCGCGGCCTTCGTGGTGACCCAGCCCACCGTGCAGGCGCGGCTCGAATACCTCGTGGAAATCGACTGAGGCGGGTGCTACACCCCCTGCACCTGCTCGTTCGGGCCCATGGAGGACCCCGGGCAGGTGCCAGGGCACGCGCGGCTCGGTGACGGTCGAAGGTGGGCCCCACCCCGCGGTCGGTACCCTGCCCCTAAGTGAACGAAGGACGCGGCGGGCCCGCCGGGCTCGTCCGTGAGCACCCCATGAGCGAGCAGGACTGGCCCGACCCGGAAGATCCCACCACGCCCACGCCCCCCGCCGGTGGCGGTGACGACGGCGGCGATGACGGCGACGACGAGGGCCCCGACGACGGCGCCGACGAGGGCGAAGGTGCGCCCGAAGGCGCGGCCGGCGGTCAGCCCCAGGGCGGCCAGCCGGGTCAGCCCGGCCAGCCGGGCCAGGGCTCGGGCCGCAAGCGCCGCCGCCGCCGCCGCCGCAAGGGCAGCCCCGTCTTCTTCACCGAGGACGGCCAGGCCTTCCGAAAGGTGATTCAGCCCGACGGCCAGGTGGTGAACGTCTTCCTCACCCCGGCCGAGCTGGACCAGCACAAGCAGCGCCTCGCGCAGCAGCAGGCGCAGGCGCAGCAGCAGCAGCAGATGCGCCAGGCGCAGGCCTCGGGTCAGCCGGTGCAGCTGCCGGTGCAGACCGTCGAGGGCGTGCTGGACCTCGACGTGAAGGGCCAGAACGCGGCGCTCCGCAGCCTGAAGCGCAACCTGCTCGCCGGCCCCGACGACGCGGAGATCCCCAAGAACCTCGTGCAGAAGCTCCGCCTGCGCGCCGGGCAGTACCTCGTCGCCCGCGCGCAGATGAAGGGCCTCAAGGGTACGGTGGTGAGCGTCGACACCGTCGACGGGCAGCCGGTCGAGGCGGCCACGCGGCTGCCGCACTTCGGCGACCTCACGTCGGTGGACCCGGTCAACCGCATCAAGCTGGAGCACCAGCCGAAGGAGTACGTCTCGCGGGTGCTCGACCTCGTCGCGCCGCTCGGCAAGGGCCAGCGCGCGCTCATCGTCTCGCCGCCCAAGACGGGCAAGACGATCATGCTGCAGCGGATCGCTCAGGCGGTGATCGCCAACCACCCCGAGATCCACGTGATGGTGCTGCTCATCGACGAGCGACCCGAAGAGGTCACCGACATGCGCCGCAACATCAAGGCAGAGGTGCTGGCGTCGTCGAGCGATCAGCACACACACCAGCACCTGAAGGTGGCCGAGCTCGCGCTCGAGCGCGCCAAGCGCATGGTGGAGGCCGGGAAGGACGTGCTGATCCTCCTCGATTCGATCACCCGCCTCGCGCGCGCCTACAACAAGGAGGTCGACTCGTCGGGCCGCACGCTGTCGGGCGGCGTCGACTCCCGCGCCCTCGAGAAGCCCAAGCGCATCTTCGGCGCGGCCCGCGCGACCGAGGAGGCCGGCACGCTGACCATCATCGGCACGGCGCTCATCGACACCGGCAGCCGCATGGACGAGGTCATCTTCGAGGAGTTCAAGGGCACCGGGAACTCGGAGATCACCCTGGACCGCCTCCTCGCCGAGAAGCGGATCTGGCCCGCCATGAACATCGCGCAGTCCGGCACGCGCAAGGAAGAGAAGCTGTTCAGCTTCAAGGAGTACGAGAAGGTCCGGAAGCTGCGCGGCATGCTCTTCCAGGTGAAGCCGGTGGAGGCGATGGAGGCGTTGCTCAAGCGCCTGTCCCGGTACACCTACAACGACGAGTTCCTCGAGGAGCTGTAGGGCGTCACGACACCTGTCGTCGGCGGGCCCGCGGTGCGCCGGCGCGCCCACGCCACGAAAGCGTGTCGCAGCGAGAGCGCGCTCGTGCCCAGCAGCAGCGAGACGGCGCCCGGCACGAAGCCGTCGTCGCCGCTCGCGCGCCACGACACGAGGCCCGACGCGAACACCAGCGCGGCGGCGCCCCACGCGAGGGCATGGCTGCGGGTCGTGGCCGCCTCGCGGAGAACGCCCTCGCCCTCGCGCACCAGCGCGGCGTCCTGGCGATCGAGCTCCGCCGACTGCGCCTCGAGGATCGCCTGCACCTCGTCGGCCGTCTTCCCGCCGAGGCGCGCGCGCAGCTGGTTCAGCTCGTTCCGTTCGTTCATCGCAACACCTTCGGGGTGAGGAGGATGGTGATCAGCGCGTGCACCGCGGCGACCGCGCAGGTGCCGATCGCGACGACGGGCGAGGTGCGGGTCAAGAGGAAGAGGAGACCCACCGCCGCCATCGCCGCGCCCACCGGGGCCGCCCAGCGCGCGTAGCGCAGGGCCTGCCGGGCGCGGCCGAGGAAGCGCTGCGGCGGGCTCACCACGCCTCGCCGGTCGGCAGCGCGGCGCTGGGTGAGGTGCCGGTCGAAGGCCACCAGGGCGCGGAGCCGCTGCAGCTCGGCCCGCTCGTCGTCTCGAAGCGCGTCGTTCGTCATGGTCGTCGCTCCTGTCACTGGCGCATCCGCGCGGCGGCGGCGTGGGCGTCGAGGTCGGACAGCCGGGGCTCCGCGTCGCCGGAGAGGAGCTGGGTGGCGGCCCTGGCGATCTCCCCGAGCGTCGCGCGGTAGTCGTAGACCTCACGGTGCTTGCGCCAGCCGAGGCCGCCACCGAAGGCGTGCAAGTCGAACATCGCGCCGCCGATATCCGTCTGCTCGCTCTTGAAGACTTGCGCACGCATCTCGCCGTGCGCGATCGCGTGGCCAAGGCGCTCGGGCGTGAGCTCGTCCAGCGCGCCGAGGTGAATCTCCGCCTCGGTCTTCACCAGCCCACCTACGCCAGCGACCGTGGCCACGGCCGAGCCCTCGACGACACTCTCGATCTTCAACACCGTCTCGCCGCCGGCGACGAGCTCCGCGGCGGATCGCCGGTTGTGCAGGATGTCGTCGATCGCCTGCGCATCGACCTTCACGCGGTGCTCGAGCTTCGCCTCGACCTTCACCTGAGCGCCGACGGCGGCGAGCTGCGCCCACGGCGCATTCACCTGCGCGAGCGAGAGGCCTTCCACCTTCCCTTCCAGGACGAGCTCGCCGCGCGAACGGTCCACCGTCACCGCGAAGCCGCCTTCCACCTCGCCGCCCAGCTTCGCCAGCATGCCGAGCTCCTTTCCAAGGCCGTGCTGCTTGCTGCCCACCTCCAGCTTGAGGAGGCCGCCGAAGCGCGCCGACTCGAAGTAAGAGGAGAACGCCTCGGCCACCCGCTTGGGCGAGCCCAGCAGCGGGACGGGCGCGGTGGCGACCGCCTGTAGGAAGTCGGCCGCGCCCTCGGGGCTCTGGAAGCGAAGCTTCGTGGCGACCTCTCCGCCGACCGCCGCCTCCGCGCCGCTCGTCGTCTCGCCCGCGCCGATGAAGGCCTTGCCGACGAGCTCGACGGTCCAGGTGTGATCGTCCTCATGCCTCACGATGAGGCGGGCGTCGGCATCCACCGCCGCCTGGGCCTTCACGAAGCCGCGCAGCTGGATGATCGTGAAATCGTCCTTGCCCAGCGTGAGCAGCTCGTTGAGGACCGCCTGCTCGCCGAGGCCGAAGTCGGCGGCGGCACGGGCGCGCTCGGCCATCGCGCGGTCGGCGTCGAAGCGGTCGACGACGTGGCCCGTCGCGGCGGCGTGGGACGCGTGGGCCGCGGTCGTGGGCGAGTGCGGCTGGTCGGGTTCCGGTGTGCAGACCAGGGGAGACGTGGACGACGGCTCGATGCGGCTCATGGGATCTCCGGGGAGCGGGTGGTGGCGGGGCGTTGTTCACGGCCGAGGCCAACGCCAACCCCTCGACGTCACGAGGCTCTTCGGCGCCGGCGCCGTCCTGCCCGCCGGATCGGCCGCCGCAAAAACGAGACGGAGGGCCGCGTGCGGTGGGCTACGCTCTGACGCGATGAGCCTTGGCTCCGGGCGCTGCCACTACCACCCCGAGCGGTCGGGCCTCGGCATCTGCGTCGAGTGCCGGAACGTCATCTGCTCGGAGTGCACCACGCAGTTCGAAGGCATCAACCGGTGCGCGAAGTGCCTCGCGGCGCGGCTCGAGCGGGTGAAGAAGTCCGTCGCGCGCAACGACTGGTCGGCGGGGAACGTCCTGCTGGCCGTGGTGTCCCTCGCCCTCCTCTACGCCGGCTTCTACGGGCTGGCCGGACTCTTCACGCGCTAGAGGCCATGTCCGTCGACGCGCTGGATCTCAAGCCCCGCGGACCGGTCGCGCTCTTCGACGCGGCGATCCGCGTGTGCGCGACGTCGAGCGGCGTGTGGGCGCTGACGCTGCCGGCCGGCGCGGCACTGGTGGCGGCGGTTTTCTCGGCGGTGGAGGCGGCGCGGCGCGGCGAGCCGCTGGCCGGCCCCGCGGCGGTGCTGACGGCGGCGTGGGCCTGGCGCGCCGTCTCCCAGGGCGCCGCCTGTCACTACCTCGAGCAGCAGCTCCTCGGTCCCGGAGAGCCGAGCACCCGGAGGAGCTTCCTCGCGGGCTTCAAGCGCGCCCCCAGCCTCGTCACCACCGCGTTCGTCGTGGCGGCGCTGAACCTGGTGCTGTGGCTTTTCACCGCGGGCATCGGCTTCTTCTTCTTCGGGGCGCAGGCGGCGGCGTACGCCACGGCCATGCGCGGCGAGGGCGGCGCGCTGCGCGTCTACGGCACCGCGTCGAAGCTGCTCGGGCCGGCGCGGCACACGGCCGCGTGGGTGCGGCTCTGCGGATTGACGCAGCTCCTGGTGGGCCTCAACCTGCACCTCTTCATCGCGCTGCTCCTGTACCTCGGGCGCTCGGTGTTGGGGCTCGACCTCGTCTTCGTCGATCGCTTCGCGTCGTTGGACAACCCGACGTGGCTGGCCACGGTGGCGGCGATCACCTTCGCGCTCTACGAGCCGCTGCGCGCGGCGACCGGCACCTTGCTGCTCATCGACGGGCGCGTCCGGCAGGAAGGGCTCGACCTCGTCGCCGCGGTCGAGCAGCTGCCGCGGCGGCGCCGGCCGAAGGGCGTGCCGCTTTCCGCCGCGGTGCTGCTCGCGCTGCTGCTCCCGGGTGCGGCGAAGGCCTCGGCCCTGCGCGACCGCGTCGACCGCCTGCTGGTGAGCTGCTCGCTCGGCGAGGAGCTCGACACCCGCCCCTTCGACGCCGCCGGGCCGTCGGACCAGGCCGCGCTGACGCGCTTCGTCTCGCGCGTCGAGCGCCGCGCCTACGACGAGGAGGACTGCGACGGCGCCGTCGAAGAGCTCGCCACGGGCCTGCGGCTCATGAAGGACGCGCCCGCCGCCAGCGAGACGGACTCGGCGGTGTCACGAGACGCAGCGAAGGCGATTCTCGCGCGGCCGGAGTTCCAGCAGGCCCCGGTGCGGCCGAAGGAGGACACCGCCGAGGAAGACGAGTCGCCGAGCTGGTTCCGCAAGCTGTGGGACGACATCTGGAAGGCGATCTGGGAGTGGCTGCGCCGCCGCGAGCCCCGCGAGGCGCCCATCGATCTCCCCGACGGCGGCGGCTCCATGGCCGGCGCGAACGTGGTGATGCTGGTCGCCATCGCCTCGGTGGCCGGGGTGCTGCTCTCCATCCTCCTGCGGAACTGGAAGCGGAAGCGCCCCGCCGACGCCGCCGTGGACGAGAGCGGCGCGGTGTCCGAGACGGCGCTGTCCAGCGATCCGATGAGTGCGCTGTCGCGGCCGCCCGAGAGCTGGGCCGGCCTGGCCGACCAGCTCGCCGCCGCCGGGAACTTCCGCGAGGCGATCCGCCACCTGTACCTCGCGCTCCTCTCGCGGCTGCACCGCGACGGCGCCATCGACTACGACCCGACGTTGAGCAACTGGGAGTACCTGTCCGCCTTCAAGGGCCCGGGCGAGCTGAAGCCGGCGTTTCGCGAGCTGACGCGCCGCTTCGACTTCGTCTGGTACGGGAACCTCGACGCCACCGCCACCAGCTACGCGGTGTTCCGCCAGACGGCGGGCCCGCTGCTCACCCCTCGCCCGGAGGGCGCGGACCGTGCGTGATCGCTTCCCGCTCCTGCTGCTCGGCGGCGTGCTGCTGCTCGCGGCGCTCGGCGCCTTCGTCTTGAAGGGCGCGCGCCGGGGCGCCTTCGCCGATCGCCTGTCCAGCTTCCGCTCGGAGCCCGACGGCGCCCGCGCCCTCTTCCTCCTGCTCGCCGAGCACGGCCTGCCCGTCACGCGCAACCAGACGTCGCTCACCGTCATCGAGCCGGGGCGGAACCTGATGATGCTCGGCGTGTCCTTCGAGGGAGAGCACGGCGACGACAAAGCGGCCTTCGACGGCTCCGACGCGGGCGTGCCGCCGGACGACGTCCGGGAGGACGAGGACGAGAAGGCGCGAGGTTACCAGGCGTTCCGCTCGCCGCCCGTGTCGAAGGAGGAGTCGGAGAAGCTGCTCGAGCACGTGCGCAACGGCGCGACGCTGGTCTTCGCCCCGGCCAGCTTCCGCGACAACCCGCTGCTCGACGCGCTGGACGTGTACCTGGTGCGCGCCGACGCGACGCTGGGCGTGCGGACGCTCGTGCCCGCGCTGCCCAGCCGCTTCACCGCCGGCGTGGAGCGCGTGGAGGCGAAGGTGAAGGCCTTCCTCGACCTGCCGCCGGACGCCGTGCCGCTGCTGGTGGATGACACGCTGGAAGAGGTGGCGGTGGCGCTGCTGCCGTGGGGCCAGGGGCAGTTCATCATCCTCGGCGCACCCGAGCTGGCGACGAACGCGGCGCTCGCGCGGGCGGACAACGCGCAGTGGTGGCTCACGGTAGGTCGCGCGCTCACCGACGGCGGCACGCTGGCCTTCGACGAGTTCCACCACGGCTTCACCGGCGATCGCTCCATGGGCGAGTTCGCCGCGCGCTACGGGCTGCACTTCGCCTTCGCGCAGCTGATGCTGGGCGTGGCCTTCTGGGCGCTCGCGCTGCGCCGCTTCGGCCGCCCGCGCGCGCCGAAGGAAGAGCTGCGGCTGGGCAGCACCGATGCGCTGTTCGCCACGAGCCGTCTGTACCGCGAAGGCCGGCACCACGGGCACGCGGCCGCCTCCATCGCCCGGGAGCTCGCGGCGGAGATGGCGACGCGCGCCGGCGTGCCTGGCAAGAGCACGCCCGCCGAGATCGGGGCGGCGCTCGAGCTGCGTGGCCGGAAAGACCTGGCCCGCGCGCTGCTCGACGTGGCGCGCGCCGCGGCGGCCGCGGCCAGCGAAGACGACGTGCGCGACGTGGCCCGGCTGGCCGCGCTCGCGCGGCAACACCTTCACCGACAGCCCCGAGGAATACCTGTATGACGCCCACCGGTGGTCCCGTTCCGCCCGCGCCCGGCTCCGGCGCGGTGGCGCTCGCCAACCGCCTGCGCGAAGCCGGCCTCGCGGAGATCCGCAAGGCCGTCGTCGGCCAGGACGAGGCGCTCGAGCTGATGCTGTGCGGCCTCATCGCCGGCGGCCACGTGCTGCTGGAAGGCGTGCCCGGCGTGGCGAAGACGCTCATGGCGCGGGCGCTGGCCCGCACCGTGAGCGCCGAGTTCAAGCGCATCCAGTTCACGCCGGACCTGATGCCCGCCGACATCCTCGGCACGAGCATCTTCGACCTGAAGACGCAGTCCTTCGTGCTGGTGCGGGGGCCGATCTTCACGGACTTGCTACTGGCCGACGAGATCAACCGCGCCCCGGCGAAGACGCAATCGGCGCTGCTCGAGGCGATGCAGGAGCGCAGCGTGTCGCTCGAGGGCAAGCTGAGCCAGCTGTCGCCCATCTTCACCGTGTTCGCCACGCAGAACCCGGTCGAGTCCGAAGGCACCTACCCGCTGCCCGAGGCGCAGCTCGATCGCTTCCTCTTCAAGATCGAGGTGGGCTACCCGACGGACCAGGAGGAAGAAGACATCCTCGTGGCGGTGAACCGCGGCTTCGACTCGGGCGACCTCGAGCGCGCGGGGGTGCGGCCCGCGATGACGCGCGAGGAGGTGCTGCAGGCGCGCGCGGCCATGGCCGAGGTGACGATCGAGGCGCCGGTGCTGTCCTATGTGCGGAAGCTGGTGGCCGCGACGCGGCGATCGCCGCGGATCCGCCTCGGGGCCGGGCCGCGCGCCGCGGTGCACCTCTTGCTCGCGGCGAAGGCGCTGGCGGCGCTGCGCGGCCGCGGCTTCGTGACGCCCGACGACGTGCGGTACCTGGCCGGCCCGGTGCTGAAGCACCGTCTGCTGCTCTCTCCCGACGCGGAGCTGGACGGCGCCACCCCGGCCGACGTGCTGCGCGAAGTCGTAGGCTCGGTCGAAGTCCCCCGGTGACGGCGCGATGATCCCCACCGGCCGCCTCTGGCTCACCCTGTGCCTCCTCGCGCTCCCCACCATCGTGGCCGGGTTCATCGAGGGCGTGTGGCCGCTGGTGCTGTTGCTGGACGCGGTGGTGGTGGCGCTCGGCGTGTCCGACTTCCTCTCGGCCCGCGGGACGAAGGTGCAGGTCTGGCGGGAGCTGCCGGCGCGCCTGCAGGTCGGCGTGGCGAACCGCATCGAGCTGCACGTGGTGAACCCGGGCGCGCGCGCGCGGCGGCTGGCGCTGAAGGACGACGCGCCTGACGACTTCACGGTGGACCGCGAGGTGTCGACGCTCGCCGTGTCGGCGAAGAGCCGCGCGCGGCTGCACTACCTGGCGACGCCCGAGAAGCGTGGGCGCTTCGCGTTCGGCGATCTCCACGTGCGCGTGCTGGGCCCGCTGGGCCTCGCGTGGCACGAGCGCCGGCTGCCGGCCGCGGTGGAGGTCAGCGTCTTCCCCGACATGCGCGGGGCGAGCCGGCTGCTGCTGTCGGACGCCGCGTTGGACCTCGTCAACCTCGGCCTGCGGCAGCTGCGGCGCGACGGGCGCGGCTCGGAGTTCGCCCGCCTCCGCGACTACGCGCAGGGCGACAGCGTGCGGGACGTGGACTGGAAGGCGACGGCGCGGCGTGGCCGCCCGGTGACGCGCGTCATGGAGTCGGAGCGCAGCCAGACGGTGCTGATCGGCGTCGACGCCGGCCGCTCGATGGCGGCGCGAGTGGACGGGCTGACCAAGCTCGATCACGCGGTGAACGCGGCGCTCTTCCTCGCCTTCGTCGCGGTGAAGAACGGCGATCGCGTCGGCCTGGTGGTGTTCGCCGACGGCGTGAAGTCGTACCTCGCGCCGGGCTCGGGCCGCCTGCAGTACCGGAAGATCGTCGACGCGCTCTACACCGCGAAGACGACCCTGACGTACGTGGACTACCTGGCGCTCTTCAAGGAGCTGAACGTGCGGCTGGTGAAGCGCAGCCTCTTGTGCGTCTTCACGGACTTCATCGACGAGGACCAGGCGGCCACCATGGTGGACCCGCTGCGGCGCCTCGCGAAGCGCCACGTTCCGCTGTGCCTGTCGGTGAAGGATGCGGCGCTGGCGCGGCTGCTCACCACGGCGCCGCCGGATGCGGAGACGGCCTACCAGCACGCGGTGGCCAGCGAGCTGTTGTTGGAGCGGGAAGCGATGAAGCGGAAGGTGGGGCAGGATGGCGTGACGGTGGTGGACGTCGAGGCGAGCGAGCTGGGCGTCGCGGCGGTGAACAAGTACCTCGAGATCAAGGCGCGCGGGGCGCTGTAGGAGCGAGCGATGAAGGTCTTCTGTCCCAACTGTGGCAGCGACAACGACGGGATGCCGGGCGGCCGCGTGACGTGCAAGGCGTGCACGGCCAGCTTCGAGGTGCCGCGGCAGGACGCGCCGCCCAGCGGCACCACCGGTGGGCCGTCGTCGGCGCCCTTCCCCACGTCGATGCCGGCGAACCCGCCCACCAGCCAGCCGTGGCCGGGCACGGGCAGCGCCCCGCCCGGCGGTCCGTCGAGCGGGCAGACGGGCGGCGGTTGGGTGGGCGGCGGCGCGCCGCACAGCCAGCCGATCTCCACGTTCGCGAACCCGTCCTCGTCGATGCCCGTGGTGAACAACACCCTGGCGATCGTCTCGCTGGTGCTGGGGATTCTCTGCTGCATCCCCTTCTCCGGCATCGCCGCGATCATCACCGGCGTCATCGCGCGCAACCAGA
The DNA here is from genome assembly GCA_040755835.1 of Myxococcota bacterium. Classification (GTDB taxonomy): domain Bacteria; phylum Myxococcota; class Myxococcia; order Myxococcales; family Myxococcaceae; genus JADLDB01. The sequence goes on from JBFMAB010000119.1 coordinate 51,823, forward strand.
TCGCCGCGTCGGGTGGTCAGCAGAAGGGCGGCGAGCTGGCGATGGTGGGCATCGTGCTGGGCGCGCTGGGCATGCTGCTCGGCGTGATCGGCGTGGTGGCCGGGGCGATCGGCAAGTAGCGGTCAGCGGACCAAACGCGGTGAAGCTGCCGCCGTCGCGCGCGCGAGCTCTGCGCGCGTGTCCTCGCGGAAGGGGCGCTGCACCGAGGCGTCACCGACGATTCCCATGCAGCGCTCGGCGCCCGGGCGACCGAACGGACACTCGAGCCGCCGGAGCTCGCTAGAGCCGCCCTTCCTCGCGGACGAGGAAGCGCACGGCGTCCAGCACGCGGCCCTGGGCGTCGCGCACCTCGAGCGTGTGCTGGCCGCGCGTCGCGGGGATGCGGCCGGTGAAGGGCGGCGTCAAGGTGGTGTCGGCTGCCCCGTCCACCACCAGCGTCAGCGCGCCCAGCGTCGGCGTCGCGCGGACGCGCACGGGGATCGCCTGGTCCGCGAGCGGCAGGTCGGCCAGCAGGAGAAACTCGTCGCCCTTCGCCGGGTGGAGGATCTGCACGGGCTTTCCGGCGTCTGACGCGTGGCCCTCGCCGAGGCACATCGCGGCCAGCCAGGGCTCGCGCGAGACGCCTTCGTTGCGGGCCCAGTCGTAGAAGTCGAGGCCGAGGTCGACGAGCCGGCCTTCGGCGGCGGCGAGCTGCAGGCAGCGCTTCTCGAGTTCCTCGGACAGGCCGTCTGCGAGGTGGCCGTGCATCGCGCAGTCGTGCGTGGGCTGCGTGCCGTCGATGAAGAGCTCCTCCATGGCGCCGGGGCACGACGGGCCGGCCAACTCGCCCGACAGCGGACAGACGCGCGCCGAGGCGAGGCCGCGGCGATCGACGAGCGGCGCAGGCGCGAGGCCCTCCATCGCCCGCGTCATCACGCGCTTGAAGACGGGCCCGGCGCCGGTGATGCCCGAGACGTGCACCATCGGCGTGCCGTCGAAGTTCCCCGCCCATACCGCGACGGTGCGCTCCTTCGTGAAACCCACGGTCCAGTTGTCGGAGTAGCCCTTCGAGGTCCCCGTCTTCGCCGCCGCGGGGAACGGCAGCCGCAGCGCGTTGTCGAGGCCGAAGGCGCGGGCGCGGGCGGCGTTGTCCGAGAGGATGTGCGTCACCAGCGCGACGGCGCGCGCGTCGGCGAAGCGGCGGGGCTTCAGCTCGGCGCGCACCTCGAGCTCGGTGCCGTCGGCCTTCCACGCGCGCAGCACCGGACGCAGGGGCTCGAGGCGCCCGCCGCGCGAGAGTCCAGAGTAGGCGCGCGCCACTTCCCACAGCGACACCTCGCCATTGCCCAGCGCGAGGCCCAGCCCGTAGTGCTCGGCGCCCTTCGACAGCGACTCGAAACCCGCCTGGCGCAGCACGTCGAGCGCCTGCGACAGCCCGACGTCGTCGGCCACGCGCACGGCGGGCACGTTGTAGCTGTTGGCGAGCGCCTCGCGCGCGCGCACCGGGCCGTGAAGGCGGCGGTCGTAGTTCTTCGGCGCGTAGGCGCCCCTGGGCGCGCCGAAGGCCGTCTCGAGATCGGGGATGACGGTGGCCGGCGTGTAGCCGGTGCGGAACGCCTCGGCGTAGACGAAGGGCTTGAGCGCCGAGCCCGGCTGCCGCTTCATCTGCAGCCCGTCGTTCTGCCCGCCGATGGAGGCGTCGAAGAAGTCGGCGGAGCCCACGTAGGCGAGCACCTCGCCGGTCGCGTTGTCGACGACGACGGCGGCGGCGCTGGAGACGCGGCGCTCGGCGAGGCGCGACACCTCCTCGGCGATCTGCGTCTCCACCATCGGCTGCGCGCGGGGATCGAGCGACGTCTGCACCACCGCTGCGTCGCGGAGGCCCCAGGCGTCGAGGTGGCTGGCGACGAACTCCACGAAGTGCGGCGCGCGGAAGGCGGCGGTGAAGGCCGTGAGGTCGAGCGGCGTCGAGCGCGCCTCCGCCACCGCCGGGGCCTCGGCCAGCCCGGTCGCCGCGAGCCGATCGAGCACCCAGCCGCGCCGGCCCTCGAGCGCCTTCGGCTTGCGGTACGGGTTGTACGCCGTCGGCCCGCGGGGGATCGCCGCGAGCATGGCCGCCTGCCCCAGCGAGAGGTGCTGCGCCTTCTTGCCGAAGTACAGCTGCGCGGCCGCCTCGAGCCCGAAGGTGTTGTTCCCGAAGGGCACGCGGTTCAGGTACTGCGTGAGGATCTCGTCCTTCGACAGGTGCGCCTCGAGGCGCAGCGCCCACAGCGCCTCCTGCAGCTTGCCGGCGAAGGTGCGCTCGCGCGGGACGAGCGTGCGGGCGAGCTGCTGGGAGATGGTGCTGCCGCCGGACACCACGCGGCCCGCGCGCAGGTTCTGCCACGCGGCGCGCACGATGGCCGACGGCGAGACGCCGAGGTGGCCGTAGAAACCGTGATCCTCGGCGGCGAGAAACGCGGCGCGCACGTGCGGGGGGATCTCCTCCGCCGTGAGCGGCGTGGAGCGACCGTCGGCCGCGCTGCGCAGCTCGCGCAAGAGGCCCCCGTCGCGATCGAGCAGCTTCACCGAGACGATCGGCCGATAGTCGAGCAGCCCGTCGGGGAGCGGCGCGGCGATGAAGGCGAGCACCGGCACCAGCGCGAGCAGCGCGAGCACCAGCGTCACCTTCACGACTCGCCTTCGCATCGGTACTGTCCATTCTCTCCGGCCCACTCCCCCGATGGGGGAGAGGGAGACAGGGGTCACTTCTGGCTGACGGTCTGCGGCAGCACGACCTCGAAGCTGCCGCCTTCGGAGCGGCCCCACACCTCGGGCTCGTACATGAGTTCGCCGCGGGCGGGCTTGAGCACGAAGGTGCCGGGCGTGGTGGCGCGGGCCACGAAGCTGGTCACGTGCACGCCCGGGGGCAGGTGGTCCGCGAAGAGGACGACGCGGTTGTCGCGCATCTCGGTGTGGTTGAAGGGCGTCCAGAAGCTGAAGCGCCAGGGATCGTCGTAGTCGCCCTCCTCCGCCGAGCCCTCCTCGCCGTCCTCGTACCCTTCCCCCTCGTAGCCGACGTCGCGGCGCTCCTCGTCGGGCGAGCGTCCCAGCCTCGCGGTGGTGGCCAGCGAGGTGTCGACCGGCTCGAGGCCCGCGGGCAGCGGCACCTCGAACGCGGCCCAGTGGCGCTCCTGGTTCGACGCGACGCGCACGCGGATGCGCACCAGGTCGCCCGCGTAGAACTTCGTTGCCTGGCCGCCACCGGCGTACGGCTCGAACCAGCGCTGCACGAAGAGCCCGTTGTCCAGCGACGTCGTGGGCATCTGCTTCGGCGCGTACTTGAGCAGCGCCGAGTAGTAGAGGACGCCCGTGCCTTCCTTCCGGAAGGTGAGCTTCTGCTCGGCGCCCGCCGCCTTCGAGAGCAGCTCCTTCATGGGCAGCGTCTTCGTCTTCGTCACCAGGGAGCGGCCCTTGAAGAGGTCCTCCATGAGTGGGGCGGCGCCCATCGACAGCGTGGCCTTGAAGTCCGGCGTGTCCTTCTCCTTGGTGCGCAGCACCTCGGTGAGCGCCATGAGCGAGAAAGCCGCCTCCTGCGTCGAGCGCCACTGGCCGTCGCCCTGCCGCACGCCGGTGAGGTACTTCGTCATCTTCCCGACGTACGGGTGGTCGGGCGAGATGTCGGTGAGCGCCTGGAGCACCACGCCGGTGGTGCGCGTGTCCGACTGGAAGTACGTCGCGTAGGTGCGCGAGTTGAACTCCTCGAAGTGGAGGCCCTTGGGCGACTCCTTCGCGTGGTTCAGGATCTCCTGCAGGAGCGCCTTCGCCTGGCCGCGATCGCCGCCGCCCACGAACATCGCGTTGGCGAGCAGCGCGCGGGAGAACAGCGAGAGCTTGTCCCGCCGCGCGTAGAACTCGGAGTAGCTGGACGCCTTCGGCTGCTTCGCGCGCGCCAGCACGTACGCCGCGAAGACGCGCGTCTCGTCGTCGCACCACAGCTCGCACGGGTGGCACGTGCCACCCACCACCTTCTCCAGGTAGCCGGTGGCGCGGGTGAGGCGATCGGCGGGCACCGCGAAGCCCACTTCCTTCGCGCGGGCGAGCGCCAGCGTGGCGTACGCGCTGGTCCACGACGACGCGCACCAGGACGACGGCCAGTAGCGGAAGCTGCCGTCACCGTCCTGCAGCGCGAGGATCGACTTCACCGTGGCGTTGATGACGTCGTCCGGGTGCTTCTGGTCGGACACGTCCAGCGTCCCGAAGAGGTACGTGTCGAGCCACGCGTTGAGCTCGTTCTCCTTCGCCTGCTTCTTCGCGTCGGGCCCCGGCCACGGCACGCCGAACTGGCCGGAGATCTCCCGCAGCGCGATGAAGGGCACCAGCCGCGACGACTGCTGCTCGAGGCACCCGTAGGGGTACTGGATGAGCTGCTGGAAGCCCTGGTCGAAGCCGCCGAGCGAGGTCGACGCCATGGACACGGTCAGCCCGCCCTGGTCATCGTAGACGTCCTTCGGCGGGACGATGCCCTCGACGCGCTGGTCGGTGGTGTCGCCGTAGGTGGCGACCGCGTCCAGCTCGACCGGCAGCTCGATGGGGATCTTCTCCTCCACCCCGTCGGACGCGCCGCCCGCCGAGGCCTTGAAGCGGAACGTCGTCTTCCCCGGCGAGACGGCCTTGAAGGCGAAGCGCACCTCCTTCGGCGCGCCCTCGGCGACGGGGACCGTCTGGGTCGCGGGGCCGGCCAGCGCCGCGCCGCCCTGCACCTCGGCGGTCACCGTGACGTCGCCGGCGCCAGCGCCGTGCTTGTGCACCACCACGCCCGCCTCGAACGCGTCGCCGACGCGGGCGAAGCGCGGCATGGCGGGCAGCGCCATGACGGGCTTGTTCACCTGCAGCGACGTCTCGCCCGAGCCGAAGCGATCGGCCTGGGTGATGACGACGGCCATCACGCGGAAGGTGGTGAGGTTGTCGGGCAGCTTGAACGAGGTGCTGGCCGAGCCGTCCTTCACCTCCAACGTCGGGTTGAAGAGCACCGTCGTCCTGAAGTCGCTGCGGAGGCCCGCGCCCTCGCCCGACGCGCCGCCGCCGCCGCCGGCCTCCTCCCCCTTCTCGCCGTAGCTGCGCTTGCGCACGAGGTGCAGGAGCGGCTCACCGAGGCGCACCGACAGCGGCCGCTCGGGGAAGATGGCGGCGATCGGATCCGGCGTGGTGTACGCGGTGAGGCGCAGCACGGCCTCGTCGACGACGTACAGCGTCACCTCGCCCGAAGCGGGCTTGCCGGCCGAGTCCTTCACGTCGATGGACACGTTGACGGTGTCGCGCGGCTGGTAGTCCGTCTTGTCCGTCTTCACCGCGACGGCGAGGCGCTTCGTCTTGCGCTCGACGGACAGCTTCACGAGGCCGATGCGCGCGTTCGGCCGGCCGGGATCGTCGCCGGTCTCGATGCCACCCTGCGCGACGCGCGGCCGCATGATGAGGACGCCCGCGAAGACGTTGGGCACCATGTCCTCGGTGATGGGCACGTCCACCGTGACGACGCTGCCCTTCAGGTCGACCAGGCGCCGCGACAGCACGCCTTCGCGCTCGACCGTCACCATCGCCTTCGCCTCGGGGTACGGCGACTTGATGAGCACCTTCGCCACGTCGCCCACGTCGTAGGTCGTCTTGTCGGTGATGAGCTCGACGCGATCGGTGTCGTTGCGTTGCCAGGCCACCCAGTCGCTGCCGGTCGCGTACACGCCCAGCGACGACGAGTGCGCGCGGCCCTGGTCGTCCTTCACGCTGGCGCGGACGATGTAGAAGCCCGCCTTGTCCGGCTTGAACGCGCACGGCACGGCGGCGTCTCCGGAGGTCAGCTCGCACTTCTTCACCTCGGTCTCGACGGGCTCGCTGACGGTGCTGAAGCCGCCGGACGCGTCCTTCTTCTTCACGGACTTCCAGGTGCGGCTGGTGACGGTGACGGTGAGCGCCCGGCCCTTCGCGCGCTTCCCCCCGGTGTCGACGACGAGCGTCTCGAGGCCGTACTCGGTGCCGACGGACATGAAGTACGCCGGGCTGCGGAGGCCCACGTAGTACTGCGCGGGGTGCACGGTGACGGACGCGCGGCCGGCGACCGTCTGCCGGTTCACGTCGGTGACCTCCGCCTCCAGCGTGTACTCGTACGGTTTCTCACCGGGCGCGTCGGTGGTGCCGGCCTTCACCGCGAAGGCGCCCTTCTCGTCGACGCGGCCCTCGCCGCTCGCGAACAGGCCGGACGCGTCCTGCGGGCGGTTGTCGTCCCACCACCAGGTCTCCTGGCGGAACGTGAAGTCGGGCGCGACGTCGGTGGAAAAGGACGTGGAGTTCTTGTGCGCGGACCACTTCACCTGCGCGTCGTTCATCGCGCCGCCGAAGAGGTAGCGGGCGAACACCTGGCCTTCGAGCGCGTCGCCGGCGACGAGCGACTTCTGCTTCGTCTCGACGTCCACGCGGAACTGCGGCGCGCGGTACTCCTCGACGCGGAAGCCGCCGAACACCTCGACGCTGCCGCCGGCGGCGCTGCCCATCGCCTCGACGCGGTAGTCGCCGGTGGGCGACTCCTTGCCGATGGTCACCTTCGTGGAGAAGGTGCCGTACTTCGTCACCTTCACGTTCTCGCTCTTCACCTTCTCGCCGCGCGAGTCGGTGACGTGCACGGTGACGAGGCTGCCTTCGGCCGGGCTGCGCAGCTCGCCCATGACGCGGTAGCGCACGACGCCCTTCACGAAGACCTCGTCGCCCGGGCGGTAGATGCCGCGGTCGGTGAAGACGAAGCCGGAGCTGTCGGGCCGCTCGCCTTCCCACCCCTGCGAGAGGCCGAACTCGTACGGCTCGACGCCCGAGGACCAGGTGTTGGCGGTCGCGGACAGGTCGCCGTCCTTCTGCGCGACGACGAGCGCGAACGGGTATTCCCAGTCGTAGCGCACGCTCTTCAGCTTCATCTCGACGGTGCCGGGCGCGTCGGCGAAGCCCTCGGCGTTCGTCTTGCCCGTCCACGCGGAGGCGCCGCCTTCGTCGTAGATGGTGACGTCGGCGTCGGCGACGGGCTTGCCGTCGGACAGGCGCGTCACCCACACCAGGGACGACTTCGGGGCGACCTTGATGTGCGCGGCGAGATCCGTCACCTGCACGAGCTGCCGGTAGCCGTCCCTGGGGTGGTACTCGAGCTGCGGCGAGTCGACGGTGACCAGCGCCACGCCCGTGAGCGCGTCGGCGCCCAGCACCTTGCGAAGCTCCAGCGGGTGCACGCGCGCGACGTTCTTCGGGTACTTGAGCGTCTCCACCTCCTGGAAGTCCGGGGCGCGGGACAAGACCGGGCCGTCGTCGTTGCGGCGCGCGAGCGCCTTCACCAGCTCGGGCAGCGACAGCTTCCACATGCGCACCTTCAAGGTATTCAGGTTCGACACCTCGACGGGCAGGCGCGGCGCGTCCTTCGACGCCTCCACGAGGCCCAGCGAGCCGCCGACGACGAGCGCCGGGGAGAGATCGTCGGTGCGCACGGTGGCCTCGAGCCCTGCGGCGGCCGCCTGCTTGAAGACGTCCGCGGCGCCGTTGCGGATCTTCACCCGGTACTGGGTGCCCGGCTTCCACTTGCCGGGGATGGAGATGTACGGGCTGCGATCCATCTCCCACTGCGAGCGCGGCGCCCACGCTTCGGCGTTCTCCCAATCGAGCTCGACGGCCGGCGTCACCGTCAGCCGCTCCTTCAGCGTCGCCAGGTCCGCCTCGTTCGAGGTGAAGAGCACGAGCGGGCCGTACGGGCACTTCCAGTCCTGGCAGAAGCGCGCCGAGTCGAGGCTGAACGGCCCGTAGGTGCGCCACTCCACCGTCTGGCTGCTGGACCACGGCAGCGGCCCTTCTTTGCCGTGCAGCGACGCGTCCAGCGTCAGCGTCAGCGCCTGGTTCAGCGGCAGCGGCTGCGAGGGGGTGAGGGTGTAGCGGGTCTGGCGGTTGCGGTAGCCGCGCTCGTCATCGGACAGGGGCTCGTACGCGCGGCCCTGCTTGCGGGCCTCCTCGAGCCGCGCGCGGCGCTCGTCCTGGATCGAGACCTCCTTCGTCACCTTGAGGGGGATGGCGGTGCCGCCGGCGGTCAGCTTCACGCCCTTCTCGAGCTCGGCCCTGTCGACGGGCTGGTTGAAGAGGAGCGAGATGGTGCTGTCCGGGGCGAGCCAGCGGTGGCCGCGGGCGGGCGAGACGTCCTGCAGCTCGAGGCGCGGCGTGGAGAACGAGAAGACGTAGTCCTCCTTGAGCTCGGCGCCGTCGAGCGCCTTGAGCCCCTTGAAGACGGTCACCTTGAACTCGGTGGAGTACGGCATGAGGCCCCTGGGGACGAACTCGGCCGACGCGGAGCCGAGCCAGCGCCACTCGCCCTCGACGGTGGGCTCGATCTTCGCGAACGGCTTCGCGGCGTCGCCGGCGCGCTGGGCCTCCACCATCTCGAGGCTCTTCACCGGCCGCGAGAAGGTGACGGTGGGGCGCACCTCGCCGTATTGCTCGCCCTGTGGCCGCGCGGCCACGACGTCCAGGTCCTTGCCCGAGCCGGGGAGCAGCTCGCCCGAGATGTCGAGGTCCGGCGCCTTCGGCAGCGGCTGGAGATCGAGCGGCTTCGACTCGCCCCCCGGCGTCATCAGGTCGGTGGGCGTCTTGCCCTTGTCTCCGCACGTACACGCGCCGACGCCCAGGACGACTCCCGCGAGCCACAGTCGACGAAGCATGGTGTTCCCCCTCGCAAGAAAGGTGCCTCGGGTTCATACCGCAGCGGGCCCGGGAGGTCGCCCCTCGCGAGGGCGCGGCGCGCTTTTCGCGTGACGCGCTGTCGTGTAGGCGTCTGGGTCGATGGCGTCCCGCATCGTCCACTGCACCGACGGCGTCGCGTGGCTGGCGCAGGCGGCGCTGCCGACGGGCCACGCGATCGTCACGTCGCTCCCCGACAGCAGCGAGGTGCCGAAGTTGGGCTTCGACGGCTGGCGGCGCTGGTTCATGGACACCGCGGCGCTCGCGTGCCGGCAGGTGGCGGACGACGCGGTGGCGATCTTCTTCCAGACGGACGTGAAGCGAGGCGGCCGCTGGGTGGACAAGGGTTACCTGGTGTCCGCGGGCGCGGAGGCCGCGGGCAGCCACTGCCTCTGGCACAAGGTGGTGTGCCGCGCGCCACCGGGGATGACGACGTTCGGGCGGCCGGGGTACGCACACCTGTTGTGCTTCTCGCGGGGCCTCACGCTGGAGAAGGCGCAGTCGTCGCCCGACGTGCTGCCGCGCCTCGGTGAGATGCCGTGGGCGCGCGCGATGGGGGTAGAGGCCTGCGAGGCGGTGTCGAAGTTCCTGCTCGCGCACACGACCTGCCGCACCGTCGTCGATCCCTTCTGCGGGGTGGGCACGATGCTCGCGGTGGCGAACCGCCATGGGCTGGACGCGGTCGGCGTGGAACTGTCACCGAAGCGCGCGGAGAAGGCGCGGCAGCTCGAGGTGCGCCCCGCGGCCGCCGGTGCATCCCCCCGCCCCTGAGGTCGCGAGGAGCGGGTGCGCTCGCTCGTGTGACGCCCGGCGGGGCGAGAGCTGATAGCGTCGCCGCGATGCGCTCCCTCGCGCTCGGCCTGCTCGTCTCACTCGCCGCCTGTGGGCGGACCGCGCTGGTCGACGACGAGCTGCTCCTCTCCGGACTCGACGCCGGGGGTGGCGGCGCGGAAGACGCGTCCCTGCCCGGCGACGACGCGGGCGTTAGGGACGCGGGGTCGCCCGATGCAGGCGTGCCCGATGCCGGTCCGCCGGACGCGGGTCGGCCGGACGCCGGCGCGCCCGACGCTGGCGGAGTCGATGCAGGCGCACCGGACGCCGGGCTGCGACGCTGCGAGGGCCGCGTCTCGATGGGCTTCGAGGTGGACTTCCTCGACCTCGAGCGGCTCGTCGTGCGCACCGGCGTCGGCCCGATGGGGCTTCCGCCGCCGCCGGCGGATCTGAAGATCGCCTACTCCGCGAATCAGGTGCCGCACGCCATCGTCCAGAACGTCAACGGCGCGGCGATCGCCATCGTCGCGAACCGCACGCTGGCCACGCTGACCGCCGCGGACGTCGCCAACGCCACCTTCACGTTCGTCACACCGACGACCCCCTTCGACGCGACGCACGTGGTGCTCATCACCACGCCGGTGCTGAACACCTTCGCGCTGGGCAACCCCGCCGAGAGCACCAACCTCTCGTTCGACGTGCGCCTCGTGCGCGGGCAGTGCCCATGACTACGGCGTGAGCCGCACGTTGCCGTGGTTGCGCTGCGCCGCCCCGAAGTCGTCGCCGCTCCAGTCCGCCCCGGCGGTGGCCGTGGTGAAGCTGACGAAGCTCGCGTCGCGGTCGAGCGCCTCGGTGGCCCAGGTGCCGACGCTCCCGGAGTAGCGCTGGCGCACGCGGCGCTCGCGTTCCGCCGTGGCTCGCGGCCTGCACGCGCCGACAGGCCTTCCGCTCGCGGCCCCGCTGGAATGAACGCTTGACCTGAACGCCCGTTCCGCCCGAAGTATGGGCAGCGCCACCCCGCCGGCGCTAGACAAGGCACGCCATGGCCGAACCCGAAGTCATCTCCGTACGCGGCGCCCGCGAGCACAACCTGAAGGGCATCACCCTCGACATCCCGAAGAAGAAGCTGGTCGTCTTCTCGGGCGTGTCCGGCTCCGGCAAGTCGAGCCTCGCCTTCGACACCCTGTACGCCGAAGGCCAGCGCCGCTACGTCGAGTCGCTGTCCGCGTACGCCCGGCAGTTCCTCGGGCAGATGGAGAAGCCGAAGTACGACACCATCCGCGGCCTCTCGCCCACCATCTCCATCGAGCAGAAGGCGGCGTCGAACAACCCGCGCTCGACGGTGGGCACCGTCACCGAGGTGCACGACTACCTGCGCGTGCTGTTCGCCAACATCGGCGTGCAGCACTGCCACAGCTGCGGCCGCAAGGTGGGCAAGCAGTCGGCGCAGCAGATCGTCGAGGAGATCCTCAAGGCGCCGGCCGGCACGAAGGTGCAGCTGCTGGCGCCCGTCGTGGTCAACCGCAAGGGCGAGCACAAGGACGTGCTGCAGGACGCGCTCAAGCGCGGCTTCAGTCGCGCGCGCGTCGACGGCAAGCTGCGCGGCCTCGAGGAGAAGATCGAGCTCGACAAGAAGTCGAAGCACGACATCGAGTTGGTCATTGACCGGCTGGTGCTGAAACCCGACCTGACGCCGCGCCTCACCGACTCGGTCGAGCAGGCGCTCAGGGAAGGCAAGGGGGTGCTCATCGTCACCGACGAGACGGGCGCGAAGTCCGCCGATCGCACGATGAGCGAGCTGAACGCCTGCCACCACTGCGGCCTGTCGTTCCCCGAGCTGACGCCCGCCTCGTTCTCGTTCAACAACCCGCTGGGGATGTGCACCGAGTGCAGCGGCCTCGGGACGCGCCCGGAGATGGACCCGGACCTGATCATCCCCGACAAGACGCGCAGCATTCGCGAAGGCGCGGTGGAGATCTGGGCGTCGGGCATGGCGCGCGGCGAAGGCTGGACAGCGGACCTCGTCGACACGCTGGCGAAGGCCTTCGGGCTCGACCTCGACACGCCGTGGGCGAAGCTGCCCAAGAAGCAACAGGACGTGATCCTCTACGGTTCGGGCGGCCGCGAGGTGAGCATGAAGTGGGGCGACGCCCGCTGGCGCATGGAGTGGGAAGGCGTCGTCAACAAGCTGATGCGGAGCTTCAAGTCGACGGGCTCCGAGGCGATGCGCCAGTACTACATGAAGTACCTGAGCGACAAACCGTGCCCCGCGTGCGCGGGCGAGCGCCTCAGGCCGGAGTCGCGCGCGGTGAAGGTGCACGGTCAGACGATCGTCGAGCTGTCGCGGCTCACCATCGCCGACGCGCTGCGCTTCCTCGAGAGGATGCCGCTGACGAAGACCGAGGCGCAGATCGCCGCGGAGCTGCTCAAGGAGATCAAGAGCCGCCTCGGCTTCCTCGCCGACGTGGGCCTCACCTACCTGACGCTGGAGCGCTCCGCCTCGTCGCTGTCGGGCGGCGAGAGCCAGCGGATCCGCCTCGCGTCGCAGATGGGCAGCGAGCTGACCGGGGTCATCTACATCCTCGATGAGCCGTCGATCGGCCTGCACCAGCGCGACAACGCGCGGCTCATCGCCACGCTGAAGCGGCTGCGCGACCTCGGGAACAGCGTGCTGGTGGTGGAGCACGACGAGGAGACGATGGAGGAGGCCGACTGGATCATCGACTTCGGCCCGGGCGCGGGCGAGGTGGGCGGCGAGGTGGTCGCGCAGGGCACGCCGAAGCAGGTGATGGCCGACGAGAAGAGCCTCACCGGCGGGTACCTGTCGGGGCGGCTGGAGATCGAGGTGCCGTCTGCGCGCCGAAAACCCGGCAAGTCGAAGCTGACCATCAAGGGTGCGAAGGAGAACAACCTCAAGAACATCGACGTGGAGATCCCCCTGGGGCTCTTCGTGGCGGTGACGGGCGTGTCCGGCGCGGGCAAGTCGACGCTGGTGAACGAGATCCTCTACCCGGCGCTGGCGAAGCAGCTCAACGAGTCCCGCGAGCTGCCGGGCAGGCACCAGGCGGTCCTCGGCATCGAGCACCTCGACAAGGTCATCGACATCGACCAGCGGCCGATCGGCCGCACGCCGCGCTCGAATCCGTCGACGTACACCAAGGTGTTCGACGCGATCCGTGAGGTGCTGGCGCAGACGCCCGAGGCGCGCGCCTACGGCTACACGCCCGGCCGCTTCAGCTTCAACGTGAAGGGCGGCCGCTGCGAGGCGTGCGAAGGGGACGGCGTGAAGAAGGTGGAGATGCACTTCCTCGCCGACGTGTACGTGCCGTGCGAGGTGTGCGGCGGCAAGCGCTTCAACGAGGCGACGCTGCGGGTCCGCTACAAGGGGAAGAACGTCGCGGAGATCCTCGACATGTCGGTGCGGGAGGCGATGCACCACTTCGAGGTGCACCGCGACATCATGCGCATCCTCACCACGCTGGACGACGTGGGGCTCTCGTACATCCGCCTCGGGCAGCCGTCCCCCACCCTGTCCGGCGGAGAGGCGCAGCGCATCAAGCTGTCGCGCGAGCTGGCGAAGGTGGCGACCGGACGCACGCTGTACATCCTCGACGAGCCCACCACGGGCCTGCACTTCGAGGACATTCGCAAGCTGCTCAAGGTGCTGGGCCGCCTGGTGGAGGCCGGCAACACCGTGCTGGTCATCGAGCACAACCTCGACGTCATCAAGTCGGCCGACTGGGTCATCGACCTCGGCCCCGAGGGCGGCGCGGGCGGCGGCGAGGTGCTGGCGGTGGGCACGCCCGAGGAGGTGGCCGAGGTGCAAGGCAGCCACACCGGGAAGTACCTGAAGCACGTGCTGGAGAAGGCGCGGCGGCACCGCGTCGGCAAGCGCGTCGCGTCGTAGCCGCACCTCACAGGACGACGGCCCGACCCTCGCGACGGGGAGCGGGCCGCTGTTGATGTCTCGTCCAGCGCTCAGCGCATCGCGACAGCGGTGCGCGCGGGCAGCAGCGCGGCGGCGGCCAGCGCGCGGTTGGGCGCGGCGCCGACGTGCTCCTGCTGGGCCTTCGACACGAAGGTCGTCTCACTGTTGAAGGTGACGGCCAGGGTGCCGTCGGACAGGCGCTCGTTGGTGACGAGCAGCTTGCCGTCGAGCGAACGCAGCATGCCGGCGTCCTCGCCTTCCATGACGAGCTCGAAGCCGTCGAGGACCTCGCCGCCCGGGTCGCGGCGCACGACGCGGACCGTCTTGTCGTCGACGCGCGTCATGGTGGTGCGCGAGCCGTCCTCGTGGTCCACGGTGCGTTCGGCCTCACCGCCGCCCGACCGAACGGCCGCACCGCCGCCCAGCGGATTGCTGCCTGTCCAGAACTCGATGAGGTTGAAGATCCAGATGTCCACGAAGCCGGCGATTCCGTAGACGGGCACGAGCATGAAGATGACGAAGACGATCCACACGAGGAACTTGTTGCCGAGGCTCCCGTTCCAGTCGTACAGCTTCTTCGTCAGCGTGAACTTCCCGTAGCAGCCCGAGGCGCCCAGAGCGAGGGCTCCGCCCAGGAGCAGTCGTCGAGTCATCATGGTGGTGTTCCCTCCTCACACGGTGGATTCCGCAGCCGGGCGGGACCATAGCAACGACGGGCGCTCGCGCAGCACAAACCGCGCGCGTCCTCTTCCGCCCACGCCGCGCGGCACGGCTCAGGCCTTCCGGTAGTAATCGACGACGGTGTAGCGCTTCGCGTACCAGGCGAAGGCCGCGGCGGCGGCGAAGGCGAAGCCGGCGAAGAAGAACATCTGGAAGGCCATGACGCCGAAGCCCGTGCCGGCGATCGCCTGGGTGACCGACTCGTTCTTCACCGACGCGTTCACCACCAGGACCCAGAGGTTGCCGACGGTGACGGACAGGCTCCAGAAGCTCATCAACACCCCTTTGAGCTTCGCCGGCGCCTGTGAGTACGCGAACTCGAGGCCGGTGGCCGACACCAGGACCTCGCCGAAGGTGAGCAGCGCGTACGGCAGCGCCTGCCACAGCACCGGCAGCTTCGCGCCGCCGTCCAGGGCGAGCTGCAGCACCGCGACGGCGATCCACGCGAGGCCGGAGAAGGCGATGCCGACGCCCATGCGCCGCAGCGCGGTGGGCTCGACGCCGCGCTTCCGGAGCCACGGGTACAGCACCACGTTGTTGAAGGGGATCATCAGCATCACCAGCAGCGGGTTGAGCGCCTGCATCTGCGCGGCGCTGGTGAAGGGCTTCCAGCCGAACCACTCCCAGCCGGGCAGCACCATCGCGTTGCCCTGCAGCACCCACGTCGAGGCCTTCTGGTCGAAGAGGCTCCAGAAGGGCGTGACGAGCGCGAAGATGACCAGCACCCGCAGCACCGCCCGCACGCCGTCGACGTCCTCGTCGGGGTGGTGGCCCCTCGCCCGGTCGAGCTGCAGCCACGCGCCGCCGCCGGCGAAGACGATGAAGACGACGATGGCGAGGCAGGCCGCGGCCACGAAGCCCAGGTACGGGATCAGCAAGAACGTCCCCAGCCCGCCCACCAGCCCCACCACCGCCAGCACGTACCCGGGCCGGCGCCCCGAGTCGCCCGGCGACAGCAGCGCCGTCTTGCACACCTTGCTGAAGGCGTGCGGGTCCGCCGGCGACGGCGGCACGTTCACGTACCGCTTCCGGCCCAGCCAGAAGATCAAGGTGGCCAGCGCCATGAGCGCGGCGGGCACCGCGAAGGACAGCGCCGGGTAGCCGGCCTTGAGCAGCCGGGGGATCAGCAGCGAGGCGAAGAACGAGCCGAAGTTGATGATCCAATAGAAGGCGTCGAACACCACCTTCGCGAGGTGCTTGTTCGTCTGGTCGAATTGGTCGCCGACGAAGGCCGACACGCACGGCTTGATGCCGCCGGAGCCCAGCGCGACGAGGAAGAGGCCGGCGGAGAAGCCCTGCTTGTTCTCCACCGACACCGCGAGCAGCGCCTGGCCCACGAAGTAGACGATCGAGAGCCAGAAGATGGTGCGGTACTTCCCGAGGAAGCGATCGGACAGCCAGCCGCCCAGCAGCGGGAAGAAGTACACGCCCATCACAAAGACGTGGAAGATCTCCTTCGCCGCCGGCTGGCGCTCGGCCTCGACCAGACCGATGAGCAGGTAGCCCACGAGGAAGTCCGTGAGCACGTTGCGCATGCCGTAGAAGCTGAAGCGCTCCGCGGCCTCGTTCCCGATGATGTACGGGATCTGCCTCGGCAGGTGCCCATTGGGCTTCGGCTGGGTCGCGTCCATGGGGCGTCGCGTCTACCGTGGCCGCGGCCGGTGGACCACCCTCACGGCCGGGGAAAGCGTCAGGCGGCGCGCTCGGCCGGGGCGATGCCCTGCGACGCGAGCCAGGCCAGCGCCCGGCGGGCACACCGCGCCTGGCGGAAGTCGTGCCACCGCTGCTGCTGCTCCGGCAGCCACCCCAGCACCGCCCGGAAGCGGCGGTCGGGCCGGGGCGCCGTCAGGGCGAGGTCGAGCGACTCCTTCAGCTGCGCGTCCTTCAGCTGCCCGGCGAAGGCCCTCATGTCGTCGACCGCGTCCTGCGGGTTCCCCGGCGGGATGCGGCGGAACCGCGTCGGATCGCTCTCGATCTCCACGACGGTGAGGCCGCCGTGCTCGGCGGGCTCGTACTCGCGCGTGACGAGGATCACGTCCCCCGACGCCACGTCGAGGTACCAGCGCAGGTCGCCCGCCTCAGCCTCGAGCGCAATGCAGAGCTCCTCGAGGTCCACCGGCAGCGTCTGAAGGGGCGCGTCCGTCATCGCAGACGTGCGCCTCTACAGGACGCCCCACGCCGGGGCAAGGCGGCCCCCGTCGATTTTCGAGCGAGCGTGGCGTCACCTGACGCCGTGCATCATCGTCAGCAGCCGGCGGGACAGGAAGAAGAGGATCACCGACGACAGGCCGGCCATGCCGACGAAGAGCATGAAGAAGTCGTAGAGGTTCGAGATCGTGATGCCGATGAACTTCTTGTCGTTGGGCACCAGGCTGGCCTCGATCTTCTGCTTCACCTGCTCGCGGGCGGCTTCGTCCTTGATGTTCGAGAGCTGCACGCGCTCCATCGAGATGACCTGCACGCCTCCGACCTTCTGGGAGTCCTTCTGGTAGCCGGCGGGGAAGAGCGGCGACTCAGGCGTCTCGAGCGCCTCGACGGTGGCCACCGCCACCACCGGCTCGGGGTACAGCTGCGACAGCGTACCGGCGAACTTGTTGGCCGCCGCGGTCGACAGGAACCACACGCCCATGAGCAGCGACGCGAACTTCACCGGCGCCAGCTTGTTCACCATCGACAGGCCGATCGGCGAGAGGCACAGCTCGCCCAGCGTGTGGATGGTGTACAGGCTGATGAGCCACAGCATCGACACCTTCACGCCCGGCTGCAGGCCGTGCACGCCGAAGGCGATCACCAGGTAGCCCACCGCCAGCAGGAAGAGGCCCAGCGCCTGCTTGTACGGAGAAGGCGGCTCCATGTTGCGCTTGCCGAGGAAGCCCCAGAGCGCCACGAAGACCGGCGCGAGGATCACGATCGCCACCGCGTTGATCGTCTGGAAGAACGACGCGGGGATCGTCCTGCCCAACACCACGCGGTTGGTCTGCTCCTCGGCGAAGTACGTCAGCGACGCCCCGGCCTGTTCGAAGGCAGCCCAGAAGAAGATCACGAAGAACGCGACGATGTAGATGACCCAGATGCGCTCGCGCTCGATCTTCGTCAGCGTCGGATCCGAGATGATGTAGCCCGGCCCCGCGATGGTGGCGGAGAAGATGAAGCAACCGATGAGGTCGATGCCGGCGCCGAAGAAGAGGCCCGCGAAGATCGCCGCGAAGACGCCCAGCCAGATGAGCAGCGGGATCATCGACACCTGCGCCCGGGGCGCGTCGGCGGCCGGCTCATGGCGGGCGCGGTTGGGCTTGTCGCCGATCTGCTCGCCATCGGGTGTGACCAGGAACTTGTTCTTCAGCGAGACGAACATCACCACGCTGAGCAGCATGCCGATGCACGCCGCGAGGAAGCCCCACTTGAAGTCCTGCGGGTTGCCCGTGTCGCCCAGGCCGCCGCAGATCAGCGGCGAGAGGAACGCGCCGAGGTTGATGCCCATGTAGAAGATGGTGAAGGCCGAGTCGACGCGCTTGTCGCCCTCCGGGTACAGCTGGCCGACCATCGTGGAGATGTTGGGCTTGAAGAAGCCGTTGCCGAAGATCAGGAAGCCGAGGCCGCCGTACATGAGCATGCTGGCGAAGCCGACCTGCGTGTAGAAGCTCCCCGACAGGAACATCATGAACTGGCCGATGGCCATCAGGATGCCGCCGATGATGATCGACTTGCGGTTCCCCCAGAACCGGTCGGCCATGTAGCCGCCGATCAGCGGCGTCAGGTACACGAGGCCGGTGTAGCTGCCGTAGATCTGCGCGCCGAGCTCCTTGTTGAAGAAGAGCGCCTTCGTCATGTACAGCACGAAGATGGCGCGCATGCCGTAGTAGCTGAAGCGCTCCGCCATCTCGGTGAAGAAGAGGACGTAGAGGCCTTTGGGGTGGCCCTTCGGGGTCGCAGCGGCGGCGTCGGTCATGGGGAGCAGCTCGTGGCGAACGGCGGGTGGAAAGGGCGTCGCATGTGGCACCCTTGTCACCGGCGGTCAAGCCGTCGTTGCGAGGTGTTACAGCTCGTCCGACCGCGCCAGCATGCCGGCGTGCCCGAGGAGCCGCCGCTCGAGGCGCTCCATCGTCCGGGCCTCGGCCGGCGTCTGGTGATCGTACCCCAGCAGGTGCAAAAGCCCGTGCGCGAGGTAGAGCGCCAGTTCCTGCGACAGGGTGGTGCCGAAGGCCTTCGCCGCGCGGCGCGCCGTGTCCATCGAGATGATCACGTCCCCCAGCGGCCTGGGGCCCGGCATCGGCGAGTCGCCCGCGGGGAAGGACAGCACGTCGGTGGGCCGGTCCTTGCCGCGCCAGTCGCGATTGAGGCGGCGGATGGCGGGATCGCGCACGAGCGCGAGGGAGAGTTCGACGTTCGAGAGCTCGAGGTCCGTGAGGAATTGCCGCGCGAGCCGCTTGAGCGCGCTGGCGTGACGAGCCGCCCCGGGGCCAGCGCGAACGGCGTCCGCCAAGACGGCGTTCGTCCCCTCTCCCCCGCTGGGAGAGTGGGGTTTCAGGTTACGGGTTCGCGCGCTTCTGCGGGGCATCGCCCTTCACCACCGTCAGCGACGACTTCACCACCTCGCTCGTCGGAGGCTTGCCGCCGCCGACCGCGCCCGCCGGGTAGCTCGGGCGCGCGTGGTAGATGCCTTCCAGCGTCCGCGTGAAGCTGTCGGCGATCTGGTGCAGATCCCTCAGCGTCAGGTCGCACTCGTCGAGCTGCCCCTCGCTGAAGATGAGGTTGATCATCCGCTGGACGAGCGCGTGCAGCTTCTCCGCCGTCGGGTCCGTCATCGAGCGGCTCGCCGCCTCGCACGCGTCGGCGATCATCACCAGCGCCGTCTCGCGCGACTGCGGGCGCGGGCCCGGGTAGCGGAAGAGGCGATCGTCCAGCGACTCCTTCGGCTCGCCCTTCGCCTCCAGCTCCTTCTGCGCCTTGTGGAAGAAGTAGCCCACTAACCGCGTGCCGTGATGCTCGGGGATGGCCGCGGCCACCCGCTGCGGCAGCTTGTACTGGGTCGCCATCTCCATCCCCTCGGTGACGTGCTGCTTGATCACCGCCGCGCTGGACGTCGGCGCCATCGTGTCGTGTGGGTTCTCGCCCTTCTGGTTCTCGCCGAAGTACGCCGGCCGGCGGCCCTTGCCGATGTCGTGGTAGTACGCGCACGAGCGGGCCAACAGCGGGTTCGCGCCGATCGCCTCCGCCGCAGCCTCCACCAACGAGCCCATGACGATGCTGTGGTGGTAGGTGCCCGGCGCGTTCAGCACCAGCTCCTTGAGCGCCGGGTGATTCAAGTTGGCCAGCTCCAGCAGCTTGATGTCCGACGCGTAGCCGAAGGCCGTCTCCACCAGCGGCGTCAGCGCCAGCACCAGCATCGGCGCCGCGAAGCCCAGCGAGACGAGCGCGAACAGCCCCCCCAGGAGCGTCTCGGCGCCCAGCCCCTTCCCGCCGCCCAGGCCGAGGAAGAGCACCATGCCGGACGCCACCACGCCCGCCGAGATGCCCGCGCGGAACAGCCCGGCCCGGTCCTTCGCCCGGGCGATCCGATCCGCCGCCACCAGCGAGGTGAGCAGGGTGAAGAGGAAGATGGGCAGCGAGTTGCCCAGCATCAGCCCGGCGAGCGCCGCGAAGACGACGGCGAAGAAGAGCGCGCACTCCTCCGACAGCACGAAGCGCACCAGCATCGCGCCGGCGGCCACCGGGAAGGCGAAGTGCAGCGCCTCCACCGGCAACGACGGGTAGCGATCGTGCACCGCGTCGGCGATCAGCACCCAGACGTGCAGCGAGCCCTGGAGCAACAGCGCGAGCAACGCCATGAAGACCGCGTCCCGCCGCGACGGGCGGAAGCGCCGCAGCGCCGCGGTGAAGAACAGCCAGCTGCCCGACAGGAGCAACCCCACGATGCCGACGCTGCCGAGCTGCAGCTGTAGGAGATCGAGCTCGCTCATCTGCGAGCGCAGGCTGCGAAGGACGAGCAGGTGCGTCTCGTTGATCAGCTCGCCGTCGCCGATCAGCCGCTGGCCCTTCTTGATGCTGATGATGACGGGCTTGACCGCCTCGAAGGCCTGCCGGCGGCGGGCCTCGGTCTCGGCGATGTTGACGGTCAGGTTCACCCGCACCTGCTTGCGCGCCAGCCGCAGCACGGCGCGGCGCAGCGGCACCGGCGCCTCGGGCAGCAGGTTGCCCGGGACCGACGCGAAGCGATCGAGCTCGGCGGCGACCTCCTTCAGGTCCATCACGCCGGGCGGAGCGGTGTTCATCTCGAACTCGGTCGCGCCACCGACCAGCCGCACGGTGATGCCGCCGGAGTCGACGCGTGCCAGCTCGTCGCGGTTCGCCACCACCTTCGCGCGGTACGCCAGATCGATCAGGCTCACCACCGCCTGCTCGAGCTCCGGCGAGAAGCGGGCCTGCGCCAGCACCTCGAAGTCCTCGTCGTCGGGCAGCACGGCGTGCGCCTCGAAGCGATCGCGCACCGCCGTCAGCTCCTGCACCAGCTCGAGCTCCTCCTTCGAGCCCTTCTCCGGCCGCTTCACCTGGTCCGCCGGCGGGTGCTTGCGGAGGTGCTCGGCCACCGCCTCCTGCATCGCGCCGAAGGCCTCGCGCACGCCGCGCTTCACCTTCGACTCGACGGACGGATCGAGGTCGAACACCGGGCGCACCCGCGCCCGCGCCTCCTCGCGCCGCTTCTGCGTCGCCGTCTCGTCCGGCACCTCGAAGTCGCGGCTCGCCTTGAAGCCCGCCACCGACGAGGCGCGGAAGGGCCGCCCGACGTCCTCCGCCGTCAGCTCCGGCAGCTGCCGGCCCGACAGCCCGGGCGACATGAGGAAGGCCGACACCACCGACACCCCCACCAGCACCCCGCCCAGCACCAGAGGCCGCGGCAGGCCCCTGAGCCGGGGCACGAGGGGACCAGGCCGTTCCGGAAGCGCCGGCTGACTCGCGGGGTCAGGCATCGAAGGCGTTCACCCTACGCCCCGACCACCAGCGATTCAAGGTGGGCAGGTTATTGATTTCAGACACGTTTTCCCGGGCCGGAGCCGCCCGCGGTGGACGTGAAGAGGAAGAGCGTCGGCCCGGCCTGGGCGACGCCGAAGTGCTGCTTCATGGGCCGTTTCTCGTTGGCGACGAAGGCCTTGAGGCCCGGGTACAGCGCCATCAGCGTCTGGAGGACGTCCGCGACATCGCTGGAGGGTGGCACGCCCAACTCGATCCGGGCCCGTCCCTCGCAGGCGGCCTGGAGCGGCCGGGGGATGATGATGGTGACGTTCATCCGTCGCGGGTCAACACCCGCCGGTACTTGAGTCTGCCACGCTCCGCGTCCGCCAGGGCAAGCAACTCGTCGCCGGGGCCCACCACCCGGTGCAGCCCGGCCAGGGAGACGGGCACCTCCACCACCCCGCCATGACGCACGCGCTCGGCCTCCGCGGCCGTCACGTCCAGGCGGGGCACGTCGGCCAGCGCGTCGGCCATGGAGACGAGGCGGGCGGCCAGCGCCGCGCCCCGGGCCTGCACGTCGGCCAGGGAGATCGCCTGGTCCAGGGTGAAGGGGCCCGACCGGGTGCGCCGAAGCGCGGTGAGGTGCGCGCCGCACCCCAGCGCCTCGCCGAGATCTGCCGCGAGGCTGCGCACGAAGAAGCCCTTGGAGCAGCGCACCGACAGCTTTAGCTCGGTGGCGGAGAAGTCGCGCAGCGTGAGCTCGAAGACGGTCACCTTCCGGGCGGCGCGCTCCACCTCCTCGCCGGCGCGGGCCAGCTCGTACAGGCGGCGGCCGCCCACCTTCACGGCCGAGTACATGGGCGGCGTCTGATCGAAGGTGCCGCGGAAGCGCTCGAGCGCGGCCTGGAGCGTCTCGCGGGTGACGGGCGGCACCGGCCGCTCCAGCAGGACGCGGCCCTCCGCGTCGAGGGTGTCGGTGGTGACGCCGAGGCGCACCGTGGCCTCGTACGCCTTGGTGGCCTCGGTGATGAACTGGGCGATCTTCGTCGCCTCGCCCACGCACACCGGCAGCACGCCGGTGGCCATCGGGTCGAGGGTGCCGGTGTGGCCGACCTTCCTCACGCCGAGCGCGCGGCGGACCTCGCGGACCACGTCGAAGGACGTGATTCCCTGGGGCTTGTCCACCACCAGCACGCCGTGCATGACCGCCTACCAGCCCTCCTTCGAGCGGACCTCCTTGAGCAGCCGCTCGATCTTGTCGCCTTCGTCCAGCGACTTGTCGAAGGTGAAGAAGACCTCGGGGGACACGCGCAGCTTCACCCGGCGCGTCACCTCGCGGCGCACGAAGCCCTTGGCGGCGTCGAGGCCCTTCTGCGTCTCGGCGCGCTCCGCGTCGGTGCCGAGCATCGAGTAGAAGACCTGCGCCGTCGAGAGATCGGGCGACACCTTCACCCCGGTGACGGTGATGAAGCCGACGCGGGGATCCTTGATCTGCCCTCGCGTCAGGAGATCGGCCACCGCCGCCTGGATCTCCTGCGCCACGCGCTCCACGCGGATCGACGACGTCATGAGTCCTCCTCCCACTCGCGGCGGTTGCGCAGGCGGCGGGCCAGCGCGCGCGCCTCGTCCAGCGACAGCTTGGCGGCGGCTTCCTTCTTCGCGCCCTTCTTCTGGCCGTTGGGCGCCGACGGCGTCGGCGGCGGCACCTGGCGATCGTGCCGGTTCTCCCACGCGCCCAGGCCTTCGGCCTCGGCCAGCGAGCGCTCGCCCTTCGGAATGGTGAGGGCGGCCAGGTCGGCCCCGCTGCTGCCCGCGAAGAGATCTTCCCCGAAGGCGAGGATCTCCAGCTCCCGCGAGGCCACCGGCGCCACGTAGAGGTCGTCGATGAACTGGAGGATCTTGTCCATCTGCTCGTTGACGTGGCGCCGCTCGTTCCCCACCACCGCCAGGGCGACGACGGCGCGGTTCCACACGTCGTTGTCCTCGACCTCGGCGACCGCGACGTTGAACCTGGCCTTCACCCGGTCGGTGACACGGCGCAGCACCTGGCGCTTGGCCTTCAGCGAGGCAGCGGCGGGGATCTCCAGGGTGACGCGCGCAACGCAGACGAACATGACGACTCCAGCGGACGACCTCGCGGGGCGCCGGCTGACAGTGTGTCACGCACGGCGCGCCCGACGCCAACAGCGCACCACCGGGCGCCCTTCCCTCTCGTCGGGGCGCGCGGTGAACCCGTCACCTCAGTGGAGCGACTGCCGCGTCTCCTCGATCTCGAACGCCTCGATGATGTCGCCGGCCTGGATCTCCGTGAAGCCTTCGATGCCGATACCGCACTCGTAGCCCATGGCGACTTCCTTCACGTCGTCCTTGAAGCGCTTCAGGCTGGCCAGCTTGCCCTGGAAGATCTGCTTGTTCCCGCGCCACACCCGGGCGTGCGCCGAGCGCTTGATGACGCCCTCGGTGACGGCCGAGCCGGCCACCACGCCCAGCTTCGGGACGTTGAAGAGGTTGCGCACCTCGGCCTTGCCGAGCTTCTTCTCGGTGCGGATCGGCTCCAGCAGATCCTCCATCTGGCGCGTCACCGCGTCGAGCAGCTCGTAGATGATGTTGTAGGTCGCCCACTTCACTCCCTTTTGCTTCGCGGCGGCCTCCGCGCCCGACTCGGGGCGGCTGTTGAAGCCCAGGACGATCGCGCCGAACGCCTCGGCGTTGCCGATGTCTGTCTCGGTCATCATGCCCACGCCCTTCTGGACGATGGTGACCTTCACCTTGGGCGTCGACAGCTTGTTGATCGCGTCGGCCACGGCCTCGAGCGAACCCGAGACGTCGGCCTTCAGCACGATCTTGAGCTCCTTCTGCTCGGCCGTCTTCTGGCGGGCCAGCAGGTCGTCGAGCGTCTCGCGGGCCGTCTTGCCGGCCTCCGCCTGCCGCAACTTCAGCAAGCGGTGATCGGCGATCTGCTTGGCGGCCTTCTCGTCGGCCACCGCGTTCACCACATCGCCGGCCACCGGCACCGTCGACAGGCCGATCACCTCGGCGGAGTAGCCCGGCTTCACCTCGTCGATCAGCTCGCCGCGGTCGTTCATCATCATGCGGACGCGGCCGAAGCTGGTGCCGGACACCACGGCGTCACCCTTGCGGAGCGTCCCTTCCTGGACCAGCACGGTGGCCACGGGGCCGCGGCCCTTCTCGAGGCGCGCCTCGAGGATCGTGCCGACCGCCGGGCGATCGGGGTTCGCCTGCAGCTCGAGCACCTCGGCCTGCAGCGCGATGTTCTCGAGCAACAGGTCGAGGCCCTGCCGCGTCTTGGCGGACACCGGCACCATGATCGTCTCACCGCCCCAGTCCTCGGGCAGCAGGCCGGCGTCGGCGAGCTCCTTCTTCACGCGGTCCGGGTTGGCGCCGGGGAGGTCCATCTTGTTGATGGCCACCACGATCGGGACCTCCGCCTTCTGCGCGTGCTGGATCGCTTCCTTCGTCTGGGGCATCACGCCGTCGTCGGCGGCGACCACCAGCACCACCACGTCGGTGATGTTCGCGCCGCGCGACCGCATGGCCGAGAAGGCCTCGTGGCCCGGCGTGTCGAGGAAGGTGATGTCACCCTGCGGCGACTTCACCGTGTAGGCGCCGATGTGCTGGGTGATGCCGCCGGCCTCGCCGGCCGCCACGTTCTCCTTGCGGATCGCGTCGAGGAGGCTCGTCTTGCCGTGGTCGACGTGGCCCATCACCGTCACCACCGGCGGGCGCGGAATGAGCGCCTCGGGCTTCTCGTCGATCTTCGGGAGGAAGTCCTCGACCTCGAAGCCCACCTTCTTCACCGTCCAGCCGTAGTCGGACGCGAGGATGGTGGCGGTATCGACGTCGATCATCTGGTTGGCGGTCGCCATCTTCCCGCCCTGCATCAGCTTCTTGATGATCTCCGTCGTCTTCACGCCCATGCGCTGGGACAGGTCGCTGACGGTGATCCCCTCCTGCACCTTGATGACCTTCTTGTCCTCGGCCATCTCGGTGATGAGCGTCTTCTGGCCCTTCTTGGTGGGCTTCTTCTTCTTCCCGCGGATGGGGATCGTGTTCCGGCCGAACAGGATCTCCCGCATGTCCGTGGCGGCGGAGGTCTCCTTGTCGCGGTCGCGGCGCTGGCCGGTGCCGCGGCGCTCGCGCTCCTTCGCGCGCGCGTCGGCGGTGTCCCGCTGGCCGGGCGCGAAGGTGGGCACCACCTTGAATTCGCGCACCTGGCTGACGGCAGAGCGGCCGGGCGCCATCGGGAAGCGGCCGCGCGGCTGGCTGGGCGTGACGCGCTTGATGGGGATGAGTGGCCGGCTCACCACGACGGCCTGGGTGGCGGTGGGCACCAGGGGGCGCGGCGGCGCCGCGGGCGTCGTCGGGCCGGTGGCCGTCGCGCCGACGCCGGACGTCGAGCGCACGGTGACGCCCAGCCGCGGGGCCGAGGCGCGCGGGCCGACGGTGGCCGCGGGGCGGACGATCGGCGGCACCGCCACCGGGGGCGGCGCGTGGGTGGTCACCACGCCGGGC
>JBFMAB010000120.1:0-22334 GCA_040755835.1 Myxococcota bacterium
GCCGGCCTGAACCGGCAACCGACCGCGGTCCGCAGGCCGAACGGACCGCGAAGCAACGAAGCGAACGAGTCATGAATCTCACGAACAACGATGCCGGCCTCGCTGACCGGCGTTTCTCAACACCCTGGGGCTTGCGCGCTCGCCGTCCGCGTCGCGCTCGCCGGGGCGCTGGCGACCGGCTGCGCGCCGTCGCTGGTCGACAACCCGTCGCGCGACGTCCGCCAGGACCTGCCGGCGCAGTTCCAGGGTGGCGCCGCGCCGTCCGAGGCCAGCGTGGCGACGAAGAACTGGAAGGACTTCTTCCAGAGCCCGCAGCTGCAGGAGCTCATCGACCTGGCGCTGAAGAACAACCAGGAGCTCAACGTGCGCGTACAGGAGATCATCATCGCGCAGGCCGAGGTGGGCGCCCGGCGCGGCGAGTACCTGCCGCGGCTGTCCGCGGGCGTGGGCGTCGGAGTCGAGAAGGTGGGCGGCGAGACGAGCCAGGGCGTCAGCGACAAGGCGCACGACGTGCCGGAGAACCTGGGCAACTTCGAGTTCGGCCTGCGCGCCTCGTGGGAAGTGGACGTGTGGGGCCGCCTGCGCAACGCGGCCCAGGCGGCGGACTACCGCGCGCTGGCGAGCGTCGAGGCGCGGAACTTCGTGGTGACCCAGCTCGTCGCGGAGATCGCCCGCTCGTATTACGAGCTCATCGCCCTCGACAACCAGCTCGAGGTCCTCAAGAAGAACATCCAGATCCAGACGGACGCGCTCGAGGTGGTGCGCGCCGAGAAGCAGGCCGCCCGCGTCACCGAGCTCGCGGTGCAGCGCTTCGAGGCCGAAGTGCTGAAGAACCGGAGCCGGCTGTACGAGCTCGAGCAGGAGCGCGTGCAGGCGGAGAACCGCATCAACTTCCTTGTGGGCCGCTACCCGCAGCCGGTGGTGCGCGACGCCGCGCAGCTCAAGGACCCGCTGCCCGCCACGCTGCAGGCCGGCCTGCCGTCGCAGCTGCTGGAGAACCGGCCTGACGTGCGCCGCGCCGAGCTGGAGCTCGAGGCCGCGAAGCTGGACGTCAGCTCGACGAAGGCCCGCTTCTTCCCGGCGCTCAGCATCGAGGCGGGCGTCGGCTACAACGCCTTCAACCTCGTGCACCTCCTCGCGACGCCCGATTCGCTGCTCTACAACCTCGCCGGCAACCTCACCGCGCCGCTGCTGAACCGCGCCGCCATCGAGGCGGACTACCGGAGCGCCAACGCCCGGCAGATCCAGGCCATCTTCGAGTACGAGCGCACGCTGCTGCAGGCCTTCACCGACGTCGCCAACCAGCTGGTGAAGTTCGACAACCTGAAGCAGAGCTACGCGTTGCGCGAGCGGCAGGTGGAGACGCTGGGGCGCTCGGTCGAGGTGTCGACGGTGCTCTTCCAGTCGGCGCGGGCCGACTACATGGAAGTGCTGCTGACCCGCCGCGACTCGCTGGACGCGGAGCTCGAGCTCATCGAGACGAAGAAGACGCTGCTGCAGGCCATGGTGAACCTCTACGAGGCGCTGGGCGGTGGCTGGCGATAGCCGAGCGGGCCGACCTGGTCGCGGCAGCAGACGACGCCGGTCTCCCCCGCTGCATCCAGCGCGCCGCTGGCTCACCCCGCCATGAGGAAGTCATACATCTTCCGTCCCTCCTCGCCGCTCGCCACTGCGCGCCCAGCCTCGATGGACGCGCGCATGCCCTCGGCGTCCCAGCGCAGCGTCTCCACCAGCGGCACGTCGCGCGACGGCCGGTGCACGTACAGCGCGTGGAAGACGCCTTCGCCGAGGAACTGCGCCTGCTCCTCGGGGCGGAGCAGCCTCACCAATTCGCCCAGCGTCGCGGCGTCGGCGCCGTGCGCGCGCGCGTACTGCACCAGCCGGCCGATGGTGGCGAGCAGGCGCGCCTGCAGCACGTCGTCGTCCATCACCTCGGCGTCCAGCAGCCCCAGCACCACGCGCTCGGCCAGGCGCAGCAGGTTGGCGCGGCCGGCGAAGCTGCCTTCGGCCGGCACGCCGTCCCCGTCGGGAAAGAGCGCCAACGCCAGCGCGCGCGTCGCGCCGCCATAGAAAGCGGCCTCGACCGGCACGACGTCGCGCACCCCGCCGTCCATCAACTCCTGCGGGCCGCCCGGCGGGAAGTCCAGCGGCACCAGCGGCATGAAGAAGGGCTGCATGCAGGAGGCGAAGATGGCCTTGCGGTAGCGCGCCGGCGTCATCGCCTCGTCGGCGCTCGAGAAGGCCACCAGGCCCCCGGTCTGCGCCGACACGCAGTTGACGTACACCTGCACCCGGTCGCGCGCAGCGAACAGCTCCGAGAGGCGCCCGTCGGTGTACTCCGCCTCCACCGTGCGCCAGAGCGGCGACGCGTCCACCACCGCGCCCGTCTCGCCCAGCATGCCGACTGCGCGTCCGGCGTCGTCGTCCTTGAAGCGCGCCACCAGCCACCGCACCAGGCGCCAGCGCCACGTCTTCGGCTCATCCACGAAGGCCTCGGTGGACGGCACCTGGTAGCGCCGCACGATGAGCTCGAGCAGCTCGTGGTGCCGCGCCGGGTCGAGGCAGTACAGCGCCAGCGCCGGAGCGATGAGGCTGCCGGTGCTGGTGCCCGAGAAGATGGACACGGCCCGGTGCAGCTCCGGGAAGCGCGTAAAGAGGCCGTTGAGGAGGCCGGCGGCGTACGCCCCGCGCGCCGTCCCTCCGGAGATGATCAGCGCCGTGCGTGCCATGCGCGCGAGTGTGCCAGCGCGGCCAGAGGCGTCAATTCACCGGAGCGCTCGACCGCGCGACGAGACGCCAATCGGCGGCGCCACGACGGGGGTCAACCCGTTCGAGGCTCTCGCTAACGGTTAGTGCGGCTGCTGGCCGGACATCACCTTCAGCATCATCTGGTGCTGGCGCTGCATCGCCTCGTCGGCGGACGGCGGGGCCGACTTCGATGCCTCGGACCAGGTCTTCTCGTCGACGACGTCCTGCTTCCACGTCGCGTGGCAGGCGGTGCACGTCGCCAGCGTCTGGCCGAGCGCGGTCAGCACGCCCTTGCGGTCCCTCTTCTTCTTCGCCGCCGCGATGGTGTCGGCCGTCTGGTGAAAGGCGAGCGCCTGGTCGGTGAAGCCGGGCGCCCCCTGGCCCATGTGGTTGCACATCATCGCCATCTGCGGCGACGAGCCGATGCGCGCACTCGCCTGCTCCACGGGGGCGAAGTGATCGGCGGCGAGCGCCACCACCATCTCCTGCACGGCCTGGAGGTGGTCGCGCATGTTCTGCTTCTGGTGCTGGGCCATCATCGGGATGAGCGGCACCGGCTTGCGGGTGTCCGGCGCGTCCAGCGCGTCGAGCGCGGCCAGCTTCGGAGGCGGAGCCGCCGGCGTCACCACCGGCGGAGGCGTCGGCTGCGGCGCTTGCGGCGGCACCGCCTGCGGCAGGCGGAAGTGACGAACAGTGCGGCGAACAGGGAACTCACGCGGCTCCACATCGCGAACTCCTTCACGGTTGATGCTGCGCGCGGTCGTGACTCGAGAGGCCGCTGAGTTTCACGGCGTCGGCTCGTCGAGCGTCGCGATGCGCCGCTCGAGCTCGTCCCGCGCCGCGCGGAAGCGCTCCAGCATCACCTCGCGCGGCAGCGGCTCCGCGCTCGCCGGGTCCGGCAGCGGCCAGTGCAACCGCGTCGCCTTCCCCAGGAAGACGGGGCACACCTCTTCGGCGCACAGCGTGATGACGGTGTCGACGCTGGCCGGGTCGATGGTGTCGACGGACTTCGACGCGTGCGTCGTGAGGTCCACGCCCACCTCACGCATCACCTCCACCGCGTACGGGTTGACGGTGGACGGCCGGCTGCCGGCGCTCTGCACCCGCACCCGGTCGCCGAAGCGCTTCCGTGCCAGGCCTTCGGCCATCTGGCTGCGGGCCGAGTTCGCCACGCACAGGAACAAGACGCTCTTCATGCGGCCTCCCCGGTTTCCGCCGCGAAGAAGCGGCGCCGGGCCCACAACGCGACGTTGACGAGCCCGATGAGCACCGGCACCTCCACCAGCGGTCCGATGACGGCGGCGAAGGCCGCGCCGCTGTGAATGCCGAAGCTGGCCACCGCCACCGCGATGGCGAGCTCGAAGTTGTTCGACGCCGCGGTGAAGGACAGCGTGGCCGACTGCCGGTAGCCCGCGCCCACGCGCTTGCTCATGAAGAACGACACCGCGAACATCAGGAGGAAATAGACGAGCAGCGGCGCCGCGACGCGCAGCACGTCGAGCGGCAGCTGCACGATGGCCTCACCCTTGAGCGAGAACATCACCACGATGGTGAAGAGCAGCGACACCAGCGTGAGGGGGCCGACGCGCGGCACGAAGCGCTTCTCGTACCAGTCGCGGCCCTTCGCCTGCACCAGCACGCGTCGCGTCAGGAAGCCGGCGGCGAAGGGGATGCCCAGGTAGATGGCGACCGACTTCGCGATCTCCCCGATGGTGATGTCGACGACCGCGCCTTCGAGGCCCAGCCACCGCGGCAGCAGCGTCGCGAAGACGTACGCGTACACGGAGAAGAAGAGCACCTGGAAGATGGAGTTGAAGGCCACCAGCCCCGCGCAGTACTCGGTGTCACCCTTCGCGAGGTCGTTCCACACGATGACCATCGCGATGCAGCGCGCCAGCCCGATGATGATGAGCCCCAACATGTACTCGGGCTTGTCGCGCAGGAAGAGGAGCGCCAGGGCGAACATGAGCAACGGCCCGACCACCCAGTTCTGCACCAGCGACAGCGCCAGCACCTTCTTGTTCGCGAAGACCTTCCCGAGCTCCTCGTAGCGGACCTTCGCGAGCGGCGGGTACATCATCAGGATGAGGCCGACGGCGATGGGGATGGACGTGGTGCCCACGCTCATCGCTTCGAGCGCCTTCGGAAAACCCGGCGCGAGGAAGCCCAGCGCGATGCCGGCGCCCATCGCCAGGAAAATCCAGAGCGTCAGGTAGCGGTCCAGGAAGGACAACTTCCTCGCGACACCTTCGTTCGAGCTCGACACGAGACCCTCCCAACCGACGACGCCTACAAGCCACCCACGAGCGCGCGCAGCCGCCGCAGGGCGCGCGGCTCGAGGCAATACGAGACGCGCGGCCCATCGACCTCGCCCCGAATGAAGCCCGCCTCCTTGAGCACCTTGAGGTGCTGCGAGACCGTCGACTGCGCCAGCGGCAACTCGTCCACGATGTCGCCGCAGATGCAGGCCTGCCGCCGGGCGAGCAACCTCAGAATCTGCACGCGCGCCGGGTGCCCGAGCGCCTTCGCCAGCGCCGCCAGCTCCTCGTCGGCCGCCGGGCCATCGACCGGTCGCGTGTCGGGCCGGTCGTCGGCGGGGGGACACGCCACTGTTTCGCGGGCCCTGGACCTACCCATCGAATAACGCCGATACACGATGACAACCCTGCCGTCAACCACGCGGCGAGTCGGCTCGGCGGCGCGGGGCCCGGTCGCGACACCACCACAGAGCGGCCGGCGGGAACACACGGTTCAGGAGGCCGGGGCGGTCTCCAGCACCGGGACGCGCCTTGATACCAAATCGTCTGGAAACGATAACTCCACTCTCTCGTCGCCTCTCTGGAGCCCGCCATGACCGTGACCCTCCGCGTCTTCGACCCCCCATGTGTTGCTCGTCGGGCATCTGTGGCCCGGCGGTGGACCCGCAGCTCGTTCGCTTCGCCGCGGACCTCGACTGGCTGGCGTCGGCCGGCGTGCAGGTCGAGCGCTTCAATCTCTCGCAGCAGCCGGCGGCCTTCGCGGCGGACGCCGCGGTGAAGGCGGCGTTGGAGACGAAGGGCGAGAGCAGCCTGCCGCTCATCGCGGTGAACGGCGAGGTCAAGTCTACCGGGGCGTACCCGACGCGCGAGGCGTTGGCCGCGTGGGCCGGCGTCCAAGCGCCGGCGCCCACCTTGTACACGGACGCGGTGGCGGAGCTCGTCGCCATTGGCGCGGCGATCGCGTCGAACTGCGAGAGCTGCTTCAAGTTCCACTACGACAGGGCGCGGAAGCTGGGCGTCTCGAAGGACGACATGCTGCGGGCCGTGAAGACCGCCCAGGCGGTGAAGGAGTCGCCGGCGCGCTCCGTCCTGGCGCTGGCCGAGCGCTACCTCAAGGGCCGCGAGGCCGGCGAGGCCGGACCGCGCAAGGAAGCGGCGACGGAGCCGAAGAGCGCCGAGCCGTGCTGCGCGCCGGCCGACGGCCAGTCCTCGACGGGCAAGAAGTGCTGCTGAAGGGCCCGGGCGATGCCGCTTCTCATCCCAGCGCCGACACGCGTTCTCTTCTTCACGGGCAAGGGCGGCGTCGGCAAGACGACGCTGGCAGCGCGCGTGGCGGCCGGGCTGGCCCAGCGCGGGCTGGCCGTGACGCTCACGACGACGGACCCGGCCGCCCACGTCGATGCGGCGGTTCGCGAGCTGGGCGCCGCGTCCGAGCGGCTCGAGGTGACGCGCATCGACCCGCACCTGGAGACGCAGCGCTACGCCGCCGAGGTGCTGGCGACCGCCGGCGCGGGCCTCGACGCGAAGGGCCGAGCGCTCCTCGAGGAGGATCTCCGCAGCCCGTGCACCGAGGAGATCGCCGTCTTCCGCGCCTTCGCCGACGCGGTGGCCAGGGGACAAGGCCGGTTCGTCGTCATCGACACGGCGCCCACCGGGCACACGCTGCTCCTGCTCGACGCGGCCGAGGCGTACCACCGCGAGGTGCTGAAGAAGCCCACGGGCAGCCCCGACGCGGTGCGCGCGCTCTTGCCCCGCCTGCGCGACGAGTCCTTCACCCGGGTGTTGCTGGTGACGCTGCCCGAGGCGACGCCGGTGCACGAGGCGATGGCGCTCGAAGAGGACCTGAGGCGCGCGGGCATTCGACCGTTCGCGTGGCTCGTCAACCAGGCGCTGACGCCGCTGGACGTGCGCGACCCGCTGCTCCGCGCGCGGCGGGCCCACGAAAGCCGCTACCTCGCCGAGGTGGCAGCGCGGGCGAAGCGCGTGGCCGTCGTCCCCTGGAGCGCGACCCCCGTCGCCGCCGTCGCCGTCGCGGACGAGCGCGCAGCAGCCGCTGCAGCGCTGACGCAGTGACGTCCGGCCGCGTGTCCCCGGCGCCGCCACCAGCCGACGGCCGCCTCACCTCGCCCGCCAGCGCTCGTCCGCGAGGCACACCGTCCGCAGCACGCGCGTGACTCCCAGCCGCGCGTTGTGTCACAAGCAGGCGCGATGACGACGCCCACCTCTCCGGATGCGTCCCCCACCCTCGCGCGTCTCCGCTTCGACCGCCAGGAGCTGGCGGGCGCCTTCGGGGACATCGGCACCGACCTGCCGCTCCTCATCGCGCTCATCGCCACCTGCGGGCTCGACGCCGCGAGCGTCAGCATCATGTTCGGGCTGCTGCAGATTCTCACCGGCGTGCTGTACGGCATCCCCATGCCGGTGCAGCCGCTCAAGGCGATGGCCGCCATCATGCTGGCGCAGAAGCTGTCGGCGGGCGTGCTCGCCGGTGGCGGTCTCGTCATCGGCGTCGTGATGCTCCTGTTGTCGGTGACGGGGTTGCTCGACGTCCTCGCGCGCATCGTCCCCAAGGAAGTCGTCCGCGGCATCCAGCTGGGCCTCGGCCTGTCGCTGGCGGCGCTGGCCCTGAAGCAGTACGCGGGGGCCGACGGCGCGAGCGGCTACGTGCTCGTCTTCGTCGGCGTCGCCGTCCTGCTCGCGCTGCGCGGCCAGCGGCGCGTCCCGGCGCCGCTCGTCGTGATGGGCCTCGGCGCCCTGTTCGCCGTCGTCACGAAGTTCGATGCGGTGCACCTCGCAGACGCGGTGGGCTTTCGGCTGCCCTCGTTCCGGGTGCCCACGCGCGAGGAGCTGATGCAAGGCGCCGTGCTGCTCGCCATTCCGCAGATTCCTCTGTCGCTGGGGAACTCCGTCATCGCGACCAGCCAGACGACGCGCGACCTCTTCCCTGAGCGCGCGGTCAGCGTGCGGAAAGTGGGCTTCACCTACGGCGTGATGAACCTCGTCGCGCCCTGGTTCGGCGGCGTCCCGGTCTGTCACGGCTGTGGCGGTCTGGTGGGCTTCCACGGCTTCGGTGCGCGGACCGGGGGCGCGCCGGTCCTGTACGGATTGATGTACCTGGTGCTGGGCCTCTTCTTCGCGCCGGGCTTCGCCGACGTGGTGCGCGTCTTCCCGCTGCCGGTCCTCGGGGTGGTGCTGCTCTTCGAAGCCATCGCGCTCATGATGCTGGTCCGCGACGTGGCGCAGGAGCCCAGCGCGCTGTGGGTGGCGTTCGCGGTCGCGGCCGCGGTGGTGGGCCTGCCGTACGGGTACGTCGTCGGCCTCGTCGCCGGTACGGCGGTCGCCTGGAGCGTTCGCCGGGGCTGGGTGAAGACGCCTGGTGGCGCCTCTGGGCCGCACGCGCCGGGCTGAGGGCGAAACCACGCGGCCCGGCGGTGGGGCATCCTCTCGACGCCGGGCGTGGTGGTGGACGGCAAGGCGGTGCACTCGGGCAGCGTGCCGTCGCGCGCGCTCATCGAGGGGTGCTTTCGTGACGAAGCAGCTCGTCGTCGTGGGTGTGGGCGCACGCGCTCGACACCCGCCACGCCGAAGAGGCGGGCGAGGCGCGCGTAGTCGGCGCAGGACAGCCAACGAGCCTTCGCCGTCGGCGGCACGACCGAGCCCGGGCGGCAGTAGCCGCAGTCGTACTGGCACTGCTCCAGGAGGCTTACGCGCAGCCGCAGCGGACGTGCCGGGCCGTCGCGCATGTCGTCACGCCTCCGGGCGAAGCGGCAGCAGGCCCACGAGTGCGTCGGCGACGTGTTGGTAGAGCGGCGACGTCGCCGCCGACTTCAAGTCGGCGCAGAAGCGCGGCACCCAGACGGCCAGGTGCTTCAGGGTGAAGTGGTCGAGCCGCGCGCGCGCCTCCGGCACCCGGGGCAGCTCGGCGAGCTGCGTGGCGGCGAAGGCCAGCTCCAGGCTGATGTGGTCCGAAGGCAGCTGACGCCAGCCGTCGAAGGCCACGCCGGCCTCCGCGTAGGCGCGCAGCACCTCCCGGGCCGGCTCCTGGTTCACCAGCCGGTCGGGCGACACGTACACGCTTTCCCACGGTGGCGCCGGCAAGTGCTTCGCCGCGACGAAGAGCGAGATGAAGTCCCGCCTCGCCCCCTCGAGCGCCTCGTCACTCGCCGCGGAAAGCCACTCGACGAGCGCAGCGAGCGGCGCCGCGGCGGGCGAGGCTTCCTGGCGCGCCAGGCCCGCCGTCGCTTCCAGCAGCTTCGACTCGCGGAGCTCCTTCAGGAAGGCCACGGACGGTGCGTCGTCGAGCAACCTCGAGAAGAGCCGGAAGGCGGCGAGGCGCAGCTGGTCCTTCGGCGCGAGCGCCGCCAGGTCGTCGGGCAGCGTCGCGTCGAGCGGCGGGGGGCGGGGGGCGGTCATCGGAGTCATGGCTTGAAGCGAATGTTCGGGTTCGTCAAGTTCGGGTTCGCGATGTCGCTCATGCCCGGCGGCGCCTGCGTCGT
This sequence comes from Myxococcota bacterium, assembly GCA_040755835.1. Lineage (GTDB taxonomy): Bacteria > Myxococcota > Myxococcia > Myxococcales > Myxococcaceae > JADLDB01. Next base: position 9,503 of record JBFMAB010000120.1, read on the forward strand.
CTTGCTGGCCGGGCCGTAGGTGCCCGTCCCCGAGCCCGTGTCGATGTTCGTCATGTCATCGAAGTTGAGCGCGAAGGCGCTGCACGTGAGGACGCACGCGGGCCTCCGCTGCTCGGGCGCCAGGTCCATGTTGTTGAGGCGGTGGTGGCACCCGGTGCACTTGTCCGACACCTCGCGCACCGGGTCCCACACCATGGCGCCGTACGGGCACGCCGCGATGCAGCGCTTGCAGCCCGTGCAGTCGACGCCGTTGATCGGGTCTTCTGCCGTGCTGGGCTTGATGAGGACGAGGCCGGTCGCGGTGTCCTTGTAGAGCCGGCTCACCGGGCAAGCCGGCACGCACGCCGGATTCGTGCAGTGGTTGCACGCCATCGACACGAAGCGCACCACGGGGAGGTTGTTGACCTCACCTTCCTGGGTGACGACGCGCCGACGGCGGGTCCCGACGGGCAGGTTGAACTCCTGCTTGCAGGCGGTCTCGCAGGCCTTGCAGCCGATGCAGTTCTTGATGTTGACGTGAAATCCGTACTGGGCCATGGCGATGGTCTCCTGTCAGCGAACCTTGTAGACGCGGCAGCCCACTTCCTTGTGGACGGCCTGGCCCGAGTGGAGCTCGGCGCGGCCAGGCAACAGCCACCCGTCGTGCGAGCCCTTCCCCTTCGCCACCTTTCCGAGGGCCCAGTGGCCGTGGCCGCGGAAGAAGCCCACGCAGCCCGCCATGATGCGCCTGGTGACATGGGCGACGGCGCGAATCTGCCCGTACGGTGACTGCACCCAGACGGCGTCACCTTCCTCGATGGCGAGCGGCGCCGCGTCGGTCGGGTGGATGTAGATGCGCGCGCCCGGTTGGAGCTCGTCGAGGTAGGCGTTGTTCTGCGTGCGCGAGTGCGTGTGCTCGACCTCCTTCCACGACAGGAAGTAGAGCGGGAACTGCGGGCTGGGCACGTCCACCGGGTCCACGTAGAAGGGCAGCGGGTGGTAGTTCGGGTCGCCGGAAACGATCTGGCCGGCGGGCCGCTTCGTCGGGGTGGTGCGCCAGTGCTCGTACATGAGCGGCCACCAGAACTGCGCGCGCCGCGACTCGGTGTTCCAGCCGACCTCGAAGGTCTGGCCGTGCGCCAGCGTCGGCGTGCCGATGCCCAACGCCGCGCCGGTCGAGGCGTTCTTCACGACGTAGACCGTCTGGCTGCCGACGGTCAGCGGCGTGTTGATCATCGTCGCCGAGTCGAAGGTGCTGGTCGCCTTGTACTTCTCCACCTTGGTGCCGGCATTGGAGCCCGTCTCAATCCACACCCCGTCGGCCTTGAGCTGGGCCCAGGTCTTCTTGTTGTTGGTCGAGCTGCTCGCGATGAAGCTGTTCCACTCGGCCTCGGAGTAGGCCTGGTCCGTGCTGTTCTCCGGCGCCGTCTTGAAGCCGCCGAAGCCCATCGCCGCGCCCAGGTCGAGGAAGAGCTGCGTCTCGGTGCGGCCGTTGATCCACGACGGCACCACCGGCTGCCGCAAACCCAGCGAGTAGAAGGTCACCCAGTTGGCGTTGAAGTCCGTGCGCTCGAGGTAGTTCGAGCCCGGGAAGACGATGTCGGCCCACAGCGCCGTCTCGGACAGGTGCGTGTCGACACAGAAGATGAACTCCATCTCGTTCAGCGCCTGCATCGTCCGCTCGACGTTCGGCATCGACATGAGCAGGTTCTGGAACACGATTCCGCACGCCTTGATCGGGTACGGGATGCCCAGGAAGTCCCGCTGCGTGGCCATCGCTTCCCGCTGCTCGACGTAGATGCCCGAGCCGTGGGAGGCGAGGTACTTCTTGTGGAACCTGGTGCCCGCCGGAATGGTCGAGCCCGCGGTCCAGGTGTTCCCGTTCGCGTCCACCAGCGTGCGGTTGGACACGCTCGGCTCGGTCAGCGTCACGTCATCACGCCCGTCGACGCGCCAGCCGTCCTTCGTCGGCCACCCGAAGCCGGCGCTCGAGCGGCGACCGGGTCCGCGACGGTTGGGCCGAATCATCGAGCCCAGCTTGTCCACCGCGCCCAGCAACAGGAAGAGCGCGTCGATGGCACGCCCGCCCTGCGTCGCGTTCGTGTGGTGACCGGGCCCCGACCACGAGTCGATGCAGATGCGTTTGCCGGCGACGTATGCGTCACCCAGCTTGGTGCCCAGCGCCGTGATGTCGGCCTCGGGAATGCCCGTGATGGCCGACGCCCACGCCGCCGTCTTCGGGACGCTGTCGTAGGTGCCGTCGCCGTTCAGGTACTTCTGGAACTCACCGAAGCCCAGCGTGTAGTTCGCGACCCACGTCGCGTCGTACTTGTTCTGGTCGATGAGGATTTTCGCCAGGGCCAGCGCCAGCGCGCCGTCGGTGCCCGGCTTGAGCGGCACCCACTGGTCCGCCTTCGACGCCGTCGTGTTGAAGACCGGGTCGACGTAGATGAATTCCAGCGGGTTGGCCCGGTTCTTCGCGCGGGTGAAGATGGCCGAGAGGTGAATCCACTTGAGAGCCGACAGGAAGTTCCACCCGAAGACGAGCAGCAGGTCCGCGTTCTCCATGTCGGCGAGGGGGCGGTCGTCGCCGATGCTGCCGCGGTAGTGCGACTTGCGGCTCGTGTCGCACAGGCTGGAGTGGTTCGAGTAGTTCGGCGTGCCGAAGGCGTCGCAGAAGTCCTGCTGTGGGTGGGTGAAGGAGTGGTCCTCTCCGAACCACACCAGCGACCGCGCGCCGTAGCGCGAGCGAATCGACCTGAGCTTCGCAGCCGTCTCGGCGATGGCGTCGTCCCAGGAGATGGGCTCGAACAGGCCGGAGCCGCGGGGGCCGACGCGGCGCAGCGGCGTGCGCAGCCGGTCCGGGTCGTACAGCGACTTGATGCCTGAGTTGCCCTTACAGCACAGGCGGCTGTGCTCGCCCGCGGCGATCGCCGCGTCGTAGTTGGCGGAGACGTTGGCGATGTTGTTCGGGTTGGTCGGGTGGGGCTCGATCTTCCGAACGCGGCCGTCCTGCACGAAGGCGCGAATGCCGCACTGGCCGCCGCACATGTTGCAGCACGAGGGAATCCACGTGCCGCGGGAGTAGTCGGCGATTTCGGCCGCCTCGGCCGCGCCCAGGCGGCGGAAGGGCGTCGGGAGCAGGTTGCTGACGACCGCGAGGCCCGCGGTCATGCCCGTGAAGCGGATGAGGTCACGTCGAGACAGAGAGGTCATGGTGTGGTTCCTCGCGGGGAGTTACGGGCAGGGCGGCGTGGTGGTCGCCGTGCAGAAGCTGTTCGGGTAACGGACGTGGCACACCGTGCACTTCGTCGTCGCGTTGACCGGCTTGCGGATCACCGTGTTCGACGAGTTGACGAGGTCGATGGTGGCGTCGTGGCAGAGGGTGCAGCCGGCGCTCGCGTGCGGGGCGATGCCGTGAAACTCCTTGATGGTGTCGACACGGGACACCTTGCCGGCGCGGTCACCGTGGCACGCGATGCAGTTGGCCGTCTTGAAGATGGTCGTCGACTTCGTGGCGTTGTGGAACTTGTCGAAGTTCATCGCGCCGAGCCGGTCGACGGCCACGTTCAGTCGCGCGGTGAAGCCGGCGACCAGCGGCAGCTGCTCCGACTGCCCGGTGACGACCTTCGCGCTCGGGACGATGTCGTTGCCCACGAGCTCGAGGCCGTCGGTGACGACTTCGACGGTCGCGATGGTGATGGGCACCTCGTCGAAGCGGTACTCCCCATACTGGTTCGTCCTGGCCGTCAGCCCGACGGGGCGCAGCGTCACGCCCGCGTCCGCCACGGCGCCGCCCGTGCGGGAATCGAACACGACGCCCAGCACGGTCGCCTTGTCGATGGCAATACCAGCGTCGCCCTGCGGCCCCGGCAAGCCGTCGGCGCCGTTGATGCCATTGACGCCATCGACGCCATTGACGCCGTTGGTTCCATTCACACCGTCGGCACCTGCGGGACCAGCTGGACCCGCCGGACCCGCCGGACCCGCCGGCCCCGCGGGACCCTGCTTGCCTTCGCAGGCGGCGAGACAGGTCGCGGCCAACGCCGCCAGCGCCAGTCGGGTCAGGTACTGTGGACGAGAAGTAGAGTTCATGTGTCGCTCCCGCGCTGCGTGGGTGCCGTCGCTCACTGCAACCCACGGGCCTGCGACCGTCCGCGGAGGGCGACAGGGGTGCGTTACCGTCTGGTAACGGCGCGGGCTGGAGGGCCGCGCCGGCGCGTTCCCGCCGGGTAACCGCGCGCTGGCGACAGCGGAGAAGGCGTGGCAGAGCGCGCGCCATGGGTCCGCTCGGACGATGGAGGACGGTCGCGGTCCACGCCGGCGCCGTCGCGCTGGCCGTGACCTGGAGCGCCTGTCGTTCCCCCGAGTTTCCGGAGGTGGAGGTGTCGTTCGACGGCGGCCTCGTCCCCGTCGCGGCGGAGTCGGCGGGCCCCGGGGCGGCGCGCGTCGTGGTGGCGGCGATGCTGTCCCCGGAGGACACCTACTCGGCCTACGCGCAGCTCCTCGCTCATCTCTCGCGGGAGATGAACGTGCCGCTGTCGCTGACGCAGCGGCGCAGCTACCGCGAGGCGAACGAGCTGCTGGTCACCGGACGCATCGACGTCGCCTTCGTGTGTACCGGCGGGTACGCCGAGCTGCTCGCCCGCGGCGAGCCCGTGGAGGTGCTGGCCGTGCCCGTCGCCCGCGGCGAGATGACGTACCGCTCGCTCATCATCGTCCCGGCCTCCAGCTCCGCGACGCAGCTCGCGGACCTCGCGGGGCGGCGGTTCGCCTTCACCGACGAGCTGTCGCTGTCGGGCTACGCGTACCCGAGCTGGGCGGTGCGCCAGCAGGGCCTCGATCCGAAACGCTTCTTCGCGGTGTCCTACTTCACCCACAGCCACGACCGCAGCATCCGGGCCGTCGCGCAGGGCCTCGTCGACGGAGCGGCGGTCGACGGCCTCATCTTCGACGAGCTGGTGGCGCGGAACCCCGGGCTGGGCCGCGCCGTCCGCGTAATTCATCGCTCCGAGGCGCTGGGGATTCCACCGGTCGTGGCCCTCAAGCGCGGCGACCCGGCGCTTCGTCGCAGGTTTCGCGAGGCGCTCCTGTCGCTCCACGAAACCGAAGCGGGCCGCGCGCTGCTGCGCGCCGCCGGCTTCGAGCGCTTCTCGACGCCGCGGCCGGGCCTGTACGACTCGGCGCTCACCATCATGGGCGAGGTCCTGCCGTGAGGCCGCCGCGCGTGCGGCTGTGGGTGAAGCTGGCGCTGTTCGGGGTGCTCGGCGTCGCGGCGACGCACACGCTGCACCTCGCCGTCGGCCGCGAGCTGGCCACCAACGCCCTCTCGAAAGAGCAGCTCGCCCGCGCCCGGGACCTCGGCCGCCTCGTGGCCGCGCAGACGACTGACTCGGTGCTGCTGGAAGACCAGGTCGCGCTCCAGCAGGCGGTGGACCGCTGCGCCACCGACCCGTCGGTGACGTGGTGCTTCGTCGAACGTGACGGCCGCGTGCTGGCCAGCACCTTCCACGAGGGCACGCCGAGCGCCCTCGTCACGCTCCGCCGGGGCCCACCGGCGCAGACCGGGCCAATCATCGTGAGGGCGGCGGGCCGGCGGTACCTCGACATCACCGCCCCCATCCTCGACGGCGCCGGCGGCGCGGTGCGGGTGGGCCTGGACCTCGCGCCCATCGCCCAGACGCGCGAGGCGCTCGGCCTGTACCTGGGCCTGGTGGCCCTCGTCACCATCGCCGTCGGCGTGCTGGCCGCCCTGCTGGTGGGGCGCGGCATCGCCCGGCCGGTGAAGGAGCTGCTCGAGGCCGCCGACCACTTCGTCCCCTCGCAGCCCGGGCCGCTGGTGCCGGTGCACGGAAACGACGAGTTCGCCGAGTTGACGGAGCGCTTCAACGAGATGATGACGCGCCTGCGGGCGGCGCACGAAGCGCACGAGGCGTCCGTGCGGAAGGCGGCGTCTTCCGAGCGGCTCGTCGCGCTGGGCTCGCTGGTGGCGGGCGTGGCGCACGAGGTGAACAACCCGCTCGCGGGCCTCAAGAACGTGCAGGCCGCGCTCCGCAAGGGAGCGCTGAGCCCCGAGCGCCAGAGCGAATACATCGAGCTGATGGGAGAAGCGCTGGCCCGCATCGAGAGCATCGTCGGGCGCCTGCTCGAGTTCGGGCGGCCCCGGCCTCTCGCGTTGAAGCCGCACACGCCCCGGGAGCTGGTCGATGACGTGCTGCGGCTCCTCGGGCCTGCGGCGCGGCAGCGAGGTGTGTCGCTGGTCCGCGCGGGCGACGTGACGGCGAGCGAGCCCGTCCATGCCGATCGGGTCCAGCTGGGCCAGGCGCTGACCAACCTGGTCCTCAACGCCCTCTACGTCACCCCGAAAGGGGGCGCCGTCAGACTGCGGGCCGTCGCTCGGCCGGGCTGGCGAGGCATCGCGGTCGAGGACGACGGGCCCGGCATCCCCCCGGAGCTGCGCGAGCGCGTGCTGGACCCCTTCTTCTCGACGAAGCCCGAGGGTGAGGGGACCGGGCTCGGCCTGTCGGTGACGCGCACCATCGTCGACGCGCACCGGGGCGAGCTGGCCTTCGACTTTCCATCGTCCGGCGGGACGGTCGCGACCATCTGGCTCCCCCTGGCGGCGGCGTCCTGACGAGGCGCCTCGACCTCAGTCACCCTTGTCGCGGAGCTTCTGCCACAACGCCTTCCGGCTGATGCCGAGCACCGCCGCGGCCTGGGTCTTGTGCCCGCCCACCTTGTTGAGGACCTGGCGGATGTACTGGCGCTCGAACTCACCCACCACCGAGGCCAGCGTCGCGTCCTCGGTGCCGGTGGACGCGCCGGCGGCGGCGAACTGCCGTGGCAGGTGCTCGGGGAGAATGACGTCGCCTTCCTGCACCAGCGCGACGGCGTGCTCGAGCGCGTGGATCAGCTCCCGCACGTTCCCCGGGTAGTCGTGCGCCGTCAACAGCGCCATCGCCGATGCGTCGATGGTTGGAGCCAGGCGCTGCTGCCGCACCGAGATGTTCGCGAGGAACTCCGCCGCCATCTCCGGGATGTCCTCCCGGCGCTCCCGGAGCGGCGGGATCCGCAGCTCCATGACGTTCAGCCGGTAGAAGAGGTCACTGCGAAAGCGCTTCTCGCGCACCGCGACATCGAGGTCCGCGTTGGTCGCGGCGATGACGCGAACGTCGGCCTTCACCGACCGATTCGAGCCCAGCGGCTCGACGGTTCGCGTGTCAATGGCCCGAAGCACCTTCGCCTGCTGCAGCAACGGCAGGTCCCCCACTTCGTCGAGGAACAGCGTCCCGCCGTCGGCCGCCTCGAACTTCCCCGGCCGACGCTTGTCGGCTCCTGTGAAGGCGCCCTTCTCGTGGCCGAACAGCTCGGCCTCGAGCAGCGCCTCGGGAATGGCGGCGCAGTTCACCGCGACGAAGGGCCGCCCCGCGCGGCGGCTGCGCTCGTGAATGGTGCGCGCGCAGAGGTCCTTGCCGCTTCCCGTCTCGCCCAGCAACAGCACGTTGACGTCCGACGCCGCGGCGGCGTCCACGCGGGCGATGAGCTGGCGTGTCACGTCCGCCGAGCCACGGAGCCTGTGCTTCAGTCCGCCGGCCGACGCCGCCTGGCCGGCCTCCAGCTGCCTGCGCGCCTCGAGGTCCTGCCGGACGCGCGAGAGCCGCAGCAACAGCTCGTCCATCTCGAAGGGCTTGGTGATGTAGTCCCGCGCGCCCTCGCGCATCACCGTCACCGCATCGTCGGTGTTCGCCCAGGCCGTCATCAGCACGACCCCGGCCGACGGCTGGCGCCGCCGGACCGCGCGAAAGAGCTCGAGGCCCGACACTCCCGGCAGCCTCACGTCCGTCAGCACGAGGTCGAACAGGTCGCGCTCGATGGCGTCGCGGGCCGCGACTCCGTCCGCGGCTTCGGTGACCTCGAAGCCCGCCGACGCCAGCGCGTCACGCAGGGTGACTCGAACCACCCGATCGTCTTCGACCAGCAGCAGCCTCACGGCCTCTCCATAGCGGGCCGCGCCCGGTCCGGCGACGGTGTTCCGACATCCACCCGCGATGACGACGGCCTCGCCGGCGGTACGACGTCGTCGCGCCGGGCGAGCCGGGCCGAAGGCTGCTCGGACACCTGGTCCAGCTTCACGTGCGGCGGCCTCACCCCGCGCCCCTCGGCCAGCGGGACCTCGGCCGACCGGCTGGACTCGGTGCGCATGAGCCGCGCTCCTCGCACGGGACAGCGCGACTGGCAACGCCCCCGGGGCGCCGGCGCACGCGCTGGAGCAGAATGCGCCGCGCATGAGCGACTGGGGAGACACGCGCGACGGGGCACGTTCCGCGCTGAAGGCCGCGGGCCTCGCGACGGCGCGCGCGCTCCTCAAGGCCGGCAGCGCGGTGGGCCGCGCGGTGAAGGCCGGCGTGGACTCCGTCGACCCCGACGTGTGGACGCACGCAGCCGACCTCCCGCTCGTCGCGCTCACCATGTTGGCGCGCACGAAGCGCGCGGTGGACGACATGCCCGACGACGGGCGGGTGCCCGTCCTCTTCGTGCACGGCCTCGCCGGGCACCCCGGCAACTTCCTGCCGATGCGCACGTACTTCCGCGCCATGGGGCGCCCGCGCACGCACGCCGTCGCGCTGCCCGGCGACTGCTCCGTGGAGGTGCTGGGCACCGTGCTGGCCGACACCGTGGAAGCCGCCGCCGCCCGCGCGCCCAACGCAGAAGTCGACGTGGTGGCCCACAGCCTCGGCGGCCTCGTCGCCCGCGCCGCGCTGCTCGAGCTCGAGCGCCGGGGCAGCGCCGCGCGCGTCCGCACGCTGGTGACGCTGGGCACGCCGCACGCCGGCAGCCACCTCGCGCGCTACGCCAACACCGTCACCACGCGCGACCTCAGGCCGGGCTCTCCGCTCCTCGAGCGCCTCGGCGCGCAGCTGCCATGGCGGGGCCCGCCCGCGCAGCCGCGGCTCATCGCCTTCTGGTCGAAGGCGGACGTCCTCGTCCTCCCCGTCGAGGCCGCCACCGTGGAGGGCGCGGACAACCGTGAGCTGCCCGGGCTGTCACACAACGGGCTGCTCCTCTCACCCAGCGCCTGGGAGGCGGTGCTTCAGGCCCTGGCCGACGCGGCCCCACCCAGCCGGGCGCCGTGAGGACCGGCCAGCCACGTCCTCCACACGGGGCCGAAGTCGCAACAGGTGCGTCGTCGCGGGGAAAGCTCAGGCGAGCGACACCTCCGTGAAGCTTCGCGTCTCCACCCCGTCCAGCCGCCACGCGCGCAGCGGGCCCGGCCCTTTCGCCGTCACCGGGACGATGACCGTCAGCCAACCGGGCCAGGCCGCCTCGGCGTCACGCGCCGACGGTACGGCCTCAGCGTCGGGGTGCGAGTGGTAGAAGCCGACGAGCTCGAGGCCCTCCGCTTCGGCCCGCGCCTCCAGCGCGAGGTAGTCGCGCGCGGACAGCGAGAAGCCGCCTCGGCGCTCCGGCGCGGCGTTCGCCAGGGGCACCGGCACCCACGCGCCCGAGGCCGAGCGCAGCAGCGCCCCGAGGCACTCCTCCGGGTAGCTGGCCGCCGCGTGGGCCTGCAGCGCGCAGACGACGTCGGGCTCCATGGGCCCGTCATAGCATCGCAGCGCTGTGGCACGACCGTCTCGGTGCAGCTCTCGCGGGCCTGGTTGTCCTGGTAGAAGGTGAGGACGTCCCCGACGAAGGCGTAGAGCTCCAGCAGGATGTTCCCGAAGCTCGCGACGTTGAAGTCGGTCCACTCCGGGAACACCGAGCGGACGAGGTTCCGCAGGCGCAGCCGCAGGCTGTCGAAGTCCTTGTCGGTGTAGTCGGTCGCCTGCGCGAGGAGCGCCATGTCCAGCATCTGGTCGAAGGCCGGCGCTGGCAGGCGTCGTGCCCTCGTGGAACATCTTGGCCGGAGCATATGGAGTATCCAGACTCACGTTCGGCGGGCGGCCCGGGATGGACGCGGGACGGTGGGTGCGTCCAAGCGCGCCCAGGGCTGCCTTGACAACTCGCCGGCCATCTATTAGGAATACTAACGGCTTTTAACCCGCGGTCGTCCCACGAAGCCTCGGGAGACCTCGACGCCCGCGTCGCGGCCGCTCTGGCCAAGCTGGCGCCGCTGGCCAGCGGCCTTCGTTCAACGGAGCACGCGAACGCGCTCGGGCAGCCGATCGGCGAGCCGCTGCCGGGCTGGGCACCGCGGCCGCGTCCGTCGCGCGCGCCGATGAACGGGCGCTTCTGCCGGCTCGAGGCGCTCGGCGTCGCTCGAAACGGCGCCGCGCTGTACGATGCCTTCGCCGCGGATCGCGAGGGGCGGCTCTGGACCTATCTTTCGTACGGTCCCTTCGAATCCGCGGCGGCGTATGGCGACTTCGTCGAGTCGGTGCACCGCGAGCGACGATCCGCTCTTCTTCGCGATCGTCGATTTCGCCACCGAACGGCCGCTCGGCGTCGCGAGCTACCTCCGCATCGATCCGGCGAACGGGGTGATCGAGGTCGGCCATCTGTGCTTCTCGCCCGCATTGCAGCGCACACCGCTCGCCACGGAGGCGATGGACCTGATGATGCGCCGGGTGCTTCGACGAGCCCGGCTACCGCCGCTACGAGTGGATGTGCAACGCACTGAACGTGCCCTCGATCGCCGCCGCGCAGCGGCTCGGCTCTCGGCTCGAGGCGTGTTCCGGCAAGCGAAGGTGGAGAAGGGCCGCAGCCGCGACACGGCGTGGTTCGCGATCCTCGACCGCGAGTGGCCGGCGCTGCGCGCGGCCTTCGAGGCGTGGCTCGATCCCGGCAACTTCGACGCGGCCGGCCGGCAGCGACAGCGGCTCGAGGAACTACGTGCGGCCCACGGCGCAGGAGCCGCGCGCGAGCGTTGAGCTGACGTCTCCTGCGTCCCGGCGGGGCCAGCTACCATCTCCGTTCCTTACACACGCCGGAAGGCCAGCAGCGGCCCCTGGGCATCCCCGCTCCTCCTTCCGACCGCGCCTACTTGGCTGCTCCGGATTGTCCCTCGCTCATCGGCCACACCGTGGGTGGCCACGCATGGTGTGCCTGGATGCGCTGGTGCGCGCGGAAGGTGGCCTTTCATCCCTGAGCTTCGAAGTTCCCGCCTCGTGATGCCCATCACGCCTTCGCTGTGGACCGTCTTGACAGCCAGCCAGACGAACAATAGGAGTCCTAACAATTATGGACTCGCGCTCGTTCCACGAAGTCTCCGGAGACCTCGACGCCCGCGTCGCGGCCGCTCTGGCCAAGCTGGCGCTCGTCGGCCGTTACGCGCTCGGACGCCGCGCGGCCCAAAGCTCGCTCTCGGCCATCCAGTCGCTCGTGCTCGACCGCCTCGCGCGCCTCGGCTCTGCCCAGGTGGGCGAGCTCGCTGCGCAGCTCTCCGTCACGCCGCCGACGATGAGCGATTCCATCGCGGCGCTGGAGCGCAAGGGCCTCTTGTCGCGCAGGGCCGTGGCGGAGGACGCGCGCCGGGTCGAGGTCCACCTCACGCCGCGTGGCCGCAAGGTCGCGAGCAGCCAGGCCGACTGGCCCGATGTGTTCCAGGAGGCGCTCGCGGCGTTGCGGCCGGACGAGAAGGCCGTCGTGCTGCGTCTGCTCTTGCGAATCATCGCCGGGCTGGTCGAACGCGGCGTCATCCGGGACGCGCGGATGTGCGTGACGTGCGAGCACTTCCGTCCGGACGCGCATCCGGGGCGTGCCCAGCCCCACCATTGCGCGCTCGTCGACCTGCCGCTCTCCGATGAACACCTGCGCGTCGACTGTCCAGACCAGGTCGCGCTCACGAAAGACAAGCTGCGCGCTCGCCTCCACGTCTTGCAGGGAGCGTCGCGGTGAAGGCCTGGCACGGTGACACGTTCGCGCTCCCCGAGGGCGCGCGGCACCTCGCGCGCAGCGCGGCCTACGCGCACCAGGCGTTCCGTGTCGGCGCGTGCACGTACGGCTTTCAGTTCCACGTGGAGGTGGACGAGGAGCTCGCCGCCGCCTGGGACGAGCACCTTCCGCCCGGCGTCACCATCGACCCCGAGCACCGGCGCGAGGTCGAGCGCGCCGGCCGCTCGATTCTCGGCCGCTTCTTCGCGGCCGCCACCGCTCGACGACAAGGAGAGAGACAGTCATGATGGCAATCGCTGGCTACACGATGGGACAGGCGAGCGTCCCGAAGGCGCCCATCTCGCTCGCGGAGCTCGCGGACCTCAAGAAGTCCGTGCTGCTCGGAGAGGAGGACCTCAAGTACCTGCGCATGGCGGGTGAGGTGCTCGCGCCCAGGGTGGAGGAGCTGCTCGACGTCTGGTACGGCTTCGTCGGCTCAAACCCGCACCTCGTGAAGTCCTTCGCGCGCAAGAGCGACGGCAAACCCGACGAGGGCTACCTCGGCGCGGTGCGCAAGCGCTTCGGCCAGTGGGTCAAGGACACCTGCGCGGCGAGCTACGACCAGAAGTGGCTCGACTACCAGTTCGAGATCGGGCGCCGTCACCACCGCAGCGGCAAAAACAAGACCGACAACGCGAAGGCCGAGGAGAACGTGCCGATGCGGCACATCGTTGCGCTCATCGTGCCCATCACGCTGACGGTGCGTCCGTTCCTCGACAAGAGTGGCAAGGGCGCGGCCGACGTCGAGAAGATGCACCAGGCGTGGTTCAAGGCGGTGACACTCCAGGCGGCGCTCTGGTGCCACCCCTACGTGAAGGAAGGGGACTTCTGATGTTGGACGCGCCGCGGCCCGCTCGAGGGTGTCAGGAATTCGGTGTATCGGCCGGAGCGGCGGGTTGATGCCGTTCGTCGTTGGGCGTCTCTGACACATTCATCAGGCAGTGGGCAAGCGGCCCGCGAAGTGGATGTTCAACTGCAGCCG
>JBFMAB010000121.1:0-57286 GCA_040755835.1 Myxococcota bacterium
CGGCGGCCCGGCGTTCCCGCCGTCGAGGCCAGCGCCCGCGTCGGGCGTCCTCGCGCCGCCCGTGGCGCCCGCCACCGCCCCTCCGGCGCCGGTGGCCCCCGTCGCGGCGCCGCTGCCGGATGTGCCCAGTCCAATTCCCCGCAGCGGCACCATCGATCAGCTCACCGCCGAGCAGGCGCGGGGCCTCGCCCGCTTCGTCGAGGCGATGGAGGCGCAGGACTACTTCCAGGTGTTGGGCTTGCCCCAGACGGCCACCAAGGGCGACATCAAGAAGGCCTTCTACCGGGACAGCCGCACCTACCACCCGGACCGCACCTTTCACCTCACCGACGAGGTGTCGAAGGGCCACATCAACAGCATCTACAAGCGGATCACCGAGGCGTACTACGTGCTGCGTGACGACGCGAAGCGCGCCAAGTACCTCACCGACATCACCGGGCCGGACCGCGCGAACAAGCTGCGCTTCACCGAGGCCTCCGAGGCCGAGCAGAAGGCCGAGGCGAAGAAGGCCGTCGAGGAGGAGTTCGGCACCGTCCCCAAGGCGCGCCCCTTCTTCAAGTCGGCGCTCCAGGACATCGAGCGGCAGAACTGGTCTTCGGCCGAGCGCAACCTGAAGATGGGACTCACCTACGAGCCCGGCGCGGCGCGCTTCAAGGAGAAGCTGGCCGAGGTGCAGAAGAAGCTCGACGACCAGCGGCGCGCCTCGGGCGACTCCTTCAAGATCCGATGACCACGTTCGATCTCGTGGCGCTGGGCCTGGTCGGGCTCTTCGCGGTCTGGGGCTTCTTCACGGGCTTCTCCCGGCAGGTCGCGGCGGCGGCGGCGGCGCTGGCGGCCTTCGCGGCGGCGGCGCCGGGCGGACGCTTCTTCGCGGAGCCGGTGGCCGCGGGGCTCAAGGCGTCGCTCACCGTCGGCACCGTGGTGGCGACGCTGCTCGTCTTCTTCGTCGTGTGGCTGGTGGTGCGCCTGGTGCTGACGGCCTTCCTCCGCGGGCTCCTGGCGGGCAAGGACGGGAAGCGCCGGGGCCTCGACCGCGCGCTGGGCTTCGCGCTGGGGGGCGCCAAGTCGGGCGGCGTCATCTTCGTGGGGATCTGCGCCGTCACCTTCCTGGAACACAACCTGGTGGTGGCCGGGAAGCGCTTCGAGATCGCCCCGAAGGACTCGGTGCTGGTGCGCTGGGCGCGGCAGGCGAACGTGGTGGAGTACCTGCAGTTCTCTGGCGTGCACGACCTGCTCAAGGCCGCGAAGCTGTCGAGCGACCCGAAGGCCGCGAGCAAGTTGAAGGGCGACCCGGACTACGCGGCCCTCATGGGCGACCCCCGCTTCCGGCAGGTGGTGAACCAGGACGCCTGGAGGAAGGCGCTGGAGACGGGCGACGTCCGCGGGCTGTTGCAGAGCAACGGCGTCGTCGAGTTGATCAACGACCCGAAGATGGCCCGCCACCTCGAGCGGCTGGGCGGCCGGGCAGACTGACGGAAGCGCCGCGACGGGTAGTGGATCCCGGCGGCGATTCCCTATAGTGCGCGCTCACCCATGGCCACCACCACGCCCCGCTGGACCGTCGCCGATGCTCACGAGCTGTACGCCATTCGTCACTGGGGCGCCGGCTACTTCGGGATCAACGAGAAGGGCAACGTCACCGTCCACCCGGGCGGCCCGAACTCCCCGTCGTTCGACCTGAAGGAGTTGGTCGACGAGGTCCGCCGCCGGGGCATCAGCCTGCCGCTCCTCATCCGCTTCACCGACGTGCTGCGCCACCGCGTGGTGCACCTCAACGAGGCCTTCAAGAAGGCGATCGCCGAGCACAACTACAAAGGCTCGTACCGGGGCGTATACCCGATCAAGGTGAACCAGCACCGCTTCGTCGTCGAACAGATCGTCGACGCGGGCCGGCCCTACAAGTACGGGCTGGAGGCGGGCTCGAAGCCCGAGCTGCTCGCGGTGATGGCGCAGCTCGAGGATCCGGACGCGCTCATCATCTGCAACGGCTACAAGGACGAGGAGTACGTCGAGACGGCGCTCTACGCCTCGAAGCTCGGCCGCAAGGTGATCATGGTGGTGGAGAAACCCACCGAGCTGCCGCTGATCGCCGAAGTGTCCCGCCGCACCGGCATCAAGCCCGGGCTCGGCATGCGCGTGCGCCTGTCCACGCGCGGCGCCGGCAAGTGGGAGGCGTCGGGCGGCGATCGCTCGAAGTTCGGCCTGTCGTCGGGCGAGCTGCTCGAGGCCGTCGGCTTCCTCAAGGAAGCGGGCATGCTGGACTGCTTCGATCTGCTGCACTTCCACCTCGGCAGCCAGATCTCCAACATCCGCAACGTGAAGAACGCGCTGCGCGAGGTGGGCCGCTTCTTCGTCGAGGTCCACCGGCTGGGCGCGCCGCTGCAATACCTGGACGTCGGCGGCGGCCTGGGCGTCGACTATGACGGGAGCCAGACGAACTTCGCCTCGTCGATGAACTACACCACCGAGGAGTACGCCAACGACGTGGTCTTCGCGGTGATGGAGGCGTGCGACGCGGCGCAGGTGCCCCACCCGATGCTGGTGTCGGAGTCGGGCCGCGCGGTGGTGGCGCACCACGCGATGCTGGTGACGGAGGTACTGGGAAACAGCGACTTCGACGTCCGGGCGATCCCCGAGCGCCTGCCGGACGACGCCCCGCAGGTCGTGAAGAACCTCCACGCCGGCTGGCGCGACTTGACCAACAAGAATCTCCTCGAGACGTACCACGACGCCGCCGCGTACAAGGACGAGGTGCTGACGTTGTTCTCGCTCGGCCACCTGACGCTGGAGCAGCGGGTGATGGCGGAGAACCTCTTCTGGGCGATCTGCCAGAAGGTGCTGCGCATCGCGCGCGAGTCCAGCGAGCTGCCCGAGGAGCTCGAGCTGCTCGAGCATCACCTGTCGGACACGTACTTCTGCAACTTCAGCGTCTTCCAGTCGCTTCCCGACTCGTGGGCGATCGACCAGCTGTTCCCGGTGATGCCGATCCACCGGCTGGCCGAGCGGCCCACCCGCCGCGCGGTGCTGGCGGACATCACCTGCGACAGCGACGGGAAGATCGAGAAGTTCATCGACAAGCGCGAGGTGAAGGACGACCTCGAGCTGCACGCGCTGAACGACGAGGAGTACTACCTCGGCATCTTCCTCGTGGGCGCGTACCAGGAGATCCTGGGTGACCTGCACAACCTGTTCGGGGACACGCACGCGCTGCAGGTGTCGCTGGCGCCGGGCGGCGGATACCTGATCGACCGTGTCGTCGAAGGCGACACCGTCACCGAGGTGCTCAACTACGTCGCCTACAACAAGGACGACCTCGTGAGCCGCATGCGCAACCTCACCGAGGCGGCGCTCCGGGCCGGCCGCATCACCCTCGACGAGTCGCGGCAGATCTTGCGCGTCTACGAGGCGGGCCTGTCGGGCTACACGTACCTGGAGCGCGAGGTGGACGCGAAGAGCTTCACCGCGTCGCAGCTGCGGCTGGTGCCGACGGACCTCGGCGCCTCACCGAGCCGCAACACCGGCACCTGATGCGCCAGGCGCGCTGGTCGCTCGTCACCGCCGTCGCCCTCGGGCAGGCGGTGACGCTGGTCGTCACGGTGCGCCGTTCCAGCGGCGCGCCCGACGAGCTGCCGGGCTACGGCTTTCCGTTTCCGTGGACGTGGTTCGCGGGCTTCTCCTCGCTGCGCCGGGACGTCGCGTCGCTGGCGTGGCTGGTGGACCTGCTGGTGCAGGCGCCGGAGCTGCTCGCGGCGGGCCTGGCGCTGGAGAAGCTCGGGCCGCGGCCGAGCGGGTGGCCCGGCTCGCGGCGCCGGAGGCTTTCGCGGTGGCGCTGGCGCTGCTCGTGGTGTTCAAGTTGCTCCCCGCGGTGCTGGGCTGGCGGCACCTCGCGTGGGAGCTACGCCGCGGCGGTCCGACGCGCACCATCGCCGTCGCGCCGTACCCGCCGCACTGACCACTACGGGTACTCGAAGCGCATCGTCACGGAGACGTCCGGGTGGAGGCTCCGCGCCACCGGACAGCCGCGGGCGATCTCCTCGAGACGGGCGCGCTCGGCGGGCCTGGTCTCCCTCGGCATCGTGAAGACGACCGACAGCTCGCCCACGCGCCGCGGCGGGCCGACCATCTCCTTCACCACGCGGGCGCTCGCGTCGCCCCAGGCGAGCCCTTCGCGCGCGGCGACGAGCGCCAGCGTGGACAGCGCGCAGCTCGCGAGCGACGCGGCCAGCAGGTCCGTCGGCGAGAAGCTGGAGCCGTCGCCGCCGTTGTCCACCGGCGGCACGGTGCGGATCACCGCGCCCGACGGCTCGTGCGTCAGCGTGCATTCCAGCCCAGCGATCTCCACCCGCATCGGTACACCCATGACGGCCTCCCTCGTGCCGGCGTGGAGGTGTAGCGGGGAGCGGCCTGGAAGCCCAGCGCGACGCGCCCGCCGGTCATCACTCGCTCTTCGGCGCGGGACGCCGCGGCGCAGGCGACCTCCCCCAACTCGGCGACAGGGCACGGGCACGTCCGCGACCTGCAGCGTCCAACGCCGAGGCCTGCGAGGAAATCATCGGCGTCGACACCGGCTCCTGCTCGACCCTCGCCGGCAGAACGCCGATGCCGAGCGCGGACGGGGCCTCCGTGGCGACGGACGGCCGGTGGCGGTCCACCTGTGCCCGGTTCGCCTTCCCACCCGGCCGCGCCGCGCTCTTCTGGCGCACCACGCAGCCGGGCGTGCAGCTGTCGCCGCCGTCGCTCACCCTCGTCGGGCAGACCGCGATGGCGAGCGGCTCCGCGCGGACCTGTACCGAATGCCCGGTCAGCGCACCGGCGGGCGGTCGACGGTGAAGTGACAGCGATCGCGCTCGGCGGCGACCGCGGCGCGGTCCTGCGGCGCCCCGTCCTCCCTCACCCGGTACACCATCTCGTCGGGCTCCCAGGTGTACGGCGCGCCGTTGAGGCGCACGTGGCCCTCGGCGACGGCGCGGGTCGCGTCCAGGAGGTTCATGGTGGCGAGATCGCGCATCAGCGCCTCGAAGCGCCCCTGCCGTCGCGCGTCGATGAAGTGCGCGTGGTGCCGCGCTGCCCAGGCCATGTGGTACCAGGACGGGCGGAAGGCCACGCCGTCCAGCATCAGTCGCTTCGCCATCAGGCCCAGCAGCTGCGTCATCTCGCGTGCCAGCCCCAGCCCCGGCACCTCCTGCCCGGGGAGCTGCGGCCGCAAGGCGCTGAAGTGCGCGCGCGGGTTTCGCAGCGAGAGCCAGTTCACGAAGAGGTACACGCCGTCGGCCAGCTGCTTGCGCTCGACCTCGAGGTCGATCAGCATGACCTCCGCGCCGGTGCGCTTGTCGCGGCCCAGCAGGCGCGCCCGGTCGTAGCTGCCCACCTTGTCGATCGAGATGTGCAGGTTCTCGAAGCCGAGGCGGCGCACCACCGGCAGCAGGCGGTAGCGCTCGAGCGCGTACTCGAGGCCCTCGGCCGTATAGTACTGCAGCAGCTTGCGCGGCCCGGCGCGCGGCAGCCCCAGCGCGTCGGCGACGTCGGCGTCCGTCAGCACGTCGCCCGCCAGGCTCTCGGGCTTGAGCGAGCGGGCGATGCCGGACATGCGCGCCGCGAGCGGATCGTAATCGACGGGGATCGGCTCCTCGCTGTGGAAGGCCAGCACCAGCCCGGTCCCGGCCACCACCTTCCAGGCGTTCGACGAGTAGCCGCCCGCGGGCAGCCACACCTGGGGCAGGCGGCCGAGGCGCTCGGCGACCCGCAGATCGCGCTGGCGTACGCCGGGCAGCGTCAGCGCGAAGCGGCCCAGCCGATCGCCGTTCAACACGTCTCCGCCGGCGATGACGAAGGCGAGCCGCACCTCGGGCAGGCGGGAAAGCAGGGCGTCGAGCGCCGAGAGGTACGCTTCGTCGTCCGCGCCCTCGGGCAGTCGTGTCTCGTCGACGCCCTCGAGCGGGCCCCAGTCCGCGCCGGAGATGCTGCCCAGCCACACGCTGGCGTCACGGCCGAGGCACTCGGCGGTCCCGTCCGGCGGGTGGAAGTCGAGGTCGATGACCGCCACGCGCCCGCCGAAGCCCTCGGCACGCACCGCGGCCAGCGCCACCGCGATGTCGTTGATGGCACAGAAGCCGGCGCCGCGGTCGGGCGCCGCGTGGTGAAAACCGCCCATGAGGTTGAGCGCCGCGCCCCCGTGCTCCAGGACGTGCCGCGCCGCTTCCAGCGTGCCGCCGCAGGCCAGGCGGAGGCTGCGCAGGACCTCGTCGACGAAGATCTCCGAAGGATCGGCGGCGAAGATCTGCGCCAGCGTCGCGGCGTCGTGCAGGGACTCGAGGTACGCCGGCGTGTGCGCCTGCGCGAGCGCCGCGTAGGACACGGGCTGCGGGTTGACCACGTCCTCCAGGCGCACCGCCTTCGCGAGGAGCAGGTAGTGGAGGGCCTCGTCGGCGCGTCGCAGCTCCGGGTGCGCGTCGGCGCCGCCCGTCACGGGCAGCCGGTACGCCTCGTCGTAGTAGAGCCGCAGCCGCCGGCGGCGTCCTCTCGACAAGAGCGCGCGGAGGCCCATCGCCAGGCCGACTCAGAGCTCGATCTGCACCACGCCGGGTCGGGGCCCTTCGTCTCGATCGCTCTTGCGATCCTCATCGTCCTCGTCGTCCGGTGAGCGCACCGGGATCTCCAGCACCGGGCGCGAGCGCTCGTGCTTCTGGCGCTCCGCCTCGCGGCGCTTGATCTCTTCGATGACGTAGGCGTCGAGCACTGGGAAACCTCTCGCGAAACGGCAGCCCCATTCTAACCGGGGGCCGGGCGTTCACAACTGCAGCCGAGTGACTCCCCAAACGCGCGGGATCGCGGGTGGATCCACCGGGTGATCAGGGCCGCGACTCGATGCGCTTCTTGAAGTTTTCCAGCAGCTTGGGAAGCGAGGTGTCCACCAGCGCATTGACGATCGTCTTGGGCACGAGCGGCCCGAGGACGATCTCGACGTGGTAGGTCGCCTTCGTCTTGCCCTCACCGATGTCCTCCAGCACCCAGCCGCCCTTGTTGTCCCGCATGAAGTCGCCGTCGATGTAGGTCCAGCTGACCTTGTTGGGGCGCTCCTCCTTGAGGTGCACCGTGTACTTGATCAACTTCACCACCTCGGCCTCGTACTGCACGTCGCACTCGTTGCCGCGGCGGTTGAGCGCCCGCGTCTTCTTCACTTCCGGGAGGAACTCGGAGTAGCGCTCGTAGTCGACGATCACGTCGAAGCACTTCTCGACCGGGGCGTTGATGATGATGGAACGGGTGGCGCCGGGCATCGGCTGACTCCTTCGTCGGGGGGGGACGGCGGGACGACGGGAGCCTACGTCACATGGGCTTCTTGTCGAAGCGGTGCGTGGCGGTGATGAAGCGGACGGTGCCGGTCTTCGACCGCATGATGAGCGAATGCGTCTCGGCGCCGTGGGCGAAGAAGCGCACGCCCCTGAGGAAGTCGCTGGTGGTCACGCCGGTGGCCGCGAACATCACCTCGCCCTTCGCGAGCTCGTCGGCGCGGTACACCCGGTTCGGGTCGGTGATGCCCATCGCCCTCGCGCGGGCCTCCTCTTCGGCGTTGCGGAAGCGCAGACGCCCCTGGAAGTCTCCGTCGACGCAGCGCACGCCGGCCGCGGCGATCACGCCCTCGGGCGCGCCGCCGGTGCCCATCAGCACGTCGACGCCCGACGCCTCGAAGCAGGTGGAGATCGCCACGGCCACATCGCCATCGTCGATCAGCCGCACGCGGGCGCCCGCGGCTCGCACCTCCTTCACCAGCTCCACGTGCCGCTCCCGCTCGGTGATCACCACCGTCAGCTCGGAGATGGAGCGCTTCATCGCCTTCGCGATCTGCTCGAGGTTCCAGGTCGCCGAACGGGAGAGATCGATGGCGCCGCGCGCCGCCGGGCCCACGGCGATCTTGTCCATGTACGTGTCCGGCGCGTTGAGCAGGTGCCCCCGCGCCGCGAGCGCCACCACCGAGATCGCCCCGGGCCGGCCGAAGGCGCAGAGGTTGGTGCCCTCGAGCGGGTCGAGCGCGAGGTCGACCGGCGCGGCGCTGGTGGTGCCCTGCCCCACCTTCTCGCCGATGAAGAGCATCGGCGCCTCGTCGCGCTCGCCCTCGCCGATCACCACCGTGCCGTCGATGTTCAGCGTGTCGAACGTCTTTCGCATCGCGTCCACCGCGGCCTGGTCCGACGCCTTCACGTCGCCGCGGCCCATGGTGCGGGCGGCGGCGATCGCGGCCATCTCGGTGACGCGCACGACTTCCAGGGCGAGGTTGCGGTCCATGGCTCCTCTTCAGGCAGGGCTCGACAACAGCGTCATCACCGAGGCCGGCAGGGCGGTGGGTCGCCCGTCGCGGGCGATGCAGGCGTGGCGGGTGTGGCCGGTCGCCAGCACGCGCGGCTCGCCCTCGCGGCGCACCTCGTACTCGAAGCGGATCGACGCGCGCTTGAGCTCGGCGACCCACACCGTGACGACCAGCACGTCGTCGTAGCGCGCCGGCGCCTTGTAGTCGCAGTGCGCCTCGACGACGGGCAGCCCGAAGCCGGTGCGCTCGAGCTCGACGTAGTTGCCGCCGCGCGCCCGGAAGTACTCGCTGCGCGACAGCTCGAAGTAGCGAAAGTAATTCGCGTAGTAGACGACGCCCATCTGGTCGGTGTCGCCGTAGATGACGCGCAGGCGCGCCTCGACGCGCACGGGCTCGGAAGGGGCCGCCATGCACAGCACCGTAGCGCAGGCGCGCGGCCCCAGGAGAAAGCAGTTCGGCTGTGCGGCATGGTCGTGCGACATTCCGTCGCCATGAGGCGCCTCGCCCTGCTCCTGACCGTCGCCTTGTCCTTCCCGGCTGCCGCGAAGCCGCCACGCCTCACGCTGGTGATCAGCGTCGACTCGCTGGGGACCGAGGTCGTGCAGCGCAGCCGCGGGAAGTTCAAGAGCGGGCTGGCGCGCCTCAACAACGAAGGCGCGGTGTTCCCGGTGATGCGCTACGACGTCGCCGAGTGCGTCACCGGCGCGGGGCACGCCACGCTCGCGAGCGGGGCCTGGGCGGACCGCCACGGCGTGGTGGGCAACAAGCTGTTCAACCGCGCGACCGGGAAGCTGGAGCCCGTCTTCAGCGATCCCTCGCACCCGGTGCTCGAGGCGCCGCTGGGCAACGAGGACACGTCCCCGGCGAACCTGCTGGCCGACACGCTGAGCGATCGCGTCCGCGCCTCCACGATGCTCCGCGGCAAGGCGATCGCGATCTCCGGCAAGCCGCGCGCGGCGATCGCCATGGCCGGGCGCCTGGGCGAGGCCTGGTGGTTCCACGAGCAGGTCGGCCGCTTCGTCACCGGCACCTGGTACCGCAAGGAGTTCCCCACCTGGGTGAAGACCTTCAACGACAAGAAGCTGCCCGACGGCTTCCACGCGAAGAAGTGGGAGCTGCTGGGGCCCCCGAAGGACTACCTGGGCGAGGACGAGCGGCCCTTCGAGTCGGACTGGTACGGGCTGGGCAAGACCTTCCCGCACCCGCTGTCGGGCGGCGTCCCGTCGCCGGGCCCGCAGTCGTACAGCGCGCTCGCTTCGTCGCCGATGATGTACGAGGTGCTCGTGCCGTTCGTGAAGGCGGCGATCGACGGCGAGCAGTTGGGCAAGGACGACGTGCCCGACCTGCTGTCGCTCAGCCTGTCGCCGCTCGATCGCACCTATCACCTGTACGGCCCCACCTCGTGGGAGATGCAGGATCACCTGCTGCGCCTCGACAAGGCCTTGGGCGAGATCATCAGCTACGCGGAGCGCGCCGCGGGTGGGAAAGGCAACCTGGTGGTGGTCGTGACCGGCGACCACGGCGGCGCCAACATCCCCGAGGAGTGGGCCTCGCAGGGCCTCGACGCCGCGCGCGTGCCGCCGGCCAGCCTCATCAAGGGCGTCAACGAGGAGCTCGAGAAGCGCTTCGGCGTGCAGAGCGCGGTCGCGGCGATCGAAGAGGTCGACGTGTACCTCGACACGAAGGCGCTCGAGGGCAAGAAGGTGGACCCCGCGCAGGTGCGGCGCGCCGCCGCGGCCTGGCTTGCGAAGCAGCCGGACCTGCACCTCGCGGTCGCGAGGGATGACCTGTGGGCGACGCCCGGCAACGGTACGCTGCGGGCGCTGCGCAACGGCTTCCACCCGGAGCGCTCGGGCGACGTGCTCATCGTGATGAAGCCGTTCCACGTGCTCGAGAGCGAAGCGAAGGGCACCTCGCACGGCACTCCCTGGAGCTACGACGCGGAGGTGCCGCTGTACCTCTTCGGCCGCGGCGTGCGGCCGGGGCAGTACGCCGTCGTCCCGCAGGCGATCGACGTGGCGCCGACGGTGGCCGACCTGATGGAGCTGGGCGCGCCAGCGATGAGCGAGGGCCGGCCGCTGGCCGAGGCGCTCAACCTGCCCCGCTGAGGCCAGGGCGGCGCGCGTGAAGCCGCTGGTCGGCATCGTCGACGGGGTGCTGCCGGACGCGCTGTTCCGCGCGCTGCTGGCCGGCGTGGAGCGCGTCGGCGACGAGCGGCTGCGCGCCAGCTACCGCACCACGTTCTGGTACGGCTTCGACTCGGCCCCCGCGAACCTGGTGGAGCAGGCGGCGCGTCACGTCCGCATGCGACTGCCGCCCGCGAAGGCGAGGCGCGTCCGCGGCGTGGAGTGGTGGCTGTCGCGCATGCGCACCTCCAACGTTAAGGTGGACTTCCACCGCGATCGCGACAACGCGCGCTTCGACGAGACGGGTGACGAGGTGAACCCGGTCTTCTCGACGGTGCTGTACCTGAACAGCTGCCGCGGCGGCTTGTTGGCGGTGACGAGAGAGCCGCCGAACCCGGCGAACCCGGCGCTCGCGCCGGACCGGCACGACTTCGACCTGGTGGAGCCGAAGCCGAACCGGCTGGCCTTCTTCGACGGCCGGCTGACGCACGGAGTGCTGGACGCGCGGAATCGGATCCCCGGCGGTCGGCTGCCGCGGGAGCCGGGGCTGCGGCTGGCGATCGCGATCAACTTCTGGGCGCAGCGCCCGTGGAAGGTTCCGACGTACGACGAGCGCGGCGTGTACCGCGCGCTGCGCACTCGACGCTGAGCGGGGCGCTGCGGTGGGGCTTGCGACGGCGCGCGCGCTCCCGGTGTTGCCCGGCGGGCCACGCCTTTCCAGGCCCCGCGGGCCCACGCTAAGAAGAGCGCATGCAGCGGGTTGCGATCCTCGCCCTCGTCGTCGGACTCTCGGCCCGCGCCGACACGCCCAGTGAGGCGCCACCGACGGCGCAGCCGCCAGCCGTGGCGACGCCCCCCGCGCCCGCGCCGGCGACGCCCGATCCGATCGAGCTCTGTGGGCCCACCATCTCCCTCGAGGTCCCGCACGCCTTCCCGCGCGCCTCGGCCCGCGAGCGCGTCGGCTTCCTCCTCGACTACTGGAACCACCGCTTCGGCGTGAAGGCCGAGTGGCGCGGCGACAGCGTCTTCCTGACGGGTCGCGTTCTCGGCATGGAGATCCGCGCGCGCTTCGACGTCAGCGACTCCGCCGTCACCGGCGTGGCCGCGGACCCCGGCTGGTTCTGGCGCAACAAGGCGAAGAACTACGTCACCAGGAAGCTCAAGAAGTACCTGCACCCCGACTACGCGGACCCTTGACCACATCACCCCACCTTCAGCGCCGCTCACGCACCTGATCCTGCGATCGCGCCAGGGCCGGTAAATCGGCCTCAGAAAACTCCGGCTTTACAGGTGGTTGTGCCTGATCAGAATGCGCGACTCCATGTCGGAGATCGCCCGCATTGCGAAAGAGGGTCTGCCCCCCGCAGGTCCCTCCCCGCGACCGTTGACCCGCTTCCACGAGCGGCTCCTGGCCGAGGAGTTGACCGCGACGGGCGGCGATCCTCAGGCGCGCGTGATGCGCGCGCTGTCGGAGGCGAAGGTCGACCTGAACCCGCACCAGCTCGAAGCCGCCGTCTTTGCGCTCGACTCGCTGTCGCGCGGCGGCTGCATGCTGGCCGACGAGGTGGGCCTCGGGAAGACGATCGAGGCCGGCATCGTCATGGCGCAGCTCGCGAGCGAGGGCAAGCAACGCCTCCTCGTGTTGGCGCCGGCGACGCTGCGCGCGCAGTGGCAGGCGGAGCTGAAGGAGAAGTTCGACCTCGACTCGGTGGTGGTGGACGGGCGGACGATCCGCGCGACGGGCAACTGCTTCGACCAGCCGTGCCCGGTGGTGATCGCCTCGCAGCCCTTCGCGGCCTTGCGCAGCGAGCTGCTCGCGCAGATCAAGTGGGACCTCGTCGTCATCGACGAAGCCCACCGCCTGCGGAACGCGCACAAGCCCGGGAACAAGACGGGCAAGGCGCTCAAGGCGGGCCTGAAGGACGCGCCGAAGCTGCTGCTGACGGCGACGCCGCTGCAGAACGATCTCTCGGAGCTCTTCGGGTTGGTGTCGCTGCTCGACGAGCAGATCCTCGGCCCCGAGGACGCATTCCGCGCGCACTACCCCATCGATCCGGAGCACGGGGGGCTGCAGGAGTCGTCGAGCAAGGAGCTCAGGACGCGGCTCGCACCGGTGGTGCAGCGCACGCTGCGCCGGCAGGTGCGCGAGTACGTGAAGTACACGAACCGCCGCTCGGTGGTGGAGGACTTCACGCCGCTGCCCGAGGAGCAGGCGCTGTACGAGGACGTGTCCGAGTACCTGCGCCGCAACGAGTGCGCGGCGATCGAGCCCGGCAAGCGCACGCTGCTCACGCTGGTGTACCGGAAGCTGCTCGCGTCCTCGACCTACGCGATCGCCCCGACGCTGCGGAAGCTGTCCGAGACGCTCGAGCGGCGGCTCCAGGCGGCGAAGCTGGGCCAGGAGGCGACGGGGCTCCTCTTCGAGCCCGAGGAGACGAAGCAGTACGCGGAGGAGGCCGAGGCCTGGCACGACGACGGCGGCCCGGCGCCCAACGTGCTCGCGGCGATGGAGCGCGAGGTCTGGGAGCTCCGCCGGTTCGCCGACCGCGCCGACCAGATCCGCGTCAACGCCAAGGGCGAGGCCTTGAAGCGCGCGCTCGACCGGGTCTTCACCGTCGCCCGCGCGCACCAGTGGCCCGAGAAGGCCGTCATCTTCACCGAGTCGAAGCGCACGCTGGAGTACCTGGATCAGCTGCTGTCCGCGCACGGCTGGGCGGGGAAGATCAGCAAGCTGACCGGCGACGCCGGCACGCCCGAGGCCCGGCGCGCGCTCGTCGAGGAGTTCCGCGATCGCACGCAGATCCTCCTGTCCACCGAGGCCGGCGCCGAAGGCTTGAACCTCCAGTTCTGCAACCTGGTGGTGAACTTCGACCTGCCGTGGAACCCGCAGCGCGTCGAGCAGCGCATCGGCCGGTGCCACCGCTACGGCCAGCAGCGCGACGTGCTGGTGTTGAATTTCCTGAACCGCAGCAACGCCGCCGACGCGCGGCTGTTCGAGCTGCTCGAGAAGAAGCTGAACCTCTTCGACGGCGTCTTCGGCGCCTCCGACGAGATCCTCGGCGCGCTGGAGAGCGGCGTCGACTTCGAGCGGCGGGTGCTCGACATCTACCAGTCGTGCCGCACGCCCGAGGACATCGACACCGCCTTCGACGCGCTGCGGAAGGACCTCGAGGCGCGCATCGACGAGCGCATGATGGCGACGCGCTCGATGCTGCTCGAGCGCTTCGACGGCGAGGTGCGCAAGCGCCTCAAGGTGGCGGGCGACGCGGCGAAGGAGGCGGTGTCGAAGCGAAAGGCCACCCAGAGGTCCTTCACCGGCTCGGTGCTGGGCACCGCCGGGAGCGGACGGCGGCAGCTGCAGCTCGCGGCGAAGGAGGTCCGCGCGCGCACGGGCGACGCGGTCAGCTACCTGGCGCTCGACGGCGGCACCCTGCCCCCGAAGCTGGCGCACCTGCAGGGCAAGGAGGGCTGGTGGTACGCGTACCGCTTCGAGCTCTCGGGCTTGAAGCCGCAGGACCGCGTGGTGCACCTCGTGCTGGTCAAGCACGGTGAGGGCTTCCGCGTGGTGCCGTGGGCCGACGCCGACGGGTTGCCGCTGGTGGACGCGGCCGAGGAGAAGACGCGCAAGCCCCCCACCGTGTCCGCCACGCTGCAGCACGAGCAGGCGCTGCTCGCCGTGAAGGACGAGCTGGTGCGCGCCGCCGAGCGGCAGAACGCGCTCGAGCTGGACGCCGCGCGCGACCGCGCCGATCGCTTCGCCGAGGACTGCCTGTATACGCCCCGGCAGCAGGTCGACCGCGCCCGCGAGGAGTGGGAGGAAGCCCGCAGAGCCGTGCTGGCGATCGACGAGCCCGCCGAGCGCATGAAGGCCCGCGCGAAGGCCGAGCGCCTCGAGCGCGAGTACCGGCGCAAGCTGCAGCAGCTGCGCCACGCCGAGGAGCAGCGCTACGCCGAGAAGGATCGCACCATCGCTGCGCTCGCGCAGAAGGCGAAGGTGGTGGCCGGCCGCACGCTGGTGGCGTCGGCCTACTTCTGGGTGGATTGAGTGGGCGCGTCGAGCAACTCGCGGACGCGCCGCGCCAGGCCTTCGGGCGTGAAGGGCTTGCCGAGGAACGGCACCGCGCCCGTCGTCACACCTGCTGTCACCTCGTCATCCGCGGTGTAGCCGGACATGAGCAGCACCTTGAGCTCGGGCTTGTTCGCCGTGAGCACCTTCGCGAGCGACAGCCCGTCCATACCCGGCATGCGCACGTCGGACAGGAGCAGCGCCACCGGCCCGAGCGCGTCCGGGGCCAGCGCCAGCGCCTCCTCGGCGGAGCCCACCTCGGTGACGGTGTAGCCGTAGTCGCGCAGCACGCGCGCGGCGAGGCGCCGAAGCCGTGGCTCGTCTTCCACGAGCAGAATCGCCTCGGTGCCCCCGGCGTTGACCTTCCCCGCGGAGGGTGTGACCGCCACGGCCACGGCGGCGTCGACGACCGGCAGGTACACGGTGAAGGTGGTGCCCTGGCCGACCCGGCTCCTCACCGTAATGGCCCCGCCGAGTTGGGTGACGATGCCGTGGCTGATCGCCAGCCCCAGCCCCGTGCCCTGCCCCGGCGGCTTGGTGGTGAAGAACGGCTCGAAGATGCGCGGCAGCACCTCGGGTGGAATGCCGCTGCCGGAGTCGATGACGTCCACCGCGCCGTAGCGGCCGGGCGCGAGTTCCGGCGGCCTCGTGCCGCTGCCCTGACCCAGCTCCACCTCGCGGGACACCAGGCGCACCACGTCGCCGGCCCGCGACGCGTCGCGCGCGTTCACCACCAGGTTGAGCAGCACCAGCTGCAGCTGCCCGGTGTCGACGCGCACCGTGCAGGCCGCGGCGTTGTCGACCTCGAGGCGCACCGCGTCGAGCGACTTCTCGAGCAGCGGGCGTGCGGCATCCAGCACCGCGGCCAGCTTCATGGGCCGCGACACGGTCAGCTGCCGCCGGCCCAGCGCGAGCAGCGCGCGCGTCAGCTCGGCGGCGCGCTCGGCCGACGTGACGATCGCCTCCACCGCCTCCGCGTCACGGTCCGCTCGCGGCGACTGCTGCAAGAGCCCCACGCCGCCGAAGATGACGGTGAGCAGGTTGTTGAAGTCGTGCGCGACGCCGCCGGCCAGCCGCGCCAGCGCCTCCATCTTCTGACTCTGGCGCAGCTGCTCCTCGAAGCGCCGCCGCTCGGTGATGTCCTGCACCCCGCCGACGATGCGGACGGGCTTCCCGGTGGCATCGACCTGCGGGCGGGCGTGATCCCGCAGCCAGCGGACCTCCCCGTCGGCGGTGACGATCCGGTACTCGCTCACGAACGGTCGATTGCCCAGACCGGCCGTCATGCGCTCGAGGAGCAAAGGCCGATCGTCCGGGTGGACGACCGCGAGCCACCCGCCGCGGCGATCGACCTCCTCCGGGGTGAAGGACGTCACGCGGCTGAAGCTGCCCGCGACGATCGACGGCACCAGCGCGGGGCGGGCCAAGTCGACCGCGTAGACGTAGTCGCTCGCGACGTCGTTGAGCAGGCGCGTCACCTCCTCCTGCTCGGCGATCCGCGCCTCCGCCTCACGCCGCGACGTCACGTCCATCACCGTGCCCGTCATGCGGGCGGGCTTCCCGTCCGGGCCGACTTGCACCTTCCCTCGGCATTCGACGAAACGCACGCGACCGTCGTCGTGCCGCAGCACGCGGTGCTCGACGAAGTAGTCGGCCTGCGTCGCCAGCGCCGACTGGATCGCGCCGAACACCTTGTCCTGGTCGCCCGGGAAGATGCAGGCCCGGTACGTCTCGAGCGTGCCGTCGTACGCGCCAGGCGCGAAGCCGAACAGCCTCTCGAGCTGCGGCGTCCAGCTCACGCGGTTGGACGCGATGTCCCACGCCCAGATCCCGACCTCCGAGGCCTCGAGCGCGGACTCGAGATCCTGCCGGGTGAACGGGGGCTCGCGGGGGATGTCCATGACTTCGGGCCGACTGTAATGGAAGCCCCCGGGCGGCGCACCTCAGCGCGCGGATTCCTCCAGCGCGTCGATCGCCGCGCGGAGCTCGCTCGGAATGGGCGTCTTCCGGTCCGTGGACGGATCGAGCAGCACCACCACCGCCTCGCCTTCCGCCACGACGGCGGCCTGCGCGCGGCTGGTGGCGCGATACACCATGGTCAAGCTGGTGGTGCCGAAGCGCCGCACCGACGCCTCGACGGTGACGGTGTCGGGGTACGTGACGGGCCGACGGAAGTCGACGGTGGCGCGCGCGAGGATCGGGACCCACGGGCTTTGGTCCTTCGCGCCGATGGAGACAGCCACCTTCTCGAAGTAGGCGATGCGCGCCGACTCGAACCACCGCAGGTAGTTCGCGTTGTTCACGTGGGCGAACGCGTCCATCTCGCCCCACGCGACCTTGACCTCGATGCGCACGGGGAACCCGTCGGCCACGTCGTCACACCTTCAGGCGGATCGCGCCGGGCAGCAGCGTCATCGTGCACGGCAGCCGGCCCGGCTGTTCGCCGTCGCAGTCGATCAGCACGCGCTCCTTGCTGTCGGCCTTCACCTCGCGGCAGCGCAGCGTGCGCGTACCTTTCCACTTCAGGTGATCGCCCGAGTAGATGCCGCCGCTCCTCAGGACGAAGTCCGCAAGGCCGTAGCCGCTCCAGATGGTGACGTCGAACTGCCCGTCGCTGACGTCGGCGTCCGGCGCCACCTTCATGCCGCCGCCGAAGTACTTGCCGTTGGCCACCGCCAGCGTCGTCACGGGGATCGTCTCGGCGGGCTTTCCGTCGAAGGACACGTCGACGACCTGGTCGCGGTACCTCGACAGCGCCTTGAGCGAGCCCCACATGAAGGACAGCTTGCCGCCCAGCGCCTTGGAGGTGCGGTTCACCTCGTCGTCCACCACCCCCGACACGCCGAAGCTGCAGATGTTGGCGAAGTAGCGCACGGCGCGCGAGCCGTCGTGGGCGACGAACTCCAGGCGGCCGACGTCGAAGGGCCGCGTGTCGGGCGTCTTCAAGCGGCGCACGGCGGCGTCGAACCCGAGATCCCACCCGAAGGTCTTCCGGAAGTCGCCGCCGGTGCCGCGCGGCAACACGCCCAGCGCCGCCTGCGGGTTGATGGCCTTGTCGTTCTCGAAGAAGCCGTTCACCACCTCGTTGATGGTGCCGTCGCCGCCCACCGCCACCACGCACTCGTAGCCGGACTTCACGGCCTGCCGCGCCAGCTGCGCCGCGTCCATCGGCCCCCTGGTGAACTCGACGCCGAAGTCCGACAGCGTGCGGGCGATCTGTGCGGCCAGCTCGCCCCAGCGCCTGCCTGTCGCCCCGTTCGCGCTCTTCGGGTTCACCACGAAGAAGGTCTTCATGTCCCCTCCGTCCAGCGACGCAAGAGCGCCACCAGGTCGTACGCTTTGCGGCCCGAGCGCTCGAACATGCGGCGCGACGTCGGGCAGGCCGTCGCCACCGGCACGTCTGGCCCCCGCGTCACCTCGGCGGCCTGGCGGCGGGCCACCTCCACCGCGACGTCGGGCAGGGTGCGCGGCAACAGGCCCCCGCCGCCCGCGCAGCCACCCTCGCGGCGCACCGACGCGCCTTCCGTCACCTCCCGCACGGCCTTCGCCAGCAGCGCGCGCGGCTGGTCGTACTGGTGAAGCCCCCGGCCGAGGTGGCACGCGTCGTGGTAGCCCACCACCTCGTCCAGCGGCGGTCGCTCGGGCGCGTGCGCGAGGTGCTCGGCCAGCACCTCCACCACGGTGAGGATGCGCGTCTTCAGCCGCACGCCGAACTCCGGGTAGACGAGCTTGAACGTGAAGGCGCAGCCGGGATCGAGCACCGTCAGCTCCGGCACCTGGGCCAGCACGTCGCCCATCGTCTTCGCGTGCTCGCGGAACGCGTCGTGCGCGCCGGCGGCGTACAGCGGGTAGCCGCAGCAGCGGCTCGACACCTTCGCGACGCCCATCGGCGCGCCGAAGGCCCCAGACACCGCCAGCACGTCGTCGACGAGGCCCTCGGCCTTCACCAGCGCGGTGCAGCCGGGGAACAGCGGGAACTTCACCGGGCCCCGCGCGCGGCGCGCGGCCACCAGCGTCGCCAGCTCGCGGCCGAAGGGGTTCTGCGACTGCGTGAAGGTGGCCAGCGTGGACGCGGCGCCGCGCGGCTGAAGCCCGGCCTCCACCGCGGCGCCGCGGGCGGCGAACAGCGCGGGCCCCACGTGGTTGTCGTGCTTGCAGAAGGTGCGGCAGCGCATGCAGCCGGTGCAGGCGTGCAGCGCGCGCGCCGAGTCCTCGTCGAGCGGCCGCTGCCCCGTCTCCACGAGGTGGCTGGCGGTCATCTTGCCCCAGGTGGACACGGACTCCGACGGCGACGCCTCGGCCACCGGGCACGCGAAGCGGCACATCTTCGGGCAGTAGGCGCACGTGGTGTACGCCGGCGCGTGGGCCTTCATCGCCTCCGTCACGGGAAGCCTCCCAGCACCGCCTTCGGGTCGAGCGCGAGCAGCCGCCCGGCCAGGGACGTCCACGGGCCCGCCTCGTCGAGCGGCATGCCGCCCACCTCGCCGCGCGCCACCACCGTGCCCAGCGAGAGCCGGAACAGCTGCAGCGCGTGGCCCGCCTCGAGGCCCTTCCGCACGGCGTCCCAGGTGGACTCGTGCTCGACGGACACCGGGCCCTCGCGCTCGGTGTCGCCCGACGGGCGACCGCCGACGGCGTCGACGCACCGGGCGAGCAGCTCGCGGTCGCGCTCCACGCCGTGCGCAGTGCCGGCCCAGCGCACCTCGGCCACCACGCGGCCGGACCGGGGGTCGACGTGCACGCGCCACGGCCACAGCCCGTCGGCGATCGCGCGCGTCAAGGCGGTCACGAAGGCGGCGGGCGACGGCAGGCTGAAGGTGGCGCGCACGTCGGCCTCGGGCAGCGGGTAGCAGCGCACGCGCGCGCGGGTGACGAGGCCGAGGCGCCCGTGCCCACCGAGGACGAGCGCGGAGAGATCGGGGCCGGCGGCGCTGCGCGGCGCGTCCGACGTCTCGAGCCGCCGCCCGTCCGGCAGCACGGCGAAGAGCTTCGTGCACAACGGCTCGAGGCGTCCGCCGGGGATCGCGCGCAGGCCCGCGTACGGCCCCTCGAGGTACTCGGCCAGGGTGAGGTGCATCGCTGCCGGCGACAGGGGCCCGACGCTCAAGCCGAAGGTGCGGAGGCGATCCTCGAGGTGCTGCAGCACCACGCCAGCGCCGACGTCCACGGTCATCGACTTCGTCTGCACGTGGCCCACGTCGGTCAGCTTCGCGCGCGACAGCGTCGCGTCGCGGTGCAGGCGGGCGCCCTGGTCGGCCAGCACGTGCAAGGCGTCGGTCAGCCCTCGCTCGTCGGAGGGCTCCAGCACCACGCCGCCGTCGGTGCCCAGCCGCGCGACGGGCCCCAGCGCCTCGAGGAGCCCCTTCATGGCGCGAGCCCCAGCTTCCCCGGGTTCATGATCCCGTCCGGATCGAACAGCGCCTTGAGCGCGGCCAGCGCGTGCCGGCCTTCGCCGAGCGCGTCCTGCATCGCGCGGGCCTTGAGGATCCCCACGCCGTGGTGGTGGCTCACGTTGCCGCCGGCCGTCACCGCGGCGGCGAGCGCGGCGCGCCACAGGCCGTGGTAGCGCTGCTCGATCTCCTGCTCGTCGGCGCCGGAGCCGACGAAGGAGAAGTACAGCGAGCACCCGTCGGCGTACGCGTGGCTGAAGTGGCACAGCACGAAGGCGTACGGCGACGCGGCGGCGTGCACGCGCTCGTACACCTCCTGCACGCGCTCCCACGGCGCCGCGATCTCCATCGTGTCGGCGAAGGTGCCGGCGTCGATGAGGCCGGACATGCGGTACGACACGTCGTACCGCTTCGCGAGCCACGCCCGGCCGGGCGCCTCGCCGAGATCGTCCGCGCCCAGTCTGCGGCAGAGGCTGGTGGCGGCGCGGTCCTCGGCCTCGGCCCGCTTCGCGTCGCCCTCGAACATCAGGATGAGCCGGCTCTTCGAGAAGACGCCCTGCAGCTTGTTTATCGCCTTCGGGCGTCCGAGCGTCTGCTTCGTCACCTGCCGCAGCATCATGGGGAGGAAGCTGCGCGCCAGCGCGCCGCGCTTCGACGGGGCGGTGGGCGGCGCACGGTGGCCTCTCGGCTTGCCCTTGCCGACGAAGGCCGTGTCGAACGGATCGTACAGGCGCACCACCGCGGGCCGCAGGCCCTCGCGGAAGATGAGGCGGATCGCCTCGAGCCCCGCGGCGACCGAGGCGAACTCGAAGCCGTGGAAGACGCGGCCCTCCGGCAGCGGGAAGACGCGGAGCCGCGCGCCGGTGAAGGCGCACAGCGTGCCTTCGCTGCCGATGAGGAGCGGCGCCAGGTCGGGCCCGCTGAACGGGCGCTCGGGCGTGGCGAGCAGCTCGCCGGTGCCCAGCACCGCGCGCAGAGACAGGACCATGTCCTCGATCTTCCCGTAGCGGCTCGACAGCTGCCCGGCGCTCCGCGCGGCGATCCACCCGCCGACGCTGGAGCAGTAGATGGACGAGGGGAAGTGCCCCAGCGTCCACCCGCGGGAGTTCAGCTTGCGCTCGAGCGTCTCGCCCATCACGCCGGCGCCCACGTCGACCGCGCGCTGCGCCTCGTCGACGGGCCCGATGGTGTCGAAGCGCTTCAAGTCCAGCGTGACGCCGCCGTGGATCGCCCACGTGCCGCCGCACACGCCCGAGCCCGCGCCGTAGGGGATGAGCGCGAGCCGCTCCTTTCGCGCCACCTTCACCACCTCGGCGACTTGCGCCTCCGTCGACGGCCAGACGATGGCGTCGGGCGGCGGCGGCACCTTGCCCTGGCGGATCCACAACAGCGCCAGCGGCCAGAGATCGCGCGCGTACGAGAGGCGATCGAAGTCCTGGAAGGACAGGCGACCGGCGACGGCCTGCGCCAGCGCGCCCCTGGCGGCGACGACGGCCGGCCGGGGCGGCGGCAGCGCAGACGCGGGCACCGCGCCCCAGCGCGTCCCCAGGCCCGAAAGCCTCGCTTCCGTCACCACGAAGACTCCCTCCCGCGGCGCCGGGTTGTAGCAAAGGACGTGTGGCCAGGCTGCCTGCGAAAGGTGGGCCCGCGTGCTATTCGCTCGGGCCATGTCGTCGACGAGGCGCACCGCCCGCCGGGCCGCCGTGGTGCTGATGGGGCTCGTGTTGACCGCGGCCTCCGCCGTGCCGGCGGTGGGCTGCGCGCTGTCGGCGCCCACCTGGCGCGGCGACAAGGGACCGCACTTCGACGGCGAGCGCTTCGTGACGCCGCACGCGCCGAAGAAAGCGGGCACCTTCGGCGACCTCGACGGGCTGTCCGCGTTCCTCAAGTGGCAGCGGGAGCGCGAGCCCGGCGCGTGGTCGGCGTACCGCGAGGAGCCGCCGGGCGCGCCGCCGCCGTACGAGGTGCCGAAGGGCGCCATGCGCGTCACCTTCATCAACCACGCCACCACGCTCATCCAGCTGGACGGGGTGAACGTGCTGACGGATCCGATCTACTCCGAGCGCGCGAGCCCCGTCGGCTTCGCGGGGCCGAGGCGCGTACGGCCGCCGGGGATCCGCTTCGAGGATCTGCCGCGCATCGACGCCGTGGTGCTCAGCCACAACCACTACGATCACCTGGACGTGCCGACGCTGAAGCGCATCGCCGAGACGTGGCCGAAGGTGCGCGTCTTCGCCGGCCTGGGGAACAAGCGCTTCCTCGAGGCGCAGGGGCTCATCGACGTGGTGGAGCTGGACTGGTGGGACGCGCGCGAGCTGAAAGGCCTCACCGTGCGCAGCGTGCCGAACCAGCACTTCTCGAACCGCGGCCTCTTCGACGGCGACGGCACGCTGTGGACCGCGTGGGTGCTGGAAGGCTCGAACGGCAAGGCGTACTTCGGCGGGGACACGGGCTACGGACCGCACTTCGCCCAGGTGGCCGAGCGCCTCGGGCCGATGCGCCTCGCGGTGCTGCCGATCGGCGCGTACCGGCCCGAGTGGTTCATGGGCGCGATCCACATGTCGCCGAAGGAAGCGGTGCAAGCCGCGCTCGACCTGAAGGCGGGGCTCGCGGTGCCGATGCACTTCGGCACCTTCCCGCTCGCGGACGACGGCGAGACCGAGGCCGTCGAGGCGCTCAACGCCGCGCTGGTGGCGAAGCCGGCGCCCTTCGCGGTGCTTCGCTTCGGAGAAGGCAGAGACGTCGGGGAGGTCGCGCCGTGAGGTCATCGTGGTGGATCGCGCTCGCCGTGCTGGTCGCGGCCGGGTGCCAGAGGCAGTACGAGCCCGGGCTGTACGTGACGGTGGAACTGGCCCGCGGGCTGCAGTCGAAGTCGGTGCGGGTGCTGGCGAAGGGTGACGGCCTCACCAGGCCCAGCAACTGCATGGTGATCGGCAACCGCACCACCCTGCGCGTCGGCCTCGTGCAGGCCGATCTCCCCTCCGTCATCACGCTGGAGGCCGCGGGCTACTCCGACGACGCGTGCGCGACGCTGGCCGACCCGCCGGAGGCCGCGGCGCCCAGGGAGGCGCGCTTCCGTCCGGGTGTGGTGCTGGAAGCGACCCTCACCCTCCGCCGCGCGACGCCTTCGCAGGAGACGACCTGCGACAACGGGATCGACGACGATCTCGACGGCGACACCGACTGCGCGGACTTCGATTGCAACGCGCGCACGTGCACGAACGGCAACAAGTGCGTCACCGGGCTGACGTGCCAGGGCGGCCAGTGCCTCGGCGGTACGCAGGTCGTCTGTGACGCGCCGCCGTCGCCGTGCTTCATGGGCGCCGGCATCTGCGTGGTGGACGCCGGCTGCCGCTACCCGCCGAACGCGGGCGTGGCCTGCGACGACAGCGACGACTGCACCACCATGGACACCTGCCGGCTCGACGGCACCTGCAGCGGGACGCCGAAGCCCTGCACGACGCCGCCGGGCCAGTGCTTCATGGGCACCGGCACCTGCGTGACGGACGCCGGCTGCCAGTACGCGCCCACGCCGAACGCGACCTGCGACGACGGCGACGAGTGCACCGTGGACGACCGCTGCGACGCGGTGGGCGGCTGCGCCGGCACGGCGGTGACGTGCGGCCCGCGCGAGTGCCAGCGCTTCGCGGGCGCCTGTGACGCCGACGGCGGCTGCCGCTACGAGCCCGTCGACGCGGGCACGCCGTGCAGCGGCGGCGGCGTCTGCAACGCCACCGGAGGCTGCGTGCCGATGTGGACGTACACGCCGTCGAACTTCCCGCTGACGCAGGTGCCGTCGCTGCCGGACGCGGGCGTGGTGCTGGACTGCGGCGAGACCGTCATCGACACGAGCGGCAGCGCGCCGACGGTGACGAACTGGTGCCCCGGCCAGCCGCTGTTCGGCTGGGGCATCCTCCCGCAGGACGGCGGCGTGGAGGCGATGATCTTCTCCTTCCGGGATCTCGACGTGATGGCCGACGGCGGTTTGACGGTGAAGGGCACGCGGCCGGCGATCATCGCGGCGGCCGGGCGCGTGCGTGTGCTGGGCGGCGTCACCGTGGAGGCGGGCGCGCAGGCCTGCGCGTCCGGCGGACGTGGCGCCTCGCCGTCGAGCGGCAACGGGGGCGCCGGCGGCGGCGGCTTCGGCTCGCCCGGGGGAGCCGGCGGCGATGGGCTGGGAAGCGGCGGGCCGGGCGGCGGCACCTCGGGCACGCCCCTGCTCGTCCCGCTGCGCGGAGGGTGTCCGGGCGGCGTCGGCGGCGGCAACGGAACTCGCGCGGCGAGCGGCGGCGGCGCTCTGCAGATCAGCGCGAACGGCGATCTGATCATCTCGGGCCACGTGGCTGCGCCCGGCCAGGGCGGGAGCGGCGGCGGCCTCGGCGCGGGAGGCAACGGCGCGGGCAGCGGTGGCGCGGTGTTGCTCGAGGGCCTGCAGATCGTGCTGGTGGGAACCGCGGCCGTCACCGCCAATGGCGGCGGCGGCGGCAAGGCAGGCCTGGTCGCGCGCGGCGACGACGGTGCCCCGGGCTCGCCGACGACCTCCACCCCGGCCCCCGGCGCCACCGGTGGGAACATCGGGACGGGCAGCGGCGGCGACGGCGCCGCTGGAAGCACGCCGGCCGCGAACGGCAACGCCGGAACGCTGGGCGCCGCGGGCGGCGGCGGCGGCGGCGGCGTGGGCCGCGTGCGCCTCAACAGCGCGCTGGGGTGCAGCATCGGCCCGCAGACGGTGGTGAGCCCCGCGGCGACCAGCAACACACCGGACGCGGGATGTCCGTGAGTGTCCTGGCGCCTCGGCGCGCGGGCTGAAGCGGCATCGCGCCGCCACACCAGGGCGAATGGCGCAACGGCTCCTGTGGAGAGCAGGTGTGCGCCTGCGGGAGGCGGCGGTGCCTCCGCGAGCAGCCCCTCGGCACGCCGGGAGACGCGAACGTGCTCCACGTGCCACCTGGGTAGACGTTGGGCCGTCCCCGCGTCCCAAATTCCACCCAGGAAGCGGTTTCTGCGGAACGGAACGCCACGACGCACGGGCCGCCGATCCTGCGGACCTGCGCGTCGGTGTGCGGGGCTCGAGGCCGGCCGGCGCCACGTCGGTACCCCGTAGAAACCACCTCGCCCGGGGGCCCCATCGACCAAGAAGGTTCCGGAAATCAACGACCTGGCGACACCGCAACCTTCTTACCGAGACCGGGTTGAAGTCAGGGAACCCGCTGTTCCCGGAGAGAAAACGATGAAGACCCTGCTCCTCGCCGTTGCGCTGTTCGCCATGCCCGCCTTCGCTGCCCCCGTGGGCGCGCGCTCCGCTTCGCTGCAGGCGCGCATCAACCAGGGCGTCGCGTCCGGCCAACTCACCGGTCCCGAGGCCGCGCGCTTGCAGCGCCAGGAGAACCGGCTCAACCGGACCATCGCCCGCGATCGCTGCGACGGCGGCGGCCTGACGATGCACGAGCGCGCGAAGATTCAGCGCCGGGAGAACCGCCTGAGCCGCCACATCGCGGTCCAGAAGCATGACGCGCAGCGCCGATTCTGACTGAGCTGAGCGACGGGCCGCCGCCGTACCCGCTTTCGTCGCGCCTGTGGACAACGCATCAACTCAAACCACGAAAACAACCAACTTCACACTACAGACACTCATGAGCTATTGGATTCGACGCTGTTTTGGAGTGTTCGCGCTGGCCGGGGCCCTGACCGCGTGCGGCGATGTCGCCAAGGCTCCGGGCAGGAGCGACAACGACGCAGGAGAGATGACGTCGGACGCCGGCGAGATGACGTCGGACGCAGGTGCGACCACGACGGACGCAGGCGCCACCGACTCGGTCCGCATCGAGACCCACTCTCTTTCAGTCGGTTCGGTCCAGGTGTCCGTGCCGTTCAGCAACGGCAACGGTATTCACCTCGCCGACGTTCCGGTGACAGTACACACCGAAAACGGTCAGCTGTACGCGGTGCGTTGGACCACGACGCCAACCAGGGTGCCCATCGATCAACGTGTCGGAGGAATGACCCTCGCCGGGAAGGGCGACCACCTTCTCGTGGTCTATGTGAGCCTCGAGGGAAACGAGCTGCGGCTTCGCGAATCGACCGACGGTGGGCGCACCTGGTCCAGCGCGCACTCTCTGGGGGCCCGACCCACCGGGCCTGCCTTGCCGACCGCATGCGTGTACGACGCCAACGGGCAGCGCAGGAAGGCGCTTGCCTG
The DNA here is from genome assembly GCA_040755835.1 of Myxococcota bacterium. Classification (GTDB taxonomy): domain Bacteria; phylum Myxococcota; class Myxococcia; order Myxococcales; family Myxococcaceae; genus JADLDB01. The sequence continues at coordinate 26,087 of JBFMAB010000121.1, forward strand.
GTCGCACCAACCTTCTGAAAGCGAAGGCCCTCTCGTCATCGCTCAGGATGACGGGAGCGGCTGGAAGCTGCCGGTCACGCACACGTCCATCGCCAGCTCGGGCGCAGCGCTGTACTGCGCGGACGGCGCGTCGCCGCAGATCGTCTGGCGCGACCACCGCTACAAGGCCAGCGGCGGCCCGGTCGTGCTCTACACGGCGACCATCGACTCCGCCGGGAACCTCACCCAGTCAAGTCAGATCATGGACCGCGCGTATGATCCGGGATTTTGTGGATACGGTCCGTACCGATTCGTGTCCTACCACGACGACATCGCCCAGGCGTTCCTGGCCCGCAGCGAGGACGACGGCGCGAGCTACACTCCCATCGACGTGGATTCCACCCAGAGTGGGACGCAGCCGTTCGACGACTCTGGCAAGTACGTCTCGGTCGGCTGCAGCAGCGAACTCCTTGTGGCCACCTGGGGCGACTGGCCCACCAAGCAGGAGGCGCAAACGCGGGCATCCACCCGTCACCTCGGAATGGCGCTGTCCCGTGACCACGGCCACACCTGGGTGGCGGCCCGTCCGGCGGGGGACCGCGACAACCTCGGCCCGACGACCATCTCCGTCAGCGGAGGCACGGCGTACCTCCTGTGGCCCGCCCCGGGCGAGCTGTGGATCGCCGAGGTCAGCCTGCACTAGGTGGGGGCGGCCGGAGCGCCACCGACGCGCGCATCGCTCGCCGGAGGGCTGGCGGGTCGAAGACCTCGCTGCGCCTACGCAGGCCTGCCCGGCAACCCAAAGCCCGTCGGGGTGTGTGTCTCCGGCCGTCGCCACCTTCCCTCATACCCGACCCAGCGTGAAGCGCAGCGCAGCCTCGAGATCGCGGTGGAGGAATTCGAAGCCTGACGCTTCGAGCCGCTTCGGTAGCACGCGCTGGCTCGCGAGGATCGCCCCGTCGGCGAGTTCGCCGAACATGGCGCGCAGCGCGAAGGCGGGCACGGGGGTCATCGCCGGACGGCGCAGGACGCGGCCCAGCACCTTCGCGTACTCCGCGGCTGTCACCGGCGCCGGCCCCACCGCGTTCACCGGGCCTTCGAGCGACTCGGTGAAGATCGCGTGGTACATCGCGCCGACCAGGTCCTCCGAAGAAATCCAGCTCTGCCAGTGCCTGCCCGAGCCGACGGGACCTCCCGCGCCCAGCTTGAAAGGCGTCAACAGCCTGGCGAGCGCCCCGCCCTTCGCCGACTGCACCAGCCCGATGCGCAGGTTCACCACACGAATGCCCAGCGCGCGGGCCTCGTTCGCCGCGGCCTCCCAGTCGAGGCACAGCCCGGCGAGGAAGCCCGCCGGCCCCTCGCGTCCCCCCGGCGTCGAGCCCTCGTCCAGCACCTCGTCGCCACGGTCGCCGTAGATGCCGATCGCCGAGGCGCTCACCAGCACCTTCGGGCGCTCGCGCAGCCGCGCGAGCGCGTCGACGAGCTGCCTGGTGTATGCGACGCGCGAGTCGACGAGCAGTTTCTTGCGCGCGTCGGTCCACCGCTCGTCCGCCACGCCCGCGCCCGCCAGGTGCACCACCGCGGTCGCGCCCTCGAGCAGCGACGCATCGAGCACGTTGCCGGTGCGGCGCACGCCGTGCGCCTGGTGCCCACCGGTGGTGAGAAACGGAATCAGTGCCGAGCCTACGAGGCCGCTCGCGCCGGTCACCGCCACCACCTGCCGCGGGCGCCCGGCGAAGCGCGCGTGCCGCGAGAGATCCGCCCGCGTCAGCGCGTGCCGGTACGCGAACATCCGCTCGATGGTGGCCTTCGTGAAGCCGCCGCCGAACAGCGCGCCCAGGCCGCCGAGCGGCAGCTCCACCTCCAGCTCGTCGACGAGCTCGCTGGTGCCGTCGGCCTTCGGCTCGAAGCGGTGCGTGTGCACCCACTTGCGGAACGGGCCGTCGAGCTGCTCGTCGCGGAACATGCGGCCCGGCTCGTGCGCGGTGTGCTCGGCCACCCAGCGCTGCGGCACCGGCCCCACCTTCATGCGGATGACGGTGCGCGCGCCGACCCCGAGGCCGCCGGTGCGCTCCTCGACCTCGACGGGATCGAACGGCGGGTTGAGGCGCTCGAAGGCGCCGGGCCGCGCGTGCCACGCGTACAGCTCGTCCGCGGAGACGGGCATGGGGGTTCGGAAGGTGAACTTCTCGGCCATGCCTCTCTCTGTAGCGGGCCGGCTGCCCGCGTGCCGTCACTTCGCCGGCGCCGTGGACTTCACGTACAGGTCGCGCAGCTGCTTCTCGTCGACGTCGCCGGGCGCGCCGGTCATCAGGTCCGTGCCCTTCTGCGTCTTGGGGAACGGGATGACGTCGCGAAGCGACTCGGTCTCGGTGATGAGGAACGACAGGCGGTCCATGCCGAGCGCGATGCCGCCGTGCGGGGGCGCGCCGAACTTGAGCGCGTCGAGGAGGAAGCCGAACTTCGAGCGCGCCTCCTCGTCGGAGATGCCCATCGCCTTGAACACCTTCGACTGCACGACCGGGTCGTGGAGGCGGATCGAGCCGCCGCCGATCTCGAAGCCGTTCAGCACCACGTCGTAGCGGTAGCAGTACACCTTCGACAGGTCCTGCTTCGGGCCGTCGAGGTACTCGAGGCACTCGTCCATCGGCCGGGTGAAGGCGTGGTGCGCGGCGGCCCAGGTCTTCGACTCCTCGTCGTACTCGAACAGCGGCGGGTTCACGACCCACAGGAAGTTCCACTTCCCGCCGGCGCCGAACTCGGGGATGAGCCAGAGCTTCTTGGCCAGGTACACCCGGAGGTTGGCCATGATGGTGTGGACCTTCGCCTCGGGCCCGAACTGGAAGAGGATCAGGTCGCCCGGCTTCGCGCCCGTCGCCTCGATGATCGCGGCCTTGAGCTCGGGCTTCGCCGTCTTGAACAGCGGCGCCTGCGTCCACTCGCCGTTCTCGGCGATCTTCGCGCGGGCGAGGCCCTTCGCGCCCATGCCGACGGCGTAGGCCTCGAGCTCCTCGATGTCCTTGCGCGACAGCTCGTGCGGCGGCGGCGGCACCTTCGCGGTCGGGTTCGGGTTCGCCCGGCGGAACGCCTCTTCCTTCGCCTTCACCACCGACGGGTCGTGCTCGCCGGCGGCGACCGGCTTCACCACCAGCGCCTTGATGAGGCCCTTCTGCTGCACCGTGTCCCACATCGGCGCGACGCCGCCGTCGGCGCCGAACTGCTCGATGACGCCGTTGAGCACCACGTGCTCCATGCCGAAGCGCGTGTCGGGCTTGTCGTTGCCGTACCGCCGCATGGACTCGTCGAAGTCGAGGCGCTTGAAGGGCGTGGGAATGTCGATGCCGTGCACTTCCTTCCACAGGCGCTTGAGCAGGCCCTCGATGACGCCGAACACGTCGTCCTGCGCGACGAAGGACATCTCCACGTCGATCTGCGTGAACTCGGGCTGGCGATCGAGGCGCAGGTCCTCGTCCCGGAAGCACTTCACGATCTGGAAGTAGCGATCGAAGCCCGCCACCATGAACAGCTGCTTGTAGAGCTGCGGCGACTCGGCGAGCGCGTAGAACTTCCCGGGGTTGAGCCGCGACGGCACGAGGAAGTTGCGCGCGCCGCCCGGCGTGTAGCGGCCCATGAAGGGCGTCTCGAGCTCGAGGAAGCCGTTCTCGACGAAGTACGCGCGCGTCACGGCGTTCATCTTCGAGCGCGTCATGATCGTCTTCTGCAGGCTCGGGCGCCGCAGGTCGAGGTAGCGGTACGCGAGGCGCTTCTCTTCGCTCGTGTCGACGTAGTCGGAGATCTCGAACGGTGGCGTCTCGGCCTTGTTGAAGATCTGCAGCTCCGAGACCTCGACCTCGATCTCACCGGTCGCGAGGTTCGGGTTGGTGGCGGGGACTTCCTTGTTCTCTTTCCTGGAGAACTGCATGCCGCGCGAGCGCACCCTGCCCCTAACGCCCAGCACCCACTCGCTGCGCAGCGCGCCGGCGGCCTCGTGCGCCTCCTTCGAGATGGCGGGGTCGAAGACGATCTGCGTCAGGCCTTCGCGATCGCGGAGGTCGATGAAGATGAGCCCGCCGTGATCGCGCCGGTTGTGCACCCAGCCGAACAGCACCACTTCGGCGCCGATGTGGGACGCGCGCAGGGCGCCGCAGGAATGGGTCCGCTTCGTCTTCGAGATGAAGTCACTGGCCATAGGGTGGGCGCGAGTTAGCACGGTTTTTCGGGCGGTGCCGTAGTAGCGTGCCGACCCATGAAACGGTTGCTGCTGCCGTCCATCGCGGCGCTGTGCGCCTGCGCGCCCAACCCTCCAGCCCCCGTCCAGGTCATGGCGCTCGCGCCGAACCAGACCGGCGCCTACGCCACGGTCCAGGTGGAGCTGAAGACGCTGTCCAACCTCGCCAACCTGAAGGGCAGCGTCGCGGAGCTGCTCGGCGGCGCGCGCGTGGTGGTGGACCCGAACGATCCGCTGCAGAACCTGAACGGCGGCATCCAGAACATGACCGACGACCAGCGCTACGAGGTGCTGGTCAAGGACAAGGGCGCCGACGTCCGCGGCCACTTCATCGAGCGCGCCGGCGTGTACTGGCCCGCCGACTTCCACACCTGGAACATGGTGTCCGCGTATTACAACTTCGAGAAGAGCTACGAGTACTTCGTCAAGGTGTACGACGGCGTCGAGCCCACTGAGCTGCAGAAGATGCGGGTGATGTACTGGGCGAACGTGCGGCTCAACTCCACGGAGCCGATGACGGACAACGCCTTGTACCTGTCGTTCATCAAGTCCTTCGTCATCGTGCCGTTCAGCCAGGACCAGAAGCTGGTGCCGCTGGCGATGAACATCGGCGTCGTCGGGCACGAGGTCGCGCACCGCGCCTTCAACCACAAGGTGCTCGAGGACCAGGGGATCCACCCGGCGCTCACCAGCTGGACCGGCTCGTCATTCAACCTGCTCAAGAGCCTCGACGAGGGCCTCGCCGACTTCCACGGCTTCGGCGTGACGTGCCCCGAGCCCGCGGGCTGCCGACCCAATTTCCTCGACGTGTCGATCGCCGACCAGTCGATCGTGAACATGCGCAACGTCGCGCGCACCGACGCCTGCATGGACGAGAACACCCGCAACGCCTTCTTCCAGTTCAGCCCGGACCAGTGGGTGCGCTCCACCGACATGTACAAGGTGGGGAACCTGATCGCCGCGTCGCTCTACCAGGCGGCGAACAAGGTGGGCGACGTGGGCGTGATGCAGAAGGCGCTCCTCGCCGCCTACGACGATCCGTCGCCGGTCAACCCGGGACTCAGGCAGCTCATCAACTCGAACCTCAACACGCCGCAGGCCGTGACGTTGGAGTCGGTGACCAACATCATCGTCGCGCACGTCACCGAGCCTCAGATGAAGAAGGAGCTGTGCAACGAGTTCTCGATGCGCCTGCAGCTCAAGTGCGGCAGCTTCCCCTGCGCCGAGATGCCCGCGTGCCCGTCGACCGCCGGCCGCCCCACCCAGCCCTGCCCGCTCTTGCCGCCCCTGCCATGATTCGACTGCTCCTCGCCGCGACGCTCGCGCTGTCGCTGTCCGCCTTCGCCCAGGACGACGACGACGCGCCCATCCCCTACGACGACGACAGCGGAGAGAACACCGCGGCGCCGAAGACGATCAAGCGGCACCGCGACACGCTGCGGGAGGAAGAAGAGGAGGCGCTCGAGCGCGAAGAGACGCTGACGCACCTCGACGATCCCAACATCGGCGTGGGCGGGGAGTTCCTGCCCGGCCTCATGCTGCTCGAGTCGTCGAAGGGCGCTGGCACGGAAGCGCGCTTCATGTACGGCTTCCGCTTCACCTGGGAGTTCGGGCGCCTCATCCCCGACGAATTCCTCCGGGAGATGTTCTTCGCCGACGTCACCTGGCAGTACGCCGCGTACGGCGACGGCACCGCGCAAGTCCACACCGACACCAACTACCACTACTTCACGCTCGCGCCGGCCTTCGCGATCCCCTTCGGGAAGTCCTTCATGTCCGCGTACGCGCAGCTCGGGCTGGGCTTCAACTACACGGCCACCAGCCAGTACGTCGGCGCCGACCGCATCGATCTCGCCGGCACGAAGTTCCTCTTCCAGTACGGGCTCGGGCTGCGCGGCCGGCCGGCCATCCTCGCCGACGGCAGCGTCCGCATCACCTTCCGCGTCGAGCTGACGCGCTTTCTGCGTGGCTACATGAGCGACACCTTCATCGGCGCCGGCATCGGGGTGCTCTTCTAACAGCCCAACATTCCTACCGCGTCGCACGCGGCTGACGGAATCCTGGCGGCTGCGGGTTGACCCCCATCGGTGAGGCCGCTACGAGAGGCCGGCGCACGAGCGCTTGCCACGAGAGGAAACCGGTCCGTCCTCTCCCAACCGTGGGCCGCAGCAGCACCTGACATGCAAACCGCGTCGCCACAGAAGCGGGCACCGCGCTCGCGCTTCGCTTGTTCTCAAACCCCTTCACCATTGAGGAAGCCATGAAGCTTCGACTGGGTGCCTGGAGCGTCTGCGCTCTCGTCATCGTCTTCGCCGGGTGCACCACGCCCGAGAAGCCCCCTCCGCCCGTCTCGCCGCCGGTGATCACGTCCTTCACCGTCGACAAGACGAAGATCACCCGGGGGCAGTCCGTGGCCTTCACGTTCGCCGCCGAGCGCGGGAAGAGCGCGACGCTCAAGGACCAGACCGGCGCGGAGATCGCCGTCAACTTCGACGCGACGGCCGGCACCGGCACCGCGACGGCGACGCCGACCGCCTCGTCCTTCTACATCTTGCGCGTCGAAGGCGACGGCGGCACCGACACGGCCTTCGTGCAGGTGGCGGTCGACGAGGGGCTCAAGTCGATTTTCTCGTCGTGGTGCCACAGGTCGTGAAGGCCGGCGAGTCCGTCGACGTGCTGTGGAGTGCGGCGGGCGGGCAGAACATCTCGGTGACCGCGGGCCAGCGCAGCCTCAGCACCGCCCCATCGGGCCAGTTGCTCGACAGGCCCACCACCTCGACGACCTACACGCTGTCGGCGCAGAAGCTCGACGGCTCGATGCTGACCGCCTCCGTCGACGTGCGGGTGATGCCGGTGATTGACAGCTTCTCGGCGACGCCTCCCGTGGCGCGCCCCGGCGAGACCATCAAGCTCGAGTGGAAGACGGCCGGCGGCGAGCGCGTCGTGGTGAGCGAGGCGACGTTCGGTGAGTTGGTCAACGACACCACCAACGTCGACACCGGCAGCCACGACTTCGTGGTGCCGTACTACCAGGGCGACGCGGGTGTCCTCGATCCCGACGCCGGGACGCCGACGGTGCCGCCGGTGCGCGACGGCTTCCCGCTGCGCTTCACGCTGACCCTGAGCACCGCGACGCCGGCGCAGTCCGTGAGCCGCGCCATCGACGGCCGCGTCGGCCAGGGCCCCGTCATCGACCGCTTCGAGGTGCCCGCGTACGCGACGAGCGACCGCCCGCAGACGATCGCCTGGCAGACCACCAACGCGTACCGCGTGGAGCTCTACGCCGACGGCCTGCTGGTGGCGGCGCCGCGCGCGGGCCAGGCGCTCGACGGCGCGTTCACCGTGCCGCCGATCGCCGCCGCCACCGAGTTCAAGCTCGTCGCCTACGACTACAACGGGCTGTCGGTCTCGGCGACGGGCACCGTCACCCCCGTACGGCCACCGACCATCACGTCCTTCACCACGCCGGCCCAGGTGAGCTCCGCGGGCTCGGCGATCGCCGCGCAGTGGCAGACGACGAACGCCGCCAGCTTGGTGATCAAGGTGAAGAACGGAGCGAACCTCTTCTTCAGCGACGTCGCCAACGAGGTCGGCATGGGCACGCGCGACCTGCGCGTGGCGGCGACGACCACCTTCGTGCTGGAGGCGTACAACGCGGCCGGCGACAAGGCGACCGCCGAGTCCACCACGACGGTGACGACTCCCGCCGGCATCACCTTCAATCCCAATCCGTCGTCGGAGAATACGCCCATCAGCGCTCAGTGGGACGTGACGAGCCTGGGCGCGATCGACCTCATCGGCCTGCCGAACGACGCGCCGCAGGTGACGATGGCTTCGACCAACTTCATCGACCTCGACACGGTGCCGGCGGCGCGGGCGCTGTACTTCGCAGACACCGACGACGGCAGCGCGACGTTCACGGCCCCCGGCGGCTTCGTGTTCCCCTTCGTCACCAGCCGCGTGTCGCAGTTCACCGCGTCGGCCAACGGCGCGCTGGTGCTCGGTGGGGACTCGGTCACGTCGACCAACGCGGACATCGGCGCGGCGGGCTACGCCGGCCCCGCGCTCCTCGCGCCATTCTGGGATGACCTCGACCTCGGCGCCACCGGCTCGGTGAAGTACTACCTCGATGGCGCGCAGTTCCCCCGCAAGCTGATCGTCCAGTGGTCGAAGGTGGGGGTGTACGGCGTCTCGGGCACCGAGCTCACCTTCCAGGTGCAGCTGTTCGAGACCGGCAAGTTCCTCTTCGTCTACAAGACGCTGACCGGCGCCGACACCGCCTCGGCCACCATCGGCGCGGTGGAGTCGAAGAACACCTTCCAGAAAGCGGTCGCCTACAACACCGCGGGCGCGCTGACCGAGGGACAGGAGACGGTCTGGTTCGCCGGCGACGTGTCGCGCGTCACCGGGACGCAGCAGCTCACGCTGACCAGCTCGCGGCCGTTCGGCTTCTTCGTGGAGAACGCGTCGAGCCAGCTGATCGCCGTGCAGGGAACGGCGCGCGTCTTCGCCGCGAACTCCATTCTGGTGAACGAGGTGATGCCCGTGCCGAACGCCGCGGTGCCGATGGGCCAGTGGGTCGAGCTGTACAACACCACGGACCAGACCGTCGACCTCACCGGCCTCGCGCTCGTCAGCTCCTCGGGCTCGACGATGCCGTACTCGCTGCAGGGCCTGTCGATCGACGCGGGCGCCTACCTGGTGCTCGGCCAGTCGACGGACACGTCGCAGAACGGCGAGGCCAACGTGAGCGCGGCGTGGGGCGCCGGCGAGCTGCCGATGCTCGACGCCGACACCGTTTCGCTGCAGATCCCCGGCTCGAGTCCCGTCACGGTGTCCGCGCTCTCGTGGACCGCCGGTCCAGCGGACGGCGGGGTGAATTCCGCGCCCGGTGAGTCGGTGCAGGCCGCAGAAGCCGCAATCACCGGCACCGGGCCTCTGACGTGTGCTCGAACGAAGACCTTCGGCACCGCCATGCAGGTGGGTACTCCGGGAGCCGCGAACGAAACGTGTTTCGAGTACGCCCTCACGCCCATTCCGGTCGCCTACGAGGACATCTCGGCGTCGGGGACTCCGTTGATCATCGGCTCGGACAGCGTCGACGACTCGTTCGACGTGGTCGAACTCTCGCCCTTCCCCTACTTCGGCCAGCCGCGGACCCAGTTCACCATCAGCACCAACGGTTGGATCGCGCCGGGCGCGAAGTCGTCGTCCTACCTGTCCAACAAGACGACGCCGAACTCCACCACCGAGCCAGTCGGCGCAATCGCCCCCTTCTGGGATGACCTGGATTTTGGCGGGCCCGCCCGACCCGACGCGAACGTGTATGTCGCGCGCCGCGCCACCTACACCATCGTTAGCTGGCACCATGCAGGCCACAACTCGTCGCTGTCGGACGACATCAACTTCGAGGTGAAGCTGTTCGACAACGGCGTCATCGAGTTCCACTACGGCACCATGGTCAACACCAGCGCGACCGGGCGCTACGCGGAGGGCGCGAGTGCGACCGCGTGGCTCGAGCGCCCCAGCGGTACGCCCGCCGCGCTTCCGATCATCCGGAACACGACGGCGAGCAGCGCCGCGCGGTTCCTGGCACCCAACAGCGCGTTCCGCTTCACCCCGAAGCCCTGAGCGAGACGAGGACAAACGACCATGAAGACCCTTCGAATCCTCCCGGCTCTGTTCCTCGGCGCGGCGCTCACCGCCTGCCCCACGGCCCCCAAGCCCGACCCGATCCCTCCCTCGCCCAAGGTGGTGAAGTTCACCGCCACCCCGGCCACCGTCACGCCCGGGACGGAGGTGACGATCGAGTGGGGAGTCACCGACGCCACGAAGGTGACGATCGCCGACGTCGACAAGGGCGCCGTCTCGGGCGTCGACGACAAGCTGTCGGGCGCCGTGAAGGTGGTGCCGACCGGCGACACCCTCTACGTCCTCACCGCGCTCAACGACCGCGGCGCCAAGGCCACCGCCTTCGTGTCGGTCCGAGTCGCGGGCGCCGAGGCTGACAAGCTGCTCTTCGCGGTCTACCCGCCGGTGATCCGCGAAGGGGAGTCGGCGTCGCTGATCTGGTCCGCCCCGGGCGCGACCGCGGTCACCATCACGCCCGCCGGCGGCACCGCGCTCGACCTGATGGGCCAGGTGCAGTCGGGCACCGTCGGCGTGAACCCCACGGACACCGAGACGACCTACACGCTCGATGCCGACGGACAGACGCGCACGGTGACCGTCACGCGCGCGCCGGCGATCGACTCGCTCACCACCTCGAAGCTGGTCGCGGAGCCGGGCGACATGGTGACGGTGAGGTGGACGACGTCGCACGCGACGAAGGTCACGTTGAGCTCCCCCGGCTTCGGCACGCTGCACGAGACGACCGACGCCGCCGAGGTGGCGATGGGCAGCTTCACCCAGGCGGTCGCCGTCCTTCCGGCGGGCACCGTGCTGAACTACGTCCTCGACATTACCGGCCCGGGCGGCCAGCAGCGGAAGGTCGCGGCCCTCGCCATCGGCAAGGGCCCGGTGCTCACCGAAGCCACCGCGCCAGAATACGCCAAGATCGGTGGCCACTTCGTGGTCGCGTGGAAAGCCGCGAACGCCGACGCCGTGGAGGTGCGCCTCGGCTCCCGCGTGATCTACCAGACGACCTCGCCCGCGCAGGCCACCGTCGGTCAGGTCGAGCTGCCGACGCCGGCGTCGGACACGACGTACACCGTGGCCGCGGTGGCGCTGCCGTCCGGAACGAGCGCCACCAGGGACGTCACGGTCAAGCCGGTCGGCGACGTGAGCATCAACACGTTCACCGCCACGCCCGCCACCGTCGGCACCGGCGGGAGCGCGGTGACGCTGACGTGGAACATACCGAATGCCCGCCGGCTGCGGATCGAGCAGCGCGACCTGCTTTCCGTGGTCGCCGTGCAGGGCGTCGCCGGCGAGAGCGGCACCACCACCGTGTACCCGAACGCGCCGACCAGCACTTTCACGCTCACGGCGGACAACACGATCGATCCGGCCGTGACGGCGACCGCCGACGTGACCGTCACCACCATGGCGGAACTGCAGGCCGCCGACGGAGGCGTCATCTTCGCAGGCGGCGGGCAGGTCGAGCTCGGCGCACCGGTGGGCACGGAGATCCAGGGCCTGCCGCTCGCCCAGCCGGACTTCAACGCCGCCTCGACGGGCTTCGACGACATCGCGATGACGGGCACGGAGCTGACGTTCTCAAACGCTGACAACGCCACTGCACAGTTCAGCCCCTGGGGCTTCGAGACGTTCCTCTTCGGGACCCGCCTGGTCAATGGCGGCACGGTCAGCGTCTGCACCAACGGCTTCATGGCGCTCAGGGCCAGCAGCACCACCGCCGCGACGCCGCCCTCGACCTTCCCTGGCACGACGACCACCTACGACAACTTCCTCGCGCCCTTCTGGGCCGACCTCGAGCTCGGGCCAAACGGCAAGGTGCTCTGGGAGGTCAAGGGTGACGCGCCGAACCGGAAGCTGATCGTCCAGTGGGATCACGTGCGCATGGTCGGCCAGGCCACGTCGTCGCTCACCTTCCAGGTGCAGGTGACGCAGACCGGCGTCATCACCTTCGAGTACGGCGCGCTGGACAATCTCCCGGCGACGTACACCTCGGCAACCGCGATCCAGGGCACGGGCGGCAAGACGCGGCAGGGCACGCCGGCCGCCGGAGGGAGCCTGACCTTCTTCGCGCCGCGCCCCTTCCCGGTTCGGCTCGACGGTGCCACCCTGCCGACGGGCGGCTTCGTGAAGATCGGCAACGGCTTCGCGCCGATGAGCATCACCCAGTTCGTCAAGGCGACCGACTTCGGCATCAGCGAAGTCATGTACAGCCCCGCCGCCACGGTGACGGCAGGTGAGTGGTTCGAGGTCTTCAACCAGTCGAACGTGCCTGTCGACCTGAACGGCTGGACGATCGACTTCGGCGGCGGGAACACACACACCATCGCGTCGAGCGTGGTGGTGGCGCCGCAGAGCGCGGTGGTGATCGGCCAGTCGACGAACCCGCTCGAGAACGACGGCGTGACCGAAGCCTATGCCTACGGCACGTCGCTGGCCATGGACGACACCATGGGCTCCATCACCTTGAGCAACGGCGCGGCAAACTTCACCGCCAGCTGGTCGACCGGCGTCGGCGGCGTCGGGATTTCATCGATCAACGACCCGACGAAGCTGCTCGGCCGCACCAACGCCTACGACGTGGCGACCGGCCCGTGCTCGGCGCCGGTGAGCGCGACCTTCGGCTCGCAGACGCCGCTGCAGCGGGGAACGCCCGGCGTCCTCTCTTCCTGTTTCCCGCGCCTGTCGACGATCCCGGTCTCGTACACGGAGATCGCGACCACGGGCACGCCGGTCGGCTTCACCAGCTTCGATGAATCGACGCGCGACCTCGACATCAGCTCAGCCCCCATCCAGCTTCAGGGTGTGTCGGTCTCTCAACTGACCATCAGTACCAACGGGTGGATCTCGGCGACCGCGACCACCACCGCCGGGCTCTCCAACAAGACGTACCCGTCGACGTCGAACCCCCTCGGCACGGTGGCCGTCTTCTGGGACGACCTCGACCGGAAGGACGCGACAGGCAACATCTATTACCAGCGCTTCGCCGCGAACGTGGACCCGAACAACCCGGATCCGCATTGGGTGATCGAATGGAAGGGCTACACGCACTGGAACGCCAACGACACGCTGGACTTCCAGGCGAAGCTCTTCGACGACGGCCGAGTCGAGTACCACTACGCGACGATGACCAGCGGCAACTCGTCGAACTACGCGAACGGCAACAGCGCCACCATCTGGCTGGAGAATGCGGCCGGAACCGGCGCCCTGCCCTTCAGCATCAACCAGCCCAACATCACGCCGAACATGGCGATCCGCTACCAGCCGTGAGCCGGCTCCCTCTTTCGAACGGGTCAACTGACATGAACACTTCGACGCACGTTGGAATCAGGGCCGTGGCGCTGGTGGCCGCGATCGTCGCCGCGGGCTGCTCGCCCAGGCCCGAAAATCCGTTGCCTCCTCCTCCGGCGGCCCACATCAAGAGCTTCACGGTCAGCCCCGGCAGCGTCGCCCGGCCAGGCGATAGGGTGACCATCACCTGGGAGACCGAGAACGCCACCAGCATCTCGCTCGAGCAGGTCGGCGCGGGGCCGGTGGCCGGCGCCACCGCCACCAGCGGCTCGGCCACCGTGGCGGTCGAGGCCAGCACGGTCTTCGTGCTCACCGCGCGCGGCGAGGGCGGCACCGACGCGCGCTCGGCGGGCGTCAGCCTCGCGACGCAGTCGAGCTCGGTGCTCTTCTCGGCCCTGCCGTCGGAAGTCGCCGCCGGCCAGTCCGCCAGCCTCGTCTGGTACGCGCCGGGCGCCCAGGCCGTCAGCCTCACCGAGGTGGGCGGCGCGGCGATCGACGTCCGCGGCCAGCAGGAGTCCGGCGTCGTGACCGTGACGCCCACGCAGGACACGAGCTACGAGCTCACCGTCGACGGCACCGCTCACACCGTGGCCGTATCCGTGAAGCCGGTCATCGTTTCCTTCGGGCTGCAGGGGGCCGCGCCGGCGCCCGCCGGCAGCGTCACGGTCGCCTGGGAGACACGCGGCGCGACCCACCTCACGCTGACCCGCGACGGCGCGACGACACCGGTGCTCGAGGAGACTGACCTGGCGAAGATCGCCTCCGGCACCTTCACCGACACGGTCCCCGCCGACGTACCCGTCGACGGCGTCGTCACCTACGTGTTGAAAATCGAGGCCGGCACGCGCACCACCACCCAGGCGGCGGTGATCCGCGTCGGGGCGATTGACCTCACGCTCAACGTCCCCAACTATGCGAAGGTCGGCCAGGTGGTGCCGATGACCTGGACGTCGTCGGGCGCCGAGTCCCTGACGGTCGCGGTCGATGACCAGATCGTCTTCGTCGCCTCGACCGAGGCCGAGGTGCGCAACGGCTCGTACTCCGTCGTCGGCAAGGCCGCGCCGCAGCAGCTCGAGCTGGTCGCGCGCAACTCGCGCGGAGCTGAGACACGGAAGACGGCGACGATCACCCCGGTCGGTGACATCACGTTCAACACGTTCACCGCGACGCCCAACACCATCGCGACCGGTGGCGCGCCCGTGACGCTCGCGTGGAACGTCACCAACGCGCGGCGCGTCCGGCTGTCGCAGGTCGGCGGGGGCTTCACCACCCAGGTCACCGGCAACCAGGACACGGGGACGGTCGACGTGTACCCGAACCGGCCGACGGTCACCTACCAGCTCGAAGCCGACAACCAGGCGGGCGACGCGATCGTTCCGCAGCGCGTCACCGTGACCGTCACGACGCCGGGTGTCATCACGGTGAGCCGCAAGCTGCCAGCCGGCGCGCCGACGACCATCACGGGAACCACGGTGCCCGGAGCGACCACCATCCTCGGACTTCCCACGGCCACGCTCGACGCGCCTGGCGAGGGCTTCGTCGACATCTCCACGACCGGCACGGAGATCACCAGCGACTACACCGACCCGGACGATGGCTCGGTGCTGGTCGACGTCGGTACCTTCGCAACAAGCCTGTTCGGGACCAGGGTCGGTTCCTCTCTGGCCGTCGGCACGAATGGGTGGATGTACTTCTCCACGACGAACAACGCGACCACCATCCCCTCCGTCCCGGTCACGACGAACCTCCAGCCCCTGTCGCTGGCCGTGTTCGCGCGCGACCTGGAGCTCGGGACCAACGGGCGCGTGTTCTGGCGCCTCGACACCGTAGGCGGCGTGGACCGCCTGATCGTCCAGTGGGATCGCGTCGAGGTCTACAACGACCCGGCCACGTCGCTGACCTTCCAGGCGCAGCTCTACTCGACGGGCAAGGTCGTCTACGCCTACGGCCAGCTCAACTTCGGGACGGCCACGTACTCGGTGGGCGTGGTCAACGGGGACGAGACCGCCTACCTGTCGCCCACGACACAGCCGGTGAGCAACCAGACGGTGACCTTCTTCCGGCCGGTGGACGTCGCGTCGCTGCCGGTTCCCCACACCGTGCAGAAGCCGCCCTACTACGTGATGGTGCAGGTGGGGTCGATCAACATCGAGGCGCGCCTGGACGACGCGCTCGTCCCGGGCGACCTCGGCATCAGTGAGATCAACCCCCGCCCGGCGGCCGGCCTCACGGACGCTGAATGGATCGAGCTCACCAACACCACCGGCGCCGCCATCGACCTCGAGGGCTGGTCGCTCGCGGTGGGGACGCTGACGTACACCTTCCCGATGGGCGTCTCGGTGCCTGCGAATGGACGGCTGCTGATGGCTCAGGCCGCGGACCTCGGCGACGGCGCAACGGTGACGCCGGGCCACCTGTACCCGAACACGTTCCTCCTGCCGGACACGAGCGGCACGCTGAACCTCCGCCCGCCGGGTTCGACGACCGCGTTCGCGCGCTTCGACTGGAACGCGGCGACCGCGCCCGTCGCGGGGCGCTCGGTGCAGGCGGATCCCCCGTCGGCGACCTTCAAGTTGGCTTCGCCGTTCTCGACGGCGACCTGCCCCGCGCCCACCACGGCCACCTACGGCACCACGGCGCAGCAGGGCACGCCGGGGGCGGCGCAGCCCAGGTGCTTCCCGTACGTGCTCGAGCCGCTGCCGCCCAACGGCTTCCAGAGCATCGCCGCCACCGGGACGACGCTGGTCCTGGCGAGCAACCTGACGACGTACACGACGTACCAGGTCACGCTGCCGCAGGCGGTCCGCTACTTCGGCACGCCCAGCACCACCCTGTCGGTGTGCAGCGCGGGCTGGCTGTCCACCACCCCGACGACGTCCACGAACAGCACCAACAAGTCGCTCCCCAGCTCCACGGCCCCGGTGGGCGCGATCGCCCCGTTCTGGGACATCAACACCGGCAACACGTCGAACCCCACCAACGGCCTGTACTGGGAGCAGCGCGATCCGGACATGACGCCGGGCAGCGGTGACGAGCTGACGATCGTCTCGTGGGAAGGCTTCCGGTACAACTCGTCCAGCTACACGGCGGAGTCCTCGAGCTGGCAGGTCGTCTTCCACGGCAACGGTGACATCGACTTCCACTACGGGAACCAGAACGGCACCAGCTCGTTCCTGAAGGGCAGCTCGGCCACCTCGTGGATCGAAAACCCCGCGGGCAACGCCGCGATGTTCATCAACGTGAACTCGTCGACGGCGCCCGGCATCTCGCCGAACACCGGCTTCCGGTACCGATACACGCCGTAGCCGGAGGCGCCGCAGAGGTCCCCGAGGGGGCTCGCCCGCGAGGGTGGGCCCCTTCGTCGTTTCAGAGGCGCGAGCTCACGGGCTGGCGCGCAGGGCGGTCAGCTTGAGCGCCACCCGCTTGACGCCGCGAAACTCGTCGACGCCCACCTTGAAGGCGAGATCGACCGGGCCCTCCGTCAGCGGGGCCTTGTCGGCGAGGCGGAAGCCGATGACGTCCAGCTTCGGGGCTGCCTCCACGGTCAGCTTCAAGTGCCCCGGCTCGCCCGGCGTCTTGCTGTCCAGCACGCGCGGCGAGGTGACCTGGTGGCGGAGCGCCAGCACGGGCTCGGGGTTGCCCATGCCGAAGGGCGCCAGCTTCGCGAGCGCGGCCACCGCGGCCTCCTCGAGCTCCGTCGGCTGCACCACCGCGTCGATCCGCAGGCGCGGCACGAGATCGGCCTCGGTGAGCCGCTGGCCGGCCACCGCCTCGAAGTCCTCGCGGAAGCGCGGCAGGTACTTGGGCTCGATGGAGAGGCCCGCGGCCGCCTTGTGCCCGCCGAAGCGCGCCAGGTGGCCGGACACGGACTTGATGGCATCGTACAGGTGAAAGCCTTCGATGCTGCGGGCGCTCCCCTTCCCCATGCCGTCGTGCACACCGATGAGGATGGTGGGCCGGTGAAAACGCTCGACGACGCGCGAGGCGACGATGCCCACCACGCCCGGGTGCCAGCCTTCGCTCGACAGGACGAGGCCCTTCGCGCCGCGCTCGACGGCTTCGCCCGCCTGGCCCAACGCCTCGTGCAGCATCGCCCTCTCGATCTGCTGCCGCTCGGCGTTGGCGGCGTCGAGCGCGCGCGCCAGCGGGAGCGCGGTCTCGTAGTCCTTCGCGAGCAGACACTGCAGCCCCACCGACGCGTCGGCGAGGCGCCCCGCGGCGTTGATGCGCGGCCCGAGGCGGAAGCCCACCTGCCCGGCCGTCACCTCGGCCCCGGCGATGCCCGCCACCTCCTTGAGCGCCCGCACGCCCGGCCGCCGCGCCGCGCTGAGCTGCTCGAGGCCGTGCGTGACGAGGATGCGGTTGGCGCCCGTGAGCGGCACCACGTCGGCGACCGTCGCCAGCGCGACGAGATCGAGGTGGAGTTTCAGGTTGGGCTCGGGGCGCGTGGCGAAGAAGCCGGACTCACGCAACGTCTTGCGCAGCCCCATGCACAAGTTGAACGTGACACCGCCCGCGCACAGCCACTTCGTCGGGTAGTCGCAGCCCGGCTGCAGCGGGTTCAGCACCGCGAGCGCCGGCGGCATCGTCTCGGGCACCGCGTGGTGATCGACGACGATCACGTCGAGGCCGAGCTCCTTCGCCCTGGCGATCTCCTTGTGGGACGTGATGCCGCAGTCCAGCGTGACGAGCAGCTTCGTGCCCTCCGCGGCCAACTTCTCGATGGCGGGGAGGTTGAGGCCGTAGCCCTCCTCCAACCGGTGCGGGATGTACGTGCGGACCTCGAGGCCCAGCTGCGCGAGCACCGTCCACAAGAGCGCCGTGGAGGTGACGCCGTCCACGTCGTAGTCGCCGTACAGCGTGACGGCGTCGTGATCCCTCACCGCGCGGGCGAGACGCTCCACCGCGGCCGGCAGGCCCTTCATCAGGAAGGGATCGGGCAAGTCGGTGAGGGCGTTGGACAGAAACGTCTGGGCGGCCTCCGGCGTACCGTGGCCCCGCGCCGCGAGCACGCGCGCCGCGACCGGGTGGAGCCCCAGCTCCGTCGCCACCGCACGTGCGGCTTCGTCCACATCGCCGACGCCGGGGCGCTCGCCCGGCAGGATCCACCTGGGTTCCAGCATCTCGGCTGCCGGAATAGCACGCAGGGCTGACAGACTTGATCGGGATCGGCCCAGGCGCCCGGAAACAGCCGCGGTCGTGACGCTGGGTGGGCGCCGCGGCTCCGTGTAGACGGGCGGGCGTGAGTCCTTTGGCCACAGGCCCCTGGTGGAAGGAGCCGACGCGCGAGCACTGGACGGCCTTCTTCGCGGCCTGGTTCGGCTGGGTGCTGGACGCGTTCGACTTCACCGTCTTCCTGCTGGTGATGCCGGACCTGATGAAGGCGTTCGGCGCGTCGAAGACGACGACGGCCGGCTCGATCGCCTTGACGCTGCTGGTCCGGCTGGCGGGCGGCGTACTGGGGGGCGCGGCGGCGGATCGCTGGGGGCGCAAGCTGCCGCTGCTGGTCGCCATCCTCTGGTTCGCGGCGTGCGACGCGGCGGTGGCCTTCGCGCCCACGTTCTCGGCGGTGGTGGTGCTGCGCACGCTGTTCGGCTTCGGCATGGGCGCGCAGTGGACGGCCGGCGCGACGCTCGCGATGGAGCGCTGGCCCGCGCGCAGCCGCGGCCTCGCGTCGGGCGTGCTGCAGGGGAGCTGGGCGATTGGCTACCTCCTCGCCGGCGCGGCGGCCGCGTGGATCGTCCCGGTCCACGGCTGGCGCGCGCTCTTCCTGGTCGCCGCGGCGCCGGCGCTCCTCGCCTTCCCCATCGTCCTCGCGGTGAGGGAGCCGCGCCGCGAGCGCGAGGCCGGGGCGCCGTCGCCCGGTTTCCGCGCGCTCGTCACCAGGCCCAACGTCCTCAAGCACCTCGCGTGGGGGACGGCGGTGCTCGCGTCGAGCTTCGGCGCCTACTACGGGCTGAGCGCGCTGTACGCGACGTTGCTGACGCAGGAGTTCCACTTCCCGCTCGCGGACGTGTCGATGCACGTGGCGCTCTTCAACGTCGGCATGATGGTGGGCGCGATCGGGTGTGGGCTGTCCGCCGCGCGCTGGGGCGTCGCGCCGGCGCTCATCGTGCCATCGCTGGCGATGGTGCTCGCCGCCCCGCTCTACGTCGGCGCGGTCCCCGGCCTGCTCGCGCTGGGCGCCTTCCTCGGAGGGCTCTTCGGCGCGGGCACGTCGGGTACGACGCCGCTCCTGCTGACTTCGCTCTTCCCGGAGCCGGTCCGGGCGCGCGGCCTCGGCATCGTCTACCAGCTGGGCGCGGCGCCGGCCGCCTTCGTGCCCATGGGGATCGCTGCGCTCGTCGAGCACGCGGGCCTCCCGCTGCCTCGCGCGATGGGCGGCGTGGTGGTGGGGTGCGCGCTGGTCCTCGCGCTGCTCGTGGGGCTGGGCCCGCAAAGCGCGCGCGACGCCATTCCCCGGGCCTGAGCACCGCGGGCGCACTCCGGCGCACCGCCACGTGCACGGGGCTGCCTGGGCGCCTCCGGCGGCTGCACATCGGAGTCGTACACAGGAGCGTCTCGACTCGGCGTTGGGCAAGGCAGCGCCCTTGCGCGGAGGACCGACCCGCCCGCCCACCTCCCCACCCTCGCCTCAGCCGCGGTCCTTGCCACCGGTCGCACCACGACGCGCGCGGTGCTCGCGATCAGCCTTGCTGCGCTCGACGGCTTCGAGGCGTCGGCTCCCAGGGAGGTCCGGCTCACGGACGTGCGGGGTCCGCCCGTCGCGTTCACGCGGGGGGACGTCACTCTGCCTCACCCTTTTCGACGGCCGGAGCGCGGAGTGGCAGCCCGGGAGAGCCGCGCCGGGGCCTGCGCTTTCAGGGCACCCCGAGTGACGCACGGGTGGTGGATGCCCAGTTTCGACGGATCAATCCGGCCGAGGTCAGGGGAACGACCGTGGCCCGGGTCGTTGCGCCGCTGGTGGCGCGGCCATGCTCGCCCACGCTCTCGGGCCCGTGGTTCGCTGGGACGAGCCGCTGGGGAGCGCCGCGAGCTCTGGCGCGAGTCACGCCTCCGCGCGCCACACCTGCGCCTGCACCGCGAGGCAGAACGCGTCGAACGCCGATGGCTCCGCGAAGGCCGCCGCCGGCACCTCGAGCAGCTCGAACGGGCCCAGCTGAAGGATTGCCCCGCCGGGGCCGGGCCGCGAGAATCGCACCTCGCGCCAGGGCACCGTGCGCGCCACGTTCTCCAGCTCTCCCCTGCGTTCGATGAGCAGCCCGTCGTCGCGCACCTCGAGGCGGACACGCTCCGCGTGAGCTCTTCGCCGCACGTCGGCCTCGCTCTCTCCGAGCGCCGCGACCGCGCCCCTCGCCTGAGCCGCCAGCCTCCGCGCCGACAGCACAAAGCCGCCGAACCACCCGGCGATCCACAGCACGGGCAGCACGCCGGCGAAGACGCACAGCGCGGTGGGGAGCGGTAGCCCGCCTCGCTGGGTCGCGAAGGCGACGGCGAGCGCGCCCACGACGACCACCACCGCACGCACCACCCGCACCCGGGTCGCGTAGCCAGGCAGATCCTTCGCGTCGATGACGCGGCCCAGCGGCGCCGCCGGGGGTGGCGCGAGGCGCTGGTGCTCGAACTCGACAGACGGCGGGGGCGACGACTCCACCCGTCCCTCGTAGGGCCCGCGCCGCCGGCAGGCAAGGCGAACGACCGCGGTTTGACGATCGGCGCGTGCGCGCGCAGCTGAAGGCGCCATGTCCACGCTCTGGCGTCCTGCGAGCGCCGGCCGCGCCCTGCGGCGCACCTCGGCCAGCAGGCCTGCGCCGCCGGCCGCGTCGCGGTGAACGGGTGGCAGCACCTCGTCGGCGCGGTGAGGGGCAAGGCGCCGCGCTCCGTCGCTCTCGCGGTCGGCGAGCTGCTCGTCGTCCACGGCGCCGGATCGCTCCGGGCAGGCGGGCTCGGGCTGCTCGGGCGGGTGCTCGTGGTGCGCGGCTCCGGCCATCGGCCCGGCACGCTGGACGAGGCGTCCGTCGAGTCCGCGCGCGACGTCGACGCGTGGCGCTCGAGTGTGCCCCGTGTCCCCGTCGGCTCACCGGCGGAGACGCGAAGGGGACCGCGCCTCGGTCTTCAAGCGCCCGGACACCGGGCCTCCGGGCCAGACGCGGTGCTGCGGTCGTCGCTGCGGCGCCCGGCGCGTGCCTGGCTGACGGATGACGCCGTCACGTCCCACCTGGGGCCGTTCGTCGGTCACGCCCCGGGGCCCGCGTGACACATTCGCGGCGCCGCCGCCGGCGCGCCGTCGCGCGAATCGGTCCGGAATTCCTACGCGCCGTCCAGCAGCGCGAGCAGCTCGTCCGGGCGGTCGAGGAGGTGCTTCGCGCCCGCCGCGGACAACTCGTCGCGGCTGCGGAAGCCCCACGTCACGGCGATGGGCACCATGCCGGCGTTGCGCGCGGTCAGCACGTCGATGGGCGTGTCGCCGACGAAGCCGATGCGCTCGGGGAGCACGTTGAGCGCGAGCGCGAGCTCCAGGGCGGCGGTGGGCGCGGGCTTGCGCGGCACGCCTTCCTGCTCGCCCCGCACCGCCACGAAGGGCCAGCGCGCGAAGCGGTGCTGCACGAGGTGCTTCGTGAAGTCGTCGCGCTTGTTCGACAGCACCGCCATGCGCCGCCGCCGCGCCACGACGCCGTCCAGCATCGCCTCGATCCCCGGGTACGGCTTCGACGCCTCGTGCTCCAGCGCGGCGTACTGCGCGCGGTACGCGTCGGTCAGCTCGGCGACGGGCTTCGGGAAAGCCGACACGTCGTCCGACGTCTTCCAGTCGCGGCCCGTCGCGGTGAGGAAGGTGCGGCGCACGAGGTTCTCGGCGCCCTCCCCCACGTACTGCCGGTAGTGGTCGAGCGGCTGCGACGGCAACCCGAAGGTGGCCAGCAGCCGGTTCATCGCCCCGCCGATGTCGGCCAGCGAGTCGGCCAGCGTGCCGTCGAGATCGAAGATGAGCGCGTCGAGGCGAACGGCCTTCACCCCTGGCCCTTCGACTACGCGCGCGCCTGCACGGGCGACTTCTCGAGGTTGAGGAGGACCGCCTCGCGCACCAGCGTGCGCAACACCGACTCGCGCACGGCGTCGAGCGACGTCAGCGTCACCGTGCCCGCCTCGCCTTCCGGCTTCAGCACGGCGTTCGACGGCAGCATCGAGCCCTTCATGAATTTGATGAGCACGTCGCGCTCGTGCGGCTCGATGCGCGCGAACATGCCGCCCGCGAAGTACGACGCCTCGCCGCCCTCGACGCGCTCCACGGCCTCGGGCGCGGACTCGAGCACCAGCTTGCGCAGCGTCTTCACGATCGGCGCCACCGGCGGCGGCAGGCGGTTGATGAGCCCCTCCACCTCGGCGCGCGCGCTCGCGCGGTCCAGCACCGCGCTGTTCTTCGCGCTCAACTTCCCGGCGGGCTTCTTCGCCGCCGGCTTCTTCGCGGCCGGCTTCCTGGGCGCCACCTTCTTGCGGGGCGCGGCCTTCTTCGCGGCCTTCTTCGAGGCCGTCGGCGCCGGCCGGCGAGCCGCCGTCTTCGCGCCCTTCGCCGCGCGCTTCACCTTCTGGGAACGCGACTTCGCCTCGGTTTTCTTCTTCGAGCGGGCCATGGCGCGGGACGCTAGCGCGACCCCTTCCCCGCCCGAAGCAGTTTTCCGTCAGGCTTGCGGCCCGTGGCGGCCGGTGTAAGGCATGCTCCCATGAGCCACGACGTCGCTCTCACCATCTGGTCCGACTACGTCTGACCGTGGTGCTACATCGGCCTCGGCGAGGTCGAAAGCCTTCGGAAAGACTACGATTTGACGCTGAACTGGCGCCCGTACCTGCTGCGTCCCGACGCCCCGGAAGAGGGGTGGGCGCTGCCCGAGCACCTCCGCGCGCGGGTGCAGTCGCCCGACAACCCCCTCACCTCGCGGGCGCGGGCGCTTCGGCTCACGCTGGTCCACCGCGACCGCATTCCCAACTCGCGGCGGGCGCACGAGTGCACCGAGTACGCGCGGGCGCACGGGCGGTTGGGGGCCTTTCACCACGAGGTCCTGCAGCGGTACTGGTCGCGGGGCGAGGATCTGCACGACTGGGGCGTGCTGCGCGGCGCCGCGACCGACGCGGGCCTCGATCCGGACGCGATGCAACGCGAAGTCGCGGCAGGCCAGTGGCGCGCCGCGGTGCAGGCGGGGCTGGACGAGGCGGCGGCGCTCGGCGTGTCCGCGGTGCCGACCTTCATCGTGGGCGACCGCTTCGTCATCCAGGGAGCGCAGGACGCGGAAGTGTTCCGCCACGCGTTCTCGAAGCTGGGCGTCACGCCGAGGCGCTGACGCACGGACGCCGTGCACGCGAGGCGGGAGGCGTGCACGGCGCCATGCTTCCGAGTCCGAGGGTCTACGAGCCCGCGCGGGTGGGGGCCCCATCCCCGGCACAAACCAACCGGTCAGAACTGGTGCTTCTCGGTCGAGTCGTCGAGCGCCTTGGTGGACGACTGGCCCGACGAGATGACCTCGGAGACCTGGTCGAAGTAGCCGGTGCCCACCTCGTGCTGGTGGCGCGTCGCGGTATAGCCATGCTTCTCGGCGGCGAACTCGGCCTGCTGCATCGCGCTGTACGCGGCCATGCCCGACTCCCGGTAGCCCGAAGCGAGCTCGAACATCGAGTAGTTCAGCGAGTGGAAGCCGGCCAGGGTGACGAACTGGAACTTGTAGCCCATGGCGCCGAGCTCTCGTTGGAACCTGGCGATGGTGGCGTCGTCGAGGTTCTTCTTCCAGTTGAAGGACGGCGAGCAGTTGTACGCCAGCATCTTGTTGGGGAACTTCTCGTGGATCGCCTCGGCGAAGCGCGCGGCCTGCTTGAGGTCGGGCGTCGAGGTCTCGCACCAGAGGAGGTCGGCGTACGGCGCGTAGGCGAGGCCGCGGGCGATCGCGAAGTCGTCGCCGTTGCCCTTCAGGCGGAAGAAGCCTTCGGCGGTGCGGTCCCTGCCGGCGATGAAGGGCACGTCGCGCTCGTCGATGTCGCTGGTGATCAGCCTGGCCGACTGCGCGTCGGTGCGCGCGATGACCAGCGTCGGCACGTCCATCACGTCGGCGGCGAGCCGCGCGGCGACCAGCGTGCGGATGAACTGGCTCGTCGGCACCAGCACCTTGCCGCCCATGTGGCCGCACTTCTTCTCACTGGCCAGTTGGTCCTCGAAGTGCACGCCCGCGGCGCCGGCTTCGATCATCCCCTTCATCAGCTCGAAGGCGTTGAGCGGGCCGCCGAAGCCGGCCTCGGCGTCGGCCACCATGGGCGCGAACCAGTACCTGCCCGACTTGCCGTCGGCGTGATCGATCTGATCGGCGCGCTGCAGCGACTTGTTGATGCGGCGCACCAGCGCGGGCACCGAGTCCACCGGGTACAGCGACTGGTCCGGGTACATCTGCCCGGCGGTGTTCGCGTCGGCGGCCACCTGCCAGCCGGAGATGTAGAGGGCCTCGAGGCCGGCCCGCACCATCTGCACCGCCTGGCCGCCGGTGAGCGCGCCCAGCGAGTTGACGTAGTCACGCGTGTGGAGCAGCTCCCACAGGCGCATCGCGCCCATGCGCGCCAGCGTGTACTCGATCTTCACGGAGCCGCGCAGCTTCTCCACGTCGGCCCTGGTGTACGGCCGGGTGATGCCGTCGAAGCGGCGGGCATGCAGGTCGGCCTGGGTCAGGTTCTTCGCGATCTCGGTCATGGCGGGCTCTCGGTTCATCGGACTGCGTGGGGTCTGGGGTACAAAGGGAACGTGGAAGGGCTCGGGCTTTCAGGGTGAGGGTTTCGCCTCGTCGGCGACGAGGCGTTGGTACGCGGGGATGGTGAGGAACGGCTCGAAGCGCTCCGAGACCGAGAGCTCACGGAAGAGCCGCTTCGCCTCGTCGAACTTGCCGCCCTTCAGGTCGGCGAGATCCTCGTCGAGCAGCCTGTCGAACTGCTGGACGGTCATCGCCTGGTGGTGCAGCTGGTTCCACACCTGCGCACGGGCGATCTCCGCGGTGGCGGCGTCCTCCATGAGGTGGAACAGCGGGACACAACCGTTCCCTCGCAGCCAGGCCTCGAGGTACATCACGCCGACGCGCACGTTGTGCTTCATGCCGGCCTCGGAGCGGGTGCCTTCGGGGACACGCAACAGGTCTTCGCGGGTGACGACGACGTCGTCGCGCAGCACGGAGAGCTGGTTGGGCCCCTTCATGTGCTCGTCGAAGATCGCCTTCGCGACGGGTACGAGGCCGGGGTGCGCGACCCAGGTGCCGTCGTGGCCGTCCTTCACCTCGCGGAGCTTGTCGGCGCGCACCTTCGCGAGCGCGGCCTCGTTGGCGGCCGGATCGTCCTTGATGGGGATCTGCGCGGCCATGCCGCCCATCGCGTGGGCGCCACGGCGGTGGCACGTCTGGATCAGCTTCTGGACGTAGGCGCGCAGGAAGCCCTTGTCCATCGTCAGCTGGGCGCGATCCGGCAGCAGCTGATCCGGCTGCGTCTTGATGAAGCTGAAGATGTAGTCCCAGCGGCCGCAATTGAGGCCCGCGGAGTGATCGCGCAGCTCGTAGAGGATCTCGTCCATCTCGAAGGCCGCGGGCAACGTCTCGATCAGCACCGTGGCCTTGATGGTGCCCTTCGGTATGCCGAGCGTGTCTTCGGCGAACACGAAGACGTCGTTCCACAGCCGCGCCTCGAGGTGGCTCTCGAGCTTGGGCAGGTAGAAGAAGGGGCCGACGCCACGCGCCAGCTGCTCCTTCGCGTTGTGGAAGAAGAAGAGACCGAAGTCGAACAGCGAGCCGCTCATCGGCCGGCCGTCGACCTGCACGTGCAACTCCTCGAGGTGCCAGCCGCGGGGCCGCACGAACAGCACCGCCGTCTTGTCATGGAGCCGGTAGTGCTTCCCTTCGGGGCTGGTGTAGGTCAGCGTCCGGCGCACGGCGTCGTAGAGCGCCTGCTGGCCGGCCAGGACGTTGTCCCAGCTGGGCGCCATGGAGTCTTCGAAGTCGGCCATGAAGACGTTGGCGCCGCTGTTGAGCGCGTTGATGATCATCTTCGGCTCGGCGGACCCGGTGATCTCCACGCGGCGGTCGGCCAGCACCGGCGGCACCGGCGCGATGCGCCAGTCGCCCGAGCGCACCGAGGCCGTCTCGGGCAGAAAGTCGAACACCGTCCGCGCCGTCCGGCGCGCCAACAACTCAAGCCGCCGCTCGCCGAACCTCCCCTCGAGCGACCCCAAAAACGCCAGCGCCTCGCCCGAGAGGAGCGGCGAGTCCCGTCCCACGATCTTCACATTGGCGGGCCGCGTCATGGCATCCTCCGTAAATTGGAAAATCCAGAAACACTCTCGGTGTTCCCAACAGTTCGACAGCAGATTAGCCATGAGATGGCCTCATGACAAGCCGCGTCATCTGTAAACCAGTGATTTCTTGTAAATCGAGAAAACGCCCGCTGAGCGGGAGTCAAATCGAGGGCTTTGACAGATTTTCTGAGACACCCGGGCTCGCCCCGGCTTTTTGTCAATCGGCTGTGACCGGGCGGTGGCGGGCGCGGGTGCGCGGGCTGCCCTGGGCCTTCGCGCTCGTGCCCCGTCTCTGCGTGGAGTTCGATAAGCCGTCACCATGCCTTCCCCCGCACCGCTGGCCGCGCTGCTCCCGCCGAAGGGCGGCCCGCGCCTGTCCACCGACGAGATCCTCGATCGCTTCGTCTCGTACGTCGCGTCGACGGGCCTGTCGCTGTACCCCGCGCAGGAAGAGGCGATGCTGGAGCTGCTCGGCGGCAAGCACGTCGTGCTGGCGACGCCCACCGGCAGCGGCAAGTCGCTCGTCGCGCTCGCGCTGCACTTCCAGGCGATGGCCGAAGGGAAGACGAGCTTCTACACCTGCCCCATCAAGGCGCTGGTGAACGAGAAGTTCTTCGCGCTGTGCGACGCCTTCGGGGCCGAGAACGTCGGCATGATGACGGGCGACGCCGCCATCAACCGCGACGCGCCCATCCTCTGCTGCACGGCGGAGATCCTCTCCAACCTCTCCATTCGGCAACAGCGGCAGTTCGCCGACGCCGTGGTGATGGACGAGTTCCACTACTACGGCGACAAGGACCGCGGCGTGGCCTGGCAGGTGCCGCTCCTGTCGCTGCCGGACACGCAGTTCCTGCTCATGTCCGCGACGCTGGGCGACACCAGCGCCATCGCGCAGAGCCTCACCGCCATCACCAGGCGCGAGGTGGCCGAGATCCGCAGCGCCCAGCGCCCGGTGCCGCTCGACTTCCGCTACGCCGAGACGCCGCTGCACGAGACGGTCCAGGACCTGCTGCACGAGAACAAGGCGCCGGTGTACCTGGTCAACTTCACGCAGCGCAGCGCCGCCGAGCAGGCGCAGAACCTGATGTCGGTGGACGTCTGCACGAAGGAGGAGAAGCAGAAGCTGAAGGAGGCGCTCCAGGGCGTCCGCTTCGACACGCCGTTCGGAAAGGATCTGAAGCGCCTGTTGCTGCACGGCATCGGCCTGCACCACGCGGGGCTCTTGCCGAAGTACCGGCGGGTCGTGGAGCGGCTGTCGCAGCAGGGGATGCTCAAGGTGATCTCGGGCACCGACACGCTCGGCGTGGGCGTCAACATCCCCATCCGCACGGTGCTCTTCACCCAGCTGTGCAAGTTCGACGGCGAGAAGACCGTCGTGCTCCCGGTGCGCGACTTTCAGCAGATCGCCGGGCGCGCCGGCCGCAAGGGCTTCGACGATCGCGGCTTCGTGGTGGCGCAAGCGCCCGCGCACGTCATCGAGAACGCGCGGCTCGCACAGAAGAAGGCCGAAGGAAAGAGGAACGTCACGCTGCAGAAGCCGCCGCAGAAGGGCTACGTGCACTGGGACAAGGGCACCTTCGAGCGGCTGACGGTCAGCCAGCCCGAGAAGCTCGAGTCACGCTTCACGGTGACGCACGCGCTGCTGATGAACCTGCTGCAGGCGTACCAGGACGCGTCGACGAGCGGCTACCGGCGCCTGGTGGAGCTGGTCGCGCTGTCGCACACCTCGCCGGTCCTCAAAGGCCGGCTGCTCAAGCACGCGCGAGTGCTGTTCCGCTCGCTGGTGGCCGCGGGCGTCGTGCAGGTGGAGAAGAAGACGCCCACCATGCCCGCGCACGTGAAGGTGGCCGACGGGCTGCAAAAGGACTTCTCGCTCAACCACACGCTGTCGCTGTTCCTGCTCGAGGTGCTCCCGAAGCTGGACCCGGCGCGGGAGACGTACGCGCTCGACGTGCTGACGCTGGTAGAGGCGATCCTCGAGAACCCCGACGCGGTGCTGTTCGCGCAGCGCGACCGCGCGAAGGACGAGAAGATCCGCGAGCTGAAGGCGCAGGGCGTCGAGTACGACCAGCGGATGATCGAGCTCGAGAAGGTGGACTACCCGAAACCCAACGCCGAGTTCATCTACGGCACCTTTGACGAGTTCGCGGCGAAGCACCCGTGGGTGGGGCACGAAAACATCCGCCCCAAGTCGGTGGCGCGCGAGCTGTTCGAGAAGTGCCAGACGTTCAACGAGTTCGTGAAGGATTACGGCGTGCAGCGCAGCGAAGGCGTGCTCTTGCGCTACCTGTCCGACGTCTACAAGACGCTCGTGCAGAACGTGCCCGAGAGCGCGCGCACCGAGGGCCTCGAGGACATCGCGGCGTACCTGCTCACCACGCTCAAGCACACCGACAGCTCGCTGCTCGAAGAGTGGGAGGCGCTGCGCTATGGACGCCAGCTCGGCCTCGTCGTGAAGCCCGGCGAGGAGGCCCCGCGCCCGAAGACGGACCTCGCGAAGGACGAGAAGGCCCTGAAGGCGCGCGTGCGGGCGGAGCTGCACCAGCTCGTGCGCCTGCTGGCGAAGAAGGCGTACGAGGACGTGATGGAGCAGCTGCCGCCGGAGTCGGAGCTGCTGGACGCGAAGGCGCTGGAGGCCGCGCTGGCGCCCTACTGGGCCGAGCACCCGTCGATCGACGTGACGCCGCGGGCCCGGCAGCCGCTCTTGACGCAGTTCATCGAAGTGGAACCCCGGCTGTGGACGGTGCGCCACGCGCTGCTGGACTCGGCGGGCGAGCAGGACTGGTACCTCGAGGGCGTGGTGGACCTCCGTGGCCGCGAAGACGTGGACGGGGCGCTGGTCGCGCTCCGGTCCATCTCGAAGTGAGGTAGAGGCCCTCGGAATGGACACCGTCGACACCGTCATTCTTGGCGCCGGCATCTCGGGCCTGGCGACCGCCGCAGCCATCGGCAAGGGCGCCGATCTCATCGTGTTGGAGCGCGACGCGGAGATCGGCGGCTACTGCAAGACCGTCAAGCAGGACGGCTTCGTCTGGGACTACTCGGGCCACTTCTTCCACTTCAAGCGCCCGGACATCGAGGCCTGGCTGCGCGCGCGCATGCCGGGGCAGGAGATCCGCACGGTGGTGAAGAAGTCCTTCATCGCCTACGCGGGCCGGCAGATCGACTTTCCGTTCCAGAAGAACATCCACCAGCTGCCGCAGGACGAGTTCATCGACTGCCTGCACGATCTCTACTTCGCCCGCGCGCCGGGCCAGCCGCCGCAGCCGGAAGGCAACTTCAAGGAAATGCTGTACGCGCGCTTCGGGCGCTCCATCGCCGAGAAGTTCCTCATCCCCTACAACGAGAAGCTGTACGCCACGGACCTCGCGACGTTGGACCGCGACGCCATGGGGCGCTTCTTTCCGCACGCGGACCTCACCGAAATCATCCGCAACATGAAGCAGCCGGACAACGCCTCGTACAACGCGACCTTTACCTACCCCGCGGGCGGCGCCATCGAGTACGTGAAGGCGCTGGCGAGCGAGGTGGACCCGTCGGCGATTCACCTCGGTGAGGGCGCGCAGGCCGTCGACCTCGAGAAGAGGGCGGTGCGCACCGCGAGGGGCGAATACCGCTTCAACCGGCTCGTCACCTCGGCGCCCTTCCCCGCGCTTCTGAAGCTGTGCGGTCTGCCGGTGGACGACACGTGGACCTGGAATCAGGTGCTCGTCTTCAACTTCGGCTTCGACGCCAAGGGCCCGCGGGACGTGCACTGGGTCTACTTCCCGGACCGTACGCTTCCGTTCTATCGGGTTGGGTTCTACGACAACATTTTCGACGGGCCGCGCATGAGCCTCTATGTCGAGGTCGGCCTTCCCCGCGATGCGCCCATCGACGTGGCGAAGACGCGCGACCGGGTGCTCGCCGGCCTCGAGCGCGAGGGCATCGTCACGACGCAGAGGCTCGTCTCCGAGCATTCGGTGGTGATGAATCCAGCGTATGTGCACATCACGAAGAAGTCGAACGCCGAGGTGGCGCGCTGGAAGGCCCAGCTCGAAGCCCGGGGCATCCACTCCATCGGTCGCTACGGCTCGTGGACGTACTGCAGCATCGAGGACAACATCGTCGAGGCGCGTGCACTGGCGACCCGGCTGGGCGTGGCGGAGGCCTGGCCGCTGGAGGCGTGATGTGTGCGGTGGGCTTGGGCCGGTTTGGTGGACACCACCCCCCCAAAAAAGCGGCGGCCTTCTTGGCGAAGGAAAGCACGTGAAGAAAGCCGAACTCGAAGTGGTGCCGGTGCACGAAGCGCGAAAAGGGCCGCCGGAAGTACGGCAGCCCACGAGTCCACCGCACGCTGAAGAAGCCGGGCATCAAGGTGGGCCGCAACCGCGTCACCCCGGTTGATGCGCGAGGAGGGCCTGGTGGGCCGGCTGAAGCGGCGCTTCACACACCAATGACAGCAACCACGAGAAGCCGGTGGTGGAGCACCTCGTGAAGCGCGACTTCACCGCCGGGTGGGCGACACCACCAGGCCGCGCACGCCCCAGGACAAGCGGCCCTTCGCAGTCATCCCCGACTCGTTGGCGTCGGCTGGGCGCCGAAATCGGCACCTCATGATGACGGCACTCGACATGGCCCTGCGCCAGCGCTGCCCTCCCCGGCGTCAATTACACTTACCCCTTGGCGACAATTACACCTCCCCATCGGTTGACCTGCGAATCACTTCTTCCTCGTCGTCGTAGTCGCGTCGGTGTGGCTGTGCGGTGGTGACCTCCTGTGC
>JBFMAB010000122.1:0-21074 GCA_040755835.1 Myxococcota bacterium
CCACCAGGTCCCGAAATAGCGCACCGCGCATCGCGGCTACGTGCGCGGCCAGCGTCACGCCTCGGAGCCACCGTTTCCCAGTCTGATCCGCGCCGGCGCTCCGGGCCGATTTCTCGACTGCTCTTGACTCGCGAAACGGAGCCTCTCGACTGGAATCCCCCGCCCCCCAATTCCCCGCAGCTTAGCGTGTCGGGATTTTTCCCGACACACGGCAGGGGACTTTCCCCGATGTCGCAGCGCCGCCGGCGCGACGAGACTGTCTTCAGGAACGAGGAGGTCGCCCATGACGACGCTTGCCATCACCCAGTCGGCCCACCTCGAGCCGGAGCTCGGGCGCTCGCTGGACCTGGTCGGTGTCGGCGCCTGCGAGCTCGACGACGCCGGGCAGGTGCGGTGGGCGAATGGGCACGGCGCGCGCCTGCTGGGGTTGACAGGTGCCGCCAGCAGTCGACGGTTGGAGGACCTGGTTCGGCCGGGGGTGCGGCTGGTGCGCGGACCGGGAAACCTGGTGCTGGTGACGGAGGCGGTGGACACCCTCGAGCTGCAGCGCGCGGCGCTCGAGGCGGTCGGCAACGCCGTGGTCATCACCGACGAGCGCGGCGTCGTCGAGTACATCAACCCGGCCTTCACGCGGTTGACCGGCTTCACGCGCGAGGAAGCGACCGGCCGCTCGATTCGCATGCTCAAGTCGGGGCAACAGGATTCGCGCGTCTACGACGGGTTGTGGAGCACCATCCTCGCCGGGGCCACCTGGACGGGGACGCTCGTCAATCGTCGCAAGGACGGCGCGCTCTACCTCGACGAGTCGACCATCACCCCCGTCGTCGACCACCGCGGCGTCCGCCACTTCATCGCCGTGAAACGCGACGTGACGACCGAACGGCGGCTCGCGGCATTGGCGGAGCGCGGCGAACGCATCGATGTGCTTGGACACCTGGCGGCGGCGGTGGCGCACGACCTCGCGAACCTCCTCACGCCGCTGTCGTCGGGCGCCGAGGTGCTGCTGAAGAGTCCTCCCGACGAGGCGCTGGTGCACGACATCGCGCAGGACATGTCCGACGTGTCGAAGCGCGCCGTGGCGCTCGTGCGCCAGCTCCTGGACTTCGCGCGCGGGGGAAAGGGGCTCATGACAGCCACCGAGCCGACGCCGCTGTTGCGCTCCTACGCGCGGCAGCTCGGCCGCCTCGTTCCCTCGCAGGTCCGCTTCGAGGTGGACATCGCCGACGGGCTGCCCACGCTGTCCCTCGACGCGATGCGGCTCTACCAGGCGCTGTTGAACCTGTGCGTCAACGCCGTCGACGCCCTGGGGCCGGGCGGAGGCCGCATTCTCCTGACTGCGCGCGCCGCGCGCCGCGACGGGCAGGACGGCGTCGAGGTGCGCGTGTCCGACGACGGGCCCGGAATGGAACAGGAGATCGCCGCCCACGCCTTCGAGCCCTTCTTCACCACGAAGCCGCCGGGCAAGGGCACGGGACTGGGACTCGCGACGGTGCGCCAGGTGATGAACGCGCACGGCGGCAGCGTGGTGTTGGACACGGCGCCCGGCGCGGGCACGACCTTCACCCTCTTCCTCCCGGGCGGCGCGCGATGACGACGCACCTTTCACCCGCGAGCGACCAACCCATTCCCATTCGCGAGCGCCTGACGCGCGAAGTGGAGATGCTGCCGGTGTTGCCCCACGTGGTCACGCGGATTCTCGACATCGACCCCGCCTCCGAAACGGCTTTCGACGAATTGGTGCAGCTCCTCGAGAGCGAGCCCAACTACGCCGTGCGGCTGGTCGCGGCCGCCAACTCGGTGGCGACGCGCGGGGTGTCCACCATCACCCGGATTCGCGACGCGGTGGTCCGCCTGGGCGTGCGCGAGGTGTCGAACCTGTTGATGTCGATGGCGGTGGTGCGCGTCTTCGTGCCCCGCTCCGACTGGGAGCGCGGGCTGTGGACGCACGCCATCGAGGTGGGCAGCGTCGCGCGCGCGCTCGCGCGGCACTCGAATCTGGGACTCGACCACGAGCGGGCGTACCTCACCGGACTGCTGCACGACGTGGGCCGCTTCATCCTCTTCAACCTCGCGCCGGCGTCGTTGCGCGAGGTCGACGAGGCCGAGTGGCATTCGCCCGCCGAGCTCGTCGCCGCCGAGCGCTCCATCTGCGGCATGGACCACGCCGAGCTCGGCGCTCTCGTGTGCGCGCGCTGGTCGGTGCCAACGCACTTCGTCGACTTCGTGCGGGTCCACCACGCCCCCGACGTCGAGGCCCGGTTGCCGGGCGAGGCCGGCCGCATCGCTCGCCTCGTCCAGGTGGCAGACCTCGCCGGCTTCTCGGCGGTGTCGAGACGACACGGCCTGACGTCGTTCCTCGACTTGTCACCGGCTGACGCCGAGCGATTGATCCGCTCGGCCATTCCGTCGTGGTTCCATCGGACGACGGGCCTCGTCCAGACCGTCGGCGCGGCGCTCGAGGCAGCCGATTCCCTGGCGCATCACCTCGGCCTGCGGCCGAAGCGCTGAACTCGAAACCGCTTCTCGTCAGCGCACCGGCACCGAAATTGCTGCTCGAGGCGTCGCGCCCGACCACGCGCTGAACGGCGCTGGGGAGGGCGGCGGCTTCTCAGGCCCTGGCGCACTCGAGCCGAGGCGCGCTCATTTCAGGAACAGCACCAGCGCCGCAGCGAGCACCGCGACGCCCACCAGCACCGCCACCACCTTCGGCAACGGCGAGCCCTTCACCGCCGCGGCCAGCGCGGCCTCCTCGTCGGCGGACGGCGGCGGCGCGGGCCGTGGCGCCTGCACCTTCCGCGGCGGCGCCGGCGGCAACCCGGAGTACGGCTCGAGCGCGCGCGCCAGCGCCTCCGCGGTCTGCACGCGCTCCTCCGGCGACTTCGCGAGGCACTTCATCACCACGTCCGCGAGCGCCGGTGGTACCACCTCGCCCGACGGGAGGCGCTCGGGCAGCCGCGGCGCCGGCTTGCTGGTGATCTCCACGAGCAGCTTCCCAAACGTCTCTCCGGCGAAGGGCCGCGCGCCCATGAGCAGCTCGAACAGCATCAAGCCCACCGCGTAGATGTCCGCGCGGAGGTCGACCTGCCGGCCCAGCGCCTGCTCGGGCGCCATGTACTCGGGCGTGCCCAGCACCACGCCCTCCATGGTGCCGGACTTCGGCAGCTCGCCGATGGGCTTGAGCAGCTTCGCCATGCCGAAGTCGAGCACCTTCACCTTCGCCCCCGGCCCGTGGAGGTAGATGTTCTCGGGCTTGATGTCGCGGTGCACGACGCCGATCTGGTGCGCGGCGTCGAGCGCCCAGGCGACCTGCACGCAAATCGCCACCGCCTGCTGCAGCGGCAGCGGGCCCGCGTCGCAGACGTCCGACAGCAGCCGGCCCTGGAGCAGCTCCATCACCTGGTAGGACGCCGTCGTCCCGTCGGGCGCGCGCTGCTCGCCGAAGTCGTACACCTCGACGATGTGCTCGTGCTTGATGGCGTTGACCGCGCGAGCCTCGCGCACGAAGCGCGACACCAGCTCGGCGTCCCTCGAGTGCTCGCGGCGCAACACCTTCACGGCGGTGACGCGGCCGTCGGCGGCGCGGGCCTGGTAGACGCGGGCCATCGCGCCCTCGCCCAGCACGTGCTCGAGCCGCCACGGGCCCAGCGTCGCGCCCGTCAGGTCCAGCTCCACCTCCACCTGCCCGCTGCTGCTCACGTCGCTCCGCTTCGGGCCGCTCGAGGCCCCGTGTCGGCGGCCGCACCGCGCCGCCTCGTTGCGGCGGGCATCGTAGCGTGTCGCCGGGCCGTCCGTCGTTGGTGCGCTACTCGTCTTCGAACTCGCGCGAGAGCAGCTGCGCGGTGAGGCTGACGAGCGGGATGACGCGCTGGTAGTCCATGCGGGTGGGCCCGATGACGCCGACGGTGCCCAGCACCACGTCGCCGGTGCCGTACGGCGTGGCCACCAGCGACACGTCCCCTTGCGACGAGAACTCGCTCTCGGCGCCGATGAAGATTTGCATCTCCCGCGCGCGCTGCACGCGGTCGAGCAGCGCCAGCAGCTTGTGCTTCTCGTCGAGCGCTTTGAACAGCACGCGCATGCGCTTCACGTCCTCGGCGAACTCGCGCTGCTCGAGGAAGCTGCCCGTGCCCTCGATGACGACGCGCTCGGTGGACGACACGTCGGTGGCCAGCGCGCCCAGCTTCAGCGCCCGCGCGGCCAATTCGTCGTACTGCGCGCGCTCGCTGTCCAGCTCCTGGAGGATGCGCCCGCGCATCTCCTCGATGCTGGTGGCGTGCTCGAGCAGCTTGTTCAGGTAGTTCGCCGCCTGCACGAGCTGCTCGGGCGACACCGGGCCGTCGAGCTCGACCAGCTTGTTCTGCACCTGCCCGCCCTGGCCCACGAGGATGGCCAGCACCTTGTCGTCGCGCAGCCGCAGGAACTCCACGCGCTCCAGCGCCGCGGACGACGGCCGGGGAATCAGCACCACCGCCGCGTGGCGGGACAGCTGGTGCAGCACGCGGCCGGCGACTTGCAGCTTCTCCTCCACCGCGACGTTCGACAGGCCGGACTCGATGAGCTCGCGCTCGCGCGCGCTCGGCTCGCGCAGCTGCAACAGCGAGTCGACGAACAGCCGGTAGCCCTGGTCGGTGGGCACGCGGCCCGCGGAGGTGTGTGGCTTCTCGAGGTAGCCGAGCTCCTCCAGCTCGGACAGCACGTTGCGCATCGTCGCCGGAGAGACCTCGAACTCGCCCGTGCGGGTGAGCTGGCTCGACCCGACCGGGTCGCCCGACGCGATGAACTGTTGCACCACGGCGCGCAGCACTTCGCGGGCGCGGGCGTCCAACCCTTCGGCCATGACGCGAGTGATTGTGTCCACGAGGCCCCGGCCCTTCAAGTCCGGCCGCGGGCGGGCGGGCGGGGCAGCGGCCGCAGCGGCGCCCGGGCCAGCAGCGCCAGCTTCTCGTCGCGGGTCAGCTGCTTGAGCCGCGCCTCTTTCGCCAGCGCGCGCGAGCGGCCCCGCACGCCGACCCAGTACGCCAGCGTCACCGGCCTCCGCGACCGCGTGTACCGCGCGCCTCTCCCCGCGTCGTGCGCCGCGAGGCGCTTGCCGAGGTCGTTGGTGCAGCCGGTGTACAACGAGCCGTCCGCGCAGCGCACGACGTAGACGAACCACCGCTGACGGTCGGCGGGGGCCTTGCGCGGCGCACCGGCGTGGCTGGTCCTTCGCGACACGCGGAGACGGGCTCAGGTCGTGGCCGGCGGCGCCTCGGCCGCGCCCTTCTTCTTTCGCCGCACCACGGTGAAGGCGATGCCGCCGGCGGCGCCCACCACCGCGCCCACCGCGCACCCCGTCAGCTGCGCGTTCACCAGCCGGTCCGCCGTCTGCCGCGTCGTCTCCGCGCAGTCGCACAGGGCCTTGCCCTGGCCCGGCGTGTTGTCCCACGCCATGTACCGCGGGAAGAGGAGCGTGGTGGCGAGTACGCCCAACAGCGCGCCCCCCACCACGAAGTTCAGCACCGCCCGCAGGACGTTCATGCGCGACGCCATAGCACCTCGCGTGCGCTTGTGCGTATGGTGCCGCCGATGCTGCTCGCCGTCCTCGGCCTGGTGTTCAACGTGCTCGCCGCCGCGTGCCTGCTGCCGGTGCTGGTGTTCGCCTTCCGCCGCAGCGTCGGCACCGGCTTCATGGTGCTGTGCCTGCCCGTCTACACGCTGTACTTCGCCTTCGGGCAGTTCGAGCACCGCTTCAAGGGCATGCTGCTCGCCGGCGCCGTCGGCGGCTTCGTGCTGGGCGTGGTGCTGCGCGCGGTCGGCTTCGCGCTGGGCGCCGCCGCCACCACCGGCCTCCCGGGCTGATCCGCCGTGACGGCTGTCCACGGGAGTGTGCAACGGTGCCCCCCACCGGTTGGTACACGCGCGCTCCAGTGTGAGGGGCTTTCGAGCGAATCCAGCCGCTTTGGCCGCGGCCTCGATCCTGCAGTCCGTCGGGGCATGCGCCGCTTCCTCATCGTCGTCGCCCTCCTCGCCGCCCCCACCGCCTTCGCGACGGGTGAGCGCGTCCTGCTGACGCCCGCCTCCAACCCGCTGTCCGAGACGCTCTGCTTCTCGATGAACTGCGTGAAGGGCGGGGGCCGTGACGCCACCGTGGCGATGCGCTCGGTGAAGGGCGGCGTCGAGTTCACCGTGACGATGGCCAACGGCCAGCGCCGGTTGACCCACGTCACCAGGCTGAATGGCGACGGGAAAGTCTCCTCGACCGACCTCGTCCGCACCACCGCCCTCGTCCTCCAGGCCATCGAGAAGGGGCCGGTGCAGGGCGACGGGCCGCAGCCGGTTGCCAAGCGGCCTCACAAACCCCGCCCGATGAAGCTGCTAGCGCACCGCTAACCCACTGAAATCGCAGCCAGCTCTCAGATTTCTGGAAAAAAACCGGGGCGCCCCCCTGCAGCGCGACGCGCCGCATCGGGTATAGAGCGCGCGCATGTTCGACGACACCCGGATTGACGGGAAGTTGCAGGACCTCTCGAGGGAGCTGGTGGCGCGGCCGATGGTGCCCGGCTTCAACGTGGCGGACGCGTTTACGATGCGGGGGCTGGACGAGAGCGGGAAGCCGGGCCTCTACGCGGCCATCCTGCTGGCGCCCGGCCCTGCGCCGGAGCTCGGCGCGCTGACGACCTTCCGTGCGATGCTGACGCAGCGCCTCAAGCAGCTCGACACGAAGACGCCCGCGTGGCCCATCGTCGTGCAGGGCGCGCCGGAGGTCATCGACGGCACCGACACCATCCCCGGCGGCCGCGAGTACTTCGAGCAGGTGAAGCTCGAGTTGATGAGCCGCCAGGAGCGCCTCAAGGCCGCGACGCGCCCACCGCCGACGGCCGCCGCGCCGATGCTGCCCAGCGCGCCCGCGCGGCCCGCGGCCAAGGCCGGCAAGGCCCGCAAGGTGAAGGTGGCCCGCAAGACGACGACGTCGGCGCGCCGCACCGCGAAGCGCACCGCGGCTCGCACCGGGCGCGCGCGCCGCTGAAGGAGTCGGTGGGCGTCGAGGCCGCTTCCGCGCCGCCGAGGTGCGTCGCGGCCCATCGTTCCGGCCCGGTCAGTTGCCCGCCAGCGGCCTCCTCGCCGTACCTCGGGCGGCTCGCAACGTCACTCGGTCCGCCAGCGCGATGGCGCTGTCAGACGCCGCGCGTCTCCGGCGGCCACACGTACTTGTGCTGCTGGAGTTGGAAGCGCACCGGCAGCCGGTCGGCGACCACCCACTCGGCCAGCTGCCGCGCCTCGAGTTTCCCGTACACCGTGCTGAAGAGGAGCGCGAAGGGCCGCGCGTCGAGGCGGTGCTCGCGGATCATCCCCACCGACCAGTCGTAATCCGCGCGGTCGCCGATGACGAACTTGAGCTCGTCGCGCGCCGTCATCGAGGCGAAGACGCGCAGGTCGTTGCGGTCGCACTCGCCGGACGACGGCGTCTTGAGGTCGACGATTTTGTGCACCGCCGGCGGCACCAGCCGCACGTCGATGGCGCCGGACGTCTCGAGCAGCACCGTGAGGCCCGCGTCCAGGAGCCCCTGCATCAGCGGGTACACGCCGGGCTGCAACAGCGGCTCGCCGCCCGTCACCTCCACGCGCGGCGTGTTCAGCGCCTTCACCTCGGCCACCACGTCGGCCACCTTGCGCCGCGTCCCGCCGGTGAAGGCGAACTCGCTGTCGCAGTAGCTGCAGCGCAGGTGGCAGCCGGTGAGCCGCACGAAGGCGCACAAGAGGCCCTGGTGCGACGACTCGCCCTGCAGCGACAGGTACACCTCCTTCACCACGACGGAGTCGGCGGCCGGGACGAGGCGCGGCTCGATGAAGGGGCGGGCGGACGGCATGCGTGGGCCTCCTTTGCTCGCGCGGACGGGCCAACGCAAGCGCCGCCACCCGGACGGGGCGGCTCGCGAGGCGGGGCCAGGCTTTGCGACAATCGAAGCCATGACGGCCGAGGACGAGCGCGCGCTGCGCGACGAGCTCGAGCGGGTGCAACACGCCAACAAGCTGCTGCGCGGCGAGCTGGCCGAGCTGAAGGCCTTCTCGGTGGAGGAGCTGCTCGAGCGCATTCACGAGCTCGAGGCGCAGAACGCCGAATTGCGCCGCCGCCTCGAGCGCGCCGACGAGGTGCGCGAGACGTGGGACAAGCGCCGCGCGCAGCTCACGCTCGAGCTGGAGACGGCGGGCCTGTTCGGCACGGCGTTGCGCCCGAGCGACGCGCACCGACCTCCCCCGAAGCTCAGCGCGTCGTCTTGATGGTGGGGTTCGTCTTGCCGGTGGGCTTCACGGCCTTCTTCTTGAGCTCGACCGTCCAGCTCGGCGCGCTCGCCGTCAGCGAGCCCTGCTGCGGCTCGTAGCCGTCGCGCGTCAGCTTCACCGCCATCGGTAGCTTCTCGGGCGGCACGCTGGTGGTGTACGGCGTCTGGCCGACCTTCTCGCCGGCGAGCTCGACGTCGGCGCCGGGGGGGTCGCTCTCGATGCGCAGCTCGATGGGCTTGGGGGCCTCCGCGGGCGGCTTCACCTCGGGCGGCTCCACCACCACCGGGGGCGTGTCCACCCGCTGCGGCTTGTTGCGGGTGCTGACGTACGCGGCGGCGGCGATGCCGGCGAGCGCCACCGCGCCGATGACGCCCCACAGCGCCTTGCTGCCGCCGCGCGCGGGCGGGCCGACGGCCTGCGTCCGCTGCGCGCGGCCGTCCACGGCCGTCTGCGCGCCGGTGTTCCCCGACGGCTGGCGGTTCTTGTCCACCACCGTGGCCGCGCCGCCGGGCTTCGCGAGGCCGCCGACGTCGAGGTCGGTGAGGCCCGAGTCCTCCTCCAGGGCGCGCGGGTCCGCTTCCTTCGCGATGCGCTCGGCGTACAGCTCCTGCATGAAGGCCGACAGGTGCGCCGCCGACGACGGGATGGCGTTGGCCAGCGCGAACTCCTCGAGCGCCATGCGGAAGGCCGCGGCGTCGGGGTAGCGGTCCGCCGCGTCCTTCGCGAGCGCCTTCAGGACGATGGGGTCGAGGCCCGGCGGCACGCTCGGCTCGACGCTGGACGGCGCGGGCACCTGGCAGGCCAGCACCAGCTTCTGCGTCGCGAGGTCGTTCTCGCCCTTGAAGAGCCGCCGGCCGGTGAGCAGCTCCCACAGCACGATGCCCAGCGCGAAGACGTCGCTGCGCGGGTCCAGCTCGTCGCCGCGCGCCTGCTCCGGCGACATGTACGGGAACTTCCCCTTGAGGATGCCGGTGGCGGTGTGCTGCGCGCGGCCCGCGGCCTTCGCCACTCCGAAGTCGATGAGCTTCACCGAGCCGTCGAAGCCCACCAGCACGTTCTGCGGCGAGACGTCGCGGTGCACCAGGTTGAGCGGCTGGCCCTTCGCGTCCCGCGCCTTGTGGGCGAAGTCGAGGCCCGCCGCGGCGTCCGCGATGATGCGCAGGATGACGCCGACGGGAATGCCCCGGCCCGCGGCGGCCGCGCGCTTCTCGATGCGCCGCGCGTCCTCGCCGGCGACGTACTCCATCTCGATGAAGTGAACGCCGTTCTCCACCCCGAACTCGTTGATGCGCGCGATGTTCGGGTGGTCGAGGCGCATGGTGATCTTCGCCTCGTCCTTGAACATGGTGAAGAACTCCTCGTCCTCGACGAGGTGCGGAAGGATGCGCTTGATGACGACGAGCTTCTCGAAGTCGTCCTGGCCCTTCTTCGCGAGCAGCACCTGGCCCATCCCGCCCGACGCGATCTTCCGCAAGAGCTGGTACCGACCGAACGGAATGGCCATGTCCGCGGGCGAGACTACCCCAAAAGGCCCGGTCGTTCCGTCAGGACTTCAGCTTGTAGCCCACGCGCAGCAGGCGCCAGACGAGCGCCGTCGCCGACGTCGCGAGGCCGAGCAACAGCACGAGGCCGGTCCACGAGTGCTGCTCGAGGCCCAGCATGCCCGCGCGCAGGCCTTCCACCATGTGCACCACCGGGTTGAAGAGGCTGATGCTGCGGAACGGCTCGGGCAGGAGGCGCACCGAGTAGAAGATGCCTCCGAGGAAGGTGAGCGGCAGCAGGAGGAAGGTGGGGAAGAAGTTGATCTGCTCGAACTTCTCGGCCCACACGCCCGCGAGCAGTCCGAGCACCGCGAAGACGTAGGCGGACAGCAGCAGGAAGACGACGGTGCCCACCACGTTGACGAGGTGCGCGCCGGTGAAGAGCAGCGCCACCGCCCAGGTGAGCACGCCCACGAGCAGCCCGCGCGTCATCGCGCCGGTGACGAAGCCGAACAGGAGCTCCGCCGGCCCCAGCGGCGCCACCAGCAGGTCGGTGATGGTCCCCTGAATCTTGGTGATGAAGAAGGAGCTGGAGGAGTTCAGGAACGCGTTGTTCGCCACGCCGAGGAACACCAGTCCCGGGACGATGTACTGGACGTACGGCACGCCCTCGACCGACGCCTGGCGGCCGCCCAGCGTGTAGCCGAACACCACGAAGTACAGCGAGGTGCTGATCAGCGGCTGGAGGATGGTCTGCCCCGGCACGCGCAGGAAGCGGCGCACTTCCTTCCCCAGCAGCGTCTTCGCGCCGATGACGTTCATGCGGCCTTCCCGTCCTTCAGCACGCGCAGGAGGATGTCTTCGAGCCGCGCCGGCTGCATCGACACGTCGGCCACCGGCAGCTGCGCGGCGAAGAGGAGCGCCAGCACCTCGGCGGCGCTCTCGGTGCCCGCCTGCTCGATGAAGCTGAAGACGCGCCCGTCGGGCGACAGCCTGCCCTTCGCCACCGCGGGTGGCAGCGCGGTGACGGGCTCCTTGAAGCGCACCTCGAGGCGCCGCTCGCCCAGGCGCCGCATGAGCGCGTGCTTGTCCTCCACCAGCAAGAGCCGGCCCTTGTCGATGATGCCGACGCGGTCCGCCAGCGCCTCGGCCTCTTCGAGGTAGTGCGTGGTGAGCACCACGGTGGTGCCCTCGGCGCGCAGCCTGCGCACGTAGCTCCAGAGGTCGCGCCGCAGCTCGACGTCCACGCCCGCCGTCGGCTCGTCGAGGAACACCAGCTTCGGCCGGTGCACCAGCGCCTTGGCGATGAGGAGCCGCCGCTTCATGCCGCCGGACAGCGCGCGCGTCTGCGTGTCGGCCTTCGATGAGAGGCTCAGCGCCTCGAGCAGCTCGTCGACGCGCGCCTTGTCGGCGGGCTTGCCGAAGTAGCCGAGCTGGATGTCGAGCGACTCGCGCGCCGAGAAGAACGGGTCGAAGTTGATCTCCTGCGGCACCAGGCCCACCGAGTAGCGCGGCGTCACCGGGTCCACGTCGAGGTCCGTGCCGAACAGCTTCACCGTGCCGCTCGTCTTGCGGACCAGCCCGCACACCGCGCCGATGAGCGTCGTCTTGCCGGCGCCGTTGGGGCCCAGCAGCGCGAAGATTTCGCCTTCGTCGATGTGCAGCGACACGCCGTCCAGCGCGACGAGCGACGGGTACCGCTTGACCAGCTGCGAGACCTCGAGCACGGCGGGCACGAGCGCTTCCTGTAACAGAAACGCTGCGGCTGGCACGCCGAACGTCGCGCGCCGCCATTCGACTTGGGGCGGCCCCCGTTTCGGGGTACACCCGGCCGTGGGACACCCGCAAAGTCTCCATTCCGTGAAGACCACCGCCGCCCTCCTCTCCGCCGTGTTGCTCGCCGGCGCCTCGCCGGCGCGGGCCGGGGACGGGACGGCTCCGCGCGGGCGCGGCTGGTTGACGGGCGTGGGCCTGGGCGCCGCCGCGGTGTCGCTCACCGGCTTCGGTCTGGGCCTCGCGGGCCTTCTCAACGCGGGCGACGCCAACGCCCTGCTCGACGCCTACGTCGGCAACGGCCGCGCGCCGCTGACGGAGGAGGCGGTGCTCGTCCTCAACCTCCAGACGCGCGCGCGCAACGGCCAGACGTTGGCGACGGCGGGCTTCACCCTCGGCGGCGTGGGCCTCGCCGGCGCGGTGGTGTGCCTGGTGCTGGACGGCGTGTGGGCCGGCCGCCCGGTGGACGTGGCGTTCGCGCCGGCCGCCGGCGGGGGCGCGCTCGTCTTCACCGGCCGCTTCTGAAGCGCCCACCTACCTACGGACACGCGTCGTCCAGCCCGCGCGGCGCGACGATGGACGGGCCTTCGGCCGTTCCGACGCCCAGCACGAAGCACGCAATCTGCGCGCTGACGCTGGCCACGTCGAAGGACACGTAGTGGCCCAGCTCGAAGGGCGCGGTGAGGTGCACGGTGCCCGCGGTGACGCCGTTGAGGTTCTTCGTCAGCGGGAAGCTGGCCTGCGTCTGCCGCCCGTCGAGGCGCAGCGCGTCGGGCTCGAATGGGTGCGCCTCGTCTCCGACGATGGTGGTGCCCAGCGCCACGGCGACGGCGGCCTGCGCGCCGGGGTGGAAGTACCCGTCGATGACGCCGTGGGGCATGAAGAAGGGCCGGGGCGTCATGCCGGCGTGCGGCTCGCGCGCGACGTGCGGCGCCTTCGCCACCGGATCCGTGTAGTCCCACAGCGCCTGGAAGGCGTTCAGCATCGGGTGCAGGTTGTCCAGCGTCTGCCCGTCGCCGAAGCCGAGGAGGAGCTCGAGCGCCGGGCGCAGCTCCACCGGGTACGTCGCGGTGGTGCCCACCTCGAGGAGCAGCCCGCCCGCGCCCGAGAAGACGTAGCCGTGGATGCGGCTCGCCACCGTCGCCACCGGGATGCCGATGGTGCTGCCCATGGACTGGCCCATCGCCGACACGCGCGCGGCGTCGAAGCGGGCCGTGCCGCCGCCCTCGAGCGGCACCGTCATGCCCTCCACGAGGCGCGTCAGGTACACCGCCTCCATCGCCGCCACCTGCATGTTGTCGATGGTGGAGTCGATGTCGCCGAACAAGTCGTACAGCCGCAGCCCCGTGGTGTCGGGCGGCGTGTCGCGGTCCCCGTGCAGGGGAAAGTCGAAGCCCATGGTGGCGACGCCGCGCCGGCCCAGCCACGCCGCGGGCCCGCTGCCCTTCGGCGGCTCGGGCAGCTGGTCTCGGGTTGCCGTCTGTGGCAGCGGCCCGCGGTCCATCACCTCGCGGTACTCGCCGCCGGAGCCGTGGAAGTACAGCATCAGCGGGTAGCCGTCTGCGGGCGCCGCCACCCTGGGGATGGAGATGGACAGCCGCACCCGCTGCGTGCCCTGCGGCACCGGCGCCGAGCCGTCGGCGCTCCACCGGATGCGCCCCTTCCCCGGAATGGGTCCCGTCTGCACGTGGGGCACCTCGTACGACGCGGTGTACAGCGTGAAGTCCGCGTACTCGTCCGCCTTCGTCCACGGCGTCGCCAACACCGGCTTCGGGAGCGTCTCCACCCAGGCGGCCAGCTTCTTCAGCGACGCGCTCGGGTCGATGGTGCGGAACACCGTGCCGCCCACCACGCGGCCCTTGGCGAAGCCCTCCTTCTCGATGAAGTCGTGCAGCGGCGCGAGCGCGGCCTTCGCCTTTGGGTCCGCGTCGGCGAGCTGCTCGAGCGCCGCGTGGAAGGGCTTGCTGCGGCCGAGCGGCTGGCCGGCGGCGTCCTTGAGCGCGTCCGTCAGCAGCACCGCGTAGGTGGTGTTGGGGCGCCGCACGAAGCCCTGCACCGTGTTGAGCGCCAGCAGCCGCGCCGGGCGGTACGGCACCGCGTCCTTCGTGAAGCGCACGACGAGCGGGAAGCGGCGGCCGTACTCGGGCGACGCGGGGTCGATGTCGACGAGCTGCACCGCGGCGTCGGCG
The DNA here is from genome assembly GCA_040755835.1 of Myxococcota bacterium. Classification (GTDB taxonomy): domain Bacteria; phylum Myxococcota; class Myxococcia; order Myxococcales; family Myxococcaceae; genus JADLDB01. The sequence continues at coordinate 13,706 of JBFMAB010000122.1, forward strand.
GACAGCGTGTCCGACGGCTTGCCCGGCAGCGACGCCTCGTCGAGGTCGCCCGACAGCACGAAGAAGGCGCCGGCGTTGACACCCCAGCCGTCGGTGACGCGGCTGTCGATGGTGTCGAGCCACATCTTCACCAGCTGCGGGCGCGGGCCGGGCCAGCGCTCGAGGTTGTAGCTGCCGTCGGCCTGGCGCCGCAGCTCGCTGGGCAATGGCACGCCCCAGAAATCGGTGGCGTTCGGGTCGAAGACGACTTGCGTGGGGCGTTCGACGTAGCCATCGCCGCAGGCGGCGAGGAGCGAGGCGAGCAGGGCAGCGGCGAGGAAGCGCGACATGGCGGTGGCCCGTAGCCGACCTCCCGGGCGCGAGGGAAGCGTGCGTGCACCATCCCTTTCGCTTCGCATTGTTCTTCGTCGCGCCTTCGGGCCACACTCGCGCCCATGCGCTGGACGCTGCTGCTGCTGTGCCTCGCGGGGCTCGCCGCCTGCGCGACGACGCCGGAGACGCCCATGACGAAGCCCACCACCGTCGTCGGCACCGCGGAGAACGCGAAGGGCGGCGCCGTCCTTCTCGTCGACGACGTGCCGCTGTACGTCGTCGGCCTCGACGCCTGGCCCGACGAGCTCCTGCACCGCCGCGTGCAGGTGACGGCCGTGCGCGCGCGGAAGCAGGTCCTGCCCGAGGCCACCGTCGACGCGAGCGGCGCGGTGTCGCAGGGCGCGGTGGGGCAACAGGACGTGCTGGAAGGTGCCTCCTGGCAGCTGGCCGAGTGACGCGCTTCGCCCGCATCGAGCTGCGCACCACCGACGTGGACGCGGCGCGCGCCTTCTACGCGGCCGTGCTGCCCGGCGGCGCGGACGACGTGACGGCGCTGCCGGCCGCGCTGCGCGAGCGCGGCGTGCCCGCGCACTGGCTGGGCCACCTCGGCGTCGACGACGTGGAGGCCGCGACGCGCGCCTTCGTGGCCCTGGGCGCGAGCCTTCCCGGCCCGCCGCGGCCCGGCGCGCCCGTCACCGTGCGCGACCCGGGCGGCGCGGTGGTGGCGCTGACGCCCGGAGGTGCGCCTGAGCGCCGGGACGTCGCGTGGCACCAGCTGCTCTGCGGCGACCTCGAGCGCACCGCCGCGGCGTACGCCGGCGCGTTCGGCTGGCGCTTCGGCCCGCGCGAGGGCGCGCAGCAGCGCTTCGGCTGGGACGCCGGCGCCGACGCCGGGCTGCTGGTGGACGTCGCGGCCTGGCCCGGCGCGCACCCGCACTGGCTCTTCCACTTCGCGGTGCCGGACCTCGACGCGGCGGTGGCCGAGGTGCGGGCGCGCGGCGGCGTCGTGGCGGCGGTGGTGGACACGGGCGGCGCGCGCGTGGCCGTGTGCGAGGACCCGCAGGGCGCCGCCTTCGCGCTACGCGGCTGAGCGCCGCTCCCGCCGTTGGGTCAGGGCCCACGCCGAGGTTGATTGCAGCAGCGCACGCCTCGGGCTACGCGGCCGCCTCTATGGCTGAGAACTTCATCTTCACCATGCAGGACCTCCGCAAGGCCAAGGGCGGCAAGGAGATCCTCAAGGGCATCTGGCTGTCCTTCTTCCCCGGCGCGAAGATCGGCGTGCTGGGGCCCAACGGCTCCGGCAAGTCGACGCTGCTGCGCATCATGGCGGGGGTCGACCAGGAGTTCACCGGCACCGCGCGGCCCGACCCGTCGGCGCGCATCGGCTACCTCGCGCAGGAGCCGCAGCTCGACCCGTCGCTCGACGTGAAGGGCAACGTCGAGCTCGGCGTGAAGCCGGTGAAGGACCTGCTCAAGCGCTTCGACGAGGTGTCGAACGCGCTGGGCGAGCCCGACGCCGACTTCGACAAGCTGCTCGCCGAGCAGGCGAAGCTGCAGGACGCCATCGACGCGGCCGGCGGCTGGGAGCTCGACCGCAAGCTGGAGATCGCCATGGACGCGCTGCGGCTCCCGCCCGGAGACATGGACGTGACGAAGCTGTCGGGCGGCGAGAAGCGGCGCGTGGCGCTGTGCCGCATCCTGCTGGAGAAGCCGGACCTGCTGCTCCTCGACGAGCCCACCAACCACCTCGACGCCGAGTCGGTGCAGTGGCTGCAGCAGCACTTGAAGGCGTACACGGGCACCATCGTGTGCGTGACGCACGACCGCTACTTCCTCGACGAGGCGTGCGAGTGGATCCTCGAGCTCGATCGCGGCGAAGGCGTGCCGTGGAAGGGCAACTACTCGAGCTGGCTCGAGCAGAAGAAGAAGCGGCTCGAACAGGAAGAGAAGGCGTCCAGCTACCGCCAGAAGTTCCTCGACCGCGAGCTCAAGTGGGTGTCGTCCAGCCAGAAGGCGCGGCAGGCGAAGTCCAAGGCGCGCCTCGAGCGCTACGAGCAGATGCGCGAGGAGTACGAGCGCGACAAGAAGAAGGAGTCGACGGGCGAAATCTACATCCCGCCCGGGCCGAAGCTGGCCACCCGCGTCGTCGAGGCGAAGAACGTTCGCAAGGCCTTCGGCGACCGGCTCCTCATCGACGACCTGTCCTTCAAGCTGCCGCCCAACGGCATCGTCGGCGTCATCGGCCCGAACGGCGCGGGCAAGACGACGCTCTTCAAGATGATCACCGGCGAGGAAAAGCCTGACGCGGGCGAATTCATCGTGGGTGACACGGTGAAGCTGGCGTACGTCGACCAGTCGCGCGACGCGCTCGCGGGCGACAAGAGCGTCTGGGAAGAGGTGTCAGGCGGGCTGGACCAGCTCGACCTCGGCGGGCGCATCGTGCAGTCGCGCGCGTACCTGTCGTGGTTCGCCTTCAAGGGTGCGGACCAGCAGAAGCGCGTGAAGGACCTGTCGGGCGGCGAGCGCAACCGCGTGCACCTCGCGAAGGTGCTCAAGGAGGGCGGCAACCTCATCCTCCTCGACGAGCCCACCAACGACCTCGACGTCGAGACCCTGCGCAGCCTGGAAGAGGCGCTCGACTCGTTCGCCGGCTGCGCCGTCATCATCAGCCACGACCGCTGGTTCCTCGACCGCGTCGCGACCCACATCCTCGCCTTCGAGGGCGACTCGAAGGTGGTGTGGTTCGAAGGCAACTTCCAGGACTACGAGGAAGACAAGAAGAAGCGGCTGGGGCCCGAGGCCCTCGTACCGAAGCGCATCAAGTACCGGCCGCTCGAGCGGCGGTAGCTACCGGCAGCCGGCGGCCTGCGCGCGGCGCAGGTCGTCCTTCGCCGAGTCGACGCGGCGCTGCGCCTTCGCCGTCTTCCGTTCGCCTTCGCGCGCCTCGGCCTGGTTCGCCATGCACTGCGCGTAGGCGCCCTGCCCCAGCGTGTTGAGGACCGACTGACAGTCTCGCGGCGGGGGCGATGGCCGCCTCGCCTCGGCGAGCTCCGCCTCCGCCTGGCGCAGCGCCTCGCGCGCCTGCGCGCAGGTATCCACGGGCGCGGGCACGCCGGCGTCGCCTTCCGCCACGATGACGACGGGCTTCGGCGGCGGCTGCGCGGCTGGCTTCGGGGGCGCGGGCTCGTCGGACGAGAGGACCGTCTCCACCTCGCCGGGCGCCATCGTCTTCGCCTTCACGCCCCTGGGAATGGAGGACGGGTCGTCGGTGAAGTGCTCCTCGCCGTTCTTGTCCGTCCACGTGTAGATGGTCTGGCCCAGGAGCGCGGCGACGAGGACGGTGACGTGGAGCATCTCGCCGACGGAGCGTAGCGCGGCGGCGCCTTCGCGGCTTCCCTCACGCGGCGGATTGGGGCAGACAGGCCCCATGCTGCACCTCATCCCCGCCCGCCAGGGCCGACCGGACAAAGACGTCATCTTCTCCCTCAACGGCGAGGCCACCCGGCGGAAGCAGGCCGGCGAGTCCATCATCAACGCCACCATCGGCTCGCTGATGAACGAGGACGGCTCCCTGGCCGTGCTGGAGACGGTGACGAGGGTGCTGCGCGACGTTCCGCCCGCGGAGTGGGCCGCCTACGCGCCGATTCCCGGCACGCCCGGCTACCTCGACGCCGTCATCGCCGACACCTTCTCGACGCAGCCCGCGCTGAAGGCCGCCGCCACCGCCGTCGCCACGCCCGGCGGCACCGGCGCGCTGCGCAACGCGCTGATGAACTACCTCGAGGCCGGGCAGGCCGTGCTGGCGCCCAGCTTCTACTGGGGCCCGTACGGCACCCTGGCCGACGAGCACGAGCGCCGCATCGACACCTTCAACATGTTCGACGCGAGGCACCACCTCGACGTCGGTGCGCTCGACGCGAAGCTGAAGTCGACGCTGGACGCGCAGGGCCGAGCGCTCGTCTTCATCAACGACCCGTGCAACAACCCCACCGGCTACTCGATGACGCACGACGAGTGGCGGCAGGTGGTGCAGGTGCTGCTCAAGCACTCGGACCGGCCGGTGACGCTGCTCGTGGACATGGCGTACTGGCTGTACGCCGGCACCGACGACCCGCGCGCCTTCCTGGCCGACCTCGTCCCGCTGCTCGGCAAGGTGGGCCTCTTGTTCGCGTGGAGCGGCAGCAAGTCCTTCACGCACTACGGCCTGCGCGCGGGCGCCCTCATCGCCTGCGAGCCCGACGAGAAGGCGCGCGCGGCGACCGCGGCGGCGCTGGCGTACTCGTGCCGCGGCACCTGGTCGAACTGCGTGCGCGGCGGCATGGTGGGCCTCACGAAGCTGCTGACCGACCCGGCGCTCAAGGCGGCGTGCGACGGCGAGCGCGCGGCGCTCAAGTCCCTGCTGATGAAGCGCGTGCAGGCCTTCAACGCGGCGGCGCAGCCGAAGGGCCTCAGGTACCCGCGCTACGAAGGGGGCTTCTTCGTCACCCTGTTCCACGACGACGCCGAAGGGCAGGCCCAGCGCATGCGCGAGAAGGGCGTGTACGTGGTGCCGTCGAAGGGCGTCCTGCGCGTGGCGCTGTGCAGCGTCGCGGAGAAGGACGTGCCGCGGCTCGTCGACGCGCTGGCGAGCTGATCAGCGCAGCCAGCCGAGCGACACCACGAACTCCCCGCGGCCGACGAAGAAGTGCCCGGGGATGACGTCCGCGCCCGCGCGCGCCAGGAGCGACACGGCGACGCGCCCGAAGAGAAAGTTGAAGCCGATGAGCGCCCGCTGCGGCAGCCGCGGCGCGTCCTGGTTCACGAAGAACTCGAAGCCCGTCTGCAGCCCGAGGTCGACGGAGCAGGTGCGTCCGCCGAGGGACAGCGTGAGGCCCGCGTGCGGCCCGAGGCCGAGGTCGAGGCCGCCGGCCGTCACCATGAAGCCCGACGCGCCCACCGTCGCGCTGCCCGTGGCGAAGCGCGTCTTCGACAGCTGCGCCACGCGCGTGCCGCGCAGCTCCAGCGTGCGGTCGAGGAAGGCGTAGCTCGTCTCGACGCCCCAGCCGCCGCGCGCCTGCGCGTCGTCCGGCCGCACGAGGCCGATGCCCACGGTGCGCGGACCGCCCCACGCCTCGACGCGCGTCTCCGGCTGCAGCCGCCCGCGCGCGGTCAGCCAGGCGGCCTCCGCGCGCGCCACGCCCGCGAACGTCAGCACGGCGAGCAGCGCCGCCCTCGCCATCGGAGCGAAGCGCGGGCCTCCTTTCCGCCCTCGCGGGAGGTGCTCGGCGCCGCGGCCTTTCGTGACGGAGGCGGCGGCGCCGGGCTTCGCGCACCCCACCTCGTCTGCGCGTGCGTCCTCAGTACGCTGGAAGGGAGCGCGGTCCGCGCCTGTCGGTCGGCTTCGGGCAATGACACCGCGCGCGGCGGCGGCCGCGGGCCGAACGTCCCAGCTGGACGACTTCGCGGGCGCGCTCATCGCGTCGTCACTTTCGCGCCCGGCACCGCCTTCAGCGCCGTCTCGCCCACGCCCTGCCCCGCGTTGACCGCGTCGAGGAAGCCCACCAGCGACGCCGCCACCCGCGCGTGCGCCTCGTCGAGCGACACGCCCGCCGCGCAGCCGCGCGTCGCGTCCTCGGCTTCGCTGTCGGTGAATTGGTAGTGCGTCACGCCGGCCAGCACCGAGAGCGCGGTGGGCGCCGGCAGCGCGTCCCAGCCGGTGCGCACCTTCTCGAGCGGCGCCGTGCAGTCGTTGGCGCCAGCCAGGGACAGCGAGGGCAGGGTGAACGCCTCGAGCGCCTGCACGTCGGCGCCGTCGGGGTAGCTGGCCTCCAGCACGAGCGCCTGGAAGCCGCCGCGGAGCGCCAGCTTCGTCGCCACCACGCCGCCCAGGCTGTGACCGCCCACCGCGACGCGCGCGGCGTCCACCTGGCCGTCCAGCAGCGAGCCCGGCGGCGGGTTCACCAGCAGCCGTCGCGCCTCCTCGCCGTTCTCGATGGCGAAGAAGGCGAGGTCCAGGTCGTGCCGCGGCAGCGCCACGACGTAGCCCGCGCGCGCGAGCGCCTCGCCCTGCCAGGCGTAGCGGCCAACGCCCACCCGCCCGCCCTGCACGAGGACGACGGCGGGGTGCGGTCCGGCCAGCGGCAGCGCCGCCTCGTCCGCGGGGTACAGCACCTCGACCTCGACGACGTCCGTGCTGCGCGCACGCACCTCGAAGGTGGCCGTGGCCACCCCGGGGGCCACCGGCGTCCCCCGCAGCGGCGCAGCGAGCTCACAGCCGGCTCCGAGCAACCCGTTCAACAGCGCGAAAAGACAGGTCAACCACCGCATGGGCGGGCGGCTTCTAATGCGTCCACCGGCGAGGTGCGATTGAATCAACTGCCCCGGGGGACCGTTTGATCCATCGACTTCGCCACCAAAGGACGAACGCCATGCGCCTGCCACTGCCATTCACGCTCGCTGGATTCACGTTGGTGCTCAGCGGGTGTGCCGTGCGGACCTATGAGTACCGGGAGCGGCCGGTCAGCCGGACGGTCGTCACCACCACGGCGTGCGACCCGTACCGGCCGTGCGCGAACACCTACTACTGGGACCAGTACCGCGAGGTGTACGTGTTCTATGACGGCTACCGGTACTACGACGCGCTCGGCACGCCGGGCAGCTACCCGCTGCCTCCGAGCAACGTCTACGTGACGTACCCTCCGCCCAGCTACGTGCCGCCGTCGGCCTACCGTCCGCCGCGCGGCTACTACACGCCGCCCCGTGGCTACGTGCCGCCGCCGCCGAACTACCACACGGCCATCCCCGCCGCCGGCAACGCGGGCTACGTGCCGCCGCCGCCGTCTGCCGGCAACCGTCCTCCGCCGCCGCCGTCGTCGGGCAACACCGGCTACGTGCCGCCGCCGCCGTCGACGGGCAACTCGGGCTACGTGCCGCCCCCGCCGCCGTCGTCGTCGGGCTCGTCCGGTGGTTACGCGCCTCCCCCGCCGCCGTCGTCGGGCAACGCGGGCTACGTGCCGCCGCCGCCGTCGACGGGCTCGTCCGGTGGTTACGCGCCTCCCCCGCCGCCGTCGTCGGGCAA
>JBFMAB010000122.1:21174-43169 GCA_040755835.1 Myxococcota bacterium
GGGCTCGTCCGGTGGTTACGCGCCTCCCCCGCCGCCGTCGTCGGGCAACGCGGGCTACGTGCCGCCGCCGCCGTCGACGGGCTCGTCCGGTGGTTACGCGCCTCCCCCGCCGCCGTCGTCGGGCAACTCGGGCTACGCGCCTCCCCCGCCGCCGTCGTCGGGCGGTGGCGTGGTGGTTCCACCCGGCACCGGCGCGCGCCCTGGCGGAAACCCGGGCTCCGTCGCGCCCGGTGGCTCCGCGCCGCCCCCGCCGCCGTCGACCGGCTCGTCGGGTGGCTCCGCGCCGCCGCCTCCACCCGGCACCGCCGGTGGGAACTCGGGCTCGGTGAGCGGTGGCTTCATGCCGCCGCCGCCGCCGTCGGGCTACACGCGGCCGCCGCCGTCGTCGGGTTCGGGCGTCGTCCCCACGCCGGTTCCCGGCCCTGGTGGCAGCACCGTACAGCCGCCGCCTCCGCCTCCCGGGCTGAGCAAGGGCCAGTACCAGCGCCCGCCGCTCCAGATGCGTGAGACACCGCCCGCGCCTGGCGCCACGCCCGTGCCGGTGCCCGTCGCCCCGGCGCCGGGGGCGAACATCAACACCAACCAGCCCAACACGGCTCGCCCGTACTACGCGCCGCCGCCGCCGTCGTCGAATCTGCCGCACACGGTGAACCCGACGGCGCCCCCCTCGAGCGCGCCGCCGCCGCCGGCGAAGAAGAACCCGGCGCCGCCTCCGGTGCCCGGTGCGCCCCCGGTGCCGCGCGGTGGCTTCGCGCCCCCGCCGCCCCCGAAGGGCTAGGACACACGGACTGCCGCGCACGGCGCCGGTGGCCCTCGAGGCTGCCGGCGCCGTCGGCTTTCCAGCGCCGGGAAAATCTGCTTAACGCGCACCCTCTGCCCACGGGGAGGGGCGCATGCGTCATTCGATGGTGCAGTACGCCGCGGGCTGGCTGGCGGCGGCGCTGGTGGTGGTGCCCGGCGCGGCGAGCGCGTCGGGCTTCTACTTCGGCGACAACGGCGTGAAGGCGATGATGCAGGGCGGCGCGTTCACCGCGCAGGCGGACGACCTCACCGCCATCCAGCACAACCCGGCGGGCCTCGCGCAGCTGGACGGCTGGAGCGCGCTCGTCGACGTGCAGCTGCTCAACCACCAGGTCAGCTTCCTGCGGCAGGACCCGGGCTTCAATCCGGCGGCGCCGTCGACGCTGGTGAACCAGGTGGACAACTCGAAGTCGGGCCTCTTTTTCCTGCCCTTCCTCGGCGCGAGCTACGGCTTCCAGGTGGCGAACCGGCCCCTGACGCTGAGCCTCGGCGTGTATGGCCCGCCGGCGCAGGGCCGCTACGTCTTCCCCGCGCCGAACTACACGAAGGAAGGGATGCCGCTGCGGTACGTGGAGTCTCCCAAGAAGTTCTCGCCGCAGCGCTACTCGCTCATCAGCAACGACATCCTCATCCTCTACCCGTCGCTGTCGGCGGCGTACGCGATTCACCGGCGCTTCATGGTGGGCGTGTCCGCGCAGCTGGTGGTGTCGCACTTCACCTTCAAGCAGGCCATCTCCGCGGATCCGACCAACCCGATGACGCAGCTGGGGGAGAACCCGGAGTTCGACGCGGTGGTGGACGTCAACGTCAGCGGCAACGTGGGCTTCACCGGCGTGCTGGGCGTGCTGTCGCGGCCGACGGACTGGCTGTCGCTGGGCGCGTCCTTCCGCCCGCCGGTGCCGGTGACGGCCAACGGGCAGCTGGGCATCACGGGGACGCCGGAGCTCTCGGCCATCGCGCAGGTGCAGAACGGCGCCGGTGAGAGCTGCGTGCCGGACGCCACGACGGGCAGCTCGCCGTGCCAGGCCAGCCTGCAGCTGACGCTGCCCATGGAGCTCAAGTTCGGCGTGCGGCTGACCCCGATGGAGCGCCTCGGCATCAACGCCGACTTCGTCTACCAGGGCTGGCAGTCGGTCGATCAGTTCCTCCTCACGCCGAAGGACGTGAACCTGGTGCTCTCGGGCACGCCGTCGCCCGTCGAGCCGTTCGCGATTCCGAAGAAGTGGGTGGGCTCGTTCTCCGGCCGGGTCGGCGCGTCCTTCGACGTCATCAAGTACCTCACCGTGCACGCGGGCGTCCTGTTCGAGACGGGCGCCTCGCCGCAGGAGTACTACGCCATCGACTTCGCGCACCCGACGCGGGTGATGGTCACCGGCGGCGTCACCGGCCATCTGGGCCCGGTGGACGTGCTCGCGGGCATCGCCTTCTCGCCGACGGTGACGTCCAGCATCACCGCCAGCGAGGTGCGCCGCGGCAGCACGGACCCGACGGTGCCGGCGGGCGTGGTGGGCGCGGGCATCTACAACTCGGGTGGCTTCAGCATCCTCCTCGGCGTGCGCGCGCGCTTCCCGTCGAAGCCGAAGCCGACGCCCGAGGTCGAGGAGCCGGCGCCGGCCCCAGCCCCTGCGCCGACGCCCGCGCCCGCGCCGGAGACGGCGCCGACGCCCGAGCCCGCCGCAGCCCCCGACGACGCTCCCACCGCCACGCCCACCGGAGAGACCACGCCATGACGCGCCTCGTCCCGTTCCTCAGCGCCCTCGCCCTCGCCGCGTGCGGCGGCTCGACGCCCACCACCGACGGCGGCACCGACGCCGGGCAACCGCCGCCGACCGAGGTGGCCGTCTCGGGCACCGTCACCATGCACCCCGACTCGCTGGCGATGCTGGCAGACGCCGGCGCGTCGACGTCGGTGGCCGGCCTCACGCTGCGCGTGGAGGAGCCGTTCAAGGTGGCGCTCAACAACCCCGACGGCATCTTCCACACGCAGACGCTGGACGCGGGCGGCGAGTTCTTCGCGCCCACCGTGCCGACGGACCTGGTGACGCTGGGCATCGCGGCGGGCGTGCGCGACGACACCGGCGCGAACCGCGTCATCCGCTCGGCCACCACGCTGTACGACGTGGCGCTCATGGACGGCGCGAAGCCGGCCGCGGACATCACCGGCGGCAAGGGCTACGCGGTGCCGGTGCAGCTGCACGACGCCCTCAACGGCGCCGTGGGCGAGGCCACCATCCGCTCGCTGACGGGCATGACCGACGCGGGCACGCTCATCGCGGCGGGCTTCATCCTCGGCAAGGTGGTGGACGCGTCGGGGCGGCCGGTGAGCGGCGTCACCGTCGAGCCGCTCGGCAGCTCGGCCAGCTCGAAGGCCGCGCGGCTCTTCTACCCGACGGCGGACTTCGCCTCGACGGGCGCGGCGACGTCGGCGACGGGCCTCTTCGTCTACGTGCACAACGGCGGCGACGTGGACACCTTCCAGTTCCGCATCGCCGGGCGCAGCGAGTACAAGCAGCGCAACGCCGGCGCGGCGAAGGACGCGTGCCTCGTGCTCACGGTGTACCCCGGCACGACGCCTCCGTGACGAAGCCTCGAAGCGCGCGCTGCTCATCGCCGCGGCGGGGCGTGCTCGTCGTGGGCCTCGGCGGCGCCATCGGCTCCGCCTTCCTGAGCGACCGGCAAAGAGCGTGTGGGACCTGACGGGCAACTCGCTAGCGGCGGCGCTCGACGGCCGACACCAGGAAGGACTGCTCGACGTGCTGCAACTCGCCCGTGAAGCGCGGGTAGCGCCAGGCCGAGAACTGCCGACGCAGGCACCTGGCGAGCAGCGTGTCGTCGAGGTCGCGGCGGAGATGCGCCTCGCGCACGCGGCCGTCGTTCTGGACCGTCCACGACACCTGGAAGCGCTGCGCGTCGGGCGGCGTCAGGCGCTGCGCTTGCTCGGACAGGCACTCCTCCAGGAGCGGCGCGTAGTGCTCGTTCACCGCCTTCACCTGGTCGGGGCTCAAGGCCTCCGAGGGCCTGTCCTTCGAGAAGTCGCGGAAGGTCCACTGGCCGGTGACGTCCTTCTCCACCCTGCGGCACGCACCGGCGCCCCTGGCGGCGTCGTACTTCGCGCACAGCCGGTCCAGCTCGGGCGGGCGGACCCACAGGCGCAGCCCGGGCTCGACGAGGCTGGTGGCCACCGCGAGGTCACGCATCGCCAGCTTCACCGCGCCCTCGAGGTCGTTGGCGGCGAGCGCCAGCGCCTGCTGCTTCGCGAGCGCCTTCCGGCGCAGACCCGCGCACCACGGCGACTGGCAGCGCGCCTCGGCCTTCGCGAAGAGGGCGGGGCGCTTCGCCTCGTTCTTCTCGGCGAGCGCCTTCGCGTACAGCACCTGCGCGGACAGCAACTCGTCGCGGTGCTTGTGCGCCGTCTTCTCCGCGGCGGAAAGGCACGGCGGCGCGTTGGCGGCGCGCTCGGCCTGCGCGACGCAGGTGTCGGCCTCCTGCAGCGACTTCGCGAGCGCCTTCAGCGCGGCGGCGTTGGCGCCCTTCAGCTTCGCCACCTGGCCCAACGCACGGAAGACCTGCGCGCGGCACGTGTCGACGCCGTCGGGGCCGCAGGCGCGGCGCCAGGCGAGGGCCGTCTCGGTGGCGGCCTCCGCGTCCTTCATCGCGAGGGACACCTTGAAGGCCAGCGCCCACGCCTTCGTGCGCTCGTCGGAGGCGAGGTCCGCCGCCTCGGCGCACGCGCGATCGGCGGCCGCCTTCGCGGCGTCCAGCTCCTTGTCATGGAGCGCGCGCTGCGCCTCGGCCATCGCGTCGCGGAACGGCCCCCGGCGGTCCGGCGGCTCGGGCAGTGGCTCCACGCGCGAGGCGGCGGAGGGCTCGGCGACGGGCTTCGCCTCGACGGGCGCCCATGCCTGCGCGAGGTCGTCGTCCTTCGGCGCGGGTACGGCCGCCTCGCGGGGCAGCGGCTGCTCGTCGCCCGCGGGCGGCGGAGGCGTGGTGGCGCACGCGGCGAGGAGCAGCGAGCCGACCGAAAGCCACCACCATGCGCGCCACATCGGAGGCGCCACGGTACTACGGCCTGCTGCACGCGCAGCGCGTCATCTCGTCATCGGCCGGACGCCCCGTCGACCGCGGTGGCGGCGTGCCTGTGGGTGAGGCCTTCATGCCCCGCCGCGTCACCAGTTCCATCACCGCCACCGCCCCAACCCGGTGTCACGCCCGTGCGCGACCCCTTCGCGGCCGGCGGCCCCTGGCCCCTCGAGACCGTCCTCACGCCCGGCGACCTGGCGCTGCAGCTGGAGCTGAGGGAGTCGACACCGTCTTCGCGGCGCCGCGCTCCGCGGCAGCGAGGACGTGTCGGACCGCCTCGGGCTGGCCGTCGAGGCGACCGGCCGCTGAGGGCCGGAAGTTGGCGAAACGACGAGAGGACGATACGCGTCCGGAGCTCGTTCGTTCTCTCCGGTGGATGCTGGTCGCCGCGCCCATGACCCACGACGCCTCCGACTCGGTGCTCGTCGCCTCCGCCGCGGCCGGGGCCCGCGAGGCGTGGGACGCGCTGGTGCAGCGCTACCAGCGCCGGGTGGTGGTGGCGCTGCTCGGCGAGGGCCTGGGCGTCGACGACGCGCGCGAGGTGGGCCAGGAGGCCTGGGCGCGGGTGTGGCAGCAGCACCAGAACGGCGCGCTCGCTTCGCTGTCGTTTCCCGGCATCGTGGTGACGCAGGCGCGCTTCCTTGCGAGGGACCTCCTGCGCCGGCGGCGCGCGTCGCCGCACGACGGCAGCGCGGAGGTGCCGGAGGTGGCTTCGCCGTCGGCGTCCGCCGAGGCGTCGCTGGCGTCGGCGCAGGCCCTGGGGCGCGTCCAGCGCGCGCTCGCCGCGCAGCCCGCGGCGAAGCAGCAGGTCTTCCGCCTCGCCTGCGACGAGGGGCTCGCGCACGAAGAGATTGCCCGCCGCGTGGGCCTGTCGACGCAGCGGGTTCGCCAAATCGTCTGGGAGGTGCGGACCGCGCTCCGGGCCGCCCTCGAGGAGGTCGCATGACGCATCTCACGCGCGAAGTGGCCGCCCGCTGGGTGGCCGGCGTGTTGGAGCCCGCGGAGGCCGACGCGGTGGAGGCGCACGCCGCGACGTGCCGCGAGTGCGAGGCGCTGCTGCAGGCCGAGGCCCGCGCCGAAGCGTCGCTCGCCGCCGCCGTCCGCGCCGCGCCGCCCGCGGCCGTCGTGCCCCTGCGTCCCCGCCGCCGCCCGTACGTCGTCGGGGCCGCGGCCCTGGCCGCGCTCGCCGCCGCCGTGGCCTTCATCGTGTGGAGCCGCGTGCCACCGACGCGCCTCGAGGTGGCTACGCGGGACGCCGGCGTCGGCGGCGGTGCGCCGTCGGTGCCCCGCTACGAAGACGGCCTGACGATGCCCCACGAGGCGTTGAGCGCCTTCCGGCCGCTCGACGTTCCCGAGGCCGTGCTCCGTTTCGAGGGCGAGCTGCCGCCGGCCGACGCCTTCACTTCACTCTGACCGAGGAGAATGCCCATGCGCCATTCCATCGCCCTCTTGACCGCCGCTCTTCTCTTTGGTCCGGGGCCCGTCGCAGCCGCCGACGCCGGCGCCATGCCGCCCGGCTGGTTCGTCGCGGGGAGCGCGCCGCAGGACTACGTCGTCGAAGCGGTGGAGGCCGGCGCGTGCGGTGGGAGGGCGGCGCGCCTGCGCTCCGTCGTCGCGGCGCCGAAGGGTAACGTCACCGCGATGCAGGTCTTCCGCGCCGACAAGTACCGCGGCATGCGGCTGCGCCTCACCGCGCGGGTGACGACGAAGGACGTCACCGGCTGGGCTGGCCTGTGGATGCGCGTGGACGGGCCCGGCAAGCAGACGCTGGCCTTCGACAACATGCAGTCGCGCCCGCTGAAGGGCAGCACGCCGTGTGCGCCCGCGCAGGTGGTGCTGGACGTGGCCAACGAGGCGGAAGTCATCGCGCTGGGCCTCGTCCTCGAGGGGGCGGGCACCGCCGAGCTGGCCGGCGTCGACCTCGAGGCCGTCGACGACACCGTGCCCACGACGGTCGTCACCGCCGGCGTGGACGAGGTGCACCCGGAGGAGGCCATCGGCCGCGTCGGCAACGTGTGGTTCAGCCACCGCGTCGTCAACCGCCTCAACAACAACGTGCGCCTGCGGCTCGTCGCGCCCGGCCGGTGGACGGACGCCGCCGGCAACTACACCGCGAAGGAGGACGGCGAGCGCGTCGTCGCCACCGCGCTCGACCTCGCGCAGAGCCAGCCGCTCGCGCTGTCCGGCGAGTTGACGCTGCGCCGCGAGGGCGACGTCACCGTCATCGAGGGCACCTGGGGCACCCCGGTGAAGAAGCACCCCGTCACCATCCGCTTCTCGAGGCAGGCCGTGGACATGACGTGGGGCTTCTACGAGCGCCACCTCAAGGTGGAGAAGGCCCCGCAGCTGGACGAGGACTGCGTGTACTACGCGCAGTGGGCCAGCCCGACGCGGCAGTCCGACGCGCTGCAGCTGTGCGGCGAGGCGCTGTCGGCCAACCCGCCGCGCGTACAGACGGTCATGGCGTTTCTCCTCTCCGGCTTCCGCCGCTTCGGCTCCGGCCTGAAGTTGGATGAGCCGGCGCAGGCGCCCGCGCTGCCCCGGTAGCTCGAGGCCTTCCCGCCGAGTGACCGCCGGACACTTGAGCGGGCTGGGGGGTCCAGCGCGCCGACCTGGGAGAGGTGTGTCCGGCGGTCACTCCGAGAGAAGACGGTGCAGCGCCGCCCAGGCCGCGCGCGCCTCGGCGGGGGTGAAGCGTGCGGGGCGGGTGCGCAGGGCCAGGGACTCGGCGCGCCACGCGGGGCCCGCCTCCACGTCCACCCAGGCCTCGTAGTCGGAAAACCACCCGGCCAGCGCCCCCAGCGCCGCCGTGGGCGCGCCCTGCAGCTGAGGCTTCAAGGGGCCGCGGCCCAGGAAGAGCGCGCCGCGCGGGTGCATTACGCGGACGCCCGCGCTCGACAGCTCCACGCCCCGCGCCTCGTCCACCCAGGTGCTGGAGACGGCCGCGCCGTCGGGCGCGGGTCTGCGGGTGAGGGCCCGCCGGGCCAGCAGGTTCCCCACGGACGACTGCACGTCGCGCCCCAGGGCCCACATCTGCTGGTCGAACAGCTTCTCCAGCCTCGACAGCTCGCGGTCGCTCAGGTCCATGCGCGTCACTTCCCTTCGTTGAGAATCAGCACCAGCCGCGGACCGCCCTCCAGCGGGGGCGAGCGGTGCACCAGCCCGTGCCGCTCGTTGCCGGGGAAGGCGCGGCCCTTCATCAGCCCGACGGTGAAGCGCTCGAGGCGTGACACCGCGCCGCCCGGCCGCAGCGGGGCCTCGTGCGCGTGGCAGCGGGCCGCCAGGTCCCGGTCCAGCCAGCGCTCGTCAATCCACTCGGTGCCCGGGCCGACGTAGGTGCAGATGAGGCGCAGCCGCACGAAGTCGGTGTGGAAGCGGGGACACTGCTGCCCGCGAATCCACCCCAGCTGCAGCCGCACCCGCGGCGCGCCGCTCACCTTCAGGTACAGCGCCGTCATGACGTGGCCCCGGCGGCGCGCAGCCGCAAACGGATGACCCAGCGCGCGAAGACGCTGGCCACCATCAAGCCCATCCCCGTCCACTCCAGCGCAGTCACGTCGCCCGCCAGGTGGCTCGCCACCATCAACGCCGCGCCCACGACGGTGAGGACGAACGGCGTCTTCAACGTCGAGCGCCACACGTCCCACGCGCCCACCACCACCGCGACGGCGAGGGACGCGAACAACAGCGCCTCGTGTTGCCCCTCGCTGAGCGACAGGCTGACGCCGATGACGGAGAGCATGGGCTTCCACAGCGCCATGCAGGCGGGGCAGCTGGCGCAGGCGATGGTGGGCAGCACCTGGCCCCACCACGTCCTGGTCGGCGCCTTCGTCGAACTCTGGTGATGCTGACACGGACAGTCTGTGCCGTAAGTGGGTGCGGAGTCGGCCATGGTGCGTTCGGCCTCTTCTTGGGGGAGGGAGAGAGGCGACGCGGGAGCAGGCGACTGGCTTTCGCCAGCTCCCGCGCACCGTGCGTCACGTCACGGAGGGGACGGGTACTTCCGCGCGGGGTAGCACAGCCCGTCGTTGTTGAGGTGCCCGAACGTCGACAGGTTGTACGTCATGTAGTCGTACAGGTCCTTCAGGCCCGCCGCGCCGCCCGCGGGGTTCACCGGCACGCCCACCGGGTCGTACGCCACGGTGCCCATGGTGCGCTCGCCCGCCTGCGCAGGCCCGCAGGTGCGCCAGGGAATCGCCGCACCCTGCGCGTCCCTGAAGGCCTGGAAGTCCAGCCCCGTCACGTCGGCCTCGGTGACGGTGGCCGTCGCGGGCCCCGCGCCGCTCGCCACCGACTTGCGCGCGGCGATGGCGTCGAAGCGCAACGGCGCGTCTTCCTCGAGGGACTCCCAGAAGGGGTGGTCCAGGTGGAACGTCACCTGCGTCACCGTCTCGGCGTTGGCCTGCGTCTGCACGCCGCGGCTGCCCGTGGGCTGCAGCTCGGGGTTTTCACAATTCTTGAACTCCACCGGCGCCTTGAAGCCGAAGGAGAATTGCACCGCCTTCGGGAAGCGCCCGAAGTCGTACGTCGCGTCGGTGCTGCGGCACGCGGGACTGCCCTGGCTGCCCTTCCAGGTGGCGGTGCCCGACACCCACACGCTCCAGCCGTTCGTCGCCATCTCGCGCCAGGCCGCCTCGCCCATGGCGTCCAGGTTGACGTTGTAGGCCCCCGCGCGCGCGGCGACGAGCTCGTAGCCCACCGCGTACTTCGTGGTGGTCGAGAAGGCCGGGCTGCCCGGCTTCAGGTTCTGGCTGGACAGGCGTGCGAGGCGAAATGCCTTGCCATTCATCTCCTTCGCGTCCAGCGGGCCTTCCTTCGCCAGGTCCACCGCCCACGGCCCTTCGGCGCGGGCCACCGCTTCCCCCGTCTGCGACGGGTCATTCGGATTCAGGTCCGGGTTCTCCGAGACGGTGAGTCGGTCGACCCCGACGATGAAGTGGTCGAAGGACAGCTCCCAGCCGTCGAGGAAGTACGGCTCGTCGCCCGCGGGCGGCGGGGGGAAGCCCACGCCCTCGGTGGCGAAGGCCTCGCCGGTGATGGTGAACAGAAGGCTGTTGTTCACCGGTGTCGTGCCGGGGGACGTGAAGGTGAGCAAGAGGCCTCCGTCACCTGCGCCGCCGCCCGTCCCACCGCCTGTTCCGCCGTCGTTGGTCCCGGTGCCGCCGCAGGCCACCAGAGTCAGGGCCGCGAGGGCCGCGATGCCGCACCACATCGTCTTCATCGTCGTTTTCACGGTGTCTCTCCTTGGGGTACATCGATTGAAGGTGCAACTTGATGACAACACCTGGGCTTCCCGGGTACCGGCAAAAGCCCTCAGGGAGGCGTCAGGACGAAGCGGTATGGGCCCACCGCGCTGCGCAGGCCGTTGAAGAGCGCCTTGTCGGCCTGGGCCGACGAGGTCGACGAGTCTTCGAAGCGGTACGACGGCGGCGCGTCGGACACCTTCGTCAGCGTCGAGAAGTCCACCGACGCGAACCACGCGCGCGGGTCGACGTAGAGCGACACGGTGGCGCCCTCGGCGAGCTCGGCGTCGAAAGGAATCGGCGCGATGATGCGCTGCTGGCACAGCGGGTTGGAGCCGGGCAGCGCCGGGTTCCGCGGTGGCACCACGCGGTTCTGGCTGATGGTGACGCGCCCTTCGAAGGGGTACGAGTCCGCGCCGCGCGTAGCGGTGCCGGCCACCTCGAGCACCACCGTCTTGTCGACGTCGGCCTCCACGTCGCCGCCCGTCAGCCAGAGCTCGGCCGCGCGCGTCGGCGCGGTGGTGCCGTTGCCGGCGACGGGGAAGGGGACGGGCGAGGCCGACAGCGCGTCGACCCGCACCGCGCCGCGCACCTCGCCGGTGTATACGCCCGGCTGCACGCAGCTCGTCTCCAGCGTGTAGTTTTGAGGGTTCTGCTGGCTGAAGTACAGCGCGCCCACGAAGAGCTGCGCTCGCGTCAGCGTCACGTCGAAGCCCGCCGGGGTGGTGAAGGCGAGCGGCCCGCCGGTGACGACGGAAGAGTCTCCCGAGGCCCGCGCCTCGAAGGCGACGATGCGGCCGCCCGTCGTCTGGATGCAGCCGAGCGCGGCCAGCGCGGCGAGGAAGGGCAGGGCGCGCTTCACGAGTCACCTCCGAGGCGGAAGGCCAGCGTCAGCATCACCGCGCGCGGCGCGCCGGCGCTGAAGTGCCGCACCGGCACCAGCGTCGGCAGGGTGCCCGACGTGCGGAAGTCG
Source organism: Myxococcota bacterium (assembly GCA_040755835.1). Lineage (GTDB taxonomy): Bacteria > Myxococcota > Myxococcia > Myxococcales > Myxococcaceae > JADLDB01. The sequence continues at coordinate 32,272 of JBFMAB010000122.1, forward strand.
CTGGCGAAGTGGTACTCACCGAGGCGGTACTGCGCGCCGAAGAGGTTGGTGACGGCCAGGCCCAGCGACGCCCAGCGCCAACTCACCTCGGCGTTCAGGTCGGTGACGAAGATGACGTCGCTGCGCTGGCCGTACGGCAGCGCGCGCCGGCCCACCCAGGTGACGCCCAGCCCCAGCCGGCCGGTGAGCGGCGCGCCCGTCGGGCGGAGGAAGGGCAGCGCGTGAAAGAGGGCGCCGTCGGCGCGCAGCACCACGTCGGGCACGTAGGGCACCAACAAGCCCGTGTCGTCGAACTTCGACTGCACCCAGGTGACGTTGCCGGACACGTCGTAGAAGGCGCCGCGCCCGCGCGCGGCCACCAGCGTGCCGACGCGCGTGGTGCTGCCGCCGATGATGCCGCGGCCCTCCTGCTCGTTGAAGACGAGGTCCTTGTCGACGCGCGTCCCGAAGACGACGGCCCGCGCCGACACGTCGTGCGCGCCGAAGCGCCGCGCGAGGCCGGCGCCGCCTTCCCACGCGAAGATGCCGGCGAACGGCGTGTCGAGGTTCTGCGCGACGTACTGCGGGTCGATGCTGCGCACGCCCGTGCCCGCGCTGCCCGACAGGCTGACGCCGGCGAAGGGGCCCACCAGCACCGTGGCGCGCGGCATCAGCACCGCGCCGGTGGTGCTGTTGCGCTCGGTGGGGTCGCGGTAGCGACCGAAGTCGCGCTGCGAGAGGCACGACTCGTCGCCCGGCGGGTCCGTCGCGCTGGGGCGCCGCACCTCCTTCGCCGCGCAGCGGTCCAGCACGTTGTAGGTGAGCAGCTCCGCGCGCAGGCCGCCGCGCAGCGAAAGCCACCACGTCGGCGAGAGGTTGGCGTCCAGGTACGCGCCCACGTCGGACAGCTTCGAGCCGAGGTCGTAGTCGCGCAGGTAGGGCACGTTGCCGCCGGCCTCCACGCGCAGCTGCAGCGCGTCCACCACGTCGAAGCGCGCGAAGAAGCCGGCCTCGAGCTCCTGGATGCGGTCGAACAGCCGGGTGCGCCACCGCGCGGAGCCGCGCGCGCCCACGGTGAAGGCGGTGGTGTCGCGATCGATGAGGTCGCCGCGCTGTGGGTGTGGGTTCTGCTGCGGCAGCTGCGTGTCGTGCAGGAAGCCGGTGAAGTTCTCGAGGATGCGCGTCGAGCGGAAGACAAAGAAGGCGGTGGAGTCCCAGGTGAGGCTGCCCGAGTGGCCGTGGAGGTCCGCGTGCACCTGCGCGCGAATCGCGTCGCCGCCCTGCCGCGCGTCGTAGGTGTCGTAGAAGCCGATGCGCCCGTCCACCACGTCGTCGGCGCGCAACAGGCCCGCCGACTTGTACGTGGCGCCGTAGCCCAGCGCGCCCACGCGGAAGCTGGTGTTGTCGGACAGCTTGCCCTCGTACTGCGCCACCGCCTTCGCGTTCTGCGCGCCGCGGTTCTGCCCGAAGCCGCTCGTCCGGAAGAGCTGCACGCCGCCGAAGGTGCGGCTCGTCTCGCCCGGCGGGCCCCACAGCAACACCAGGCGCGCGGAGTCGAAGCTGCCGGAGGTGCCCTTCACCGTGAGGCCGCGCTCGGGCAGGCCCAGCTGGTAGTCGGCGCTGCCGGCCACCGCGAAGTTGCCCTGCCGCGGGTCGAATGGCCCTTCCAGCACGCGCAGACTCTCCACCAACTCGGGGATGAGGAAGTTCAAGTCGGCGAAGCCGTTGCCGTGCAGGTTGCCCAATTCGTTGATGGGCACGCCGTCGACGGTCAGCTCGAGGTCCTGCCCTTCGCGCGCGTCGAAGCCGCGGAGGAAAATCTGCTCCGGGTGGCCCTCGCCGCCCTCGTTGGTGAGGAGGATGCCGGGCGCCAGCTTGAGGAAGTCGGCGGCGCCGCGGCGGGGCACCACCTGGAGCTCGCCCACCTCCAGCTGGAAGTCCGAGGCGCCCCGGGACTTGGGCACGCTGCGGCCCAGCACGGTGGTGGCCATCTCGTGGCGCGGGTGGCCCGCGTCCGCCGCATCGTCGGCGACGAAGAAGGTGAGGCCACCGTCACCCGGCTCGCCCGCGTCCACGCCCGCCTCGGACACGACAGGCCCCGGCGGTAGGCCCGCGTCGACCGGCTCGGGCGGTGCGCCGGCGTCGCGCAGCACCGCGGCGGGCATGGTGAAAGAGAGGCGGGTGCGCGCGGCGACGTCGGCGCCTTCGTGGCGCGCGGGGCGGAAGCGCCACTTCGCCAGCGCCTCGGACGCGGCGCGGTCCCACGCGGCGCCGGCGGACTCCACCACCAGGATATCGGTCGCGCGGCCGTCGGTGCCGACGGTGAACTCGAGGAGCACGTGGTCCTGCAGCGGGGGCGGGGCGCCGGCGGGCAGCGTGGCGTCGACGCGCGCGAGCACTTCGGGCGGCACGACGTCGTCCGCGCGCGCGGCGAGCGCGGCGAGCAACACGAGCAGGTGGACGGGAGACGACTTCATCAGCACGCAGGTGGAACGGCGGGTGGTTCAGCGGTGAGCGGCGCACACGCGCGGGCGCGTCCCCCGAAGGGACGCGAGCCGGCGAAGGCACGACGCGCTCGAAGCCGGACGACTCAGCCCACGTGCGGTGGCGAGCTCTTCGGTGCGACCACCAGCGGTGGCTGCGTCCACGCCGTCTCGTGCGTCCGGAGCTCGCGCGAGACGACGGCCCGGCGGGGGTCCGCGTGCAGCGCCGGCGGGTGCACCGGCCGCGCGCTCACCCGGCTCCACGCCGCCGCCTCGCATGACTCCGGGGTGGTCCACGTGGCCTCGGGCGCGTCCGAGCGCTCGCAGATGCTGCCGGCCTCGTGGTGGTGGCCGCGCTGCACCGGCGCGTGGAAGTCCACCTCCACCACCGCGCCCGCCGACGACAGCGTGTGCGCGACGAACGCCATGTGCGACACGCCGGCGAGGTGCGCCAGCACCGTCACCACCGTCAGCGTCGCGCGCAGGCTGATCAGCCGGGACATCGCGCCGCATGGATAGGGACGAGGCCGTCGGGCTGTCAAGCGCTCCTGTAGCTGAGTTGCAACAACCCGCTTCCGGCTGGAACGCCGTATGAAGCGCTGGCCATGACCCATGACACGCCGCCGTCGCGCGGGAGGACCGTCGCCCTGGTGCTGGGCGTCATCGGCGTCGCCGCGCTGGTGAGCTGCCTGCTGGTGGGGCTGTTGCTCAAGAAGGTGGGCGACGAGCTCTTCGCTCCGGCGGCGTGGAAGGCCGACGCCATCGCCGAGGCGGACTTCCCGAAGGCCTTCGGCGTGCGCTTCCCCTCGCGCCCGGTGGTGCTCCGCAGCCGCGTCGACGGCTTCCAGGACCTCATCTACGAGGGCCTCGCGAAGCTGCCGCCGGGCGGGAAGGAGGCCTTTCTCGCGGCGAACGGGCTCAAGGCCGCGCCGGCGGACCTCGTGCCGGTGAGTGACCTCGAGTCCGCGCAGGCCGAGCTGCGCGCCCAACAGCCGGGCGCCGGCGCCATCACCGTCACGCCGCTCGATGGGCCCGCGGATCTCCAGAGCGCCGACGGCGGCTTCGTGGAACTGTTCCGCTCCAGCGCGCTCCTCGAGGTGGACGGCGAGACGTGGGTGTACCTCGTCGCGTTCAGCACCTGACCGTCACCGCTTCGGCGCGCCGTTCTCCCGCGCCAGCGCGCGCAACACCTCGAGCGCCTCGCCGGCGCGCGACGACGGCACGAAGAGGTCATCGCGGTGGAAGGCCGACACGATGTTGATGGACATGGCCGCGCGCGAGCCGTTCGGACACCGCCGCGAGGAAGCCCACCGCGCACAGCGACGAGTGCACGTTGAGGGAGCTGCCACGGCAGAAAGAGGCATGTGGCAGGCCGCACTTCGCCGTGCCGGCCTCGTCGAGGTGCAGCGTGAGCTCTCCCGGCTCGCGGTACCTCATCGGCGGCGTCAGGCCCGGCGGCGTCGGCTTCCCGTTGGGTACGGTGACGAAGGCGGAGGGTGCCGTCGAGCAGCGACGGCTGCATCGTGCGGAGCAGCTGCTGGAAATTCCTCTCAGGCGTCGGCGGCATGGGGCCTCGGCGCACAGCCTGGCGAGGGCCGCGCCCCCGCAACGGAGGCTTCCCGCGCCGCTTCGGCCACCTGGCAGGGTGGGGTGCGGCGGCTTCAGCGGTCACGCGTGACACCCCGGCCGCCGCAAGAGGTGGGCCACTTGCCGGTCTCGGCACGGGGCCCGCGACGGATCGCCCCTTGCACGGCTGGGCGTCATGGATGGTGGTCGCCCTGCGCCACGGGTGCTGGTCGTGGACGACAGCGAAATCGTGCTGGCCTTTCTCACCGCGGAGCTGGTCGACGCGGGGTACCTGGTAGAGACCGCGACCAACGGGGCCAGCGGCATCACGGTCGTCGGCGAGTGGCACCCGGACGTCGTCTTGTGCGACCTGAAGATGCCGGGCCTGTCGGGCTACGACGTGGTGGAGGCGCTCAAGGAGAAGGCCCCGCTGACGCCCGTCGTCATCTTCACCGACAGCGACGACCTGCGCTGCGCCGTCGAGGCCATGCGGCGGGGCGCGTGCGGCTACCTCGTCAAGGGGCAGGAGCCGGGGGTGCTCCTGGGAGAGGTCGAGCGCGCGCTGGCGCGCCGGCGCGTCCTCGAGCGCAACCGCGAGCTCGAGGCGGCGAACCTGCGATATCAGCGGGAGCTCGAGCAGATGGTGGAAATGAAGACGCGGGAGATTGCGCGGCTCGAGGCCGCGCGCGCCCAGGCGGACCGGCTGGCCGCGATGGGTTCCTTCGTCGCCGGCATCGCTCACGAGGTGAACAACCCGCTCGCTGTCATCAAGGCGAACGGCCAGTTCCTCTGGCGCGTGCTCGCCGAGGAAGGCGCGACCATCGACTCACAGGCCCTCGAGGCGCTGTCCGAGCTGCGGACGTGCACGCAGCGGATTCAGGAGATCGTCGCGGGCCTGAAGCGCTTCTCGTGGCAGGGGACGGCGCAGGAGCAGTGCGAGCTCAAGGAGGTCCTCGACGAGGTGAAGCTGCTGTGTCGCGAGCGGACGCCCCCCACGGTCCGCTGCGAGTGGTTGGTCTCGCCGGACGTCCAGACGGTGGCGATGCCCCGGGGCGACCTCGTGCTGGTGTTGAGCAACCTGTGCGTCAACGCGGCGCACGCCGTGGAGGCGACGGGCCGGCCGGGAACGGTGACGGTGCGCGTCGAGCGCCGAGGCCCCGACGTGACGCTCGCGGTGCGCGACGACGGCACCGGCATTCCACCGGAGCTCCTCCAGCGCATCTTCGACCCGTTCTTCACCACCAAGCCGCCGGGGAAGGGCAGCGGCCTCGGGCTCGCGCTGGTCCGCCAGGTGGTGCAGAACGCGGGCGGCTCCATCGACGTGGAGTCTACGCTCGGAAGCGGCACTACGTTTCGGCTGACCGTCCCGGCCGCGCTGCGGGGCGCGGGGGCGGCGTGACGAGTCAGGGGCCGAGGCGTCGGCGCAGCTGGTCCTCGTACAGCGACCTCGGCTCGAGCCGCTGCCCGGCGCCGAGCCCCTCGGCCCAGTCCGTGGGCGCGGTGCCCTCGGCGATGAACACCTCGTCGAGCGCGACCTCCAGGCCGTCGGTGCCGATGACGTAGCCCCAGCGCCACTGCATCGAGCGCAACAGGCCCGCCCCGGACACGTTCCAGAAGACGTTCTCGGTGCCGGTGTGGCCCGCGCCGGTGGACTCGAGGCGCCGGTTGACGATGGAGAAACCGTCGTCGAAGCGGCTCGAGTCGATGAGGTTGGCCGTCGCGAGCGAGTGGTGGAACTCCGAGTAGCCCACGCCGCCCTGCGTCCCGCCCGCCACGGCGGTGGCGAAGCCTCCGGCGCTGTGCACGCGCAGCCACACGCAGCCCGTGGTGCCGAAGCCCCAGTTCTGGATGAAGTTGTGCCGGCCCTCGAAGCCGGTGGAGTCCCGGAAGAGGACCTCCGACGACTGCCGCACCTCGAAGAGGTAGCCGTTGCCTCCGCCGCCGCGGTGCTGCGCGCGCGCGAGGTGCACGTCGTCGACGGTGACGCGGCTCGACTGGTGGATTCGCACGCCGCCGGACTGCACGTGCAGCCCGCCGTCCGCCGTGGAGAAGGACGACACGCGTCGTACCCAGCCGTCGCGCACGCCGGAGAAGCCGACCACGGCCACCTGGTTGGCGGCGTACGCCGCGCCCGACTCGACAGCGTTGGTGACGGAGAGGTCCTCGAGGCCCACCTCGGTGACGAGGCCCGTGACGCGGCGCAGGCTGGCCTGGTCGCGCACCGCCTCGTCCGCGCGCAGGGGCACGTCGAGAGTGACGGTGCCGTCGGCGGCGACGGCGGTGACGGTGCGCCAGGCGAACGGCTGCCAGGTGCCGTTGAAGGCGCGCCAGAAGTCCGTCATCCCGTGCTCGGCGACGTACGCGTCGGTGATGACGTGGCCCAGCGCGACCGTGTCGCCCGCCGCCAGCGTGCCGGCGTCGCTCGCGCCCACGCGCACCGAAAAGGCGCGGCTCCGGCCGTCCTCGGTGAGCGGCCACTCACCGAAGAGCCGGTGCGTGCCGCCGAAGCGCAGGTTCTCGGCGGAGTCGAGGCCGAAGGACTTCGTGAAGACGAGCTCGGTGACGCCGACGCCGCTGCCCTTCACCACGACTCCCGAGCTGCGCACGAAGAGCTGCCCGTCGACCCGGAAGCGACCGGGCCCCAGCAGCACCGTGCCACCGCCGGCGGCGCCCGCGGCGTCGAACGCGGCCTGCAGCGCCGCGGTGGCGTCTCCGCCGTCGGGGTCCACGCGCGCCACGACGGGCGGTGTCACGGGCAGCCGCTCGGCCAGCGCGTAGCCGGCGTACGAGAAGTCGTGGAGAAAACGGCCGGCGTCGTCGGTGTGCGCGGGTGTCCAGTCGGCCGGGTACAGCGCGCTGCGCCACGGCCCGCCGTCGGGGCCTGCGTCGGGCGGCTGGCCAGAGTCGTCCGCGCCCGGCGACGCGGGGCAGGCGAGCCACAGCAGGGCGAAGGGAAGGGCGAGGAGGCGCATCAGGACGTCGCATGATGTGCGACGACGGTGGGCTTTCGCCAGCGCCCCGCTGACCCACTGCACAGGAGCCGGGGGGCCGCGCGCCCATGACCTCTGTGCTGCGCTCGGCCGCGCGAACGGAGCGAGCGCGCGGTCGAAAACCTGCTGGTGACGTCGCCGGCGCTCTTGCTCCCTGCGGCGATGGTGGCCTTTGCCGGCCGGGCGCTCGTCGAGGCGGCGCTGAAGGAGCGCGCGAAGTTGACCGCGCATCACCTCGTGAGTTCGATCCACCTATCACCTCAACCCGGAGGCCCCATGCCCGTCGGAAAAGTCGTCCACAGCCGCGCCGAGGTGGAGAGCGCGCTCAAGGAGGTCTACGGACCGTCCGCCGTCCTCCGCGACGCGGGCATGCCCGGCAAGGTGGACCCCGCGGACGTGTTCATCTACCGCAACGGCAAGGGCAAGCTGGTGAAGACGACGCTGGGCAAGACGCGCTACCAGCAGGCCCAGATGCAGCTGAACGTGGTGAAGGCCGCGCGCGCGTTCCACGCCGCGGGCGTGAGTTTCTCCGGCAGCTCCAAGACGGACAAGGTGAACAAGGAGCTGTGGTGGATGGGCTACGGCGGGAAGATGGGCGTGCGCCAGGGCGTGCGGCCGTCCGACGCCATCAACGACATCTTCAAGCACGGCGACAAGTACGGCATGGAGTGCGCCACCGCGACGATGGTCATCCTCTACAAGGGCATCCTCGACACCATCGGCCCGAAGGACTTCGACCGCGCCTTCGAGAAGACGCGGCTGTTCCGCTGGGACATCAAGGACGACGACTTCAAGGCCGCCGAGAAGCAGGGGAAGCTGCCGGGCTTCTGGCCCGGCGACCACACGTACTTCAAGAACCCGGACTTCGACCCGTCGAACAGCGCCTTCCAGGGCGAGAACGTCATCTACCTCGGCGGCGGGCAGTACTTCGGGCACGGCCTCGGCATCGTGTCCGAGCAGGGCGTCATCGACTCGCTCAACGAGCTCCGGCGGCCGGGCGCGCGGCGCTCCGCGTACCGCGACGACTTCGAGTTGCGCCTCGACGGCGGGACGATCGCCAAGCTGGACATCGACCCCGACTGACTTCGGCGGCGCGCGCTACTTCTTCTTCGGCGCCGGCGTGCCCTTCTTGTTCGTCGTCGGCGGAGGCGGCGGCTTCTTCGTCACGGGCGGGGGAGGCGGCGGCTTCGGCGGCGCCTTCGCCACGGCGGGCGCTGGCTTCGGGGTGGCCTTCTCGACGTCCGGCTTCTTCGGCGCTGCCGGCGCCACCGTGCCGCCTTCGGGCTGCGCCAGCACGTCTGCGGGTGGCAGCGGCGGCGGCGACAGGCCGCTCGGCAGCGCGATGCCCTGTAGCGTCAGCGCGCGGAAGGCGCACGTGCCCTCGAGGCAGCCCACCGCGAAGCGCGGCGTCTCGGACAACAGCTGCCGCCAGTACGGGCCCAGCCACACGCCGGTGCCCAGCACGCGCGCGTCGCGGTCCGCCCCCACCACCGCGAACAACTCGCCCGTCTCGGGGTCGATGCGCAGCGCGAGCCGCTGGCCCTCCGTCGTCGTCGGCAAGGGCGCGGTGATGACACCTTTCTTGTCGGGCCCCAGCGACCACTCCAGCGTCGGCTCGTCGCCGCTGCCGCTCACCACCAGCGCGACGTAGCGGCCGTGCTCGCCCAGCAGCATCACCGCGCTGCGCGCGTGCGGCCGCGGGCCCCGGAACAGCGCCCACAAGGGCTCGAGGCGCGACTCGGGAATCGGCTGCGTGTCCACCACCGCCGACACCTCGAGGCCTTCGCCCGTCAGCTCCGCGTCGATGACCGCGCGGCCCACCGCGTCGTCGCCCGGCGCGCCGTACACCACCGCGCCGCCCTCGAGCGTCGGCTCGCGGCCCAGCGCCATCACGCTGATCAGGTCCGGGCCTTCGCCCAGCGTCACCCGGCGCGCGTCCCTGTCCACGCGGCCCGGCGTCGAGAGCGGCAGCTTCTGCCCGAAGTCCGTCATCAGCTGCACGCCGGGCGCGACGCGCACGTCCTCGGCCTTCGCGCGCACGAAGACGGTGACGATGATGAGCACCGCCGCCAGCACCACCGCCGCCGCCGCGCCGCGGCCCACGCGCCTGGCCACCTCCTTCGCGCGCCGCGCCAGCCGCTGCGCCTTCGTCTCCTTCGAGAGCGCCGGCAGCGACGTGGTGAACTGCACCAGCTTCTCGAGCTCGGCGAGCAGCGCGGCGGCCGACGGGTAGCGGTCCTCGGGCGCCGGCTTGAGGCACCGCGCGACGATGGCGTCGAGGCGCTTGTCGACGCCGGGCTTGCGCACCGACGGCGGGTCGAAGGTGCCCACCGGCAACTCGCCCGTGAGGCACTCATACAGCATGACGCCCAGCGAATAGACGTCGGCCCGCGGGCCCGCGCTCTTCGCGTCCACCGCCTGCTCGGGCGCCATGTACGAGGCGGTGCCCATCGAGACGTGCGTCTGCGTGAGGTTCAGCTGCGCCTGCCCCGCCTTCTCGTCGAAGCCGGCCAGCCCGAAGTCCGTCACCTTGGGGATGTCGCCGGCCTGCTCGTCGAAGAGGATGTTCTCGGGCTTCAGGTCCCGGTGGATGACGCCGCGTTGGTGCGCGTACTCGATGGCGCGCGTCACCTGCAGCAGCGTCAAGAGCGCGCGCGGCACGTCGAAGTCCGGGCTGCGCATGCGCTCGCGCAGGCTCTGCCCGTCGACGTACTCCATCACCAGGTAGTACGTGTCGGCGGTGCGCCCGCGGTCGACGATGGAGACGATGTTCGGGTGCCGCAGCGTCGCCAGCGCCGCCGCTTCCTTCTCGAAGCGCGCGACGAACTGCTCGTCGCTGGCCAACTCCTGCTTGAGCAGCTTCACCGCCACCGTGCGTCCCAGCGACAGCTGCACCGCCTGGTGCACCTCGCCCATCCCGCCCTTGCCGACGAGCTGCACGAGCCGGTAGCCGTCGATGACGTCCGTCGTGCGCGCGCGTTGGATGGCGGTGTCCTGCATGCCCACTCCGAAAAAAATGACGAGGCGTGTACGCCGCGACGCGTCCCCGCGCGTCCTTCATAGGTGAAAATGACGCCGCTGCCTGCACCGCCGTGCCCGCCTCGTTTCGCGCGGAGGAATTCATGTTGAATTCCGCCGCCATGGGGCGGGCGCTGTCGCACACCGGCACACGCGACGCGGTGCTGGCGGAGCAACGGCCGGCGCTGGAGCGCCTCGCGCACCGGCTGGTGTGGGACGACGACGACGCGCGCGACGTGCTGCAGGCGGCGCTGGCCGACGCCGTCGAGCGCTGGGGCGACCTCGAGGACGCGGCCGCCGCGCCCGCGTGGCTGCGGCGCATCGTGGTGCACCGCGCGTGGTCGCACCTGCGGCGGCGGCGCCTCTGGAGGGCGCTGGCCGGCGTGCTGGGCGTCGACGAGGAAGCGGTGGCGCCCGCGCCCGACGAGGCCGTCGAGCGCAAGGCGCACCTCGCCGCGCTGGCGAAGGCGCTGGAAGGCCTTGCGCCGCGGCAGGCGATGGCGTTCTCGCTGCGCTACCTCGAGGGCCTCTCGCTGGACGAGGTGGCCGACGCGATGGCGCTGGAGAAGGGCACGGTGCGCGTGCACGTGCAGCGCGCCGTCACGGCGCTGCGGGCGCTGGGGCTGTTGCCGGGCCCGGGAGAGACGACATGAGCTGCCAACCGTTCGAGAGGTTCCTTCTCGACGAGACGGCGCCGAAGCCCGACGGCCACGACGCGCACGTCGCCGGCTGCGCGTCGTGCCGGGCGCTGAAGGCCGCGCACCTCGCCGCGCTGCGCCTCGGCGGCCTGGCGCCGCGCCGGGGTGACCGCGTGCCGCTCGCGGTGGTGCAGCGCCGCGCCGGCATCGCCGCGGCCGTCGTG
>JBFMAB010000122.1:43179-146503 GCA_040755835.1 Myxococcota bacterium
GGGCGGCTTCGCGGGGCTGCTGGTGCTGGAGGGTTCGTCCGTGCCCGACGCCGACGTTGCGCCTGCGCTGCGCGTGCCCGCGCTGGTGGTGGCGCCGCCGGTCGTCGCCTCCGAAGGCCCGCAGCAGGTGCTGCCCGCCGCCGGGCCAGTCGACGAGGCCTGGGCGACGCTGCGCAGCCTGCCCTCGGCGCTGGCGGCGGACCTGACGAGAGACCTGCGCGACGACGAGGTGCTGTCGCGCAGCTTCGGCGCGCTGCCCGGGTGGGTGGCGCCGGTGAAGAGCCACCCGCTGCGCGGTCTCGGCGCCGCGGCCCCGCGCCTCAGCTACACCTCGGAGGACTGACATGCGCTGGAAGTGCACGCTGGTGGTGTCGTCGTTGTTCGTCTCGTCCCTCGCGCTCGCGCAGCCGCACCCAGTGCCGGCGGCGCCCCCGGTGCCGCCCGTCGCGCCGCGTCCGCCGATGCCCCCGTCGCCGCACTTCGACCGCGGGCCGGGCATTCCCCCGGCGGTGGCGAAGAAGCTGGGGCTGTCGGCGGACACGGTGAAGAAGGTGCAGGACCTGACGTTCGACGCCAACGACGCGCTCATCGGGCTGGAGGCCGACCTCAAGCGCGCGCAGCTCGGGCTGCAGAAGCTGCTCGCGCAGCCCACCGTCGACGAGGGCCAGGTGATGGCGAAGCTGGAGGCGGTGGGGAAGGCGGAACTCGCGGTGCGGAAGAACCGCATGGGGCTCATGCTGAAAATCCGCAAGCTGCTCGGTCAGGACACCTGGGAGAAGCTGCAGGGCGAGATGCCCGGTGCCGCGGAGATGATGACGGCGGGCGGACGAGAGATGCGCCGCGAAGTGCGCATCATCCGCGGCGACGACGGCAGCGAGACCGTCGACATCCGCGGCGACGAGTAGCGCGCCCCTGCCTGGCCGCGCCCGTCACGCGAGGCCGCGACGCAATCGTCCCAGCGGGGCGCCGTAGGACTGGCAGCCGCGCCACGGCCCCATCACGGGGCGCGGCTGCGGCCGAAGGCCCGGGGCGTGCCGGACGCGCCGGGTCTTTCGGCCGACGTGGACCCTCGTGCGCTGCGCCGGCGCCGCGCCCGCGAAGAGCGCGAGGCCCAGCTCTCGGAGGAAGCACGCCACCGGCAGCGCCGCCAGCTGCGCGAGGTGCCACGCGAGGCCCGGCGCGCTCACCACCGCCTGCCGCGTGAGGTGCGCCGACGCGAGGAAGGCGCGGGCCCCGAAGCGCAGCTCCAGCACACCGCCGCGCGCCGCGTCCGCCAGCGCGCCATGGCGAATCCACGCGGCGAGCGAATCGCCCCGCTCCTCCAGCACGTCCGAGTACACGGCCCACGTCGCGTCGTCCTCGTCGCGGGCTTCGTGGAGGCGCGCCTCGATGTCCGTCTTGCGCGCGCGCGTCGACGGCCCTTCGCGCACGGTGAGCGCGAGGCCCGGGTGTACGTCCAGCGTGTCGCCCGGCGCCAGCCGGTGCTCGCTTCCGCCCTGGAGCTCTCCGCCGCCAGCGACGCGCGCGCCACCGACGCCGGGACGCGCGGCCCGAGGTCCTCGCCCGCTCAGGCCAGCTCGAGGTCCGCGTCCGGGCCCTTCACGCGCAGGCGCGCCTCGCGGCCCGGGCCGATGCGCAGTGGGGCGCCCGCCCGTGGCGTGAAGCGTTCGCCCAGCCGTGCGGGCGAGTCCTCCTGCGGCACGGACGTCACCTCGAGGCGCATCCCGTCGCGCCGTGTACGGACCCCGGCGCCGGCGCACCCGTCCAGGCGGGGGTGATCAGCGCCTCGCGTTGCCCGGCGCGCCGCGGCCGGGGCCGCCTTCACGAGCAGGGCGGGGTGCCGTACATTCGCCTCCATGACGACCAAGATCGAGCGCGCGACTTCCCTGCCTTCGACGCCGCGGACCCAGCAGGTTTCGAGGACGCCGGCGGCGGCGCAGGTGGAGGCGCGCCCGGTCGCGCCGGCGACGGCCTTCACCGGCACCGAGGCGCCGCGCGCGCTGCAGCAGCCGGCCGGCCAGCACGTGGCGAAGTCGGCGGACCCCGACGCGCTGTGGGGCGCGCCCGCGCCCCGCGCTCACCGCCGCTTCGACCTGGCGGGTTTCCAGAAGCTGAGCCCGGCCGAGCGGAAGGCGAAGCTGCAGGAGCTTCGCGCCCAGCAGGCGAACCTCAAGCAGGACATCGAGGAGCGGGTCGGGCAGCTCGACCGCAAGTGGAACTCCTCGCGCCTCAAGACGCGGACCGCGTCGATGCGCGACCTGCAGCAGAAGGCGCCGCAGCTCACCGGCGATCAGGCGCAGCGCCTCGACGCCGCCCTGAAGGCCGCCGAGGCGGCCGAGCAGAAGGTGAACGCGCTGGCGGAGAAGGCGAAGGCCTTCACGCCCGAGAGCAAGAGGGACCCGGCGCAGGCCGAGGCGCGCGCCCGGCTCGCCCGCGAGCTGCGCAAGGCGCGGGCCGAGCAGTCGGCGGCCGTGAGGGCGGCGACGGCGGTGCTCGACGAGGCCGGCCTGAAGGTGGATCGCCTGGCCAACGCCGAGCAGGTCCTCGACAGGAACGCGCCGGCGCCGGGCTCCGGCGAGTCGCTGTGGGACAAGGTCGTGTCCTTCTTCGAGCTCAGCTGGTTGGTCGACGTCTTCAGCGGGATGCTCGACCTCCTCCGGGAGATGGAGCGCGACCGCGAGGTCCGCGCCGAGGCCGACAGGGCCGACCGGGAGATCGAGTTCGCCATGAAGCAGCAGCTCGACCGCGCGCTGCAGAAGGAGCGCATCGAGGCGTCCGACGCGAAGGCGCGGGCGCAACTGCTCGAGCGCGTGGCCGCGGCCGCCTGACGCCGCCGGCCCCTACGCCCCTCCGACCATCGTCATCGCAGCACGCCGACGACCTGCCCATCGCCGCGGACGGCGACCGCCAGCGGCACCAACGTCACGCCGTACCGCACGGCGAGGTCCTTGCGGCGCGACACGTCGACGGTGACGACGCGACGCCCTTCCGCGGTGAGCCGGGGCGCGACCTCCTGGCATTCGCTGCACAGCGGGTGCGTGAAGAGCACCACCAGCTCGTCGGCCGGCAGCACGCCCAGCTGCTCGAGGTCGATGCGGTCCAGCACGCCGCCCTTCACGCCGCGGAAGCGCGCCAGCAGGCGGTACACCTCGCAGCCCACGCAGAGGCCCGTCGTCACCGCCAGCGTCGCCAGCCCCGCCACCATCAGCCCCAGCGCCTGGCCGACCAACGCGAAGCCGGTGCCCCAGGCCAGCGCCGCGGACAACAGGAAGATGGCGCCCAGCACGTTGGCGAAGCGCGGTGCGCGGGAGTCCTCGAGCTCGCCCTCGCCGAAGCGCGGCTGCAGCACCTCGAAGTAGAAGAGGCACGGCAGACAGTACTTCCGCCCGAAGAGGACGCTGACGGCCAGCTGCGCGCCGAGCAGCCCCAGCAGAGGCCAGAAGCCGGTCGCGACGGCGACGAGCGAGCCCACGGCCACCACCGCCTGGTTGAAGCGGGGGGCGCGGGCATCGATGACCAGCAGGTCCTTGTAGGGGTCGGCACGGCGGGGAGCGGGGGCGGTGTTCGACATGTCTCCACCGTAACGGACGTCTGTCCGTTATGCAAGACGACATCCGTTCGAACGGAAAGGGGTGAAGCGGAGTCGTCGCTCAGGTCGGGCCGGGCCCTTTGCTCTGCCGCGGGCGCGTCCACGCCGATTGGGCTTGCCGCCCGGGTAGCGCGGACGGAGAAGCGGCGCCGTGATGAATCGCGTCCTCGCGCTCGAGCGCCCGAAGGAGCCGCTGGTGGTGTTGCCGCGCGAGCCGCGCGCGCCCGGCGCCGGAGAGGTGCGGCTGCGCGTGGAGGCCTGCGCGCTGGGGCAGGTGGACTGGAACCTGCTCACGCTGGACGCGCCGCCGCGGCTGCCGCTCGTGCCGGGCGTCGAGGCGGTGGGCGTGGTGGACGCGGTGGGCGACGGCGTGTCGCTGGCGGCCGGCTCCCGCGTGCTGGTGACGCCGCTCGCCTCGTCGTGCGGGACGTGCGCGGCCTGCGGGGCCGGGGACGCGCGGTGGTGTCCGTCGGCGCGCTTCGTGGGCCGCGACCTCGACGGCGCGCTGGCGACGCACGTGACGCTGCCGGTGCAGCACCTCGTGCCGGCGCCGCCCGTCGCGGTGGCGCAGGCCGCGTGCCTCGGCGGCTCAGCGTGGACGGCGGTGACCGCGGTGCGCGCGACGGGCCTCGCGAGCGGCGCCAGGCTGGGCGTGCTGGGTGTCGGGGGCGTTGGGCACCTGGTGCTGCAGGTGGCGAAGGCGCGTGGGCTGTCCGTCTTCGCGGACGACGTGGACTCGCACCGGCGGGCGCTGGGCGTGTCGCTGGGCGCGCAGCCGTGGCCGGGCGCGGCGTCGCTGGACGCGGCGGTGGTGGGCACGCCGTCGGCGCAGGCGCTGCAGCGCGCGCTCAAGTCGGTGCGCGCGGGCGGCGTGGTGGTGGCGGTGGGCACGAGCCCCACGGGGCGCGTCGACCTCCCGCTGGCGGACGTGGTGGCGCGCGGCGTGCGCGTGGTCGGCAGCGCGCTGGGCACGCACGACGACCTCGCCGCGGCGCTGGCGCTCGCGCAGCAGGGCGCGCTCGTCCCGCACGTCGAGGTCGTCCCGCTGGACGCGGCCGTGTCGCGGCTGTGGCAGTTGCGCGACGGCGGCTTCGTCGGCCGGCTCGTCTTCACCCCGTGAGATTCTGACGCGACTGGCGGTAACCTCGCTCGACGTGAGCCAGCGCGCACTCCTCGTCGGGCTGATGCTGGGGCCGCCCCGGCCGTCGCGGGCGAGTACCACCTGAGCATCCACGTCGGCCTCTCGCCGCCGCAAGGGGTCGACCTGCGGATCGAGGGCCCGGATGGGGGCGTCGTCTGGAAGAAGGACGGCGTGACGTCGCGTCGGTACCTCGGGATGGAGTTCATGGACGGCGGGCGGTGCCAGGGGCCCGGGCGATACCGCATCGTCGCCACGCCGCCGGCGCCGCTCCGCGGGTGCGAGAAGTCATTCGTCGTGGAGACGGACTCGGCGCACGCACTCTTCGGCGTCAACGTCGAGGACGGTGGCTGCCGGATGACGGGCAAGCCCAGCCACTCGCTGCTGGGCCGCTCGGTGGGCGACTACCCGCCGTACACGGCGCCGTACGTGCAGCCCGCCACGAAGTGACGCACGTCGGGTTGCGACGCCGCCGCTTTCCGCGTACCCATGCCCCATGAATCGAACTGCGCTGCTGCTGGTGGGGCTCGTCTCCGCCGTCGCGTCGGCTGCCGAGGTTGGCGCGCCCGCGCCGGACTTCACGCTCAAGGACCTCGACGGCAAGGACGTGAAGCTGTCCGCCTTCAAGGGCAAGACGGTGGTGCTCGAGTGGTTCAACCCCGAGTGCCCGTACGTGAAGGCCTCGCACACGAAAGGCTCGCTGAAGGACACCGCGCAGCGCGCCGCGAAGAAGGGCGTGGTGTGGCTCGCCATCAACTCCGGCGCGCCGGGCAAGCAGGGCCACGGCGTCGAGAAGAACCGGGCCGGCGTGAAGGCGTTCGGCCTCGAGCACCCGGTGTTGCTCGACGAGTCCGGCGCGGTGGGCAAGGCGTACGGCGCCACCAACACGCCGCACCTCTTCGTCATCGACCCCAGGGGCACGCTGGTCTACCGCGGCGCCATCGACAACTCGCCCGACGGCGAGGGCGGCGCGGCGAAGGACGGAAAGCTGGTCAACTACGTCGAGGCGGCCCTCGACGACCTCGCCGCGGGGCGCGCGGTGAAGACTCCAGACACGAAGGCGTACGGATGCAGCGTCAAGTACGGCTCCTGATGCTCGCGGCCCTGGCCGCGTCGGCGTGCACGAAGGACAAGCCCCCGGAGGTGCCCGCTCCGGCGGTGACCGCGCCCGCGGCGGCGAAGGACGCGGCGGGCACCAGCCGCGAGGAGAAGCCCGAGTACGTCGTCGAGCTGCTCGCGCCCGAGGCGGCCCCGGCCGGCGCGGAGGTCGCCGCGACGGTGCATGTCGTCGCCGGCGAAGGCTTCCACCTGAACGCCGAGTACCCCATGGCCTTCACGCCCGACGAGGTCGACGGCCTCGTCTTCAAGGACAAGAAGATTCCGCTCGCCGACGCGGCCCGGAAGACGCCGTGCAAGGGCGAGCCGAAGGACGCCTGCGAGGCGCGCGCGAAGGTGCCTTTCACCGCCGACAAGGCGGCGAAGCTGTCGGGCCTCGTCGCCTTCAGCATCTGCCAGCCCGAGAAGTGCCTCATCGAGAAGGTGAAGCTCGCCGTCGACGTGCCGGTGAAGTAACGCAAACCGCCACCTGGCCCGGGTGTCCCACCTCCGCGCGCGCTACACTGCGCCTGCGAGGAGAACGGAATGCTCGCTGCGTGGGTGGTGCTGGCGGTGGTGGCGTCGTCCGACTGGGAGTGCGACTTCGCGAAGGACCTCTGGCGGCCGTCGGGCCTGGAGCCGCCCTGCGCGGTGCTGAGGGGCGAGGGCGCGCAGCGCCTCGCGGCGGCGAAGAAGGCGTGGGCGCTCGACGACGAGCAGGCGGCTTGCGTGCTGGAGTCCTTCTCCTTCACCGCCGACGCCGGCGTGCCTCGGGAGACGCGCGTGTCGGGCGACCCCGCGGGGTGGCGCCGTTGCACGCAGCGGTGGCCCGGCGTCTTCTCGTTGTGGGTGGGGCTCATTCGCGCCAGCGGGGCTCACGCCGGCACCCTCGACGTGTCGGCGCTCGCCGGCGTGGAGGGCGGCGTGGAGCTCGCCTCGCGTCTGCTGTCGCTCGACTCCAGCCCCGGCGAAGGCCTGGCGCGCGTCATTCTCGAGCAGCAGCCCGAGCGCCTCGTCGAGGTGCTTCAGCACCCGCAGGTGCGCGGCCGCGACGCCTTCGCGCTCGCGCTGCCGCTGCTGGACGATGCCGCCACGCGGCAGCCGCCGCTTACGCCGAAGGAGCTGGAGGCGGTGGCGCGCGCGGCGCTGCGCACGCCGCTCGCCGAGGGCTGGCTCGAGCTCGCCGCCGAGGTGTGGGCCACACTGCCGCCCGCGACGCGCGCGGCGCTGCGGAGCCGGCCGCTGACGGAGGTGAGCCACACCATCTCCCCCACCGGCATGGCGGCGGAGGAGAGCGGTGACCTGCGCCCGATGCTGGCGCTCGCGCTCGTCGCGGCGGGGCAGAAGGACGAGGCGCGCACGGTGTGGGCAGCGAACCCCGACGCCGGCGCGGTGGGGCGTGGACCGCGGGAGGACGGTGACGCCATCACGGCGCTGCTGGCCTTCCACCTCACGCGCGGGAAGCACGATCCGTGGGAAGCGGCGCTGTCCGCGACGCGCGCGCAACTGTCTCCCGAGGCGTACGCGCTGGTGCTGCCGTGGGTGGCGCCGTACCACGCGCTCATCGCGGACTTCATGGCCTGGGCGCTGCGCCCCGATGCGAGAGACCCCGAGGTGTCGTCGTCGGTCAACGCGCGCGTCGTGGCGGCGCACCAGCGCGCGATGGCGCGCGTGCGCACGGCGTGGGCCGCAGTGCCAGCGTACCCCGATGGCTCGTCAGCCGACGCGGGTGTGACGCCGGCGGCGCTGCCGGACGTCGCGTGGCCCTTCGTCGAGCGCACCACGCCGTGGAAGGGCAAGGCGGGCGTGAAGGTGAAGCCCAAGGGCTTGCCACGCGGCGTGTGGCCCCTGCGCGTGGAGCGCTCGGGCAGGCGCACCGTGGTGCTCGCGCTCTCGCAGCGCGTAGACCCGACGGGCGAGGTGTCGATGGGCGGCTACTGGCTGCTGGTCTCCGACGACGGTCAGCGCACGTGGAGGGAACTCTACCTGGGCATCGCCGACCACCGGCCGTTCCACGCGCACGAGTCGTCGAAGGTACCCCTGCTGGACGAGCGCGACGTCGTGCGCCTCGACGTCGAGGAGGCCGCGGTGGACGAGCGCACCATCACCTTCCCGCCGCTGGCGACGAGAGCGCCGGTGACGCGCGCGCACGTGGTGCTCGAGGCGACGCTGGAGGCGCTCGCGAAGGACTCCGACGGCGACGGGCTCACCGACCTGCTGGAGGCGCGGCTGCTGCTCGACCCTTCGTCGCGCGACACCGACGGCGACGGCATTGGCGACCGGGAAGACGCCACGCCGCGCCTCGATGACCGCCTCACGCCGACGGCCCTCTCGCACGTCTACAACGCCTTCCTCGAAGGCTTCTCCGAGCGCGCGCAGCCGCAGCCGCTGGTGGTTCCGCCCAACGCGAAGCCCGGCGTCGAGGCGGCGATGGGCACGCCGAAGCCGATGGACCTCGAGCAGACGCGCTTCCTCGTCGCACCGGCGGGCGCGCTGGCGGGGCTGCGCCCGCTCACCTACGTCGTCACGCTGACGCCGGCGGAGCTGCAGGCGGCCGTGAAGAAGTTCGGCGCCTTCTACCCGATGGACGTGGAGGTCCACGTCTCGAAGGACGGCAAGCACGGCTACGTCCGCTGGAGCGAGCGCTGGCGCGGCGGCGCGGTGCGGCTCGACCAGGGCACCGACGGGCGCTGGGTGACGCAGGTGTTGAGCAGCTGGATTACCTGACGGCCCCTCCTGCCTGGTTTCAGTCCCGGTGCGCGACTGGGCCGCATGCCACGCGCGGACCGCCGTGCTACGCCCTCGCCATGGTCGCGCCAGCTCAGGTCGCGCGCCGCCTCGCGGGCCTGCGCAGCTCGTGGGAGAACGCTGCTGTTGGCCATCGACTACGCGGTGCGCGACGAGCGCTCCACCTCTACTCGAAGGCCGAGCAACCTCGCCGGCAGCGTGAGGGACCGCACGGCGCTGGGCAAGACCGCCACCGCGCGCGGGCCAATCGCGTGGCGCGGTCCTTCACGGGGCCGCGCGCCGCGTGACGGCGAGCGAAGCCAACGTCAGGTGCAGCTCGCGAAGGAGTGCCTCCGGACGCTCGTGCACGGCGCTCCAGGTCCAGTGCAACACCCGGTAGCCCTGGGCCGTCAGAGCGTTCCTCCGTGCCCGGTCCTTCTCGAAGCTCTCCAGGCTGGCGTGCCAGGCATAGCCGTCGGCCTCGATGACCACCGGTGTCCCCGGCAGTCGAAAGTCCAGGCGTCGCAAGCGACCGGCGACGACGACTCGCCGCTGGCGCTCGACGTCGGCGAGCCCGGCGCTCTCGAGCAGCTCGAGCACGCGGGCCTCGAGCTCGCTCTCCGACGGGCCATCGCCGCCGCGGTACCGGTGCACCAACTCGCGCAGGACGCCGAGGCCCCGCCGGTGGCTCCGCTTCTCGAGCCCCGCCTGGACCTGGTCGAGCGTCAACCAGCGGCGGTTGAGGGCCTCGTCGAGCGCCGCCCGCACGTCCGCCTCCGCCTCCGTCTGTGCCAGGTCGAGGAGCGTACGGACACGCGAGGTGACTCGGACGCCGTCGAGCGTCCGGACGTCGTGGAACGACAGCGAGGGCACTCGCCGGACCACGCAGCCTTCGGGGGTCCGGGCATTCCGGGTGACGAGCAGCTCCACGGGCCCCTCGCCGTAGCGAGAGAAGCTCCAGAGCGCCGCCGCAGTGCGATGGGAGAGCGCGTAGTCGTGCGCCGCCCACAGCGCTGCGGCGCGAACATGCTGTCGCCAGCCTCGTGGTGCGCCCGCGACGCGGTACACGCCAGGCAGCAACTCCGCCCAGCGACCGGTCGAGACGCGGTAGCCGATTTGTCTTGCACTCAGGCCCGCCGCACGGGCCTGGTCCCAGCGCAGCAGCCCCAACTGCCCCTCCGCCAGCCGCAGCACGGCTGCCTCCACCGAATCCACTTCGTCCACCCGCGCCACCTCCTCGCCCAGCGACGGGTAGCACGGGGGTCTGACATGCAAAGTCTGTCACCAGGACGACACTCCTTGTCGTTCGTGTGACACAAGTCGGGGCTCGACGTGCCCCGTCTTGAGCCCGACTGCCTCAATCCGGGGCGGGCGCCCACCGCAGTTCGTGCACTTGGCGCTGGCGTGCGGTTCGCAACGCGCCGGGTCGAACCCGCAGCACTCAACGCGAGGAACTCCCCGTGGCCGACCGTGACGTCCGAGAGCGCGACATCCTGGTGGCGTCGAACGAGTACGCCTACGTGCAGGACCTGACGAAGGGCGACATCGTCCTCTACGTCGGCCCGACGAAGATTTCTTTGTCCAACACCGAGCGCCTCGTCGAGCTGCGGCAGGAGCGCTTCGTGCCCGTGCGCGGCGACGACGGCACCGGCGTGGCGCCCTTCGTCGTCGCCTCCAGCGCCCAGTACGTCGTGCTGGAGAACCCGGCGAAGGACTCGAGCGCGAAGCCGGTGAAGGGCAACAACTCGGCCATCGAGCTCATGGTGGGCCGCCGCGTCGTCGTGCCCGGGCCGGCTACCTTCCCCCTCTGGCCCGGCCAGAAGGCGCGCGTCCTGCCGGGCCACGAGCTGTCCGAAGACCAGTACCTGCGCGTGCGCGTCTACGACGCGGTGGAAGGCGAGGCCGCGCCCATCGGCACCGAGCGCATCGTCAAGGGCAGCCAGACGAGCTTCTACATCCCCAAGACGGGGCTCGAGGTGGTGCCGGACGCGAAGGGGGCGTACGTTCGCAACGCCGTCACGCTGCTCGACGGGCAATACTGCGTCTTGCGAGGGCCACAGGGCCGCCGCCGCTTCGTGCGCGGGCCCGGGGTCGTCTTCCCCGAGCCGTCCGAGGACTTCGTCGCCAAGGACGGCACGCGCGTCTTCTCCGCGTGGGCGATGCGCCCGGACATCGGCCTGCACGTGCGCGTGCTGAAGGCCTTCGAGGCGGGCGCGGGCGACCAGGTCCCCGAAGGGAAGTACGCCGCCGGCCAGGAGCTCTTCATCGAGGGGCGCGACGGCTTCTTCTTCCCGACCGAGGCGCTCGAGGTGGTGGGCGAAGTGCACGCGCTGCACCTCGCCGAGAAGGAAGCGGTGTACGTGCGCGACCTCGCGACGGGCCGCATCCGCACCGTGGCGGGGCCCATGGCCTTCCTGCCGGATCCGACGAAGGTGGAGCGCGTGGCGCGGCCGCTCGACCCCGAGACGGCGCGTCGCTGGGGCCTCACCGGGCACAACGGCAGTCGCGCGCCGGCCATCACCGTGCCGCCCAGCTACGCCGTGCTGGTGACGGGCAAGTCGCGCCGCGAAGTGGTGAAGGGCCCGACGACGCGCATCCTCGACTTCGACGAGCAGCTCGAGGTGCTGTGGCTGTCCACCGGCACTCCGAAGACGGACGCGAATCTCCTGCCGACCTGCTTCCTCCTCGTCGCCGGGAACAAGGTGTCCGACGAGGTGCGCGTGCGCACCGCCGACCACGTCGAGCTCGCGGTGAAGCTGTCGTACCGCGTGTCCTTCACCAGCAAGCCCGGCGCCGACGACGCGCGCTGGTTCAACGTGTCCAACTACGTGGCGCTGTTGTGCGACCACCTTGGCAGCATCGTGCGGGCGGCGGTGCGGCGCACCCCCATCGAGCGCTTCCACGCCGCGTCCACCGACATCATCCGCGGCGCCGTGCTGGGCGAGAAACAGGACGGCAAGCGCGCCGGCCGCGAGTTCGAGGAGAACGGGCTGCTCGTCTACGACGTCGAGGTGCTGTCCGTGGCCATCCTCGACGAGGACGTGGAAACCTTGCTCACCGAGGCGCAGCGCGGCGCCATCACCGCCGAGGTGGCGCGCAAGCGCGAGGCGCAGCGGCTCGAGGCCGAGCAGGCGAAGGAGATGGTGACGCGCGCCATCGCCGAGGCGCAGCGGGAGACGCTGACCGTCGAGACGCAGCTCGAGGCGGCGCGGCGGGCGCTGGCCCTGGCGAAGGCGCAGGCGAAGGCCGAGGTGACGCACCTGGAGCTCTTGTCGAAGGCGAAGGCCGAGGCCGAGGCGCTCGAGGTGGCCAGCCAGGCGAAGGCGGCGGCCCGCGCGCGCGAGGTGGAGCTGGACGCGAGGGCGCTGGCCGAGAAGACGAAGGCCTTCGAGGCGCAGATGGCCGCGCTGACGCCGGAGCTGATCGCCACGCTGAAGGCGCTGGGCAACCAGCAGCTCGCCGCGGCGCTGACCGAAAACCTGTCGCCGCTCGCCATCCTGGGCGGCGAGTCGGTGGCCGAGGTGGCCGCGCGGCTGCTGTCGCACCTTCCCCTCGGGCCGCAGGGAGACGACGCTGGAACGACGGTGGCGCTGCCGGCGAAGCGCGCGGAGTGAGCGCGGTGCGATGAGGGGCGTGCGTGTCGGACGCGCGCTCTCACGCGCGATGCAACAGAAGCGGACTCGACTGGCAGGTG
Organism: Myxococcota bacterium; assembly: GCA_040755835.1. Classification (GTDB taxonomy): domain Bacteria; phylum Myxococcota; class Myxococcia; order Myxococcales; family Myxococcaceae; genus JADLDB01. Next base: position 55,423 of record JBFMAB010000122.1, read on the forward strand.
GAGTAAAACGGCGGCGCACATGCGAATCGCCAGCTTCGTCGTCCTGCTCGCCGCAGTCGCCGTCCACGCGGAGCCGAAGCCAGCCGCCAGCGTCGCCGCCGCCTCGAAGGGGCTCGAGGCCGCCCGGGCCAACTTGAGCGCGGCGATGAAGCGGGTGGAGGGCGACTCGCCCACCGCCGCGGAGCTGGACGCGGCGCTCGAGGCCGTCGACGCGCTGAAGGACGCCATCGACGCGGGCGCGGCGCAGGAGGCGAACGACCTCGAGTACGCCAAGGCCGCGCTCGCCGCGCGCAAGGAGCTGCGCGAGCGGCGCGACGTGGTGGAGGCGCGCCGCGCGAAGCTGGCCATCTTCGACCGCCGGCGCGCGTTGGACGGCGCCGTCGCGACGATGCGGCAGAAGGTGAAGGCCGTGGAGGCGAAGGAGCCGTCGCAGGCCGACTTCGAGGCCGCGCGCGCCGCCATCGCAGAAGTGAAGAAGGGCGTCGCCGACTCGAAGCCGTTCGCGCCGCGGGACCAGGGCTTCGCCGCCTTCCTCGGGCAGCTCGAGGCCGAGACGGCGAAGCTGGAGAAGGCCACCGACGAGAAGTGGGCGATGGTGGAAGGCGCGAAGCACCAGGCGCGCGTCGAGGAGGCGCGGCAGGCCTTCCTCGCTGCCGTCGGGCCGCTCACCGCGGAGTCCACCGACGAGCAGTTCGCCGCGGTGGATCGCGCCGCGAAGGTGCTGGGGCAGCGCCTCGACGAGGGCAAGGCGCTCGAGGCCCAGGACAGGGCCTACGGCAGCTACGCGGCGAAGACGCGCAGCGAACTCGCCGCTTCGAAGAAGAAGTCCGACGAGTTGTGGAGCAAGACGGGCTTCACGCGCCTCAAGGCCGAGGTGGAGCCGACCGCGAAGGACCTCGCCAACGCGGTCAAGACGGTGCACGCGAGGAAGCCCACCGACGACCAGCTCGCCGAGGCCCGCACCGTCGCCATCATCGCCCGCAAGCTGCTCGAGAAGTACGACGCCGAGGCGCAGCGCTCGGTGGAGTTCGGCCAGTACGTCGCCGGCGTGCGCGCCAACCTGCTGGAGGTCGAGGCGCAGCTGCAGCTCCGGGCGCTCGACGGCGCGGTGAAGGACCTGCGGCAGGCGCTGGTGAAGCTGGAGAAGGCCCCTTCGGACGACGACTTCTCGGTCGCGAGGTCGGCGCTCACCGTGCTGGACAAGACGCTGGAGTCGACGGACGAGAAGAACCCGCTCATCGCGAAGCAGCTCGCCGACGCGAAGGCCTGGCAGCGGGAAGGCAAGGCCACCATCGAGAAGCGGCGCCACGAAATCGACGCGGGCCGGCAGGCGGCCGAGCTGGAGCAGGCGGTGAAGGACTTCCGCCAGGCGCTGGCGAAGGTGCAGGGCAAGGCGCCCACCGACGACGACTTCGCGGTGGCCGCGAGCGCGCTCACGGTGCTGGAGAAGACGCTCGAGCCGCTGGACCCGAAGGATCCGCTCCTCTCGAAGCAGGTGGCCGACGCGAAGGCGTGGCAGCGCGAAGGCAAGGCCACCATCGAGAAGCGGCGCCACGAGGTGGAAGCGGGCAAGCAGGCGGCCGACCTCGGCGGGGCGGCGAAGGAGCTGCAGAAGGCGCTCGGCAGGCTGGCGAAGAAGACGCCCAGCGACGACGACTTCGCGGTGGCCCAGAGCGCGCTCACGGTGCTGGAGAAGACGCTCGAGTCCGTCGACGCGAAGGATCCGCTGCTCTCGAAGCAGGTGGCCGACGCGCAGGCGTGGCAGCGCGAAGGCAAGAGGACCATCGCCTCGCGGCGCATCGAGGTCGACGTCGAGGCGCAGCAGGAGAAGGTGGAGGCGGCGCGCAAGGCGGCGGGCGACCTCATCGGCGACTTCAGCAAGGCCGACTCGGGCGAGGAGCAGTTCAAGCAGGCGGCCGCGGCCGTCGCGAACATCACCACGGTGCTGGACGGCGGCAAGGAGCTCACCGCCAAGGACAAGAAGTACGCCTGGTACGACAAGGAGGTGCGCAAGCGCGTCGGGGACCTCGAGAAGCGGCTGGCCACCCGGCGGCTGCAGCTCGACGCCATCGCCGCCAGGGCCGCGCTGGGCGACGCGCTCGTCACCGTGAAGGAGAAGCTGGAGGCAGCGCGCGCGCCCGCGTCCACCGACGCCGACCTCGAGGCCGCGCAGAAGGCCATCGAGGCGGCCGACGCGATGCTCGAGGCGAAGGGCCAGCTGGAGCTGCAGGCGGGCTCGTACGCCGGCGCCGCCGAGAAGGCCCGCAACGAGCTGTACAAGCGCCTCGAGACGCTGGAGCTCGCCCGTCAGGAGCGCGAGGCGCGCAAGCGCACCGTCGACGCGTACGCGCTGGGCCTCAACGCGCAAGCCGCCGCGCAGGCCTCGAAGGACATGCGCACGCAGAAGCGCGAGTACGAGAGGGCCGCGTCGAGCTTCAAGAGCTGCAGGGACGACGGCGCCAGGCTGCTCGACTCGAGCCCGCAGTTCAGCAAGCTGGCCGTCGTCGTCGACGGGCAGCCCAGCACGGTGAGGGACGTCGTCGCTGACTGCGGCCCGCGCTACGAGGCCGCTGCCCGGGAGATCAAACCGCTCGCCGGGCTCATCGCCTTCGAGGACGGTCCGAAGAAGGCGTACGAGCTGGCCGTCAGGCTGCTCGACCAGGGTAAGCAGAAGGAAGCGCTCGCGCAGTTCGACGAGTGCACCGCCACCGGCGTCACGCTGGGCGTGCGCAACCCCGAGATGAAGGAGCGCACCTTCACCGTCGCCGGCAGGCAGGTGACGCTGAGCGAGCTGACGACGACGTGCACCGCGAAGAGCCGGGAGCTGTTGGGGAAGAAGTGACCCCGTGTAGAAGGCGCGTCATGCGCCCGTCCGTCGCTCTCCTCGCGGCCCTCGCCCTGACCTCGTGCAGCAAGGCCTTTCCCGAGACGTTCCTCTTCGGCGCGTCCATCGCCGGCTTCCAGTCGGACCCCGGCTGCCCCACGAAGCCCGCGGCCGAGTGCGAGGACCGGAGCTCCGACTGGTACCAGTTCGTCACCAGCGCGAGCGAGCTGCAGGACCTGAAGGACCTCGTCACCTTCGAGCCGGTCGCCAACGGGCCGGGCTTCTGGGAGCTGTACGAGCAGGACTTCGACCGCGCGAAGAATGAGCTGGGGCTCGGCGCGATCCGCATGTCCATCGAGTGGAGCCGCGTCTTCCCCACGGCCACCGACGGGCTGGAGGGCGCAGCGCTCGCGCAGGCCGCGAACGCCACCGCCGTCGCGGCGTACCACGCGCAGTTCCAAGCGCTGAAGGCGCGCGGCCTGACGCCGCTCGTCACGTTGAACCACTACACGCTGCCGGTGTGGATTCACGACGGCGTCGCCTGCCACAAGGACCTCGCCGCCTGCACCAACCGCGGCTGGCTGGACAAGGAACGGCTGCACCGCGAAATCGTGAAGTACGCCGGCTTCGTGGCGAAGGAGTTCGGCGGCGAGGTCGACCTGTGGGCGACGCTGAACGAGCCGTTCGCGGTCGTGCTGCCCGGCTACCTCCTGCCGTCCGTCGACCGGGTGAACCCGCCGGCCGTCTCGCTCCGCATCGCCGAGGCGAAGGCCGTGATGGTCGCGATGATCGAGGCCCACGCGAAGATGTACGACGCGGTGAAGACCAACGACACGCAGGACCTCGACGGCGACGGGAAGGCCTCGCTCGTCGGCCTCGTGTACCCGCTCGCGCCCGCGAAGCCGAAGGACCCGTCGAGCCGCCTCGACCAGCGCGCGGCCGAAAACGTCTTCTACCTGTACAACACCGCCTTCCTCGACGGCGTCATCAAGGGCCTCGTGGACGCGGACCTCGACGGGAAGCCCGACACCGCCGAGCCGCGCGCCGACCTCGTGGGCCGCATGGATTACTTCGGCCTCAACTACTACACGCGCGTCACCGTGAAGGGCATGGGCTCGGCGGCGTTCCCGACGCTGTCGCCGCTCACCACCTTCGACCCCACCGACGTCTCGCCGTGGGAGGACTACCCTCAGGGGCTGTACGACATGGAGAAGTACGCCTTCGAGACGTACGGGCTGCCGGTGTACGTCACCGAGACGGGCGCCGACGGCGCGGCGGACGGGGAGAAGATCGCCAGCTGGATGGTGCGCAGCCTCGAGTGGACGAAGCGGGCCATTCGCGACGGCGCCGACGTGCGCGGCTTCTTCGTGTGGTCCCTCACCGACAACTACGAGTGGAACCACGGCATGAAGATGCGCTTCGGCCTGTACGCGGTGGGCACCGACGCGGCGAAGACGCGCACGCCCCGCAGCGCCGTCAAGGCCTACCACGACGTCATTCAGGCCCGGGACGTGCCGCCCGCCCTGCGGGAGCGATACCCCGTCGAGTAGGCCGGCTTTCAGGTCGAACAGCCGGGACAGCGCTCCTCGCTTCCCGTCCCCCGCCCCGGCTGCTCTGATGCGGCCCCGACGATGTCCGCCTGTCCGTCCTGCAGCACACCCGCGCCTGCCGAGGCCCGCTTCTGCGCGAAGTGCGGCGCGCCGCTGCCGCAAGAAGAAGGTGCCACCGACCCCTACATCGGCCGGGTGATGCACAGCTACCGCATCAGGTCCGTCATCGGCGCGGGCGGCATGGGCAAGGTGTACCGGGCCGAGCAGGTGAAGCTGAAGCGCCCGGTGTGCATCAAGACGCTGCTGCCGCACCTCGCCAACGATCCGACGCTGGTGCAGCGCTTCGAGCTCGAAGGCGTGGCCACCGCCGCCATTCGCCACCCGAACATCGTGCAGGTGCTCGACTTCGGGCAGTTCGACGACCGCACGCTCTACATCGCGATGGAGTACGTCGAAGGCAAGACGCTGCGGAACGTGCTGCGCGAAGAGGCGCCCGTGCCGCTGAGCCGCGCCGTCAACATCGCCCAGCAGATGCTGTCGGGCCTCGCCGAGGCGCACGCCAACCACATCGTCCACCGCGACCTGAAGCCGGGCAACGTGCTCATGTCGAAGCTGCGCGACGGCACCGACCTCGTGAAGCTGGTGGACTTCGGCATCGCCAAGGTCATCGGCGGCGGCGGCGACGGCCCGCAGCTGACCCGCACCGGCATGATGGTGGGGACGCCCGGCTACATGGCGCCCGAGCAGATGCTGGGCGAAGGCATCGAGCCCACCACCGACCTCTACTCGGTGGGTGTCATCCTCTGGGAGCTGCTCACCGGCCAGAAGCTGTTCGGCCGCGTCGACGAGTCCGAGCTCGCCCGCCGCCACCTGATGTTGCCGGCGCCGTCGCCGTCGTCCGTCTCGCGCGTGCCGCTCCCGCAGGCGCTGGACGAGATCGTCCTGCGCGCGCTCGAGAAGAAGCCTGAGCGCCGCTACCAGAGCGCCATGGAATTCGCCCGCGCCCTCGACACGCTCGAGGCGTCGGGCCGCGCGCGCGCCGCCTCGTCGGGCCTCACGCCCATGCCCGCGCCGGCGCTGATGCCGCCTCCCACGCAGCCTTCGGCGCCGCAGGCCCCCAACCCGGCCACCAGCTTCGGCCAGGTGATGACCGGCGCGGGCACCATGAGCTCGCTGACGCACCTGCGCGGCGCGGTGCCCGAGAAGCTGCTCACCTACGCGGCGTCGCTGGCCACCATGGTGGGCGAGCGCCGCACGCTCAGCGTCGCGTACGGCGAAGTGGGGGCTGCGAAGGGCGGCGACTCCGGCGACGCCGCCACCATGCGCCAGGCCATGGGCGCGGTGCTGCAGGAGCTGCAGGACGACGGGCTCAAGCTGGGCGGCGTCACCATGCGCCTGCCCGGCAACGCGCTGGCGCTCGTCTTCGGCCTCGGCGACGACGAGGACGGCGGCGTCGGCGCCGCGCTACGCTTCGCGCTCGAGAGCACCCAGAAGGTGGCCGAGGCCTCGACGCGGCTGCCCCGGTCGCTCACCTTCCGCGTCGGCCTGCACTCGGGCGTCGCGGAGGACGCGGTGTTCGCCGACCGCGCCTTCGAGTCCCAGGGCGTCGAGGAGCTGCTCTCGGTGGCCCGGCGCCTCGCGTCCGTTGCGCAGGCGGGCCGGCCACTCGCGACGCGCGCCGTCCAGAAGCGCACCGCCGAGAAGGTGACCTGGGCGGAGCGGCCGTCGCTGACGGGCGACGACGTCGGACCGCTCTTCGAGGCGTCGGAGCTGCGCGAGCGCAAGGTGGTGCTCGAGCCGCTCGTCGGGCGCGCGCAGGAAGTCGACTACGCCAACCGGCTGCTCGACCAGCTCGTCGAGGGCCGGCCCGGCGGCTTCCTCTTCGTGGGCGGCGCGGGCACGGGCAAGTCGCGGCTGCTCGAGGCCGCGGCGCAGCGCGCGAAGGAGCGCAACGTCACGGTGGCCCGCGCGCGCGGCGGGCGCTTCGGCGCCGTCACGCCGCTCGACGTGGTGCGGCAGTTCGTGCACTCGCTGGCCGCGCCGCACGGCGGCGGCGACGAGGGCGACGTGGCGCGCACCACGCTCATCGGGCTGCAGAAGCTCCACGTCGCGCGCTCGGACATCGAGCGGCTCGAGACGCTGCTGGGCGCCGGCGGCGGCGGCGCGGCGTCGGGCGCGACCGCCGACGAGAACCAGAACCTCGACCGCGCGGTGCTGCTCGACCTCTTCCGCTCGGTGGCGAGGCGGCACCGCCTGCTGTTCCTGCTCGACGACCTGCACAGCGCAGACCCGGCGTCCCTCGAGGTGCTGTCCGAGGTGATGGCGCGCTCCCAGGGCCTGGGCGTGGGCATCATCGGCACCGTGCGCGCCGGCGCCAGCGACGCGCTCCCGCAGCTCAAGCGCTTCGAGCTGGGGCCGCTGGGCCGCTCCGACCTCGAGCGGCTGGTGGCTCACCGGCTGCCGGGCGGCGCCCCGTCGAAGCCGTTGCTCGACCTCGTGGTGGACCGCAGCGACGGCAACCCGCTCTTCGCGCGCGAAATCGCGCTGACGCTGGTGGAGTCGGGCGCGGCGAAGCTGGTGGGCGGCGAGTGGCAGCTCCAGGGCGGCCTCGAGGAGCTGCCCGACTCGCTCGCCTCGCTGATGGGCGTGCGCATCGACCGCCTGTCGGCGCAGGCGCGGCTGCTCTTGCGCTACGGCGCGGTGGCGGGCCGCACCTTCCCCATCGCGTTGGTGACGGCCGCGGTGGACGCGCCGCTCGACGTGCACGCCGCCGTCAGCGAGTGCGTCACGCGCGGCGTCCTGTCGCCTGCGCCCAACCAGCGCGACGCGTACTACTTCAACCAGGCGCTCCTGCAGGACGCGATGGTTGGCCGCATCAGCGCGGTGGACAAGAAGGCGATTCACCTGCGTCTCGCCGAGGCCATCGAGCGCGGCATCAGCGCCGGCGCGGAGAACCCGCTCGAGGCCATGGCGCGCCATTTCAAGGGCGCCGAGCAGCCGCGCAAGGCGGTGAAGTACCTGAAGCTGGCGGGCGACGCGCTCAGGGAGCGCCGCGCGTGGGCCGCCGCCGTCGACGCCTACCGGCAGTGCCTCGCCCTGGTGAGCCAGAACCTGGGCGGGCAGGGCGTGTCCAACGACGCCATCGCGCAGAACCTCCTCGACATCGTCGGCCTCGCCGCGTCGGCGCAGCTGCTGGTGGCCCCGGCCGACGTGCCCGCGCTGGTGGACCCGGTGCTGGCGCAGGTGCCCGAGTCGCGCGCTCCACAGGCCCGCGCCGAGGTGCTGCGGCAGCGCGCGCTGGCGCTGCAGCGCCTCACGCGGTTGTCCGAGGCCGAGGCCGACCTCCAGAAGGCGATGTCGCTGTCGCCCGCGCTGGCCGCCCCGCAGCTCGCCGGCATGCTGCGCGCCGACCTCGCCGGCGTCCTGGAGGCCAAAGGCGACCTCGCCGGCGCGTCGAAGCTGCTCATCGAGGGCCTCTCGTACCTCTCCAACCGCAAGTTGGACGACAAGAACCTGCTCTGGCAGTACCTGAACCAGCTCGGCCGCATCCACGTGCGGTTGGGGAAGCTGCTCGAGGCCAGCGAGTTCTTCGACTCCGCGCGCGCGCAGGCGAAGGCCGCGCAGTCGCCGCTGGGCGAGTCGCGCGTGGTGTCCAACCTCGCGGTGCTGGCGGCCACCCGCAAGGACGCCGCCCAGGCGCTGGCGCTCTTCGACGAGTCGCGGCAGCTGGCCGAGGAGGCCGGCGATCGCCTCGGCGTGCTGCGCGCCCGGTACAACCGCGCCCGCCTGTTGCTGGCCAACCGCGCGGAGGAAGCGAAGAGCGAGCTGCGCGCGGTGGCCGAGGAGGCCCGCGCCATGGGCTGGCGCGAAGGCGAAGCGATGGCGGCGCAGGCGCTGGCCGGCCGGTAGCCTGACTACGCGAGCAGGAAGTGCGGCGGGTTGACGCCTTCCTCTTCCGGCGCCACCGACGCGGCGATGGCGTTGTCCGGCTCCTTCGAGAGGTCGAGGACGTAGTCGACGTTCGCGCCGTTTTCGCGAATCACCTTCACCACCGGCCGGGCGAAGGAGCCGCTGTTCGCCGGCACCTCCAGCACCACCGCCAGCTGGCCGCCGGTGAGGCGCACCGTGCTGCCGACGGGGAAGAGGCCCACCGTGGCGGTGAAGAGGTCCACCGCGAAGGGGTCGAAGCGCACGCCCGACTGCTCGCGAATGGTGCGCACCGCCTGGTCCGGCGCGAGCGGCTTCTCGCCGGTGGTGGGAGAGGTGAGGAGGTCGAAGGCGCACGGCACCGCGATGAGGCGGGCGGCCGGGCCCGGCGCCCACACCCCGCGCTGGTTCGCCGACAGGCCCAGCTCGAAGGCGGTGGCCGCCTGCAACAGGCCCTCTTCGCTGGCCGGCGGCACCGACAGGCGCACCAGCGTGCGCTTGGCAACCGCGAGCGGCTCCGACGGGCCGGGCACCGCGCGGCCAATGTCGTGCAGCAGCGCGGCCACCACCAGGTCCAGCATCTGCGCGCGCGGCAGCTTCAGCTTGCGCGCCATCAGCATCGTCAGCGCGGCCACCGTCGCCAGGTGGAAGTGCAGGGCGCCGCTGAAGTTGGGGAAGCGCGTCAGGCCGGACAACAGCGACTCGTAGCCGATGGACGCGTCGGCCATGCCCTGCACGGCCTTGCGGAGGTTGGGCGTGCGGAAGGTCTGCCCTTTCGCCGCGCGCTCGAGCGCGTTCTTCGCCACCAGCGCCACGCGGGCGAAGCCGCGCAGCACGTTCTGCCGCGCGTCGATGCTGAACATCGCCGAGCCGTCCAGCACGCCGTCGAGCGCGCGCAGGCGAATGCGCCCCTGCTGCGTCTTGAAGGCCTCCTCGGGGTGCGCCGACTGCCAGCCCTGCTGCATCACCGTGAGGAAGGCGCGCAGCTCTCCCTCTTCCATGCGCTCGGGCCAGGTCAGCTCGTGCACCGCGAGGCGGGCGAACAGCTTGCGCAGGCCTTCGGCGGCCTCGTGCACGGCGGCGTTCAGTTTCACCGCGGAGCCGTTCACGAAGACGGTGTCGGCGAAGACGATGACGGTGGTGTCGCCTTCGCACTGCTTGAGCAGCCCCAGCAGCGTGGCGATGGGCGTGACGAAGACGGCGTTGTTGATGGGGTGCTGCTGCGCGAGCCGGAGCACCCGGGCGGTGGCGATGAGCAGGTCCGACGCCGACGCACTCATGCCTTGCTCACCCTCGACAGCGCGGCGCGGGCCGCGGCCTTCACCCGGGGCGCCGCCATCAACTTCCCGGCCAGGGACTCGAGCGGCTTCTTCGCGCTCGGGTCGCCCAGCACCGCCAGCGCGCCCACGCAGGCCACCGTGGCGTCGGGGTCCTGCTTGCGGTCGAGCTCGGCGATGAGCACCTCCGCGGCCACCTTGCCGCCCAGCTTGCCCAGCGCGTGGTACACGCGCACGCGCTCCTCCTCGTCCACGTCCGGCCGCTTCAGGAGCTCGCCCAGCGCGCGCGCGGCCGAAGGGTCCTCGAGGTCGGCCACCACGCGCAACAGCCGCCGCCGCACCTCGCCGTCGGTGTCCTTCAGGTGGTTGGCCAGCACGCCGCGCGGCAGGCGCACCGCCACGGCGGGAGAAATCGCGCCCGCCGCGTCGCGCCGCACCTCGGCCTCGGGGTGCTCGAGCGCCTGCGTGAGGAAGCGCGTCGCCTCGGGCGGCGGCATGGCGTCGAGGCGCTTGAGGAACTCGCCGAAGGACGCCGCGTTCAGGTCCGCCACGTTGATGGAGCGCGTCGCCTGAGTCGGGGCGATCTCCGCCAGCAGGCCTGCCGCCGCCGCGCGCGCCGCCGGGTTCCGTAGCCGCGCCACCTGCTCGCGGAACGACTGGCCCAGCGTCGGGGCGATGGTCTTGAGCGCTTCGAGCGCCTCCGGGTCCTTCCCTTCGGCCGCGTCCAGGGCGCGGAGGAGCGGGTCGAGGAAGGCCGGCGAGACGAAGAACTGCTTGAGCCCGGTGAGCAGCTTCACGCGCGCGGGCCCGAGGTGCGTGTCGGCGCGCGCATCCGCCACCAGCGCGTTCCACGCCTCGAGGCTCGGCCCGAAGCGCCCGCGCTCCGCGAAGGCCGCCAGGAGATCCGCGAGGCGCCTGGCGAAGGCGCCGGCCTCGTTGCCCTGCGACAGCACCGCGGCGTTGATGAGCGCGCGCGCCGCGCGGGGCATGGCGTCCTTGCGGGTGGAGAAGCCCGCGACGAAGTTCTCGATGTCGGTGGGCGACAGCTGCAGCGACGCCAGCTTCGCGTCCTGCTGCGCGAGGCGCTCGGCGGTGACGCCGCGCACCAGCTCGCTGCGCAACAGCGCGACGTCGTCAGCCGACACGCGCAGCAGCATCGGGCCCGCGTCGGCGCCGGTGCTGCCCGACTCGCTGGCCATGGCGTTGATGAGCGCGTCCAGCTCGGCCTTGGTCCTCTGCTGGTTGCGCTCGCCGTCGTCACCTTCCTCGTCGGCCAGCGAGAAGGTGTCGATGACGACCAGGCGGAAGGCCTCGAGCTCCAGCTCCCAACACCGCGTGCTGAGCGCCTCGGCCTCGTTCGGGTTGCTCACCACGTTGAGCCACGCATCGAAGAAGGCGTCGCGCTCGTTCGGCGGCGGGTTGGCGGCGATGGTGATGCGCCGGATGCCTTCGTTGAAGAGCGGCATGGTGAGCGGATCGCGCTGGCCGGCGCGCCCCACCAGCAGCTCCCCTTCGATGGCCAGCCCGGAGATGGTCACCTCGAGGACCATCTCCTCGGTCGCCACCGACGCGAACTGCTCGCGGAAGCGCTCGAGGGCGCTCATCGCCAGCGGGTGGTTCCGGCCGTAGGCGCGGCCCTGGTCGATGGCCCGCCGGAGCAGCTGCAGCAGCAGCACCAGCGCCTGGCGGCGTGGACCCGGCGTTTTCTCGGCCTTCGACATGGCGGCGCGGCCTCAATCCTACCGCAGTCCCGGTACGGCACCCGGCTACGCGCGCTCCGTGGGGTCGACGCCCGTCAGCGCGTCGGCATCGAGGCCTGCGGCCAGCGCCCGGTGCTCGGCGCTGCCGAGGCGCGAGAGGCCGTCCTCCGGCCCGCGCACGAAGCGGCGCACCAGCCCGTCGACGCGCGCCAGCGCCCGGTCCAGCTGCGCGTGGCTCAGCTCGCCCGTCTCCACGGCCTCCACCACCGCGTCGATGGCGCCGCGCTGCACGTCGGCGTGGTGACAGACGAGGAACTGGTCCGCCCCGGCCTCGAGGCCCGCCACCGCCGCGCGCGCCACCGAGAAGTGGTCCGCGATGGCCTTCATCTCGAGGTCGTCGCTCACCACCACGCCGGTGAAGCCCAGCTCGTCGCGCAACAGGCCCGTCAGCACCGGCCGGCTCATCGTCGCCGGCACCTGCGGGTCGAGCGCCTCGAACACCACGTGCGCCGTCATCAGCGACGCGAGGCCCGCCCGCGCGTACGCGGCGAAGGGCTTGAGCTCGACGCGACGCAGCCGGTCCAGCCCGTGCGGCAGCGACGGGAGGTCGAGGTGGCTGTCCTTCGAGGTGTCGCCGTGCCCGGGGAAGTGCTTGCCGCACGAGGCGACGCCGCCCGCCTCGAGGCCCCGCGCGAGCGCCACGCCGAGCCGCGCCACCTCGTCCGCGTCCCGCGACAGCGAGCGGTCGCCGATGACGGGGTTGGCGGGGTTGGTGTCCACGTCCAGCACCGGCGCGTAGTCCTGGTCGAAGCCCAGCGCGCGCACCTCGAAGGCCAGCAGCCGCCCGACGCGCTCGGCGAGCGCCGCGTCGCCAGGGCGCCCCACCTCGCGCATCGGCGGCAGCGTGGTGAAGGGCGCCCCGCGCAGCCGCGCCACGCGCCCGCCTTCCTGGTCGATGGCGGCCAGCAGCGGCCGTCCGGCGTGCGCCTTCAGGGACTTCACCAGCGCCGCCACCTGCTCCGGCGACTCGACGTTGCGCTTGAAGAGGATGACGCCGCCCACGCCGTCGTCGATGAGCGCCTTCACGTCCCGGTCCGGGACGGTGCCGGGGAAGCCGACGACGAAGAGGCGCGCGACGCGGCGGTAAAGCTCGGAGGCGGGCATGGCGGTGTCGGGAATATCACCCTCCCGTCGCGCGCGCGGCGGGACTAAGTCACCCATTCCCGTGGATTCGCCCGACGCCCTCCCAGCCGGCACGCTCGTCGACGGCTTCAGGGTGAAGCGCCGCCTCGCCGAGGGCGCGATGGGCGAGGTGTACCTGGCGCAGGACGAGCGGCTCGGCCGCAAGGTGGCGCTGAAGTTCGTCAAGCCCACCGGCCTCGACGCGGCCGCCTGCGAGCGCTTCCTCGCCGAGGCGCGCACCACGGCGCGCTTCGCGCACCCGCACATCGTCACCGTGTACGCGGTGGGCGCGCACGCCGGGCGGCCGTACCTCGCGCTCGAGTACCTCGACGGAGAGACGCTGCGCGAGCGCCTCGGCCGCGGCCCCCTGCCGCTGCCCGAGGCCCTGCGCGTCGCGCGCGCCGTCGCCGAAGCGCTGGCCGAAGCGCACCGCCACGGCGTCATCCACGCGGACCTGAAGCCCGAGAACGTCGTGGTGCCCGCCGACGGCCGCCCGCGCGTCGTCGACTTCGGGCTGGCCCGCTTCGCCGGCGCCGACGGGGTCGCCGCGTCGGGCACGCCCGCCTACATGGCGCCCGAGCGCTGGCAGGGTGCCGCGCCCACGCCGGCCATCGACGTGTGGAGCCTCGGCGTCCTCGTCCACGAGCTCGTCGAAGGCGAGCGCCCGCTGTCCGACGGCGAGCTGGCCGCCTTCGCGTACGCGCCGCGGCCGGTGCCGCTGGGGCCTGCGGTGGCGCACCACCCGGTGCGCGAGCTCTTGCAGGCCTGCCTCGCCGTGGACCCGGCGGCGCGGCCGCCCTCGGAGGACGTCGCGCAGCGGCTCGCCGCGCTCCTTGACGGCGGCCGCCCGGGCGACGACGCGCGCTCGCCCTTCCGCGGCCTCGAGCCCTTCCGCGAGGCCGACGCCGTCGACTTCTCGGGCCGTGAAGCGGAAGTCGCCCAGGCGGCCGAAGGCCTCCGCGCGCACGGCGCCCTCGCCGTCCTCGGTCCGTCGGGCATCGGCAAGAGCAGCTTCGTCTTCGCCGGCCTCGTGCCGCGCCTGCGCGAGGCGGGGACGTGGACCGTCGCGTCGCTGCGCCCCGGCGCGCGGCCGCTGTGGAGCCTCGCGCTGGCGCTCGTCACCTGCCGCGCCACGAAGAAGGACTCGCGCAGCTCTGCGGTGCCCGAGGTGGGCTCGCCCCTGGCCCGCGACGTCGACGCGCTGGCGCTGGCGCTGGAGTCGGAGCCGGGCGCGCTGGCGCGGGCGCTGCGCGACATCGCGCAGGCCACCGGCGGCCGGGTGCTGCTCTTCGTCGACCAGTTCGAGGAGCTCTTCACGCTCGCGCCGCCGGCGCACGCCGACGCCTTCGCGCTCGCGCTGGCGGCGGCGGCCGGCGCCGACGAGCCGTGGCGTCTCGCCTTCGCGCTGCGCGGCGACTTCCTGGGCGCCTTCGCCGGGCAGGCCGCGCTCAAGCCGATGCTGTCGAACGTGCTGGTGCTGGCGCCGCTCGGCCGCGCCGCCCTCGAGGCCGCGGTGCGGCGCCCGCTCGAGCGCGTGGGCTACCGGCCCGACGAGCCGTCGCTGCCGGCACGCCTCGCCGCCGACCTCGACGGGCAGCCCGCCGCGCTGCCGCTGTTGCAGTTCGCCGGGCAGGCCCTGTGGGAGCGCCGCGACAGCGCGCGGAAGCTCGTCCTGCGCGCCGAGTACGAGGCGATGGGCGGCGCCGTCGGCGCGCTCGCGGCGCAGGCCCGGCGCGCCATCGCCGACTTTTCGCCCGAGCAGCGCCGCGCGGTGCGCGCTCTCTTCTTGCGGCTCGTCAACGCGGACGGCACGCGGCGGCCGCGCCCTCGGGCCGAGCTGGTGTCGGGCCTCGGCGACGACGCGGGCGCCGTGCTGGACCGGCTGCTCGAGCGGCGGCTCCTCGTCGCGGGCCGGCCGGACGAGGGCGGCGAGGCGCTGGTGGAGCTCGCGCACGAGTCGCTGGTGACGACGTGGCCCGCGCTGGCGCGGTGGCTGTCCGAGACGCAGGAGGGGCGGCGGCTGGTGGCCGAGCTCGAGGCGGCCGCGGCGTTGTGGGACCAGCGCGGCCGTCGCGACGAGGAGACCTGGGCCGGCGACGCGCTGGACGACGCGCAGCGGCGCCTGGAGGAGTGGGGCGTGTCGCTGCCCCAGCGCGCCGCGGACTTCGTGGAGGCGGGCCGCGCGCGGGCCCGGGCGCGCGCCCGCCGGCGGCGCGTCGGCCTGGTGGCGGGCGTCGCCACGCTGAGCCTCCTGGCAGTGGGCGCGACGGCGGCGGCCCTGGCCTTCCGCGAGAAGGAGCGCCAGGCCGTCGCCCAGCAGGAGCAGATTCGTCTCGCCGCGGCGGACATGGGGCGCTTCGAGCTCGTCCTCGAGCCCTTCGACTGGGACGCGGTGAGGCTCGAGGCGAAGCCGGTGCCGGCGAGCCGGCTGCCGGGCCTGGCCTGGGCGCTGTATGCCGCGTCGCGCGACGACGACGAGCAGGTGGGCGAGCGCCTCGCGCCGCCGGACGTGCGCCTCGAGAAGCAGGCGGTGGACGAGTTGGGCGCGGTGCACCTGCTGGTGGAGGCGCCCAGCCGCGTCACCTTTCTCTCCGTGTCGGGGCGCGGCGAGGCCGGTCGCGCCTGTCCACCGTCGCGGGTCCGCTTCCGGCGGCTCCCGGGCTTCGCCGAGCGCGAGGCGGGGGTGCGGCTCGTGGTGCCGGTGCCCACCTGCCAGGCGACGACGGCGGCGACCGTCGCGTTCGCGGAAGGGACGTTCCGGCGCGCGCTCGGGGAGGGCGTGGAGACGGTGCGCGTCGGCCCCTTCACCCTCGACGCCACCGAGGTGCCGACGGCGCTCTTCGACGTGTACCGCGGGCTCTCGGCGTGGACGGGCGACACGCGCAACCTGGTGCCACCCGTGCTGGTGGGCGACTTCGCGCCGGGCAGCCTCCCCGTCTCGGGCGTCACCGCGGAGGTGGCGGACCGCTTCTGCGGGTTTCTTGGCAAGCGGCTCCCGCACGTCGACGAGTGGCAGCGCGCCGCGGCGACGCACCCGCACGCGCGCCACGTCCCGGGCGCGCCGGACTTCGTCGCCGAGGCGGCGCCCTGCGAGGCCAACCTCCAGGGCGGTGCCGACGGGTACCCGCACGCTGCCCCCGTCGGCCGCGTGGCCGGCGACGTGACGCCCGAAGGCGTGCGCGACCTGCTGGGCAACGTCAGCGAATGGACCGCGGACACCGCGACGACGGACCGCGAGAGCCAGGCGGGCTACTCGGGGCTGCGCATGACGCTGGGCGCGGACTGGGACACGCCCCGAGGCGCACCGCCGACGGACCTCACGTGGGTCAACAACAAGCCCAGCACGTACACCCACTTCGGCCAGGGCTTCCGGTGTGCGCTCGGGGCGGAAGGGCGCTGACGGCGCCGCCGCGCGTCAGAGGGAGACGGTCTTCGGCCACTTCCCGCCGCCGCCCGCCGACGCCGACACGTTGTTCATCACCAGCCACGCCTCGGTGAGGAGGAGGAGGCCGAAGTCCGTGCCCTGGCCGGGCGTGACGAGCTGCGCGGTGGACGGCAGCGAGCCCCACGCCATCTCCCCGTCGGTGAGGTCGGCGACGAAGGGCTCACCGTCGTTGTCGAACTCCTTCTGCGTCTCCACGTCCCAGATGTTGAAGTACACCTGACTCCCGCGGCGGCCCACCACGCGCACCACCATCGGGTTGTAGTTGCCCACCTCGCGGCTCCAGTACTTGAGCGCCTTCTCGGGCGACCGCACCGGCTTCACCACCGCCTTCGACTTGTTCCGCGTGGGGTTGCTCTTCCTGCTCGACGCCATGGTGACTCCTTGCCTCCTGGTGACATCAGCCAACCCGGCGGGAGGAAGCGCCAGGTGAGTCGTGGGTCGCGCGGCGCAAGAGCGCCAGCGCCGACGGGGCCAGGTCCGCGCCGGCGACGTGCTCGGCGCGCAGGTAGTCGGTGGTGCCCCACGCGCGGCGCCCTCCGCGCAGGCGCTCCTCGAGGCCGCGCAGCAGCGCCGTGCCGCTCGCCCGCGTGCCGTCGCGCCGCGGCACGACCGCTTCCGTCGCGGTGCGGCAGCCCAGCAGCCGGACGTCGGCGCCGCGCGCGAGCAAGGGGCCCAGCTGGCGCGCGCGGCCGAAGCCCGTGCCGTCGCTCGCGAACAGCACGCCGTCGCCCATGGAGAACTCGCCGCCGGCGCCGTGCCCGTAGAGGTCCAGCCGGGTGATGGCGTGCCCGCGACGCTGCCACAGCCGCGCGAGGTAGACGACGTCGTCGGGGTCCTGGCAGCGCTCGACGACGAAGGCGGCCCCGGCGTGCTTCGCGAGCCGCAGGGTGATGGCCTCGAAGAGCGGCTCCAGCGTCGACGGGTACGACACGATGGCCAGCGCGAGGCGACGCGGCGCGCTCGTCACCTTCACCGTGCTGGCGGTCCCCCCGCGCGGCATGCGCGACTCCCTCGCTGCGACTGCGTCAGTCCTTTGCCTTCTCCAGCCCGAAGGCCTTGATGAGGTTGTAGACGTGGCTGCGCGACAGATCGAGCCGCCGCGCCACCTCTGCCGTGTCCCAGCCCGTCGCCTTCAGCTCGCGCGCGATGAGCTCGCGCTGAAACTGCCGGGTCGCCTCGTCGAAGCTCAAGGGGCCGGCAGGCGCGCCATTCGCCACGCCGAGGTGCCGCGCCTCCACCTGCGTCGCGCCCTCGGCGGCCGCGCGAATCATCGCCTCGTCCAGGCGGTGCCGCAGCTGGCGGATGTTGCCGCGCCAGTGAAAGGCCTCGCACGCGGCGCGGAAGGACAGGGACAGCGGCAGCGCGGGCAGCCGGTGCTCGAAGGCCGCGCGCTTGGCGAGCGCGTCGAGCAGCAGCGGAATGTCCGACTTCCGCTCGGCCAGCGTGGGCATGCGAATCGAGAAGGACGACAGCCGGTAGTAGAGGTCTTCCCGGAACTTCTTCTCGGCGCTCTCGGCCTCGAGGTCGCGGTTGGTGGCGGCGATGATGCGCACGTTCGCCGTCTGCTGGTGGGTGCTGCCCAGCGGGTAGTACTGCCGCGACTGGAGCAGCTGCAGCAGCTTGCCCTGCGCGCCCAGGGGAATGTCCGCCACCTCGTCGAGGAAGAGCGTGCCGCCTTCCGCCAGCTCCACCTTGCCGGCCAGCTTCTTCGCGCCGGTGAAGGCGCCTTCGCGCGTGCCGAACAGCTCCGCCTCGAGCAACGTCTCGGGAATGGCCCCGCAGTTCAGCTCGATGAAGGGCCCGTTTCGCCGCGGGCTGTTGTCGTGAATCGCCCGCGCCACCTGCGTCTTGCCGGTGCCCGACTCGCCGGACAGGAGCACCGTGATGTCCAGCTTCGCCACCAGCGACACCTGCTCGAGCACGTGCGCCAGCGCCGGGCTCTGGCCGACGATGCCGTCCAGCTGGAGCGCCTGCCGGAAGGGCCTCGTCGGGTCGCCGCCGGGTGCCGTCTCGGCCAGCGCGCTCTTGTCCAGCACCGGCCCGAGGAAGCGCGCCACCAGCTCGGCCGTCGTCACGTCCTCCGGCGAGAAGGGCCCCTGGCCGCGCACGCCCTCGAGGTACAGCACGCCGGGCTGCGAGGCAGGCAGCGGCACGCACAGCACCGCCTCGAGGCGCTGCCGTTGCACGCTGGGCTGGTTGGCGAAGCGCTCGTCCAGCAGCGCGTACGGCGTGTGCACCGTCTTCCCCGACGCCATGGCCGACGCGACGATGCCGCGCGAGGTGACGGTGCGAATCGCCGCCTCGTCCTCCTCGCTGCAGCCGTGCGACGTGGAGAAGCGCCGCTCGCCCGCGGCGCCGTCGCGGAACAGCTCGACGTAGGCTCGCGCCGCGCCGGTGAGGCTGGCCAGCTGCGCCAGCACCCGCTTCAACCTCGGCTCCGTCTGCCCGGGCTGCGCGAGGTCGAGCAACGAGACGAACAGCTCGCGTTCCCGCTCCAGACGCACCACGTCGCTCCCCATCGCGGGTGGCACTGTAGCCCACACGGAGAGCGCGATGTCGCGTGTCGGCATCTTGGGGGGGCGCCACGCAAGGTTCCGGCCACGCGCAGAACCGCGCGAGCCGGGAGGGCTGCGGCGAAGGCATTCCACTCGCCTGGAATGCCTTCGCCGGTGATTCCACGCGGGTGGAATGGGGCTCGCGCCAAGTCCGTGACGCGGGGGGGTGATCGCCAGGGCACCCGCGTTGCAGCGCTGCGCCAGAGGCGCCGAGATGCGTGGGACGGGAAGCCGGGCATGAAAAGAGTCCGGTGTCCTCAGGGCGGGTGGGTGACGGGGGGCTTCTTGGGCTGGTCGAGGCGGGGTGGGGGCGCTTCGGCTTGAGGCCGGGCAGCTCTGGTTGGCACGTGAGGGCACAACCCGCCCTGTGCGCGGCTGACCGGGTCTGTCCCGGCCTCGGGTTTTTTTGGCCTGGACGATACGCGTGGGGCGCGAATCCCCGCATGGCCGACAGCCCGGGGCTTCATCCCCTCGGGGACGGCGACGCCGATGACCGTCTGCTGACGGCGGGCACAGACGCAGCCGCGCGCCGCTCGATGCGCTATGAGGCGTGGCAGCATGCGCTACGCCTTCGTCCTCCTCGCGCTCTCCGCCTGCACCGGCGCGCACCACCAGCACACCGCCCACCACCGCTTCGACGACGCCGAGGCGTGGGCGAAGTCCTTTGAAAGTCCCGAGCGCGACGCGTGGCAGAAGCCGGACCAGGTCATCGCGGCGCTCGAGTTGCCGCCGGACGCGAAGGTGGCCGACATCGGCGCGGCGACCGGCTACTTCCCGGTGCGCGTGGCGCGCGTGGTGCCGCAGGGCCACGTGTACGGCGTCGACGTCGAGTCCTCGATGGTGGAGTACCTGAACAAGCGCGCCGCCACCGAGGGCCTCGCCAACCTGTCCGCGGTGCAGGCGACGTTCGACGACGCGAAGATTCCCGAACCCGTCGATGTCGTGATGATGGTGAATACGTACCATCACATCGAGCGCCGCCCGGCGTACTTCGCGCGCCTCGCCGCGTCGCTCAAGTCCGGAGGGCGCCTGGCCATCATCGACTTCCGTCGCGGCAGCTCGCGCGGTCCGCCGGACAGCGAGAAGGTGCCTCCGGAGCAGGTCGCGAAGGAGCTCGCCGAGGCCGGCTACGCACAGGTCGCGTCCTTCGACTTCCTGCCCGAGCAGTTCTTCCTGGTGTTCACCCGCCCGAGGAGCTGACGATTCAGTACGGGTTGCCGAAGCCGAGGATGGTGCTCATCGAGCGCGTCCGACGCCACACGCCTTCCTGGCCGGTCTGCGGGTTGGCGGTGTTGCCTTCGATGGTGGCGATGGTGCCGTCCGCGTTGACGCGCTCGACGAGGCCGATGTGGTCGGCCACGCGGTCGCCGTCCCAGTCGAAGAGCACGAGGTCGCCGGGCTGCGGGTTCGACCTGCCCTTCCAGTCGCCGTTGCGCTTGAGCTCGTTCACCACCGACGGGCAGTACGGGTTGTTCATGGAGAGGCCCGCCCGCCGCGACACCCAGCTGACGAAGTCCGCGCACCAGGCCTCGCTGCCGCGGCCGAAGGCGTTGGGGTACTTCAGCACCGCGCCGCGGTTGTTGCCGCCCGTCTCGATGGTACCGATTTCGCCGCGCGCGATGTCCAGCAGGCGGCTGCGCACGTCACCGTTGGCCGGCGTCGTGGGGTTCACCGGCCGCGGCGTCAGCGGCCCGGCCAGCGCCTGCCACGTCGACGGGCCCGCCACGCCGTCGGCGTTGAGGCCCTTCGCCCGCTGGAACTCGACGAGCGCCCGCCGCGTCTGGCCGCCGAACTGTCCGTCGACGTCGCCCGGCGTGAAGCCGTGGCGCAGCAGCTGCCGCTGCAGCGTCTCGACGTCGGCGCCCATGTCGCCCTGGCGCAGCGTCGGCCGCGCGGCCGTCGTCGGAGGCGTCGTCGAAGGCCGGCTCGAGCGCAGCGCCGCCCACGTCTGCGGGCCCACCACGCCGTCCACCGAGAGGCCCTTCGCCTGCTGGAAGCGCCGCACCGCCGCCTGCGTCATCGGGCCGAAGTCGCCGTCCACCGGGCCCGTCGGGACGCCCGCCCCCTGCAGCAGGCGCTGCAGCTCCGCCACCTGCGGGCCCATCGCGCCGCGCGAGAGCGTGGGGGCCGTCGACGTCGTCCGCGCCGTCGAAGAAGTCCGTCGAGAGAGTGCGAGAGGCATCGTGGTCTCCGGGCTGCGCCCTTTCAGTCATTCTCGCAGACGGAAAAGCCGAGTTTCTTCAAAGGGTTGGCGTCAAGCCTCTGAACAGACCCACATGGTGGGTTTGGAGCGGGCCCGCTCCAGTCGAACGGGGAGACGGGGGGGGCTGGAGCCGCGCTCTGCAAAGAAGTGTGGTGGGCCCGGCGTGGCGGGGCGCGCCTCATTACAGTGCACGGACCGATGGGTGAGCAGGCGGAGGAGACGACGGCGGTGGCGGTGGTGGAGGAGCGCGAGGGCGCGCGGGTGACGGAGGTGCCCATCCTCCTCTTCGTGCGAGGCCTCTTCCTCCTCGTGGTGATGCTGAGCCTCGTCGTCGGGCTGCACTGGTACGTCGGCGCGCGGTTGATTGGCGGGCTCGGCCTGTCGGCGCCGCTCGCGTCCGTCGCGTGGGCGCTGGTGTGGTCGGCCTTCGGCAGCATCTTCGTCGGCTTCATCGGCATGCGGTTGTTGCCGCGCGGCATCGCGCGCGTCTTCCAGTGGGTCGGCTTCGGGTGGATGGGCGCGTGCGGCCTCTTCGTGGTGTCCTTCGCGGTGACGGACCTCGGGCTGTGGCTGTGGACGCGCGGCGCGGTCGTCGACGCGGCCACGCTGCACGCGCGCACGCTGGCCGTGGTGGGCGTGGTGCTGCCGGCGCTGGCGTGGGGCTTCTTCGTCGCGCGGCGTCCCGAGGTGAAGCGCGTGGAGGTGCCCATCGCCGGGCTGCCGAAGGCGCTGGACGGCTTCAAGGTGGTGCAGCTGTCCGACGTGCACATCGGCGAGACGCTCGACCGCCGCTTCGCCGAGCTGGTGACGGAGCAGGTGAACGCGCTCGACGCCGACGCCGTCGTCCTCACCGGCGACCTGGTGGACGGCTCGGTGGCGCGGCTGCGCGACGAGGTGGCGCCGTTCGCGAAGCTGCGCGGCAAGCACGGCGTCTTCTACGTGACGGGGAACCACGAGTACTACCACGGCGGCGCCGCGTGGGAGGCCGAGGGACGGCGCCTCGGCTTCCACGTGCTGCACAACGAGCACCGCGTCGTCGGCGAGGGCGACGGGCGGCTCGTCATCGGCGGCGTCACCGACGTCGAGGGTGCGCGCTTCTCCGAGGCCCACGCGCCGCGCGTCGACCAGGCCTTCCACGGCGCGCCCGACGGCGTGCCGCGCCTGCTGTTGTCGCACCAGCCGCGCTTCGCGAAGCGGGCCGCGGGCCACGGCGTGTCGTTGATGCTGTCGGGCCACACGCACGGCGGGCAGATGTTCCCGTTCATGTTCTTCGTGAAGCTGCAGCAGCCCGTCATCGGCGGCTTCAAGGTGCTGTCGGGCGTGCCGACGTACACCAGCAACGGCACCGGTTACTGGGGCCCGCCGTTCCGCCTGGGGCCGCGCGGCGAAATTACCGAGCTGCTGCTGCGCGCCGCCTGATGGACCGGGAATGCGGGTGTCACCCGCGCGTTCCTCCTCGCGTCCGCGGCGCGTTGCGAAGTCGCTCCCTCTTCGCGATGAACGCCTGGAACGAGGAGGCCGGCGGCGGGGAAACCGCCGGCCGCGAGACGGGGCTGCCGGGCGTTCTCCCCCCGGCAGTCCCTCTTTTTTTTTCTTTCCCGCGAAGTGACGGCTGCGTCTTGACGCTCGCATCACCTCGGAAGGACGCTCCGAGCGCCTTTCGCCGTCGGGGAGCCGCCGCATGCACACTGGAGAGACGCACCTGCCGGAAGGCGCGCTCGAGTCCGCCGCCGCGGTGACGCCGGGCCTGGCCCGGGCCGCCCGCGCGGAGCTCTGGCGCCACCTCCCCGCGTGGATGTTCTTCGTCTACGCGGTGCTGTTGCTGAACACGGAGCTGACCAACTTCCACCCGGCGCGCGGCGACCTCGCGCACACCATCGTCTTCCCGCTGAGCGTCTTCGTGCTGTTCCAGCTGGTGCGCGCCAACGCCGGGGTGGCGTCGCGCCGGCTGCTCTTGACGAGCCTCGCGCTGGCCTTCGGGCTGCCGCTGGTGGTGCTGGCGGTGCACCAGCCGTCGCCGCTCGACGTGTCGCAGCTGTTGCGGGTATACGAGTGGTCCAACTTTCTGTGGGCCGGGCTGCTCATCGCGCACGCGTGGGCGCACCAGCGTTCGCACGTGGCGCTCTTCTTCGGCGTGGGCCTCGTCTATGGCGCGTGCCTCGAGAACGGCGGCATCCTTCTCGGCTTCTTCCACGAGACGAACCTCACCGACACCAGGGTGAAGCCCTTCGTCGCGCCGGTGGCGACCATGGTGGGCTGGAGCGTGGTGCTGCTGATGGCCACCTTCGTCACCTGGGAATTGCGCAAGCGCCTCGGGTGGCTGCGCCGATCGGCCGCGCTGTCGGCGCTGGCGGTGGGCACCTTCGCGACGATGCTGGACCTGCAGATCGACCCCATCGCCACGGCGGCAGGCTGTTGGGTGTGGCACGAGTCGCTGCCGGGCTGGTTCCACGGCGTGCCGCTGGTGAACTTCATCGCGTGGATGTGCGCGCTGGTGCCCTTCGCGTACGTGCTGTTCCGCGTGCAGGAGCGGCGCGGGCTGGCCGACGGCGCGGCGTGGGACGTGGGAGCGCTCGAGGAGCTGCTCGCGTGGACGCCCGCGGCGCTGGTGTTGGCGGCGCTGAGCTTCATCGGCGTGACGCTGGTGGTGGAAGGCGCGAACGGTCCGTCGTGGACTTTGCTGAACCAGTTCACGCTGGGCGTCGTCCGCAGCGTCGGCCTGTAGTCATTCTCCCTCTTCTGTTGGGGACCGGAGCCGGGTGAGGGGTAGAGTCGAGGCCATGCGCGGCGCCCACCTCGTCGTCCTCGCTGCGGCAGCTGCCGCGCTCCTCGCCTGCTACGACTTCGACAGCGCGTACCAGGCCGCCTGCGACGCGGGGCGGTGCGACGGCGGTGCGGCCGGCGGTGGCGCGGGCGGCGGGAATGGGGACGCAGGCGCCGGTGGGGGTGGCGACATCGACGCGGGCACCGGCGGCGGAGGCGACGGCGACGCCGGCATGGGAGGTGGCGGCGGCGAGGTCGACGCTGGCGTGGGCGGCGGCGGCGGCGACGTGGACGCGGGCAACGACGACGCGGGCATGGACGCGGGCTGCGGGACGCCGGCGCGCCTCGTCATCACCACCGCGCCGCAGACGCTGCAGTCGGGCAGCTGCTCGATGCCGGTGACGGTGCAGCTGCGCGACGCGTGCGACCTGCCCGTCGTCCCGCCGGTGGCGGTGCCGCTCACCTTCACCACGCCGTCGACGTTGAGCGTCTTCAGCGACGGCGCGTGCATCGCGATGGCCCCGCAGTGGCAGATTGCCGGCGGCGCGAGCGAGCTGACGGTGCACGTGAAGGCGTCGGCCGCGGGCACGCCGACGTTGCAGGTGTCCTCGGCGGGCCTCGCCTCCGACAGCCAGGCCTTCACCATCACCTGTCCCACGGGGCAGCGGCCGTGCAACGGCGCCTGCATCCCCAGCGCGGGCTGTTGCGGAGACGGCGAGTGCAACGACGGCGGCGTGGCGTGGGTGTGCAACTCGATGAGCGTCTGCGCGCCGCCGCCGTGCACGGGCTTCCCCGCGGGCTGCACCACCTGGGATGACCGCACCGCGCCGTCCGCGAGCCGCACCATCACCTTCGACTCGAACGGCTACGTGCCGAAGTGCATGCGCGTCACGACGTCGCAGACCGTCACCTTCTCGGGGTCCTTCGCGATTCACCCGCTGGTGCAGTTCTGCGGGCCGAGCGACCGCAACCTCACCACCACCATCGGCACGACGAAGACGGC
Source organism: Myxococcota bacterium (assembly GCA_040755835.1). Taxonomy (GTDB): domain Bacteria; phylum Myxococcota; class Myxococcia; order Myxococcales; family Myxococcaceae; genus JADLDB01. The sequence goes on from JBFMAB010000122.1 coordinate 79,852, forward strand.
CACCTTCCCCAGCTTCGGCACCTACGGCTACCGCTGCGCGAACCACCCCAGCTTCGAGCAGGGCGCCATCAAGGTGCCGTGAGGACATGAAACAGGGGAGCGGGTGTCTCCCGCTCCCCTCGCCGGGTCCCTCGTCCCCCGACCCATTCGGGCCGGGAGACAGGGCGCATCAGCCGCTTCAGCTGTTCGGCTTCGCGGTCTTCTGGCCGGCCGCCAGCCAGCCGTTAATGCCCACGGGCAGCACGGCGACGTCGGTGTAGCCGTTCTCCATGGCGCGCCTGGCCGCCTGGGTCGACGCGCTGCACTTCTCGTTGGCGCAGTAGAAGACGAGCGTCGACGACTTGTCCTTCGGCAGCTCCGTCAGCGCGTACTGCGACGACGAGGTGAGGAGCACCGCGCCCGGGATGATGCCCTTCTCGGCGCGCGTCTTCTCGCCGTTGGCGTCGACGGGCGTGGCCTTCTTCTCTTTGGTGAGGTTGGCCAGCTCGGTGACGGTCAGCTTCTTCGGCTCCCTGGACGCCTGGCCGTGACCCATGCCGTCGCACGCGAGCGCGGCGGCGGGGACGACGAAGGAGGCGGCGAGGGCGAGGGTCATCAGGGTGCGCTTCATCGGGTGAATCTCCGGGGTGGGTGGTTGAAAGACGGCGGAACAACGCGGCCCGGTTTGACCGAGCGCAACCCCCTATGCGTCGGCCGGCTGGTGCGTTTCACCGGCCGGTGGTGCGGCGCGTCACGGCGCCCGCGAACTCCGCGGCCTTGAGGAGGGCGTGGATCATCGGCTGCGGATCCGCCCGGTTCTTCCCGGCGAGGTCGTACGCGACGCCGTGGTCCGGGGAGGTGCGCGGCACCGGCAGGCCGAGGGTGACGTTGACGGTGCGCGCGAAGTCGAGCGTCTTGGTCGCCACCAGGCCCTGGTCGTGGAACATCGCCAGCGCGACGTCGAACGGGAAGCCGCCGGCCGCCTTCGCGAAGAGGCCGTCGGCCGCGAAGGGGCCGCGCACGTCGAGCCGGCGCCGCTTCGCCTGCGCGATGGCGGGGGCGATGACGCGCACCTCCTCGGTGCCCAGGACGCCGCCCTCGCCGGCGTGCGGATTCACCCCGCACACCGCGATGCGCGGGCGGTGCCCGAGGACGGGCGTGAGCGTTCGGTCGAGGAGCGCCAGCGCGGAGAGCAGCCTCGGCACCGACAGGGCCTTCGGCACGGCGGCGAGCGGCAGGTGGTTGGTGGCGAGCGCCACCTTGAGGCGCGGGCCATCCATCAGCATCAGCACCTCGCAGCCGAAGGCCTCGGCGAGGAGCTCGGTATGGCCGACGAAGGGAATGCCCGCCTTCGTGATGGCCTCCTTCGACACCGGCGCGGTGCACAGCGCGTCCACCTCGCCGGCCTGCGCCGCGGCGATGGCGGCGGTGACGTACGCGTGTTGTGCGAGGCCGCCCGCGCGCGTAGGCCGGCCGGGCCGCCGGTCCTTCGCCGCGAGCTGGCTGACGGCGTGGAACCGAAGCGGCCCTCTCGTCCCGGGGCGAGGGCTCTCGTGGGCGTCACCGAACACGACGGGCGTCAGCGCCCGGCGGACGCGCGCATCCGCGAGCGCCTTCCACGTCACCTCCGCGCCAATCCCCGAGGGGTCTCCGAGGGAGATGCCGATGCGCGGCTTCGTCATGGAGCGCGCCATAGCAGGACTGTCCGGGTCCCACATGTGCGCCTCACGGAAATGTGAGAGCGCGGCGGGCGAACTCGGCGAAAGGACGGCGACGGGGGCTGGCCTTCGCCTTGCTCCCTGGGCTCGCGTCATGATCGACCGCTCCGATGAGACCAGCCACCACCCGGACAGGCCGTCGCGGTGGGCGCGCTTCGTGGCGCTGCTCGCCGAGCTGTTCGGCGACTGACGAAAGTCCCGAGGAGCGCCCGGTGGAGGAGGCACGTCGCGCTGAAGGGAAAGCGCGCCGCCGCCGGGCCCGCGGCGCGGCTCAGGGCGCACGAGGGCGAAGAGGTCAAATCTTCACGTCCACCAGCGCGCCCTGCCGCAGCTCGAGCATGTACTGCTCGGTGTACTTCTCGAGCTGCGCGCGCAGCATCTTTTCGCGCAGCTTCTCCTTCACGTCCTCGAACGGCGGCGCCGCGAGCGCGCGTCGCTCCTCGACGAAGATGACGTGCCAACCGAACTTCGTGCGGACCGGGTCGGCGACCCCGCCGACGGGCGTGGTGAAGGCGACCTTCTCGAACTCCGCGACCATCACGCCGCGGCGGAAGAAGCCCAGGTCGCCGCCGTCCGCGGCCGACGGTCCTTCGGACTTCTTCTTCGCGAGCTCGGCGAAGTTGACGCCCGGCTTGCGCGCCTCGGCGGCGAGCGCCTCGGCCTTCAGGCGCGCGGCCTCGACCTGCTCGGGCGTCGCCTTCGGGCTCACCTGCACGAGGATGTGCCGCGCGTGCACCTCGGCGTCCTGCGCCTCGTCGTGCGCCCACTTCGCGTACTCGGCCTTCAGGTCCTCGTCGGCGATCTTCACCTTCGCGCGGACCTTCAAGTTCACCAGCTTCATCCGCGCGAGGTGCTTGCGCATGAAGGTCCGGTACGTGGACATCGTGTACCCCTCCTGCGCCAACAGCTGCTCGAACTGCTCGCTGGTGATGTTGTTCTGCTTCTTCACGTCCTCCACCGAGAGGTCGATCTCCGACTCGGCCACCTCGATGTTCAGCTCGCGGATTTGCGCCTCCATCAGCTTCTCGCCGATGAGCATGTCGAGGGAGCGCTTCATCACCTGCTCGCGCAGCTCGCTGCGCTTGTCCGCAGGCGCGCCCTTGAGGCCCGCCAGCTCGGGCGCCGCGCGCGCCTCGACCTCGCTCAGCGTGACGATGTCGTCGTTCACCACCGCCGCCACGCGGTCCACCAGCTCGGCGTGCGCCGCGCCGGCGACGAGGCTGATCAACAGGACGAAACGCTTCATGGTGTCGCGCCCTTAGCACGCGGAGAGCGGGCCGCGACAGCGGCTGTTAACGGCGCGGGCGGGTGCGGCATCCTCTGGGCTGAAGCGATGGCGCTCCCGGCGAGCATCGAGCGGCGGCCCCAGGGCGGCGAGCGCCCGGACGGGGCTGCGCGCTGGCGGCCGTGGGTCGCCGCCGCGCGCGCAGGCGATCGGCAGGCCTTCGCGCAGCTGCACGCGCACTTCGGGAGGCTGGTGCACGCCGTCGTCATCACCCGCGTCGGCGCTTCCGACGCGAAGGACCTCGTGCAGGACGTGTTCCTCACCATGTGGCAGAAGCTGGAAACGCTGGAAGACGACCAGGCCTTCCCGGCGTGGCTGACGCAGCTCGCGCGCCACCGGGCCGCGAAGGCGCTGCGCGACCGCAAGCCGACGGAGACGCTGGACGACGAGCCGGGCCTCGCCGCGCCCGACCGCTCCGGGGCGCCCGACGCGCAGAAGGTCCTGAAGGCGCTCATGGCGTTGCCCGAGGCGTACGCGGAGCCGCTCGCGATGCGCCTCGTCGAAGGCATGAGCGGCCCGGAGATCGCCGAGCGCACCGGCCTCACCCCGGGCAGCGTCCGCGTCAACCTGCACCGCGGCATGAAGCTGCTCCGCGAGAGGCTGGGTCTCGCGCCCGCCGAGGAGGGGCCCGGCGATGAGTGACTACCTCTTCGACAAGACGGGCCGCGACGAGGACGTGGAGCGCCTCGAGGACGCGCTCGGCCGGTTCGCCTACGACGGCGAGGCGCCCGAGCTGCCGGACGCCAGGCGCCGCGAGGAGCCCGTCGCGCCGCTGCCGGCGCGCGCGCGCCGCGACCGCGACGAGCTGCCGGTGCGAGCGCCGTTGCTTCCCGGCTTCCGCTGGCCGCTCGCCGCCGCGCTCGCCTTCGGCCTCGTCGCCGCGCTCTTGTCGTACTCGGCCATCAAGAAGCGCGAGGCCGACGTGCGCAGGGGCTGGAACCTCGTGCCGGTGGTGGTGGCCGCCGTCGACGTGTCCGAGGGCACGGTGGTGACGATGGAGATGCTGAGCCAGCGCAGCGTGCCGGAGCAGTTCGTCACCTCGTCCGTCGTGAAGCCGGACTCGGCGTCGTACATCGTGAACCAGAAGGTGCTGGTGCCGCTGGCCGCGGGCGACCCGCTGTTGTGGAGCCAGTTCGAGACGACGCGGGCCTCCGAGCGCCTGTCGACGAAGGTGCAGAAGCGCGCGCGCGCCATCTCCATCGAGGTGAAGGGCGTCACCTCGGTCGGCGGGTGGATTCGCCCCAACGACCACGTCGACATCATCGGCAGCTTCAAGGACCCGCAGTCCGGCGAGCAGGTCGCGGTGACGCTGATGCAGAACGTGGTGGTGCTCTCCACGGGGAAAATCACCGGCACCACCAACGTGAACCTCGTCCCCGAGGGCCAGCGCGACTACGGGGACGTCTCGCTGCTGGTGCTGCCCGAGGAGGCCGAGATGCTGGTGCTCGCGCAGGAGCTGGGCGCGCTCACCTTCACCCTGCGCAACGAGGAGGACCTCGACGTCCTCGCCGAGCGCGGGCGGGCCACCATCAACACGCTCCTCTCCGGCGAGCGCACCAGGGTGCTCCAGCAGAAGCGCTTCAACACCATCCAGGTGATTCGCGGCGCGGCCCGCCCAACGCCCGAGAAGCCGTAGCGTCTTCCGCGCCGGTTAACGCTTTCGGCGGCCCCGGGCTCCTCCTGGGCATGCTGAAAGGAAGAGCCCCCCTCCTCGTCGCCGCCGTCCTCGCCGCCGCCGCCTTCGCCGTCGCCTACAGCGCCATCAAGAAGCGCGAGGCCGACGTGCGGAAGGGCTGGAACCTGGTGCCGGTGGTGGTCGCCGCGGTGGACGTGTCCGAGGGCACCGTCGTGACGATGGAGATGATCAGCCAGCGCTCCATCCCCGAGCAGTTCGTCACCTCGTCCGTCGTGAAGCCGGACTCCGCGTCGTACATCGTGAACCAGAAGGTGCTGGTGCCGCTGCAGGCGGGCGACCCGCTCCTGTGGAGCCAGTTCGAGACGACGAAGGCGTCGGAGCGGCTGTCCACCAAGGTGATGAAGAAGACGCGCGCCTTCACGCTCGAGGCGAAGCCGGTGACGGCGGTGGGCGGCTGGGTGCGACCGAACGACCACATCGACATCCTCGGCACCTTCAAGGACCCGAACACCGGCGAGCAGGTCGCACTGACGCTGCTGCAGAACATCATCGTGCTGGCGACGGGGAAGATCACCGGCACCACCAACGTGAACCTGCTGCCGGAAGGGCAGCGGGACTACAACAACGTGTCGGTGCTGGTGCTGCCCGAGGAGGCCGAGGTGCTGATGCTCGCGCGGGAGCTGGGCGAGCTGAGCTTCTCCTTGCGCAACGAAGAGGACCTCGACGTGCTCGATGAGCGCCGGCAGACGACGGTCAGCACGCTGTTCGACGGGAAGCGGCTGCAACTCCTCATGGAGAAGCGGAAGAACAACATCATCGACGTCATCCGCGGCAACGTGAAGCAGTCGGAGAGCGCGCCGTGATGGCGCTGCTCGCGGCGGCGTGCGCCGGCGGCGCGGTGTTCTCGGCGTGGCTCGCGTTCCTGGCGCGGGAGACGTCCGCGCCCCCGCCGGAGGTGAAGGCCAGGCTCCGGCGTCGCTTCCGTCCGCGCCTGGTTCGCTAGCAGGTGGGCGGGTTCATGATCGCCATGTACCTGCTGCCCGTCTTCGCCATCGCCGAGCGCGCCGGTGGCGGTGTTCGCGAGTGAACGGCGGGTGGCCATCGCCGACATCGAGCGCGTGGCCGAGGTGGCTCGAGCGCTACGGCTCGTGTGACTGGCTCGACGTCGGGCGGCCGGTCACCTGCTGCAGGACGCCGGCGTTCACCTTCACCTCGGCCTTCGCGCGCAACGCCTGCACGTAGGCTTTCTGCGCCTCGGAGCGAAGCTGGCCGACGAGCTTCCCCTCGATGGCGGCGCGGACCTCGGCGAGTTCCTTCTTGCGCGCGGGCTTCTTCTCCACCACGCGGAAGAGGTGGAAGCCGTATTCGGTGGACACGACGTCGCTCGTCCCGCCGGGCGGCAGCTTGAAGACGACCTCGTCGAAGGCCGCCGGCATGGTGCCGCGCGCGAAGAAGCCGAGGTCGCCGCCCACCTTCGCGTCGGGTGACAGCGAGTAGCGCCGCGCGAGGTCGCCGAACTTCTTGCCCTGCCACAGCTGCTGCTGGATGCGCTTCGCCTCGTCGAGGCCCCTCACGACGATCTGCAGCGCGTGCACCTGCTCGGGCTCCTGGAAGTCGTCGGCGTGCTCGTCGAAGTACCGGCGGATCTGCTCCTCGGTGACGGCGACGCGGGCGAAGACCTCCTGGTTCAGAAGCTTCTCGATGGTGAGCTGCTCGCGGGTGGTGCGGGTCAGCTGCGCGCGCGTGGTGCCGCTCTGCTCGAGCGCCTCGTCGAAGGTGCCGGCGGGGTACTCGCTGGCCAGCGCGAGCACGCGGCGGTCGACCTCGTCGGGCGTGACGGTGACGCTCGCGGCGCGCGCGGCCTGCAGCAGCAAGGCGTGCTCGATGAGCGTTTCGAGCAGCGTCTGCTTGTACCGCTCGATCTGCTCGGGGCTTCGGGGGGCGACGCCTTCCATCGCCTGCGCTTCGCGGGTGAGCAGCCGCTCGAAGTCCTTCCGGCCGATGACCTCCCCGTTGACGGTGGCGACGACGTCCGGGTTTTCCTGCGGCTGATGTGGCTGCGGGCAGGCAGCGAGCGCGACGGCGGCGGCGAGCAGAGAGGTCAGGCGGAGAATCACGGTGTGCCATCGCCTAGCACGACTGCGCCCCGGGGGCAGGCGCGCGCTCGCGTTGACGGTGCTCCCCGGGGGCGCCGACGAACGACGCCGGCGAGGTGGCACGCGGCATGCGCCGCCCGGCGCCGCCAGCAGCGAGGACCCCCGCGCGCCGACGCCGGCGCGCGCACCTCCGCCTGAAATCCTGCTGCCCGGGGACTTCGTTTCGACGCTGCCCGCTCACGGCCGCCGCGGCGGCTTCACGACGAGCGTGCGCTCGTCCCACCTGCCGTCCTCCGTCCACGTGACGAGCGTGCCGCGCCCGGGGCGCTTCGGCAGCAACAGCACCTCGTGCTCGCCGACCCGCTGCGCGTCGCACACGCCCGACGCGCCCGCGGAGAAGCCCGCGAGGCGCGGCACGGACAGCGAGCGCTGCAACCCGACCTCCAGCGCCAGCAGGGGCGCGAGCGGGGGCGCGTCGTCGGACACGGTGACGACGAACTCGAGCAGCCGCGCGTCGCTCGTCCACGCGAGCAGGTTGGTGCGACCGGGCGCGAGCGCCGACACCAGCACGCGCTGCCGCGGATAGACCGCGACGTCGGCGATGGACGCGTTGCCCACCGACACGCGCCGCAGCCCCGGCACCTCGAGCACGTGCTCGCTCCCGGGAAACAGCGCCAGCGTCTTCGCCGGCTCGGCGAGCGGTGCGCGGACCACCACCGCCCACGTGCGCGTCCTGCCCTTCCCGGTGAGCGTCAGCGTGGTCCGGCCCAGCGCACGGCCTTCCAGCGTCAGCACCTCGTCGGCGATCGACACGTCGGCGACGGAGGCATCGCCGATGTGTACGCTGGCCGCGCCGCTCACGTCGAAGCTGCGCGTCTCGCCCGGCACCACGGCGAGCTCCGCGTGCGCTGCGGGCAGGCGCTCGGGGTCGACGAGCTCGGTCAGCACGTCGGGGGCACGCGCGGCGGCGTCCGGCGTCGCGGGCCCGGCGATCGGCGTCGCCGGCGGTCTGACCGGCGGCGCCTGTGCCACGAGCGCCGGAGCGAGCGGTCGCGCCGGCGTCGGCTCCCCGGCGTCCTCCGACGACGACGTCACGACCCCCACCAGCACCGCGGCGGCGACGCCCAGCGCGACGGCCAGCCCCGCGACGAGTGCCGCGCTCGGGCCCTGCGGCGGCGCGCGCAGCTCGTCCAGCAGCTCGCGCATCGACGGGTAGCGCTGCGACGGGTCGACGCGGAGCCCGCGGTCCACCACGCGCCACGCGGCGTCCGTCATTCGCTCGTCGGACGGCCGCTTCACGCCGCCCGCCAGCACCAGCGCGCGCACCTCCGCCAGCGTGCGGCCTTCGTACGGCCGGCGGCCGGCCAGCGCCTCGAAGAGCGCCACGCAGAAGCTGTACTGGTCGCTGCGCGCGTCGGCGGGCTGCAGCGAGAGCTGCTCGGGCGACATGTACGCGGGCGTGCCCAGCACCGTGCCGGTCTGCGTGAGGTCGACCGCGCCGGTCGCCAGCAGCCGCGGCGGCGCGTCGCTCCCCTCGCCGGGCCGCGCGAGGCCGAAGTCCGTCACGCGCGCGCGGCCATCCGCGCCGACCAGCACGTTCTCGGGCTTGAAGTCACGGTGCACCAGGCCCGCGCGGTGCGCGGCGAGCAGCCCTTCGCCCGCCTGCAGGAAGACGTCGCGGATCGCCTCCGCGCTGCGCGGGGTCGCCAACCAGTCGCGCAGCGTGCCGCCCTCCACCAGCTCCATCGCGACGAAGACGCGCTCGTCCACCTCGCCGAGGTCGAACACCGGCACGACGTTCGGGTGCGACAGCTGCGCCATCGCCTGCGCCTCTCGCAAGAGCCGCGCACGGCCGGTCTCGTCGGCGAAGTGCGGGCGCATCAACTTCACCGCGACGCGGCGATCGAGCATGGTGTCGCGCGCGGCGTACAGCACGCCCATGCCGCCCGAGCCGAGCAGCCGCTCGACGACGTAGCGGCCGAGGCGCGCGCCGGGCTGGAGCTCGGGGACGGCGCGCGGATCCGCCGGCGCCGAGCCCGCGGCCACCGCTGCCACCACCAGCCGGCACCCGCTGCAGCCGTCGAGGTGTGCTTCCAGCTGCGCCAGCACGTCGCCGGCGAAGCCGCCGTGCGCGAGGTGAATGAGCACCTCGTCGGGCGGGCACCGTGGCCCCACCTCGCGCGTCTCGTCCGTCATGTGCGGTCTCCTCGACGAGGCGACACGGGCTCGCGCGCGGCGTTGCACGTCACGGCGCGTCCGTCCCCAGCAGCCGCGCCATCGACAGCTCGAGCCCCGAGCGCATCGCGCGCAAGAGGCTGTCCAGCTGCGCGTCGTCCAGCGAGAGCCGCGCGGCGAGGCCGGCGCGCGTCGCGACGAGCAGCGCTTCGTGCACCTTCGAGAGCCAGCGCGACACGGTGGACTTGTTGACGCCGTAGATGTCGCCGATGCGCTCGAGCGGCAGCCCGTCGAGCGCCTGCAGCCGCAGCACGTTGCGCTCCCGCGGCGTCAGCGTGCGCAGCGCCGCCTGGAAGGCCTCGCTGAAGACGGCCCGGTGCTGCGTCCGCACCGCGGTCAGCTCCGGGTCCGGCGCGGCCAGGGGGAGCGCCTCGAGCGCCTCGTCCTCGGCGGCGACGAGGCGTGCGCCCGGGCGGCGGGCGTTGAGCGCGGTGCGCACCGCCGCGGCGCGCAGCCAGCTGATGAGCGGTCCGTCGCCGTCGTACGTCGCGATGCGCGGCGCCTCGCCCACCAGCAGCTTCTCGCGCAGCTGCTGCAGCACCTCGTCGATGAACTCCGGCGCGGCATCGACGCGGGCGATGGCGGCGGAGAGCCGCGAGAGGTAGCGCGCGTCGAGCTCCCGCAGCGCCACCGCGTCTGCGCGCGCGCACGCCCAGGCGAGGAAGAGGTCCTCGGCCGGCAGCGCGGTCAGCTCGCCCTTGGCTCGCGGCGCCAGCCAGGTGACGAAGGCGACGTCGTCCATCACGACGGACGGGAAGGCGTCACGTGCACGGCCGAGCAGCGCGCGCAACGCGTCCTCCAGCCCGTCGAGCGAGCGGCCGGGGGGCGCGTGCGGGACGAAGGCCTCGGCGAGCACGCGCGAGAGTTTACCGTGCGCGCGTCACTTCGTTCCCGGCTTCATCGGGACGCGCTCGCCGGTGAGCGCCGTGCGCACCGTCACCACCGCGCGCTCCGCCAGGATGTTCGGGTCCTGCTCGTTGCGCAGCGTCGCCGACAGCTGGCCCGACGCCTTCGCCAGCGCGAGCAGCTCGGCCTCCTCCGGCAAGACGAGGAGGCTCAGCTGCCGGGGCTCGCCGGGCGCGGGTGACGCATTGGCGAGGACGATGACGTTCTGCAGCAGCGTGACGGCGACGAGTCGCTTGTCGTCGTTGAGGACCGCCACGATGTCGACGTGGTCGTTCGCGCGCAGCACCGCGCCGCCGACGACGGCCGACGTCTCGAGGGTGTAGGCGCGCGCCTTCGGCTGCACGCCGAGGGACGTGGGCGCGGGCGAGGCGGCGAGGACGATGACGGCGGCGGTGACGAGCGGGTGCATGCAGGCTCCTGGTGACGGCGGGTTTCCGAAGGGACACAGGCGCGCGGGAAACGTTGCGCGCCGCCGGCACGCCCGCCGTTTCAAGACGTTGTCTTCGGCCTGGCAGGGCGGTGTCCGAGCGACGGTGAGGAAGCGTGGGAGACGGCCGTGACGGGCCTGCTCCGGGTCGTGACGTACCCGGAGGACGACGGGGGCGCGTCGTGGCTGTGGGGCTCGAGCGACCGCGACACCGGCCTGTGGAAGGTCGTCCCGACGTCCGTCGGCCTCGTGCGCCCCGGGCGCGACGGCGCCGCGTGAGTCCGGGTAGGTCGAAGGACTACGGCGCATCGTCGGCCTCCGCGACGCTATCGTCATCGTCCGCTTTCCGGGGGGGCGAGGGAGACGAATCGGTGTCGCGAGACTTCGAGACCATCACCGCAGCCAACCCCATCGGACCCGCGCGCGGCGACGCGTGCCTCATCGTGGTGAGCACGCCGACGCGCAGCGAGCTGGGGCGGGTGCTGGTGCTGTCGAAGTCGCTGACGCTCGGGCGCGGCCGCGAGGCGGACCTCTCGCTGTCGGACGCGTCGATGTCGCGCCGCCACGCGCGTCTCACCCTGACGGAGGCCGGGGTGCAGCTCGAGGACCTGGGCTCCCGCAACGGTTGCTTCGTCAACGGGGTGCGGGTGAGCCAGGTCGACTTGCGCCACGGAGACCAGCTTCGGCTCGGCGCCACCACCTTGCACTTCCACGCGCAGGATGGGGCCGGCCCCGGGCCGGGCGCGGAGGCGCTCACCCAGTCGGGCGTCGCGCAGTGGGACTACGACGTCGCGCTCGGCGCGGTGCGCTGGTCCCGGCAGGCGGAGACAGCCCTCGAGTTGCCGAAGGGCGCGCTGGGCGACGAGGCGCGGCCGCTGCGTGAGCTGCTCCACGCGGCGCAGTGGGCGGAGGTGGCGACGGCGCTCGAGGCGCCGGGGCAGGCGCCGGTGGTGGAGGTCGACGCGCGCCTCGCGCTCGCGCCCGGGACGTGGTGGGTGCGGCTGCGCGGGCAGGTGCTGCGCGGCGAGGACGGCCGGCCCCGCCGCATCAGCGGCACCGCGGTGAACGTGACGGCGGCGAAGCACCGCGAGCACGCGGTGGCCCGCGCCGGCCAGTTTTTCGAGAATCTGCCCGAACCGGTCATCGTCGCCGACGCCGACGGGCGCGTGGTGGAGCTCAACGGCGCGGCGCTCGATGCCTTCGCGGTCCAGCGCGGCGAGGCGCGGGGGCGCGACGTCTTCGCGGTGGCGGGCGCTTCGCCGGGCGAGGGCGTGCGACAGGAGGCCCTCGAGGCCCTGGCGAAGTCCGGCGCATGGACCGCCTCGCTCCAGTTGCGCGTCGCCGGCCAGGCGCGCCCACACCGGGTGACGGGTTTCCGGCTGCAGGACGGGGCCGAGGCGCTGGGCCTGGCGTTCCTCTTCCGAGACGTGTCCGAGCAGCACCGGTGGGAGGCGCAGCTCGACCAGATGGAGCGGATGGCGTCTCTGCATACGCTGAGCGCCGGCATCGCCCACGAGCTGAACAACCCCTTGTCCTACGTGCTGGCGAACGCGCGCGTGGCCCTCGAGCGGCTCCAGGGACATCCCGACGAGGACCTGCGCGAGGCCCTGGCCGAGTTGGTGGAGGGGAGCGAGCGCATCGCCGGCATCGTGGGGGACCTCCGGGTCTTCGCGCGGGGCGATGCGGAGTTCGGAACACATCCGACGGACCTCGGCGCCGTCGTCGAGGCCGCGAGGAAGTTGACGGCGAAGTGGGTGGACGCGCGGGCGTCCCTCACCGTCGAGCTGACCGCGTCGCCGCTGGTGGAGGCGCACGAGCGGCGGCTCGAGCAGGTGCTGGTGAACCTGCTCATCAACGCGGCGCAGGCCATTCCCGAGCGCGCCGAGGGGAAGGGCCGTATTCTGGTGCGGGCCCAACCGAGTGACGGCGGCGTGGCGCTCGAGGTGGTCGACGACGGCGAAGGCATGACGCCCGACGTGCAGAGGCGCATCTTCGAGCCGTTCTTCACCACGCGGCCGGTGGGCGTCGGCACGGGGCTGGGGCTGGCGGTGTGTCACGGGCTGGTGCGCTCGATGGGCGGAACGCTGACGGTGCGGAGCGCGCCGGGCGAGGGAAGCACCTTCCGCCTGTGGCTCCGGGTCGCCCAGCCGCGGCGCGTCGAGGCGCCCACTCCGGCGCCCTGCTCGGGAGGCGAGCGGAAGCTGAAGGTGCTGCTCGTCGACGACGAGCCGCTGGTGCTCAAGGCGCTTGCGCGGATTCTCAAGGCGCATGAGGTGACGACGGTGTCCTCGGTGCGCGCCGCCCTCGAGCACTTCTCGGCCGGGGCGCGCTTCGACGTGCTGTTGTGCGACCTGATGATGCCGGAGCAGACGGGCATCGACCTCTACGAGCGCCTGAAGGTGGAGGTGCCGGAGCAGGCGGCGCGCATGGTGTTCCTGACGGGCGGCGCCTTCACCGAGCGCGCGGACCGCTTTCTCAAGTCCGTGCGCAACCGGCAGCTCATCAAACCCGTCGACGCGACCGTGCTCCGGCAGACGGTGTTCGAGGTAGGCGGCGCCCTGCAGGCGTAGCGGGCCGCGCGTCAACGCGACGGCGGCGGCGGCGGCGCGGCGATGAAGCCGGGCTGCGGCGAGGATGGCGCGGCGGCGGGCGCCTTCGGGTCCACGACGATGGCCGCGAGCGCCGACTCGTTGACCTCGAAGTGGGCCTGCTTCTTCAGGCGCTCGAGCAGTGCGCGGAAGCGGTCCTGCCTGGTCTCGTTGAGCAGCACCTGCTGAATCGACGGGCGCGCCTGCTCCAGCGACAGGTTGAGGGCGATCTGCCGGCCCTGCAGCTTGACGATGTGAAAGCCCTTGTCCGTCTCGACGAGGTCGGGCGCGACGTCGCCGACCTTCTGCAGCGCGGCGGCGGCCTTCACCAGCGCGTCGCCGTACTGCTTCGCGAGCTCCTCGTCGGCGAGGAAGCGGAGGTCGCCGTCGAGCTCCCTCGAGCGCGGATCCTCCGAGCGCTCGCGGGCCAGCTTCGCGAAGGCGGCGTAGTCGAGCGGCGCCAGCGCCTTCACCTGCGCGAGGACCTCCTCGGCCTGCGCGCGGTGCTCCTTCGTGAAGAAGATGTGCGAGAGCCGGGTCATCGCGGGCTTCACGTAGTCGGACTGGTGCGCCTGGTAGTACTCGGCGACCTGCGCGTCGGTGACCTGGCTCGCGTTGCCTTCGATTTCCTTCTTGAGCAGCAGCTGCACCATGACGCGCTTGGCGGTCTCGACGACCTCCGGGTCGTTCGCGAGGCCCTGGCGGACGGCTTCCTGCGAGAGGAGCTCGAAGCGGACGAGGCCGTCGACGTATTCGCGGCGCTGCTCGACGGTCTGGTAGCGCGCGCGGGCGTACGGGTTCATCTCGGCGAAGCGCTGGTTGAGCTCCCGGTCGGTGATGGTGTCGCCGCCGAAGCGGGCGACCCAGGTGCCGCCGGTCGCGCCGGGCACCGGGCGGCGGCGGAAGTCGACCTTCGCGGTGCCGGTCTCGTTGCAGGCGGTGAGGAGGAGGGCGGTGACGAGGGCGAGGTGACGCATGGCGCGTGGACTAGCAGAGGCCGGCGGTGCGCGTCCCGAGCGGCGTGGCGTGGACGGGGCGGGCTCGAGGGGAGTGGCGGCGGACGGTGCGGTCGCGCTGCCCGACCCATGAGCTCCTCGGCGCGAGATGTCTGGTGACTCCACTGGCTCGCGCGTCGAGCCTGTACTCATTGATGACAGCCAGGCTGGGTCGCCGCTTTTCCGAATCGTCAGGTACTTGACGATTTGGAGGCCCGGAATTCGTCAAGTACGCACCCATCTGGAAAAGGGTCGGGCCTGCCCCGCTGTCGTCATGGAGTACCGCCTGTGTCGCGCGTGCGGAAATCCGGCGACGGAGTCGAGGGGCTGGTTGGGCTCGGCGAGGTGCCCAGTCCCCTCGCCGCCGGCCCGCCCCGAGGCCGCATGTCAGCCCCACGTGCGACAACGGGCCGGTGAGCCATCGAACGCCGACCTTGATCAGCTGCCTGCGCCTCGGCCGCCTCGCAGAGGCCACCACGAACATCCATCTCGGGGCGCAGGGCTTCGACGCCACCGCCTTCCTCCTCCTCACGCTCCTCGACGAGGAAGGGCCCGCGGACTCGGCCGCGGGGCTCGGGCAGATGGTCGGCCTGTCGCGTCAGGCCGCTCACCAGGCGCTCGAGCGACTCGAGCGCGACGACCTGGTGCGCCGCGCTCCGAGCCGCGAGGACCGTCGCGCGATCACCTGGCACCTCGAGCCGCGCGGTCGAAGGTGGCTCGAGTTTCTTCGAGGGCTGCTCGGCGACGTCGAGCACCGGCTTTGCCGCGCGGCGGACGCCGGCGCCGTCGAGCGCCTCCGCGACGCCCTGCCGCCGCCGATTCGCCTCGCCGGCTACGACGGCTGATCCCCTACGCGTTGGGCGGCCGCACCACGAACACCGGCTGGTGCGCGTGCCGCAGCACTGCCTCGGCGACGCTGCCGAGCAGCGTGCGCGCCAGCCCGCTGCGCCCGTGCGACGCGATGACGATGGCGTCCGCGCCGAGCCGCTCCGCCGCCTCCACCAGCGCCTTCGCCGGCTCCGCCGAGCGCAGCACCTCGGTGCGCGTCACCACGTTGCGGTCCGCGGCCTCGGGCGCCACCAGCTCGCGCAGCTTCGCGGCCACCTCGGCCTCCACCTTCGCGCGCGTCTGCGGCCCCGCCGCCTCGGGCAGGTAGCGGTCCAGAAGCTCGCCCGCCACGCCGTCCACCAGCGTCACGTGCGTCAAATAGACCTCTCCGCCCGCGTCCACCAGCGTGTAGGCCCACGGGATGGCCGCGTTGCCCAGCGCCGAGAAGTCCGTCGTCACCAGCACCCGCTTCAGCCGCGGCGGCGACGTGAAGAGGCCGGCCGGCTTGCCGTCCGGCGGCACCACCGCCACTGACATGCGCGAGAGGTGCAGCGCCGCGGCCGAGACGCTCCACATGCGCGCCAGGCCCGTGCGCCCGTGCGTGCCCACCACCACCAGCTGGCAGCGCTCGGCCTCGGCCAACTCGAGCAGGTGGTCGGCCACCCGCCCCACGCCCAGCCGCGCGCGGTACGCCAGCTCGCCCTGGCCGGCCAGCTTCGGCACGCGCCGCTTCAGGTCGCGCTCGATGAGGTGCTCCACCGCGGGGTCCGGGTCGGTGAACGAGTAGCGCCGCCCCAGGCCGTAGCGCTGGTGCGCCTCGTCGGCGTAGTAGACGCGGCCCACCACCACGTCGACCGGCGCCGCGCCGCGCAGGTGTTCCACCCACCGCACCGCGCTCGCGCTCGCGTCGCTGTCGTCGACGCCCACCAGCACCTTCAGCGGCGTGCCGCGGCTCCACGCCGCGAACGGGTCGCCGTCGCGCACCACCAGCACCGGGAAGTCAGTGGCCGTCGCGAGCCGCTCGCTGGTGCCGCCCAGCTTCACCAGCGCGCCCGCGCCGTGGCCGGCGCTGCCCACCACCACCAGCGTCGCCTTCTTGAGCTTCGCGAACTCCCGCAGCACCGCGTCGGTGCGGCCGCTCAGCACCTGCGTCTGCACCGCCCCCTTCGCCAGCGCCCCGAGCGCGCCGGCCTCCGCCTCGAGGCGCCGCCCCACCATCTGCATCACCTTCTGGCGCGCGTCCGACTCCATCGCCTCCACGTCGGGCTCCAGCACGTGCACCAGCCACAGCTCCTCGCCCAGCTTTCCGGCCAGCGCTGCCGCGGCCGTCTGCGCCGCCCTGCCCCAATCCGAGAAGTCCGTTCCGCAGATCAGCGTCATGGCGTTCTCCTCTCGGGAGGCCCGTGTTTCATCGGACGTGCCGACGTCGTCTCGGGCCTCTGCACGGCCGGCGAACGCAGGCGCTGCGCCGGGCGCCGCGAGGCCGAAAAACCTGCGCCTCCGCGCGCGGAGGACGCTCGTCCGCCGCGAGGCCGTGTGGTTGGCTCTGGAGTCATGAGGCGAGCCGCGCTGGCCGTGGTGGTGCTGACGCTGAACGTGGGGTGCGCCGCCATCTTCACGGGCACGCGGCAGGAGATTTCCGTCATCTCCACGCCGCCGGGCTCGACGGTGGTGGTGCTGGGCGGCACGGCCGCCAACGTCGCGCTGCGCGCGCGGCAGGTGTCGGACCTGCGCGAACCCGCGCTGGCGTTGCTCGGGCCCGCGCTGCCCGAAGAGGCGCGCGCCGTGGTGCAGGCGTGGTCCATCGACGAACTGGTGACGAAGCTGGTGCTGCTGACGCGACTGTCCGAGCTGCCGCCGGAGCTGGTCGCCTCGGCCGGTGAGTTCCTGCGCCTCGTGCCACGTCCCATCGTCGAGAGGCTGTCGGAGATGCTCGGCATCGAAGGCGCCGGCGTCACGCCGACGCAGTACGAGCTCAAGAAGGGCAGGGCCTACGCGCTGGTCACCTGGCAGAAGGGCTACGGCGCGAAGCTGCTCAAGGTGGACACCACCTTCAACTGGGTGGTCCTCCTCAACATCTTCAACGGCATCATCCCCGGGCTCCTCGTCGACGGCCTGACGGGCGCGTGGCTCAACCTGACGCCGAAGGAAGTCGTCTACACGCTCGAGCCGCTCCCGGCCGCGACGCCGTAGCTACGGCTGCGCGACGCCCAGCGTGCCCGCCAGCGCGTTCACCACCGGCGCGGGGAAGCGGAAGCGCGTCTTGAAGCTGATCAGCGCCGGCGCCGCCACCTGCGGCAGCGGCTTGGCCTGGCCGACGTGCATCGCGAAGGCGAAGGCCACGCACAGCGCCTGCCCGACCGCGCCGTCGGGCGCCGAGGCGGGGAAGTCCAGCAGCGGGCTGATCAGCGGCTCGTACTCGTCCCACGCGGGCCCCAGCACGCCCGACAGCGCCTCGATGGTGGGCACGTCCCAGGGGGGCCGGCCATCGCGCAAATTCGCCGCCACCAGCGCCGACGTCGCCGCCTTCAACCGCCGCACGTCGCCGGGCAGCGCGCCGAGCCGCTCCGCCGTCGCCAGCGCCACCGATACGAGCTGCCACGCCTGCCGGCCGCGGTCGCCCAGCAGCGCGAGCAGCGTGTCCACCACGCGCAAGGCGGCGAGCGCCTCCCTGCCGTCGTCCGCGCGGGGTGCGTCGAGCGGCGCCGGCGCTTCAAGGAAGTGGCCCGCGACGGCCGGGGGGGCCGACGGGGCGGGCGTCATGGCGCGCGGCGCGGCGCCGGTGAAGATGCCGCTGCTGCCCGATGCGGGCGCACTCGCCGGGCCGGCGGTCCGCATCAGCGAGGACGGGCTGCTGCCGCGCTCGATCCAGTCGGCGACGTCGTCCTCCTCGCTGCCCGTGTAGAAGCGGTTGCGGGTGCGGCGAATCGCCACCTCGCCGCCACGCATCGCGACGATGCTCTTGACCCCCGACGCGGCCTTGAGCTGCTCCAGCGCCGCCGTGTCCATGGGGTTCTTCATGGCCACCACGAGCTGCGTGCCGCCTTTGAGCGCCAGCGGCACCAGGTCCAGCGCGCGGGCCAGCTCGAGCGGCACCCGCGCGAGCGCCTCGGGCTGCGCCGCCATGTCGCCCAGCTTCTTCGCGGTGACGGCCGGCGTCTTCGTCAGCTCGGCCAGGGTGGCGACGATGACGTCCTCGTCGATGCCCAGCGACTGGAGCGCGTCCGACAGCGTGCCGCCGTAGATGCCGACCTGCTCGAGCGCCTCGTCGAGCTGCGCTCTGGTCAGCAGCTTCTTCTCCACCAGCGCCGCGCCCAGCCTCAGGTCGCGAGGGCCGTGCCCGTCGTCGACGCCGTTGTCCGGCGCGGGCCGGGGGCCCTCGGGGGCCGCCGCCGGGCGCACTGCCTCGAGCTCGGTCCGCGACATCTTCCGCGTGGCGATGCGCGCCACCACCGCGCTGCCGGGCGGCGTCACCGACGGGCGCTCACTGCCCGGGCTGCCCGGCACCGGCGCCAGCGTCAGCGTGTGCCCGTCGCGCGGGAGCGAGGCGGCGATGCTGACGCGGTCCGCGCAGGCCCGGGAGAACAGCCGCGCAATGTCCAGCTCCGGCGTCTTCCAGCCCGCCTTCGTCGAGGCCTGCTGCAGCACCGCGTCGACCTCCTCCAGCGAAGGCCGGTTCTCCTGAGCGGGCGCCAGCATCTGCATCAGCAGCGACGCGTAGGGCTCGGGCACCTGCTTGAGCGCGTCGCGCGACAGGCCCGTGAAGCGCTGGCAGGTGACGAGCGCCTGCGCGGCGTCGCCGGTGGAGAACAGCGGGCGCCCCAGCGCGAGCTCGTACAGCACCAGCCCCAACCGGAAGACGTCGGTGGCCGGGCCGACCTGCTCGGCCAGCTGCTCCGGCGCGAGCGTCTGCGGCTCGGCGCGCGCGGGCCCCAGCGCCGGCGTCATGCCCGCGGCCGTCGCCACCGCCGCGTCCAGCAGGTACACCTCGCCCTGCGGCGTCAGGAGCAGCGTCGACGCGCACACGTCGCCGTGCACCACCGGCGGCGTACGCGCGTGCAGGTCCGCCAGCAGGTGCGCCGCGCGGCCCACCACCGCCAGGCCCTCGGCCGGCGCGATGAAGCCCCGGCGCTGCGCGAGCGCGTTCATCACGTGCCGCAGCGACTCGCCTTCGATGAGCTCCTGGACCAGGTACGTCACGCCGGCCGCCTCGCCCACCTCGTACAGCTCCGGCAGGCCCGGCCCGCGCGGCCACTGGTGCGTCGGCCCCAGGTACCGGCTCGCGAAGTCGCCGTTCTGCGCCCACGGCGAGACGAGGCGCTTGAGCACCACCGGCCGCGACGGGTTGTCCTGCATTCCGACGAAGGCCTCGAGGACGCTCGCCGCTTCGCTCAACCGTCGGGCGATGCGGTAGGTGCTCATGCGCCAGGACGCTCTCTTGTCGGACCGGAAAACTTCCCCGGGATTGTACGCCGTGGCGCCGCGCGCGAGAGGAAAATCGTCACCCGTTTCCACGGGTAGGACACGCGCGCCTTGTCTTGAGGGGAGGGGGCGACGAGAGTCTCTGCCGGTGGCCGCGAATGGGGCCGCCGGGTCGGAACACCAAACATGGCGTGCGCGCCGGCCGGCCGGGCCCGCGCGGGCGAACACCCTGGAGCACGAGACGTGATGAATCTGCGAACGACGGCGTTGGCGATGCTGGTGCTGGTGGCGACGGCGTGCGGGCCGGTCGAGTACCGCCTCGACGAGACGAAGGGCATTCCCCCGGTGACGGGCAGCACCGAGGTGCAGCTCGGCGGCTCCTTCACCTGCGGCCAGCCCATCACCTCGGGCCAGTACACCGTGACGACGAAGGTGGTGACGGGCGGCTGCGAGCTGACCTTCGACCAGGACGTCGAGGTGCTCAAGGCGAGCGACTACCAGAACCTCCCCGACCTGCAGGCCGCGTCGAACCTGCTGCAGCGCGTGGAGCTGACGGTGAAGAAGCTGGCCTTCACCGACGGGACGGGCGCGGCGCTCGACCTCCAGACGCGCATCACCTCGGCGACGCTGTCGGTGAACGGGCAGGTGGTGGCCGAGAAGGCGACGCTGTCGAAGCTGCCGGCGGTGGTGTCGCTGCAGGGCGACGCGCTCTCCAGCGTGAAGGCGAAGGTGGACGCGCGACAACCCGCGAGCGTGCGCGCGCGCTGCGTGGTGGTGCTGCCGGACATGCCGGCCCCGCCCGACAGGCTGAAGATCGACTACGACGCGCAGCCCGCCATCATCCTCGGGCCTGGCAAGATCCTCTGACGCGTCACGGCCGCACGCCCTCGGCGTCGAGCGGCGGAGGCTGACCGCTCATCCATCTCGCGCCGGGCGGGCGTGGCCTTTCGCTCCATCAGCCGGGCTGGGGCCACTGACGACGGGGCCTCGACCCGCCTGCTGGTCGCCTCGCGATGAGCCGGTTGGAGGTCGCCTTCACCGGCGTCCAGCCACGCCGCTCCACCAGCGCGCGGACCTCGGCCAGCCCCTTCAGCCGCTCGTCGTGCCGTTCATCCTTCGGTTCGACGTCACTGGAGCTCCCGGAAACATGTCGCTTGGCGGGCCGAAGCGAGCCCAGCGAGAATCCCCAGCCGAAGGGACATGCACCATGCCGACGCCCGTCCGCGGCTTCGCCGACCTCCACTCGCACCCGATGGCGCACCTCGGCATGGGCGGCAAGGCCATCGCCGGGCTGCCCTACTCGAAGAAGGGCTACGCCGACGCGCTGGCCAACTGCCAGGGCAGCGGCCGGCCGCACGACGTCTTCAACCACCCGTTCCTCGCGGCGCTGTTGCGCGGGTTGCTCGAGCAGCACGGGCCGTGCGGCTTCCCCACGTTCGCCGACTGGCCCACGCACCGCACCGTCTTCCACCAGCAGATGTACGTGGACTGGGTGAAGCGCGCGTACTCGCACGGCCTGCGGCTGATGTGCGCGCTCGTCGTCAACAACGAGCTCATGGCCCGGCATTTCGGCGCGGTCCGCTACTCGGACCCGAACATGCTGGACTCGCAGCTGAACGGGCTGAAGGACTTCGTCGCGTACGTCGACCAGGTGTCCGCGGACGCCGGCGTCCCGTCGTGGGTGGGCGTGGCGAAGTCACCCGCCGAGGCGCGGGCGCTCATCGCGCAGGACAAGCTGGCCATCGTCGTCGGCGTGGAGATGGACACCATCGAGTCGCTCGCGCGGCGCACGCCGCAGGACGAGCCCACCGACCACCCCGGGGACCAACCGTCGAAGCCCACGCAGTCGCTCAACACCACCCCGCTCACCGACGCGGAGGTCGACGTCGTCCTCGACCAGCTGGTGCAGAAGGGCGTGTCGATGGTGACGCCGGTGCACCTCGCCGACAACAGCCTCGGCGGCACGGCCCTCTACGACGCGAACTTCGACCTGTTGAATCGCTGGCTGCGCGGCAGCTACTTCCAGGTGAAGGCCGACGGCGGCGTGGCGTTCCAGCTGCGCGACTCGGCGGCGCTGGTGTTCGCCCGGACGGTGCTGGGCTTCGAGAGCCCGAGGTATGGCGCCATCAGCTGGACGCTGGGGCACGCGAACCAGCGCGGGCTGACGGCGCGCGGGCAGCGCTTCCTCGTCGGCGCGATGAAGAGGGGGCTGCTCATCGACGTGGACCACATGTCCCACGCCACCACCGACGCCGCCATCGCGCTCGCGAAGCAGCACCAGTACCCGGTGCTGTCCAGCCACAGCGTCTTCCGCGACCTCGGCTACTGGCGCGACGAGGTGAAGGACCCGTACGGGTGGGTGCACGAAGGGATGAAGACGAGGCAGCAGGTCGACGACATCCTCGCGCTGGGCGGGCTGGTCGCGCCCATCACCAACCAGCACCGCTGCAAGCAGCACGGCGCGCTCGTGCCCAACACGCAGCACGGCACCTCGCGCACCTGGGCGCAGGCCTTCCTCTACGCCGTCGACCGCGTCGCGGCCGCGGGGAAGGGCGGCGTCGCGCTGGGCACCGACTTCAACGGCTTCGCGCAGCAGCCGGGCGCGCGCTTCGTGCGCGGCGGACCGGTGGACGGCACCGCGGTGCGCTACGACGACCCGCTGAGCGTCACCTTCTTCAGGAAGGAGAAGCTGTCGCGGAACAGGCTGCCCGGGCGTGCCAACCCCTTCGACGTCAACTACGACGGGCTGGCCCACTACGGGCTGTTGCCCGACTTCCTCGAGGATTTGCGGAAGGTGGGCGTACCCGACTCGGCGCTGGACGAATTGTTCCATTCCGCCGAGCGCTTCCTGCAGTGCTGGGAGACGTGCCGGGCCCGGGCGCCCTTCATTCCGTGACGCCCGTCGCGCTCGCGCTCTGACTGACTGACGCGCACAGGTCTGCAGCGACGAGGGCGGTGGATCTGCCACCGCCGCTTTGCGCCATACTCGCGCTTGTGACGCCGCTCCTCGTCCTCACGCTGCTGTCGCAGTCGCCGGCGCGCGTCACCGTCGTCTTCGGAGGCGACGTCATCCCGCACGACCCGGTGAAGGCGGTGGCGCAGCGCCACGCGCTCGCGGGCGAGGCGGGCTCGCTCAACAACGACGGGTGGGACCACGTCTTCGGCCCGCTGGCGCCGGTGTTCCGCCGCAACGACCTCGCCGTCGTCAACCTCGAGACGCCCATCGTCACGGTGAAGCGGCCCGAGAAGGGCGACATGATTTTCCACGGCCCGCCGGCGATGCTGGCGGCGCTCGCGAAGGCCGGCGTCGACGTCGCGACGTTCGCCAACAACCACTGCCTCGACCAGCACCGCGAAGGCATCGTCGCCACGCGCGCGTACCTGCGCGCCGCGGGCTTGCAGTCCGCCGGCGCCGACGTCGACGAGGCGACCGCGTGGACGCCGCTGGTGGTGGAGAAGAATGGCGTCACGCTCGGCGTGCTGGCGGTCGGCCGCTTCCTGAACGGCTTCAACAACACGAAAGACCCCGCGCAGCCGCACGTCCCCATCGTGCCGTACCCGAAGGACCCCTTCGTCGGCGGGCACACCGTCGAGCAGCTGGTGGAGACGGTGCGCGCGCGCGCCGCCGAGGTGGACGGGCTCATCGTCTTCATCCACTGGGGCGACGAGTACAAGACGGCGCCGCGCGCCGACGACCGCGCGCTGGCGCAGGCGCTGCTGGACGCGGGCGCGCTGGCCGTCGTCGGCCACCACCCGCACGTCCTGCAGCCGGTGGAGTGGCTGACGCGCGCCGACGGCACGAAGGGCCTCGTCGCCTTTTCGCTGGGGAACCTCGTGTCGAACCAGGACTTCGGCGACGAGAAGGGCTTGAAGCGCGACGGCCTGCTGCTCGAGCTCGAGGTGACGCGGCCCGCCCCGGGCCAGCGCGCGCAGGTGACCGCGCTCAACGGCGTCGCCGTCTTCACGCAGAACCGGCTCGGCAAGGCGAAGCAGCGCAACGTGCAGCCTTTGCTGCTCGACGACGAAGTGACGGCGATGCGCGACCGGCTCTCCGAACTCGAGGGCCGCGTCGACGCCGCCGCGAAGAAGGAACGGAAGGCGCTCGAGAAGCGCCTCGCCGTCGCCACGCTTCGGCAGGCCCGCATTCGGGCGACGTGGGCGGGCGCGCTGCTCGACGGCGGTGCCGCGGCGGCCATGGCGGCGCCCGGCAAGTGAGGTGTCCCGCGCGCGCCTGCGCTACACCCGCGCCATGCGGGCGCCCCCCGGGGACTTCTCCACCTGCGCTTCGAGGACATCGCGCAGGACGGGCGGCTGATGTCGAGCCGCTCGATGACGGTTTCGTACTGGACGAAGCGCCGCGCGCGCCCGGGCTGACGCACACCGACTCGAACCAGCACGTCAACCCGCTCTTCTCCCCGCGCGCTTTCGAGGACGCGGCGCTGCGGCACCTGAAGCGCCTCGGCCGCTCGCCGGAGCTGCTCGGGCGCGAGGTGGACATCGCGTTCCGTCGTCCGAGCCTTTCCGGCGCGACGCTGCGGGTGCCGTTGCGCGCGCACCGGCGCGGCGACGACACGGTGTGCGCCGGCGTCTTCCTCGGAGAGGGCGAGGACTCCGTCGCCGCCGGCCGCGTCTTCGGGCAGTTGGTGCTGCGGTAGCGCGTGTCAGGCCAGGGCGGGCCTCTCTTCGGCCAGATGGAAGCCGTGCGGACTGAAGAACACCTTCGGCTTCGCGATGACGTGACAGGTGGGGCAGTAGGTGCGCGCGCCGTCGGGCGAGACGCGCAGCTGCACGTCGCCGCCGCACATGACGCACGCGGCCGTCAGCGTCAGCTCGGCCGTCCGCTCGTTGACGATGGTGACTTCCTGAACCATGCCTTCCCGATACGGCAGGGACGCAGGCGTGCAAGGTGAGCGCCTGCCCGTCCGGCGGGGCGTGCCGGGGAACGGCGTCGGACCGGGACGAACGCGCCTTCAACCGCACCTCGTCCGCCTGCGTCATCCCGCCGGGGCGCGCTGGTCGACGCGCGCAGCCTCGCGTGGTTAGGTGGCTCCGCCTCGAATGTCGAAAGAGCGGCTCGTCCTCGGGGGTCGTTTCCGGCTGCTCCGCCACCTCGGCGGCGGCGGCATGTCCGAGGTGTTCCTCGCCGAGCAGCTGTCGTTGGGCCGCAAGGTGGCGCTCAAGGTGCTCAAGCGCGACCTCGGCAGCCAGCCGGCGATGAGCGAGCGCTTCCGGCGCGAGGCGCTGCTGTTGTCCACCGTCGACCACCCGTCGGTGGTGCGCGTCATCGACTTCGCGACCGACCCGAAGGACGGGACGGTGCTGGTGCTGGAGCTCGCCGAAGGCGAGACGCTCGAGCACGCGCTGCGCATGGGCCCCTTCGAGCCGCGGCGGGCCATCCGCGTCTTCCTCCAGCTGGCCGAAGGCCTCGCCGCCATCCACGACAAGGGCATCGTCCACCGCGACATCAAGCCACAGAACGTCGTCATCGGGCAGGCCCCGCGCGGCGAGCAGGCGCGGCTGCTCGACTTCGGCATCGCGCGCCTGATGGAATTGGGCGAAGAGGACGCGCGCGACCTCGCGGGCCGCGCCCCCGAGGACACCGGCCCCTTGCCGCCGCTGCACGCCGACCCCTTCGTCAGCCACCCGGGCCAGGCGGTGGGCACGCCCGCGTACGTCGCGCCGGAGCAGGCCATGGCGCAGCCGGTGGACCCGCGCACCGACGTCTACTCCTTCGGCGTGCTGGCGTTCCGCGCGCTCTCCGGGCGGCTGCCCTTCGAAGGCCCGGACACGCGCGACTACCTCGAACAGCACGTGAAGGCGAAGCCGCCGCGGCTCGACGAGGTGGCGCCGCACCTCGCCCAGTGGCCCGCGCTGGTGAAGCTGGTCATGCAGTGCCTCGAGAAGAAGCCCGACGCGCGCCCGAAGGACGGCCACGCGCTGGCCGCGGCGCTCAAGGCCTGCCTGCCGCCCGACGCGATTCCGCTCACCACGCAGACGCGCCGCGCGCTCAACGCGGTGGCGACGCAGAGCCTCTCGGCGGTGAAGGGCACCGTGGACACGCTGGGCCAGCGCAGCCGCGCGGGCGCGCGACAGCTGCGCCGGCTCGCCGCGCTCCTCGACCAGCAGACGCGCGTCAGTCTGCTCATCACCGTGCTGCTGACGGCCATGGTTCCGGCGGCCTGGGCGTTGTGGCCGCCCACGCCGGCCGAGGAAGCCGAGCAGCGCCTGCTGAAGGGCGACGCCGCGGGCGCGCTGCAGCTCATCGACGAGGCGCTGCCCGACGCGAAGGGCGACGTGCCCACGCTGCTGTCGCTCAAGGCCGCCGCGCTCCACCAACTGGGGCGCACCGAGGACGAGCGCGCGCTGATGCGCGACGCGCCGTACCAGGTCCTCTTCCCCGCGCGCCGGCCGCTGCTGCAGGCGATGGCCGAGGACTTCGCCGACGCCGAGGGCGACGCCGAGCTGAAGGAGCTCCTCGGCATGGTGCCCGCGCCGGCGCTGGTGCCCGTCTTCGAGGCCTTCGCCCGCGAGGCCTTGTCCAGGCGGCAGTGGGGCGCCCTGCGGTGGCTCGACCTCTCGAAGCAGGCCGCGGGCCTGGACCTCGTCGCCCGCTACGCCGCGTCGCTGGGCTCGCGCAGCTGCACGGTGCGCGCGAAGGCGGCCACCCGCCTGGGCGAGCTCGGCGACAGGGACGCCATCTCCGCGCTGCGCGACCTCTCGGAGACGCCGAAGGACGAAGGCGCGAGCGGCCCCATCAACTGCGGACAGGACGAGGCCGCCGAGGCGATTCGCCAGCTCAAGAAGGGGCCCTGACGCGCACGAGCCGCACGTCGGCCGTGGACGTCGAGGCCGCCAGCGCGCGCTGCATCACCTCGAGCGCGCGCGCCTTGTCGAAGCCGCCCGAGCCCGCGCCCAACACCGGGAACGCGACCGACGCGAAGCCGCCGCCGTCGACGAGGCGCAGCGCCGCCACGACGCCGTCGTGAATCGAGCGCTCGGACGCGCGCCACAACAGGTCGATGGCCGCGACGTGGATGATGGCGCGGAAGGGCAGGGCGCCCGCGCCGGTGCGCACCGCGCCGCCGAGCGGAATCGGGCCGTGTCTCGCGACCTCGCGGAACGGCTGCGTGCCACCGCGCCGCTTGATGGCGCCGGAGACGCCCTGCGGCAGCAGCAGCCACCAGGGGATGAGGTTGCGGTTCCACGCGTTGACGATGACCTCGACGGGTTGGTCGAGCAGGTCTCGTCGACGAGCGTCACGCGCGGCGCCACGAAGGCGAGTGTATCCGCCGGGTGATTTATTGACTCGCCGCGGATCGCGCGTCTGATCGCCACTGACCTGCAGCGCCCTGTGGCGCCTTCCCTGGAGAGCCGACATGAACGAGACGACCGCCGCGAAGACCACCACCTGGCAGGGCCCCGAGCGCCGCACCCTGGGCGCGCCCGCGCCGACGTTCGGTGAGCTGCTCGTCGAGTGCAGCTGGCGCCCGACCGACCGCCCCATCGGCGTGTCCGACGGCTGGCTGCGCGCGAACGGCTACGCGCCGGACCGCCGGACGCGCTGACCTGCGAGCCGCGGCCTCATCCCGCAAGCGCGCCGGCCGAGGCGGTTGGCGATGACTGAGGTACCGTCAGGCCCCATGCGTCTTCGTCTCGCGCTGTCGGGTGTCCTCGCGTCGCTCCTCCTCGCCTGCAGTGGAGGGGGTGGCAGCGACGGCGGCAGTGGAGGCGGCGCCGGCAGCGACCTGGTCCTCACGGGGAGTTGGAAGCAGGTCTTCGTCAGCGCGGGCGTGGACAACCCGTCGTCGGCTCCCCGCGTCGCGGCGCGCGCCGGTGAAGCGCGCCTCGCCTGGGTGTCGAAGACGCAGAGAACCCGTGTCCTCGTCGTCGACGCGATGGGTCCGCGTGAACTCACGCTGCCCCAGGGCACGAAGGGCAACCCGCGCGTGGCCTTCGCGGGAGCGGCGAGCGTCCTGGTGGTGCCGGACCCCCTCCAACTCGGCCGCTTCGCTGCGTACCGCGAGGAAGCCGGAACCTTCAGTGCGCTCGCCTCGCCGGTGCCCGGCGATGAGCTCGGCGCCATCGAGGTGACCGCGCTGGGCAGCGACGTCTTCGTCGCCGCCCAGGACGTGACGTTGAACGCGGTGGTCGTCGAGCGCCTCGACGGCGCCGCGTGGACGCGCATCGGCCGCTTCCCGCTGAGCGGCACGTTGGCGCGGCTTGGCTTCGTGGGCGACGGCAGGTCGCTCGTCCTCATGACGCTCGAAGGCACCGCGACGCGGACGCTGCGCGCGTACCGGAGCGGCGCGTGGGAGGAGCTGGGCGCTCCGCCGCCGCTCGCGTCGACGTCGTCGCTCCCTTTCATCGCCGTTGACGGGCAGCGCGTCTTCTTCCTCGAGTGGGACGAGGCGGCGCAGCAGTCCATCGCGTGGGTCCACGACGGCGCCGCCTGGAGTGAGTGGGCGCGCTCGCAGGCCAGTGAGTGCTTCCACGCCCTCGCCGTGCATGGCGGCGCGCTGTACACCTTCAGTGGCACTTCGCCCAACAGCGGCAGCGCGCCCAGAACGCGGGAGCTGGCGCGGCTCGACCGCGGCGCTGTGACGCGTGTCGCGCTCCCGTTTGGCCCCGACTCGCGCGGCGACGTCATGCTGTACGAAGGCAGCTTCCTGGTGTCGGGCGGCGACGCGTTCTACGCGACGTATGGCGAACAGGGGACGAGCGGCTTCAACGCGGTGCGACTCCATCGCGTGGCGCGGTAGCGCGGCGACCGCCGCTTCGTTTCCCGGCGCGTGGAGCGACTCCAACCTCGTCTCCGCCGCGGACGATGTGCGAGCGCACGCGGCGGGCGCCATCGGCGTCACGTTCGTGCACAGGCAGCGCGCGGCGCGCGCCAGCGGCGGCGCGTCGGCGGCCACCTCGACGCGCGGTGCCTCCGTCAGGTGTCCGGCCACGTCGTGGTCGTGCGCCTCGTCGACGAAGCCGGTGAACCAGCCCGAATCCCCTCCGGCGCGGTGCGCTTCACCGCGAAGGAGGCCTCTCTCACGACAGCGCCTTGACGTGAATCGGCGGCACGCGGCGCTCCACCGCGGCCTCCACCACGCGGCCGAGGCGCAACAGCAGATGCTCCTCCCACGGGCGGCCGAGCAGCTGGAGGCTCACGGGCAGGCCCGCGGCGTCGAAGCCCGCCGGCACCGCGAGCGCGGGGAAGCCGGTGAGGTTCCCGACGCGGACGAAGCGCATCAACTGGTCCACCACCGGGAGGTTGGACTCACCGTCGGGCAGCGTCTCTTCGGGAATCGGCGGCGCGGTGCACGCGGTGGTGGGCGTGACGACGACGTCCACGTCGTTCATCAGCGCGAGGTACTCGCGCGTCAGCTTGTGCCGGTGCCGCATCGCGTGGACGAGGTCCGTCGCGCGGAAGTGCCGGCCGATGGCGAGGTTGGTGCGCGAGTCGAGCGCGAAGCGCGTGGAGTCCTCCTCCACGTCGTCGCGCATCGCCGTCGCCATCTCCGAGAGGATGATGACGGCGTGGCTCCAGAGAATGGTGTTGAGGTCCGGCGGCGGAATCTCCACCACCTTCGCGCCCGCGTCGGTGAGCGCCCGCACCGCTTCCCTGCAGCGCTTCACGACGTCGGGGTCCGCGTCCTCGAAGTACGGCGCGCAGAGGCCCAGGCGCACGCCGGCGAGGTTGCGGTTCTCGTAGGCCGACAGGTGCGCCGGCGGCTGCGCCTGCGACACGAAGTCGTGCGCGTCGGGGCCCGCGATGAGCGCGTACGCCGCCGCCACGTCGTCCACCGTGAGGCCGATGGGCCCGACGTGGCCCACGTTCCAGCAGAGCGCCGGCACGCCCGTCTCGGGGATGCGCCCCCACGTCGCCTTCAGGCCGACGACGCCGCACAGCCCCGCAGGGATGCGGATGGAGCCGCCGCCGTCCGCGCCGATGGCCACCGGGCACAGGCCCGCCGCCACCACCGCCGCCGAGCCGCTCGAGGAGCCGCCGGTGATGTGGCCCCGGTTCCACGGGTTCCGCGCCGGCCCGTAGTGCGGGTTCAACCCGATGGGGTTGATGCCGATTTCGTTCATGTTGGCCTTGCCGAGGATGACGGCGCCGCCGGCCTTCAGGCGCTCGGCCACCACCGAGTCCTTCGTGGCCACCCGCTTCAAGAACTTCGTCCCCAGCGTCGTGGGGAAGCCCGCGAGGTCCACCTCGTCCTTCAGCACGACTGGCACGCCGTCCAGGACGCTCCGCGCCTCGCCCGCGCGCAGGCGGCGCGCCGCGGCCTCCGCGTCCTTCAGCACCTCCTCCGGCTTGCGCGCGATGAAGAAGCCCATGCGCTCGTCGCGGCCGTCGAGGCGCTCGATGGCGTCATGCAGCCGCCGCACCACCGACACCGGGTCGCCGCCGTCGCGGTACGCCTGCGCGTAGGCGGACACCGTCTCGAGGCGCGTCAGCCCGGCGAACCGCGCGCCGCTCGCGTGCACCGCGCGCTCCGCCAGCTGCAGCGGGCCCTGCGGCTCCGCCGCCGGCTCGCCGTGCGGCAGCGGCACCTGCACCGGCGACGCATCCCCCGCGCTCGCCTTCTTGAACGCCTCGAAGCCGGAGTCGTTGACCAGCTTCGACAGCAGCACGGGGCCCACGCCGCTCTCGAGGGCGTTGACGAAGGCCTTCAGTGGCAAGCCCGCGACACGCGGCGCCTTCACCGGGTTGCGATGGTAGGTCATGGCCGCGCACCGTAGCGCACTCGCCCGGTCGCGCCGTTGAATAGCCGGCGCTCCACCCGGTCCAAGGCGGCATGAACCGAACCCTCCTTGGAGTGTCCCTGGCGGTGGCGATGGTGAGCGCGACGGCGGCCCGCGCGGATGACTGCGACGCGCCCTACGGGCGGTACCACGGCGCGGCGCCGGTGGTGGCGCAGCGGCCGCCTCCGATTCCCATCGTGGCGCCGCAGCAGAGTCCCCATGGCCGCTACGAATGGCGCGACGTGCAGCGCTGGGTGCCCGCGACGTCGACGCAGGTGTGGGTCGAAGGCCGCTGCGTCACCAGGCGCCACGGCCGGCGCGGCCGCTTCGAGCACACGCGCTGCACGCCCGGCCACTATGAGACCGTCACCACGCCCGGCCGCTACGAGACGCGGCAGGAGTGGGTGTGGGTCGCGTTCCCGCCGCCGCCCGTCCGCTTCGGCGCGACGTTCGGCAACGGCGGCGGCTTCACGGTGACGATGCGCTGACCCCCGAGACCGCAGCGCGGCTTCAAGCGGGGGCTCCGGGCCGGTTCCGGGGCCCTCGTCGTTTTCCGCACTGGCGCGAGGCGCCCGGCTTCGAGCGCCGCTCCGGCGCGTTTTCGGGGTAGAACCTGAAGCCGGTGTCGGCGCCAACGCACAGGCCGGTCGTGGTGCTCCCTCCGGGGGGCCCGCTGCGCGCGCGGATCACCTCGCTGCTGGGCGCGGCGCAGGTGCCGGTGCTGGACGAGGCGCCGCACGACCTCGACGTCGCCATCATCGACCTGCAGGCGCCGGGGGCCCAGGCCGCCCGGGACGCGCTGCTCGAGGCCGCGCCGCGCGCCGCCATCTTCGGCGTGGCGCCGCCCGACCACCCGATGGACCCGGTGGTGCTCGAGGTCGTCGCGCCGTCCTCCCTCGACGCGGAGCTCGTGCCGCGCCTCGGCCACCTGCGCGCGCGCCTCGCGACGCTGAAAGAAGCGCAGCAACGCCAGCGCGACCTGAAGGTGCTGCTCGAGCTGACCGCCGCGTACGCCGAGGCCGCCGACGTCGACGAGCTGTTCCACGACGTCACCCGCCGCCTCGCCGAGGAGGTGCAGATCGACCGCGTGGCGCTCGTCGTCACCGACGCCGAGCGCGGGGAAGGCACCATCGTCGCGGCGAGCGATGACGCGGCGCTGAAGGATCTCCGCATCGACCTCGCCCGCTACCCCGAGGTGCGCGAGGTGCTGCGCACCGGCAAGCCCGTCATCCTCGAGGACGCGCCGACGCATCCGATGCTCGAGGATGTGAAGGACGCCGTCTCGGCCCAGGGCATTCGCAACATCGCCGCGCTGCCGCTGGCGGTGCGCGGGCAGGTGGAAGGCGTGCTGCTCCTGCGCCGCACCACCGTGGGCGCCTTCAACCCGCGCGAAGTGGAGTTCCTCACGACCGCGGCGCACGCCACCGCCGTCGCGTTCCGCAACCTGACGCGCCTCGAGCGCGTGCGCGGGCAGCGCGAGAAGGAGAAGTCGGCCCGCATCGCCGCCGAGGAGCGCGCCGCCACCTTCAAGCGCTACCAGGCGTACTTCGACCACCTGTCCGACGGCGTGGCGATTCTCGACAGCCGGGCGTGCGTCGTGTCGCTGAACCCCGCGGGCCTCAAGCTGCTCGACGTCGACGCGAAGCAGGCGGTGGGCCGGCACATCAACGCGCTCACCAACCCCACCGACGACGCACTGCTCATCGACGTCCTCTACTCGGTGTCGAAGGGGGAGGCGCGCGGCGACGTGGACCTGCACGTGCGCACGCTCGCGGGCCGGCGGTTGACGCTGTCGGTGTCGGCGGCGCCGATGGCGGGCGACACCGCGGGCGAAGGCGTGGCGGTGCTGACGTTGCGCGACGTGACGCGACAGCGCGCCATGGCCAAGGAGCTGCGGCAGACGACGGACTTCCTCGAGCGGCTCATCGACTCGTCGGTGGACGCGGTCATCGCCGCCGACCTGCGCGGCAACATCATGCTGTTCAACAAGGCCGCCGAAGCCATCTGCGGCTACAGCGCCGCCGAGGTCATCGGGAAGCTGCACGTCACGCAGCTGTACCCGGAGGGCGTCGCGAAGGAGCTGATGGCGAAGCTCCGCAGCGGCGAGCACGGCGGCAAGGGCCGGCTCACGACCAGCCGCGTCGAGATTCTGAACCGCGCCGGCGAGAGAATCCCCGTCAACATGACCGCCAGCATCATCTACGAGGGCGCCCGGGAGACGGCGACGGTGGGCATCTTCACCGACCTGCGCGATCGGCTGAACCTCGAGCGGCGGCTCACCGACGCCGAGGCCCGGCTGCTCGAGAGCGAGAAGAACGCCGTCATCGTCGCGCTCGCCGGCACCGCCGCGCACGAGCTGAACCAGCCGCTCACCTCGGTGATGGGCTACGCCGAGCTGCTCAAGCGGAAGATCAAGGACTCCGACCCGTCCTACCGGGCGGTCGACATCATCCACCGTGAGGCCGAGCGCATGGCGGAGATCGTGAAGAAGATCGGCAAGATCACCCGCTTCGAGACCAAGGCGTACGTGGGCTCGGCGCAGATCGTGGACCTCGACAAGGCGGCGGGTCATGAAGACTGACGCGCGCCAGCGCGCCTTCGGCGCATCGAGCCCCGCGGCCGACGCCTTCCAGGCCTTCTTCGACATGGTCGACGCGCCCGCCGCGCTGTGCGGCGTGGACCTGAAGATCGTCATCGCCAACCCGCCGTTCGAGGTGCTGTGCGGCGCGAAGGACCTCACCGGTCAGCTGGTCACGGATTACCTGTCGAGCGCCGCGCTGTGCGTGCCCGAGGACGGCCACACCCACGACGTCGAGGTCACCTGCAAGACGGGGCAGGAGGTCACGCTGACCGTCTCGCGCCGCGGCGAGACGGTGGCGGTGGTGGCGCGGCGCCTGTCGCCGATGCTGGACAGCCTCGCGGCCGCGGGCCGGGCGCTCATCGAGCAGGCGCGCGTCGAGAGCGAGCTCCTCGACATCGGCCGGCACGTGGCCGGCGCCACCAGTGAGGAGGAGCTGGTCGCGACGGTGGCGCGCGGCGTGAAGAGCCTGTTTCCGCACCGCGCCTTCTGTGTGCGCATCGTCGACCCGCGCACCTGCGCGCTCACCTCGCTGTACGCCGAGGGGCGCCTGCGCGACGGCGCGCGCGACGTGTTCCACCTGCGCCGCTCGATGGTGGAGAAGACGCACCTCGACCCGCGCGGGCTGCCGGCGGAGCGGGTGAAGGTGACGTCGGGCGAGCTGCCGCTGCTCTTCCAGGGCAGCGTGCGCGGCATCTCCGCGCCGCTGGTGGCGTCGGGGCAGTTCTTCGGCGCGGTGAACCTGGAGTACCCGCCGGGCCTCTCGGCCGACGTGCTGTCCGACGAGCGCATCGTCATCCAGCTCGCGAACCAGGTGGCGGTCGCGGTGCGCAACGCGAAGCTCATCGACGAGCTGACGTTCGTGCGGAAGTACCTCGAGGAGCTGCTCGAGAACGCGAACGCGCTCATCCTCGTCGCCAACCGCGACGGCCGGGTGGTGGTCTTCAACGGCGCGCTGGTGAGGCTGACCGGCTACGGCAAGGCCGAGGTGTTGGGCACCGACGTGGCGAAGCTGGTGCCGGAGTCCGAGCGGTTGAAGCTCTTGCGCGTCCTGGACGCGTCGCTCAAGGGCGAGGCGGTGTCGGGCGTGGAGACGGCGCTGCTCGGCCGCGACGGCCGGGAGATGCGCGTGGCCTTCGCCACCAGCGCGGTGACGAGCCAGTCCGGCGAGGTGGAAGGCGTCATCGCCATCGGGCAGGACCTGACGCGCATGCGCGAATTGGAGAAGCGCATCATCCAGGCGGAGAAGCTGGCGTCGCTGGGGCAGCTGGCCGCGAGCGTGGTGCATGAAATCAACAACCCGATGACGGCCGTGGCCACGTACGCCGACGCGCTGCTGAAGCGCAGCCTCATGTCGCCGAACGCGGACCCGGCCGACGTCGACAAGTACAAGCGCATCGTCGACAACTCTGAGCGCGTGCTGCGCTTCACGCGCGACCTCGTCAGCTACGCACGGCCCGCGCAGGACAAGCCGGAAGAGGTCGAGGTCAACCAGGTGCTCGATCGCGCGGTGGGCTTCTGCGAGCACGTGTTGGTGAAGTACGGCGTCGCGCTCGAGCGCAACTACGGCCAGGTCGGCCCGTTCCTCGCGGTGAAGCAGAACCTGGTGCAGGTCTTCGTGAACCTCATCACCAACGCGTGTCACGCCACGCATGCCGGCGGGCGCATCACGTTGGCCACCACGAAGGTGGACGACCACGTGCTGGTGACGGTGACGGACACCGGCTCGGGCATGGCGCCCGAGGTGCAGGCCCGCATCTTCGAGCCGTTTTTCACCACCAAGCCCGACGGCAAGGGCACGGGCCTCGGCCTGTCCATCGTGCAGGGCATCATCGAGAGCCACGGCGGCACCATCTCCGTGGAGAGCGCGCCGGGGAAGGGCACCACCTTCACCGTGAAGCTGCCGATGCTGCGCCGGCTGGGCTGAGCCGGGCGGCTGGGCGCGGCTCGCGCAAGTCGGCCCACACGGCCTCTGGCCCGGGGCCGGCGGGGTTTGAGGCCATCGGCGCGTCAGGGCTGCCCCGGTTGGCAGCGGCGGGCTATTCGGCGCCGTCGACTTCCTTCAGGAACTCCTCGCGCGAGATGAGCCCCTTGCGGGCCATGATGCGCATGAGCGCCCAGAATTTCCGCTCGAGCTTGGCGACCTCGTCCTCGTCGTCCGCGGCGCTGCCGAAGAGGAAGTCGAGGTCCTTCGACACGCCGGCGCCGCCCTTCTTCTTCACCTGCGCCTGCGACTGCCGCTCGCTGATGAGCTGCTCGAGCGCCGGGTCGGGCGTGCCGGGGGGCAGCGGGTTCGACGCGGAGACGATTTCCTCGCCCATCACCGTCGGCGGCTCGTCCTCCGCGGGCTCGAGCCGCACCGAGCCGCTCGCCACGCTCACCGGCGCGCGCGCCCGCGCCTCGGCGTCGGACACCTTGTGGTAGTAGCGGAGGATCGCCGCGCGAATCTGCGAGTGCGTGGAGACGTAGGCCGCCACCTTGAGGCCGGTGGTGAACTCGATCTCCTCCATCGCGCTCTGGTTGAGCGGGTCCGACAGCGCCACCATGAGCCGCTTGTTCGGCGTGCCCTTGCCCTCGATGGCGAAGGGGAACAGCTCGTGCTGCTCGCAGAAGCGCGCGCGGAGCATGTGCACCGCGGACCAGTCGACCGCCACCTGCGTCAGGTCCACCGTCGCGAGGCCCAGGGACTGCCCCAGCACCTGCGCGAGCATCACCTCGGTGATGACACCCTGCTGGATGAGCGTGATGCCCAGCCGCTGGCGCGTGCGCTTCTGCGCCAACAGCCCGGCCTCGAGCTGCGCCTGGGTGATCGCCCGTCGCTCGACCAGGAGCTCGCCAATTCGCTTCCGCGTCATCAGACCCCCGACTACCACGCGGCCTCTCGTGTAGGAAAAATCAAGGACCTTTCGCCGCTTGTCGTGGTCCGTAATCCGAAGTCGGTTGCCTTGACACCCTTTTCACGCGGGGCCTATGGTGCGCCGGCTTTTCCGGGTTTTGTGATCCGGGAAGACGGCAAGGGACCCTTTGGAGGTACATCTGAAATGACGCTTGGACTTCTGAGCATTCTGGCGAGTGAGGCGGCCGAAGGTGGCGAGAGCGGGGGGCTGTTCGCCCGCATCGCCGAGTCGTGGAACGAGGGTGGCTGGGGTATGTACCCCATCGCCTTCTTCTTCGTGATCGGCATCGCCATCACCGTCGAGCGCATCATCGTGTTGTTCTTCTCGGCGGCCATCAACAAGGACGGCTTCCTCCGTGGCCTGAAGAAGCACATCTACGCGGGCGACCTGGACAAGGCGATCAACTACGTCGCGGGCCAGAAGCCCACGCCGCTCACCAACGTCATCAAGTCGGGCCTGATGAACGTCCCGAAGGGCGAGGAAGAAGTGCAGGCGGCGCTCGACGAGGCCAGCCTCCGCGAGAACCCGAAGCTCGAGGCGCGCACCGGTTACCTCGCGATGCTCGGTAACGCCGCGATGCTCGCCGGTCTGCTCGGCACGGTCGACGGTCTGATCGGCTCCTTCAAGGCCGTGGCGCACGCGTCGCCTGCCGACCGCGCGACCATCCTCGCCGGCTCCATCGGCGAGGCCATGAACTGCACCCGCTTCGGCCTCATCGCCGCGATCCCGCTCCTCATCTTCTTCTCGGTCCTCAACGGCCGGACCCAGTCGCTCATCAACGACATCAACGAGACGTCGGTGTCGGTGCTGAACCTGGTCGTGCAGAACAAGGACAAGTTCAAGAACATGAGCGTCCCGGCCCAGGCCGAGGACTAAGCCGGTTCGAAGCGAAGGGTCCCGGTTGGACGGGTGGGGTGGAAACCTCGCCTGTCCAGCCACTGTCAGGTGACGTAAACGGCGCCCGAAGCGGGGAGCCGAGGGAGCGGGTGCCCGCTCCACGAGGAGACGACGATGGCCGGCGGTATGGACTTGGGTGGTGGTGGCGGCAAGGGCAAGAAGCCCCTCGACACGACCATCAACCTGGTGCCCTTCATCGACCTCATGGCGGTCACGATCGTCTTCTTGATCATGACGGCCGTGTGGACGCAGCTGGGCCGCCTCCAGGTGTCGCAGTCGGGGCAGAACGCGTCGGAAGAGCAGCCGCAGGACCCGAACCAGCTTCAGCCGGTGACGCTGCTCATCACCGAGAAGGAGCTCAAGCTGTCGGTCGGCGGCGCGCAGCTCGAGCCGATCCCCATTACGCGTGACGACAAGCAGCGCGTGGACGTGGCGCGGCTCATCGACAAGCTCAAGGAGCTGAAGACGCAGCAGCCTGAGCAGAACGCCATCACCGTCTCGACCGAAGACAACGTGAGGTACGAAGACCTGGTGCGGGTCATCGACACGTGCATCGGCGGCCAGTTCCCCTCCGTGTCGGTTTCGCCGGCTTCGTCGTAAGCGGCAACGAAAGCGAGTTCACAAGACCATGGCCATCATCACGCCAGGCAAGCGGTTCGGTAAGCGGCTGATGCACTCGAAGATCTTCGGCCACCACGCCATGTTGGGGAAGAAGTCCGTCTTCTCCGACCTGAACGTGACGCCGCTGGTCGACATGTTCGTCATCC
This sequence comes from Myxococcota bacterium, assembly GCA_040755835.1. Lineage (GTDB taxonomy): Bacteria > Myxococcota > Myxococcia > Myxococcales > Myxococcaceae > JADLDB01. The sequence continues at coordinate 116,846 of JBFMAB010000122.1, forward strand.
TCGTGCTCTTCCTCATCGCCAACTTCTCGGCGACGGGTGAAATCCTCGCGATGTCGAAGGACATCCAGCTGCCCGAGGCGGCGAACACCGACGAGCTGCAGCTCGCGCCGGTCGTGCAGGTGTCGACGGAGTCGGTCATCGTGTCCGGCATCATGATTGGCCGGGTCGACGACCTGACCCGCGAGGACTACCTCAACATCCCCGCGCTCGAGGAGAAGCTGCGCGAGATGAAGAAGGAGTTCGAGGATCTGCACAACGCGGCCAACGACTCCGGCGCCTTCAAGGGCGACGTGAACATCCAGGCGGACAAGCAGGTGCAGTTCCGCATCATCAAGCGCGTGATGTTCAGCTGCGCCTCGGCCGGCTACGGCAACATCGCCTTCGCGACGATGGCTGCGGGCAGCGAAAACGGTGCGAAGAAGGAAGAGACCGCGTCCCGCGACTGACTCGCGCTTCGCTGACGCCAGACGAGCCCCGGGCGCCCCACGGCCCCGGGGTTTTTCGTCTTCGCGAAGGGCGCGGTAGAACCCGGCCACACCCACATCGGAGCAGCCCATGCTCGCCCTCACCCTGTCCGTGCTGTTGTCCGCAGCGCCCGCGCAGCTCACCATCGAGGTGCAGCCCGAGGGCTGCGTGGTGAAGGTGGACGGGAAGAAGGCCGGCACCGGGGCGAAGCCCTTCACGGTGAAACTCAAGCCCGGGAAGCACACCATTCGCGTCGAATACAGGGGTGACGCCACCACCGAGGAGCTGGCGCTGAAGGCGGGCGAGAAGAAGACGTGGAAGTGGGAGTTCACCGGCGTTTCGCCGGAGCCCCAGAAGGAGGAGGCCGAGAAGGCCGAGGCCGGCCCGGCCGGCGAGGTGGCCCCGTCGCCTTGAGGGCTCGTCGAGTCGCTCGACCCTCGGGGCTGCGCTAACCTTCACGTCCGGTGCACCGCGATGCCGAATGACCCGGACGATCCGAAGAACTCGTCAGCCGTGGCCGACCTCTTCCCGTTCGACGAGCTGTCGACGGGTGAGACGTCGTCGCTGCTCAAGCGCGCGAAGCTGGTGACGGGCTTCCAGGACGACCCGACGCCCGAAGTCGACCCGACGCTCAAGCCCACCACCGGCCGCTTCCTCGCGCTCAAGGCCGCCGCCGACTCGTCGCGGCCGGCCACCGGCGCGCACGCGGCGCTCAAGCCGTCGGCGCCCCTGCCGCCGCGGCCGGGAGGCACCGGCTCGATGCCCGCCTTCAAGCCGGGCACGACGTCCAGCCAGCCGGCCTTCAACCCGTCGGCGCCGAGGCCGGGCCAGCCCGCGTACCACCCGTCAGCGCCGAGGCCCGGCACGTCGAGCCAGCCCGCGTACCACCCGTCAGCGCCGCGCGCGGGCACCTCGAGCCAGCCGGCCTTCAACCCGTCGGCCCCGCGGCCACGCCCCAGTACCGGCGCGCACGCGGCGCTCGACCCGGACGCGCTGCAGCGGGAGATCCGCGCGCGTGCCCGCCACGACGCCGCCGTCGCGCCGCCTCCCGGCGCGAAGCCCGGCCGCCCGGTGAAGCCGCCGCTGGCCGCCGAGGACACCTTCGTGAAGAAGAAAATCCGCCAGGCGGAGAACAACCTGCCCGACTGGGACTTCGACACCGACGACGAGGACGCCGGCTGAAACGCGCGCCGCCCGCCGTGACGAGCCTCTCCCCAGGACCGGGCCAGCCACTCAAGCCAGGCGAGCTGCGCGAGGTGCTGGGCGCCTTCGTCCTCGCCGAGGCCCGCGAGCCGGGCGAGGTGGCCGTCACCCTGGGCCCGAGGGAGCGCGCGCTGCTCGCGGACATGCCCTGGCCGGTGCGGCGCGCCGAGTGGCTCGCCGGGCGACGCGTCGCCAAGCGCCTGCTGGAGCGCGCCTTCCAGCTGGCGCCCGGGCGCGTCGAGGTGCTGCCGCTCGAGTCCGGCGCGCCGCGCGTCTTCGTCGACGGCGAGGCGCGGGCCGACCTGGTGCTGAACCTCTCGCACACCCGCGGCTGGGCCGTGGCCGCCGCGTCCACCGCCGCCGTGGGCATCGACGCCTGCGACGACGCCGACGGGCCGCGCCTCGAGCGCATCGGCCGGCGCGTCTTCTCCGAAGGCGAGGCCGAGGGCTGCGGCGCGCACGCGAGCGCCCGCACCCAGGCCGCCGTCTGGGCGCTCAAGGAGGCGGGCCTCAAGCTGCGCATCGGCGGCATCTTCGACCCCGGCGCCCGCAGCATCCGCGTGGTGTCGCTGGAGCCGGCCCGCATCGCCGACCCGTCGGTGCAGGTGGCGCTCTTGCGCCTGCCCAGCGCCGCCGTCGCCGTCGCCCGCGAGGCCTGAGGCGCCCGGCCACCTTCGTGGCGCTCGACAGCATCCAGAAGGCCTTCCCCGGCGAGGGCAAGCCCTTCACCTGCGACAACCGGCGCAGGCCACCGGCGCGTACCAGCGCGCGCCGGTGACGCCGTCGCGCTTCGACCGCGTGGCGCGAAGCTGACGCGAAGGCGCGCACCGACGGCGAGAAGAAGGGCCTCGAAACCTTCGTCGCCGCGGGCTGCACGGCGCGCCACCTGCCGACGCCCACGCCCGCGCCCGACGCTGGGCCCGGGGAAGCCGGCGCCCGGCCTCGAGGGACGACGGGCGCGCGGACCGGGACGACGCCGAAGCCGGACCCGACGTCAGGCGGCGCCCGGGAACGCGAGCGCCTCACCGGGCCTGCGCCTGGGGAGGCTTCTTCGTTTCACAGCGCGAGCAGGCGCTTCAGCGCACGAGCTCGCGCGCCTGCGCCACCTTCTCCCCGTTGGGGAAGCGCTTCAGGTAGTCGGCGGCGACCTTCTTCGCCTCGGCCTTCCGCTTGCTGCGCACCAGCACGTCCAGCCAGCGGCCCATGGCCTCGGGCGCGGTGTCGGCGTTGGGCGCCTCCTTCACGGCCTGGGAGAACCACCTCACCGCCTGCTGGTCGTCGTGCTCGACGTTGGCCGCGAGGTCGCCCAGGCGAATGGCGGCGGCCACGGCGGCGTCGCTGCCGGGGAAGCGCTCGCGCACCTGCAGCCACGCCTCGCGGGCGTACGCGGGGTGGCGCGCCTTCTTCGCGGTGTCGCCGAGCAGCAGCACGTCGCTCTTCGGGAGCGAGCGGGTGAGCCAGCTGAAGCCGGCCTCGTCCGCGGCTTGGATGGCGCCGACCGCGTCGCCGGTGTCGGCGAGGTAACGCCACGACGGGCCCTGGGCCTTCGGCCGCTCCGGCGCGGCCTGCGGCGTGCGCTTCTCGGACAGCACGCGCACCACCGGCGGCGACGTCTGCGGCGCGCGCTCGGCCTCGGCCACCGCGGGCGGCGTCTCGAGGTACAGCGAGGCGCGCGGCGGGTTGGAGAAGGCCTCCAGCTTCTGCCGCGAGGTGACGCGCTGCTTCGACAGCCCCGGGCCGTCGACCTCGACGATGCCCTCCTCCATCTCCACCTCGATGCCGCCCGCCTCCGGGTTCCACCGCAGCTCGAACTTCGTGCCCACCACGGCGACGCGGTACGGGCCGGCGTGGAAGTTCCAGCGCGTCTGCTTGTCGCGGTGCACCACCGCCACGTGCGCGGCGCCCTTCTCGAGCAGCACATCGGCGCCGTGGGCCGTCACCTTCGTCACGCGGATCTGCGAGTCCTTGCGGAGCAGCACCTCGGTGCCGTCGCTGAAGTCGATGGCTTCGTCGCCGGCCTGCGCGAGGACAAACTCGCCAGACGAGCCGGGCTGGCCGCGCACGGTGAGGCTGAGCGGCGTCTCGGGCCACACCACGAAGGCCACCACCGCCGCGGCGGCGGCCGCCGACAGCACGGGCACCACGAAGCGCCACATCGACGGCGCCGGCGTGTCGACGCCGTGCAGCTTCTCGGCGAAGCGCGCGCGCGCCCTCGCCAGCACGGCCTGGTCACTCGCCGGACCGGCGTTCTGCCCCTGCCGCTCCAGCGCCTCGGTGTACTTGTCGCTGAAATCCTTCATGACCCGAAGGACCTCCCTTCCGCGAGCCAGGCGCGAATCTCCGGTTCCCGCTGCACCAGCTCGTTGAACTCGGCTTCCGCCTTCCAGATGCGGCGCTTCGCCGTCGACAGCGACACGCCTACCGTCTCGGCCACCTCGGTCAGCTCCAGGCCTTCGAAGTAGCGGAGCGTGAAGCACAGTCTCTCGTCGACGCCCAGGCGGTCCAGCACCGCCTTCACGCGCCTCAGCACGAGGCGTTCCTGCACCGCGTCGGACGTGGTGAGCGCCGGCAGGCCGCTCGTTTCGAGCGCCTCGTCGTTGCCCTCGTCGCCGCCGCCCAGCGGCAGCCACTTCCGCCAGCGGCGCTTCTTGAGCATCGAGCGCGCGGTGAAGACGGTGAGGCTGCGCAGCCAGGGCTTCAGCTTGTCGGCCTCGCGCACGCGGCCCACGCCCTCGAGCGCGCGGGAGAAGACTTCCTGCACCATGTCTTCGAGCTCGCCGTCCGCGCCCATCACCCGGCGCAGCACCGACAGCACGTAGGGCGCGAAGCGATCGTAGAAGGCGAGCCACGCCCCGGGCCGGCGCGCGCGCAAGGCCTCGAGCAGCCGCTCGTCGCTCCCCGCAAAGGCCACCGACGGCGTCGGTCTGGTCATCGCAGCATCCACGCAGGCCCCCAGTCTCCCGGGGAATCTCCCGCGGTTCATCCCGTGAAAAATCAGGCAGTTATCAAGCGTGACCGGCTGATTTCGTGGATCAGCGGGCCCGCCCCTGGGGTGTGTCCGGCCGCGCAGGTGTCCTGAGGGGGTCGCCGCGGTTCATCCGAGGCGGAAGCGGCGGATGACGGCCTGGAGCTCTTCGGACAGGGTGGTGAGTTCCTGGGCGGACGCGGTCATCTGGCCGACGGCCTGGGATTGCTCCTCGATGACGCGCTTGATGGCCTCGGTGGCCAGGGCGTTCTCGCGGGCGACGCCGGAGATGTCGGTGATGGCCTGCACCATGGCCTGGCTGGATTGCTGCTGGGCCTGCGCGGCGGTGGAGATGTGGGCCACCTTGTCGGCGCCGTCCCTGGCGGAGTCGGAGATGGCGGCCATCGAGCGCACGATGAGCGAGAGGTCCTCGCGGCCCTGCGCGAGCTCTTCGATGCCCTCCTTCATCGCGGTGACGACGTGCACCGACTGGCCGGAGATGTCGCGGGCGAGGCGGCTGATGGCCTCGGCGGACTTGCCGGCGGACTCGGCCAGCTTGCGCACCTCGTCGGCGACGACGGCGAAGCCGCGGCCGTACTCACCGGCGCGCGCGGCCTCGATGGTGGCGTTGAGCGCGAGGAGGTTCGTCTGCTGCGCGACCTGGGTGATGGCGTCGACGATCTTGGAGATCTCCTGCGTCTTCTCGCCGAACTTGAAGACCTCCTGGCTGGCGGTCTCGATGCGGCTGAACACCTTGCGCACCTTCTCGCCGGCGAGTCGCGCGGCGGTGCTGCCTTCTTCAGCGGACTGCGAGGTGGCGGCAGCGGCCTTGGTCGACTCCTCGGCGGAGCGGGCGGTGCGCTGCAGCACCTCGGCCATCTCGGTGATGGTGCCCTTCGCGCGCGCCACCAGCGAGGACTGCGCCTCGGCGCCCGCGGCGATGCGCTTCATCGACTCGCCGATCTCGGAGGCCTGCGCGTTGACGCCGGTGGCCGATGCCTCGAGGCCGGTGGCCGCGTCGGCGACGGCTTCCGCGGTGTGTTGGATGGAGGACACCAGCTCGCGCAGGTTCTCCTGCATGTCGTCGATGGCGACGGCGAGCTCGTCGATGTCGTCGCGCACGCTGGACGCGTCGAGCTGCACGCGCCGCGAGAGGTCGCCGCGCGAAATCTCAAGCGCCGTCTGCGACAGCTGCTGCACGCGCGCGACGCGCAACAGCAGCCACGGCAGGGTCACCGCGAGGATGAGCGTCACCAGGAAGGCCGCGATGATTTTCAGCGCCCAGTCCCACGCGTTGCCCACGTAGAAGACGCCCACCAGGGCGGTGGCCAGTACCACGTAGCCGGCGAGGATCTTCAAATGCAGCGACACCTGCGCCCGCCGCACGTCCCCCTGCCGCACGACGCGCTCCACCGGCTGCCGCCTCGACAGCCCACCAGCCGCCACGTCGGAGGGTCTGCGCACGAGGGGGAGATTTAGCCCCAGACGCCCCCGCCCTCCAGTTTGCTCCGGCTGTTGCCAGGCCGGGCTTCAGGAGCGCAAGGCGCCGCGCGCGCGGGCGAAGCTGCACGTCGCGTCCGAGGCAGCCTGAGTCCACAGGCCTGTCGCACCTGCACCCACCGCCCGAGAAGAACGCGACGCGCCGGGGCGGGCGTGTAGACTCGCAGCGGTTTCGCGTGGCCACGCCCAGCTTCATCGCCCCGACCAGTCCGCTCGATCGGCGGCGGCTCGGGAAGTATGAGGTGCTGTGCCGTCTGTCGACGGGCGGCATGAGCGAGATCTACCTCGCGCACCAGACGGGCCTGGCGGGCTTCAACAAGTTGGTGGTGCTGAAGACCATTCTCCCCGACATCGGCGGGGAAGAAGACTTCGTGCGCATGTTCCTCGACGAGGCCCGCACGACGGCGGCCTTCAACCACCCGAACATCGCGCAGGTGTACGAGCTGGACACGGACGACGGCCAGCTCTTCATGGCGATGGAGTTCGTCCAGGGTTGCACGCTGGTGGAGATGGCGCGGGCCTGCCGCGCGGCGCGCGAGGCGATCCCCATCGGCTTCACGCTGGCGGCGGTGCGTGACACCGCGCTGGCGCTCCACTACGCGCACACCTTCACCGACGCGCGCGGCCGCAAGCAGATCGTCATCCACCGCGACGTCGCCGAGAAGAACATCATGGTGACGTACGAGGGCGTCACCAAGCTGCTGGACTTCGGCATCGCCAAGGCGCTGGGGCGCTCGGGCCGCACCGGCGTGGGCATGGTGAAGGGGACGAGCGGCTACATGTCCCCCGAGCAGATCCGCGGCGAGCCGCTCGACGGGCGCAGCGACATCTTCGCGTTGGGGGTGGTGGCCCACGAGTGCCTCACCGGCCTGCGGCTCTTCCACGGCAAGTCGCCCGAGGAAGGGATGATGGCGGCGCTCAAGGAGAACGTCGTCCCGCCGTCGAGGTGGAACCCGCAGGTGCCGCCGGCGGTGGACGCGGTCGTGCTCAAGGCGCTGCAGCGCGATCGCGAAGCGCGCTTCGCCACGGCCCTGGAGTTCGCGCGCGAAATCGACCGCGTCGGCCACGGGCTCATCTGGCACCCGGAGCAGAGCGGCGAGCTGGTGCTGAAGTACTTCAACGACCGCCGTGCCGAGACGCGCCGGTTGCTCGAGTCGTCCGTCAACCAGGAGGTGACCGGCGAGATCCGGGTGAAGTCCATCATCCAGAAGGTGCGCGCCACCGCGTCGACGCCGGGCACGGACGCTCCGAAACCCGAGCAGGCCACGCCCGCGCCCACCCCCGTCATCAGCGCGGCGCTGCGGCGCCCGACGCAGAACATGCCGCCGGCGACGCAGGGCACGGCGCCGAACATCAACCCTGTCACGCTGCGGCAGCCCGACCCGACCACCTCGCCGGCGCGCCCGAAGGTGCTGCGCGCCGACCCGCCGCCGGCCCCCGCGCCGCGCGCCATCGACCTGACGCCGCGGGCGAGCGAGTTCGACGACGACGAGGCCGACGCGAAGACGATTCCCGCGGCGGCGCTGCCCGACGAGGTCCGCGAGCTCCGCAAGCGCATGCTGGAGGCCGCTCAGGCGAAGAAGGCCTCGCCCACCGGCACCACCACGCCCGTCGCTGCGTCGGTGCGAACGAGCCGTCCGGACACCAGCTCCATCACCGAGCCCACGCCCGTGCAGCCGCCGGCGCCGGTGGTGGCCTCCGCCGCCCGCGCCAACCTCGCCACGGAGCCGGAGCGCCGGCCGGTGCTGCCGGTGACGGACGCGAGCCCGGCGCTCAAGGTGCCACCGCGCGACACCGACGGCGACACGCTCAGCATCACCAACCGCGGGTCGCCGCCCACCGACTGGGACGACGACGACGTGGGCGCGCGCACCACCATCGCCCGCCCCGACGAGGTGCTGGGGCAGATCAAGAAGCAGCAGTCCGACGACGACCTCCGCGCGACGCAGGAGCGCGAGCCCTCGTCGGTGTACCTGCGCGAGGTGCGCTGGCGGAGCCGCGCGTTGATGGTGGTGCTGGTGGCGATGGCGCTGCTCGCCGTCGTGGGCATCCTGGTGCTGCTGGAGGTCATCCCCCTGGGCGCCGCCGACGAGCCGCAGGCGGAAGCAATACCCGCCGTCGTCCAACCCACGGCAGACACCGCGGCCGAGGCGCCGCCCGAGCCGCTGCCCGACGTCCCCGCGCCCACACCCGCGCCGAACAAGAGGTAGCGCGAAAGTCCTCCCCGCGCCTGAAGCCCCGAGCCACGCGTTGCTCGCGCCCGGGGGTCCGCGGCCGAGCGACGAGCGCTGCGGGCCGCCGGGGAGCGGCGCCACCACCTCGCCCATGCCCCCGACGTGCAGTGGCTGACGGCCGGCGTGCGGCGGTGAGGGCGGGTACGGACCACACGTGCGCGCCGGGGCTCGAACCTCTCCGGGCAGAGCGCCAGGGGCGGCACCGGCACCGCGGTGCCCGGGCCGACGGACGGCGCCCGGGCGCTTCGCGTCCTTCGGGGCGGAGAGGAGCGACCGCACGGGCGCCGCGCGGCACGACGCGCCCATGCGGACGCGCGTCTTCGGGCTCTCGACTGGCCTCGCGCTGTCCGTGCTGTCCCTCGCCGCGTGCGGGGCCGCCGCGCCGGCGTGCGCCGGCGACGCGTGTGCGCGCGAGGCCGCCGGCTGCGCGCACACGGCGGGCACCTGCGCGATGAATTCCTCCGGCTCGTCGTGCACGCAGGCGTGCGAGGGCCCGGCGGCCTGCGCGCTGGACCTCGGCGGCGCCGCGTCGGCGACGTGTATCTGCACGGCGAGCTGCACCGGCACCGCGGGCGACGACGTCACGCTCCTGCAACAGCAGCTCGACGTGCTCGGTGAACGCCGGCGCGCGCCTCACTGCCACTTGCACCAGCTCGTCGAAGGGCACCTTCCAGGGCGGGTCCGGCACCGGCGTGCGCTGCAGCAACAGCGCGGAGTGCGCACTCGCGTGCACCGGCATGAGCTGCGCCATCCTCTACAACGACAGCGCGAGTTTCACGTGCACGGGTGCGGCCTGCGGCATCACCTGCCGCGCGGGCCACGCCACGACGTGTCCCGACGGCCGGCTGGTGTGTGGCACGTCGTGATGACGCGCGCCACCGCGTCGGTCTTCCTCCGCCTGGCCGTCGTCCTGCCCGAAGGTGTGCAAGGTTTACCCCGGTCCATGGCCCGTCCCCGCAAACCGCCCAAGTGGCTGGAGGCCGCCCGGCAACGCCCTCCCGGCGGAGGAAACGACTGGCTCGCGCGGGCCCTGTCGCGCGCCGGCGCGCTGCCCTTCGGCGACGCGGAGGCCGCGGTGCGGGCGGGCCGCGTCACCGTCGACGGGCGCGTCGTCACGCAGCCGCTCGCGCCGGTGACGGCCACCGCTCGCGTCGCCGTGGACGGGAAGCCCGTGGACGTGAAGCCGACCACGCGCGTGGTGATGTTCCACAAGCCGGCGGGGCTGGTGACGGCGGGCAGGGACGCCGAGGGGCGGGGCACCGTCTTCGAGGCGCTCCGCCGCGCGCTGCCGCCCGCCCTGCAGGGCTACGGCTGGCACGCGGTGGGCCGGCTCGACCGCGACACCACCGGGCTGTTGCTGTTCACCAACGACGAGCGCTTCGTCGCGCACGCCACGCGGCCCGAGACGCACCTTCCGAAGCGCTACGTGGCGCGCGTCGGCGCGAAGGTGACGGAGGCGAAGCTGGCGCAGCTGCGCGCTGGCGTGACGCTGGAGCCCGGCGTCATCTCGAAGCCGGCGGGCGCGCAGGCGCGCGGCGACGACGTGGTGGAGCTGACGCTGACAGAGGGCCGCTACCACCAGGTGAAGCGCATGCTGAACGCGGTGGGGCTGCCGACGCTGGCGCTGCACCGCGAGGCGGTGGGCGCGCTGGTGCTGGACGTGGCGGTGGGCGCGGTGCGGGAGCTGTCGGCCGACGAGGTGCGCGAGGCCCTCGGCTACGCGCCGCGTGCCTAACTCAGAGACGCGCCCTGCAGCAGCACCGCGCCGACGGCCGCGATGACGTACGGCACCATGCCCGCGGCGGCCGCGTAGTCCCTGGCGAGGCGCTGACCGAGGAAGAGCGAGAGGAGCGAGACGCCCGCGACGCACGCGCCGAGGAACGCCACCGCGCTGTGTCGCGTGAAGACGTTGGCGAGGCACCCGGCGGCCGACAGCACGCCGGCCAGCACCTCGAGCACCGTGATGGTGAAGAGCATCAAGCGCGGGAAGCGGCCCAGCGGCGTCTTCGCGAGGTAGCCGCCGATGTATTCGCGGTTCCCCTTCCAATCGAGCACCTTGTCGAGGCCCGACTGCAGGAAGAGGACGCTGAAGAAGGCGCTCGCCAGCACCTGCGCTGCCCAGAGGCTCACGGAGTGCGTCATGGGCGAGAGCTTGTAGCTCAATCCGCCGTCAGCCGCCCTTCAGCAGCGTCAGCAGCGTCCGGGGCAGGAGGAAGCGCAAGCTGGCCTGGCCCAGCGTGATGACGGCGCCGTCGTGCAGCGGCACGCGCGCGCCCTTGGCCACCGCGTCCCCGTCGAGCCACGTGCCATTCTTCGACTGCGCGTCGCACAGCATCCACGTCTTCTGGCGCTCGTCGAACTGCAGCCAGGCGTGGAAGCGGCTCACCGAGGTGTCGTCGATGATGACGTCGTTGGACTCCACGCGGCCCAGCGTGATGCCCATGGGGAACGCGTTGTTGGTGCGCTGGGCCTTCTCGACGAAGAAGAGCTGCGGGTCGCTGTCCTCGGGCGGCTTGCCCACCACCAGGGCGCCCGTCTTCTCCCAGTCCTCGGCGGCCGCCGCGCCCTTGCGCTCGAAGAGGAGCACCGGCGTGGTGAGGCGGAGCTCGACCGCTCGGGGGTCCTTGCGCCACTGCTGGGAGAGGTCGCTGAGCAGCATGCGTTCGCGGACGGCGAGGCTAGCAGCACCGCCAATTCACCGCCGCCGTGCACCGGCGAGCAGGTGGTCCGCGTTCTCCGCGTACACCTTCCGCAGCACCTCGGGCGGCAGACCCAGGCCGGAGATGCGCCACCGGCCCTGGATGGGCGTCGGGTGGGCGAAGTCGCGGTCGCGCGTCTCGAAGAAGCGCCAGGTGGCGGTGAAGAAGTGGGACACGTCGGCGGGCGTGGGCGGCGTGGCGCCGGTGCTGCCCAGCATCAGCTGCGCGTCGGTGGGGCCCACGCCGAGGTCGGTGCCGAAGAGGATGCGGTCCTGGTAGCGGACGAAGAGGTCGCGGAGCGCCTCGGGCGGCTGTCGGCCCAGCTCCGGCACGCGCGCCGCGGTGTCGACGTACAGGTTGGGCAGCGCGTCCAGCATCGCGGCGACGGCCCACGGGTCCTCCGGGTCGTTCCCGAAGTGCACGCCGATGAAGGTGGTGCGCGGGTGCCGCGCGACGCGGCGGCCGTAGGCGGCGAAGAGCGCGTCCCACGACGGGACGTCGGCGCCCGCGTAGCGCCACCCCGGGTGCGCGGAGAGCTCGTCGATGCGCTCATTGGCCTCGGTCGCCGGCTGCCAGAAGGCCTTCGGGTCGCCAGTGTGAATCGAGATGGGCAGCCCCAGCTCGCCGGCCTTCTCGAAGAGCGGGTCGAGGCGCGGGTCGTCCACCCCCAGCAGCGTGCCGTCCGGCGCGCGCGCGCCGAGTCCGAGGGACTTGAAGAACTTGAGCCCCTTCGCGCCGAGCCGCTGCGCCGCCTCCGTCTGCGCCACCAGCTCGTCGATGGAGAGTTCGCCCCTGGCGAAGGCGCCCACCGGCGGGTTGGCGAACACGACGACGCGGCCGTTCGTGCTGCGGGCGGCCTCCACCGAGGCCTCGAGGCCCTCGCCCGGCCAGCCGCCCGACAGGTTGATGGCGACGTCGATGCCCCACGCGTCCATCAGCGCGACGAGGCGAGGCACGTCGGCGGGCGAGACGTGCACGTGCGCGTCCACCTTGCGGTAGCGCGGGGCGCCATCGGCGGTGGCCTTGTCGGGAGGCAGGTAGATGCGCTCGCCCTGGTCCAGCACCACCCACTCGCGCGACGCATCGTCGGCGAGGAAGAGCGCCTTCGCGGCGTCGATGTCGAGGCCGGGCATCTTCGCGAGGCCCTTCGCCCAGGGCTGGAAGAAGTTGTCGTAGTGCGTCGGGAGGACGCGGCGCGGCTTCGCTTCCGCGAGCAGGCCGTCCACCTTGGCCTTCGTCTGCGCTTCACCGGTGACGCCGACGATGAGGGTGGCGGCGGGCGGCGCGTTCAGCTCGCCGGGCGCGAAGGTGCTGGTGGGGTGGAACCACAGCGAGGTGCCGTTGGCCTCGAGGCGGTAGAAGAGCGTCTCGTCGAGGGCGTACTCGAAGAAGCGCAGCGGGCCCGCGGTGGGCGAGACGACGCCGCCCATGGGGTGCGAGATGCCGGCGATGTCGGCATGGCGGGTGCCGCGCACGTCGATGGTGAAGGTACCCACCGTGAAGTGGTCGCCGGGCTTCACGAGGCGGGTGCGCCCGGCGGGGACGCCGCGGCTCAGCGCGAGGTTGACGGTGGACTGCGAGCCGATGACGAGCGCACCGGTGCGCAGGGCAATGGCCGGCACGTCGAGCGCATGGTCATGGTGCGTGTGGTTGACGAGAATGGCGTCGGCCTTCGGGCACTCCTTCGCGCCGAGGGCTTCGTCCGGCGACAAGGGAGCGAGCAGCGCGAGCGGCGGCGGGCGCGTCGGCGTCGGGTCGAGCAGCAGCGTGGTGGTGCCGTCGCTCACCTCGTAGCCGGAGACGCCGAGGTAGCGGACGCTGAGGCCGTCGGTTCGCGGCGTGCGGAGCGCGGCAGGTCCACGGTGTGCGGCGGGGACGGTCCACGGCACGTGGCGCACGGCGACGAGGAAGACGGCGACGGCCAGCGCGGGGAGAGCGAGCAGCGCGGCGAGCGCGACGAGGAGGCGGCGGCGGAGGCGGGGTGTCACGCGCGGCCTTGTGTCGGAGTGACCCGCCCGGCGCCAGCCAGCGCGCGCAGAACCGTCGGAGGCGTCGGGAATCGCGCGGGCGTGGGCGCGTGGGCTTGCGTGCGCGCGGTGACTCGGGCCAGATGCGCGTCCGTCCGCGGGCGGCCGGCGCCTGCGCGTCTTGTTTCCCGGGGAGTCGCCATGACCACCAACGCCTTCCGCTCCGTGCTGCTCGCGGCCTTCGCGGCCGTCGCGTTCGCCGCGTGTTTCTCGGCCGTGCCCGAGGGCGCGACCTGTACCACCGACGCCGACTGCGGCAGCGGCAAGGTGTGCGCCAACGGCGCGTGCACGACGGTGTCCGACGACGGCGGCGCGGGTGGCGGGACGGGTGGCGGCACGGCCGGTGGCGCGGGTGGCGGTGACGACGCGGGCCAGGGCGGCGGCGCGGGTGGTGGAGACGACGCGGGCCAGGGCGGCGGCGCGGGTGGTGGCACGGCGCCGGACGGGGGCATGCCGGACGCGGGCGTGTGCGGCTGCATGAGCGTGCTGGGCTGCCAGCCGGGCGACTCGCCGCTGGCGTGCGGGACGGGTGGCGCGGGCACGATGTGCGTGAACTGTGGCATCGGCGAGCAGTGCGTCAACGGCGCGTGCGTGATGGCGGCCTGCGGGCCGATGACGTGCAACGGCTGCTGCACGAACAACTTCTGCGTGACGCCGACGCAGCAGAACCGATTGGCGTGCGGGTCGAATGGCGCGGCGTGCATGGGCTGCGGCATGGGCCAGCAGTGCACGAACGGCGCGTGCGTGACGCCGCCGCCCTGCGACGCGACGACGTGCCCGACGGGCTGCTGTCAGAACGGCCAGTGCCAGCCGGGCAACACCAACCGCTCGTGCGGTACGGGTGGCGCGGCGTGCATGCCGTGCGGCCTGGGGAACCAGTGCGTGGCGGGCGCGTGCTTGACGCCGGACGGCGGCGCGGTGACGCCGGTGGCGGCGGGCTCGCCGTGCACGTCGTCGATGGGGTGTCAGCCGCCGCAGGGCGCGTTCTGCATCCGGGAGTCCGCGTTCGGGCAGCCGTCTGGCTACACGGGCGGCTACTGCTCCGCGCAGTGCGGGACGATGCAGCCGTGCGCGTCGGGCGTGTGCGTGACGGAGCCCCTCTTCGGGGTGAGCGGCAGCACCTGCCGGGCGAGCTGCACGGGGCCGGGCCTGGGGCAGTCGACGTGCCGGACGGGCTACGTGTGCGTGGGCATCGCGGGCGCCACGACGGGCTACTGCCGGCCGAACTGCAACAATGGCGGCCTGGCGGCGTGCCCGACGGGGCAGATGTGTGACGCGATGACGGGCTACTGCCAGTGAGGGGTGGCGGCGCGTGCCCGACGCGCCCGCCTCAGGCTCTACGCCGACGCGTCCGGCGACGCAGCCGCCGGCTGCTTGCTCTCCATCACCTTCTTCGACACGAACACGTACACCCCGAACGCCACGAGCAGCGCGGGAATCATCCACACGAAGTTCTTCCGCACCATGTCCGTGCCGCTGTGCACGAGCTCCGCGTACGTCATCGTCGCGGTGCTCTTCCCAATCACGTACCCGATGACGGTCAGCACCGTCACCCACAGGCCGGCGCCGAGCCCCGTCCACAACGTGAAGCTCTTGAGCGGCATCCTCGCGATGCCCGCGGGGATGGAGATGAGCTGGCGGATCGCTGGCAGCAGCCGGCACACGAACGTCGCGCCCGCGCCATAGCGCCGGAACAGCTCCTCGGCCCGGCGCAGCTTGGGCGGCGGCAGCAGGAAGTACTTCCCGTACTTCTCCAGGAACGGTGTGCCGAGCCAGCTGAACAGGAAGTAGTTCACGTACGCGCCCAGCAGCGAGCCCGCCGTGCCCGCGAGGACGGCCACCGTCGCGTCCATCACCGGGTTGCCCAGCGTCAGGCCCCCGCGCGCCGCGAGGAACCCCGCGGGGATCATCACCACCTCGCTCGGGAACGGGATGAAGGAGCTCTCGATGGTCATGAACAGCACCACCAGCAAAAACCCCCACGTCGGCGCGTAGGCGGCGAGGGTCTCGATGTGGGCGATCAACATCTCGGTCACGGGTCTGGCCTCCGGTCGCGGGGCGGATTACCACCATTCCCTCGGCATGCGAAACGAGGGCTGTCATGGGTGAGGCGATCGACCGGGTGCGCGCCGCCGTGCGCCGGCTCAAGGTGTTTCCGCTGCCGTCCGTCGTCCTGCTCCCCGGCACCGTCCAGCCCCTCCACATCTTCGAGCAGCGCTACCGTGACATGGTGAAGGCCGCCCTCGAGTCCGACGGCGTCTTCGCCATGGCCCAGGTCCTCCCCGGCCAGGAAAACCGCCTCGCCGGCTCGCCCGAGCTCGAGCCCATGCTCTGCGCCGGCGTCATCGGCATGCACGAGCAGCTCGAGGACGGCCGCTACAACCTCGTCCTCGTCGGCGTCGCCCGCGTCCGTCTGGTGCGCGAGCTGCCGCAGGTCGCCAGCTACCGCGAGGTCGAGGCCGAGCTCGTCGAGGATCCGCCCGTCGACTCCGAGGAAGAGGTTCCTCTCCGCCAGGCCGTGCTCGAGCTCATCGCCCGCGTCCCCGACGAGGTGGGCGACAAGGTGGCCACCGTCACCAGCCGCCTGCACGGCGGGCAGCTCGCCGACGTCGTCGCCGGCACCATTCTCCAGGAGCCCGCCCAGCGCTTCGAGGTCCTCCTCCAGACCGACGTCCGCGCCCGCCTCCGCGAGGTCACCGACGAGGTCATGCAGGTCGTCGCCCGCCTGAAGCCGAAGAAGCAGAAAGGGCTGCTCCATTGACCTCGGGCGCCAGCCTTGAATTCCCCGGTTTTTCGGGCGTTGATCGGTCCGTGACGCGCCACTTCCACCAGTTGGGCCTCCGGGCCGCCCTGTGGGCCTTCGTCGCCCTGGCCCTGCCCGCGTGGGGCGCCGACGGCGACTGGGAAACCGTCCTCGAAGGTCCCATCACCATCAAGAACCGCGCGGTGCCCAACAGCGCCGTGAAGGAGATTTGGGCCGAGGGCGACATGGCCGCGCCCGTGCAGGACATCCAGGACACGCTGATGAAGCCGGAGCTGTTCCGCAGCTTCATGCCGTACCTGAAGGACTCGCGGGAGATCAGCAAGAAGCTCGAAGACGGCAGCGTGTACGTCTACACGCTCATCGACCTCCCGGTGGTCGGCAAGCGCGACTACATCGTGCGCGTGTGGCTGCGCGAAGGCGTCAAGCCGGACGGCACCGGCACCTTCCGCAACGAGTGGAAGGCCGAGCCCGACTACCTCCCGCTGCGCTCCAACATCACTCGCGTGCGCCTCAACACCGGGGGCTGGACCATCACCCCCGTCGGTGACGGCTCGAAGAGCCACGTCGTGTACCAGTTCGCCGTCGACCCCGGCGGCTGGGTCCCGTCCTTCGCCGTCAACATGGGCAACGAGAAGGGCGTCGGCGACACCTTCCGCGCCGTGGAGAAGGAAGCGCAGAGGCGCCGCGACGAGCGCCTCGCGAAGCAAGCCAGGGCCGCGAAGGAAGCGAAGGCGGCCGAGGCGAAGGCCGAAACCCCCAGCGCCACGCCGGCCCCCGCGGTCGCCGCGCCCTGACTGGTGGACGTGACGCCGGCGCGCCCGGCGGCTCCTTCAGCTCCGCGTCCCCGTTCCGCATCGCCTCACCGGCAGGTCGGTCCTTGAACCCGCCGGGGGGGCGCGCTATGGGGCGAGCCGCTTCAGTCACCCTTACGCGGAACGGCCACACCATGATCAAGGACTACCTCTTCACCTCCGAGTCGGTCACCGAGGGGCACCCGGACAAGATCTGTGACCAGATCTCCGACGGTGTCGTCGACGCGCTGATCGCGAAGGATCCCCGCGCCCGCATCGCGGTGGAGACGCTGGTGAAGACGGGCCTCGCCATCGTGGCCGGCGAGGTCACCACCAACGCGTGGATCGACATCCCCACCATCGTCCGCAAGACCATCACCCACATCGGCTACACCGACTCGTCGATGGGCTTCGACGGCCACACCTGTGGCGTCATGGTCGCCATCGAGGGCCAGTCGCAGGACATCGCCCGCGGCGTCGACGAGAAGGGCGGCAAGGAGCAGGGCGCGGGCGACCAGGGCATGATGTTCGGCTACGCGTGCAACGAGACGCCGGAGCTGATGCCCGCGCCCATCCAGTACGCGCACACGCTGACCCGCAAGCTGTCCGAGGTGCGCCGCAAGAAGCACTCCTGGCTGCGCCCCGACGGCAAGTCGCAGGTCACCGTCGAATACAAGGACGGCAAGCCCGTGCGCATCGACGCGGTGGTCGTGTCCACCCAGCACGCCGAGGACGTCAGCAACAAGAAGATCAAGGACGTCGTGATGGAGGAGGTCATCAAGGCCTCGCTGCCCGCGAAGCTGATGGACAAGAAGACCAAGTTCTTCATCAACCCGACCGGGCGCTTCGTCGTCGGCGGCCCGATGGGCGACTCGGGCCTCACGGGCCGGAAGATCATCGTCGACACCTACGGCGGCATGGGTCGTCACGGCGGCGGCGCCTTCTCGGGCAAGGACCCGTCGAAGGTCGACCGCTCGGCGGCGTACATGGGCCGCTACATCGCGAAGAACGTGGTGGCCGCGGGCCTCGCGAGCCGCTGCGAGCTGCAGGTGTCCTACGCCATCGGCGTGGCCGAGCCGGTCAGCGTGATGGTGGAGACGTTCGGCACCGCCACGGTCGCCGAGGACCGCATCGCCCGCGCGGTCCGCGAGGTCTTCGGCCTGAAGCCCCGGCAGATCATCGAGCACCTCGACCTGCTCAAGCCCATCTACCAGCGCACCGCCGCGTACGGCCACTTCGGCCGGCCGGAGTTCAGCTGGGAGAAGACGGACAAGAAGGACGCGCTCCGTGACGCCGTCGGCGCCAAGGTGAAGGCGGCCTGAGCCGACCGGAGTCGTCGATGACGAAGGGCCGGCAGGGCGCATCGCACGCAGGCTCGCTGGCGGCGCTGGCCGCCTCGCTGGACACGGCCAAGCGCGCGCTGCCGGCGTCGGCGGCCGCGTCGAAGTCGAAGGACGCGCTGCGCGAGGCGCTCCGCGAGAAGCCGCCGGCCCGGGTCGAGGCGGAGGCGCCGTCTGTTTCCTCGCACGACGCGAAGTCCGCCGTGGCGTCGGGGGCGCGTGAGGCGAAGCCGACCACTGGGGCGCGGGCGCGGGACGCGAAGGCGAGCGCTTCGTCGAGTCGGGGGCCGTCGACGGCTGCACGCGGCGCGAAACCGGGCCCCGCTTCCAGCCGGGGGACTTCCGGGCCCGGGCACGACGCGGAGGGGAGCGCAACTGCGAGTCGGGGACCGTCGGCCCCTGCGCGCGACGCGAAGCCGAGCCCCGCGCCCAGCCGGCGAACGTCCGCGCCGGCGCGTGACGGGAAGCCCGGCGCCGCCTCCAGCCGACATGCCCGCGAGCCTGCGCGGGAAGCCAGGCCCAGCGTCCCTGCCGGCCGAGCGGCGACGGCGCCGCCGCGCGACGAGAGCCGTCCTTCCAGCCGAGGTGCTTCCCCGCCCGCGCGCGAGGAGAAGCGCAGCGCCGCCGTCAGCCGCAGCGCGCCGGCGCCGGTGCGTGACGCGAAGGCGAGCGCCAGCGCGGGCCGCGTCGAGCCGAGGTCCGCCGCGTCCGCGCGAGCCGGTTCGGCGCCGCCCGTCCCGGCGCTCTCGTCTGCGGTTCCGCGCGCCGCAGCGCTGGCGTCGATGGCGCGCGCGCCGAGCCCTGTGCCCGCGCGCACGCCCGTCTCCCGACCGGTGGGCTCGGCGGTGTCGCCCCCGGTGGGGAACTCGCGCCGCCGCTACCCGCGGGCGGAGCTCACGGTGAAGGCGCGGCTCTCGCTCGCCGACGACCCGTCGCGCGTCTTCGAGGCGTCGCTGCCGACGGTGAACATCTCCGTGGGCGGGCTCTTCCTCGAGTCCAGCTTCTTCCTGAAGCTGGGCACCAGGCTGCTGGTGCACCTCTCGCTCCCGCCGAAGGGCCGCGAGGTGACGGTGAAGGGTGAAGTCGTGCGCGTCGAGTCGTCGGACGCCGGCCCGTCGGGCTTCGCCCTGCGCTTCACCGAGTACCTCGACGGCAGCGAGGTGGCGCTCGCCACCCACTTCCTCTCGCCGGTGCTGCGCGAGTTCATCAGCAGCTACGCGAAGCAGCACCGCTTCGACGCGAGCGCCGAGTACCTGGCGCACACCGCGGACGTGCTGGCCGCCTGGGAATTGAAGAAGGCCGAGCTCGGCGGCGACGTCTGGCAGATGACCTGGCGCGACGCGCGATGACGCTGTTTCAGGCCATCGTGCTCGGCCTGGTGCAGGGCCTCACCGAGTTTCTGCCCATCTCCTCCACCGCCCACCTGAAAATCGTCCCGGCGCTGCTCGGCTGGGGTGACCCGGGCGCGGCGTACTCCGCCGTCATCCAGCTGGGCACGGTGGGCGCGGTGCTGGTCTACTTCGCGAAGGACCTCGGGCGCCTGGCGCGCGGCTTCGTGAAGGGGCTCGTGGACCGGCGCCCGTGGGACAGTGAGGAGTCGCGGCTCGCGTGGTTCGTCGGCCTGGGCACGCTGCCCATCGGCGTGCTGGGGCTCGCCTTCAAGAAGTCCATCGAGACGACATTCCGCTCGCTGTACGTCATCTCAGGCTCCCTCATCGCGCTGGCGGTGGCGCTCTTCGTCGTCGAGCGCGTCGCGAAGCACGTCCGCACGCTGAAGGAGATGACGCTCAAAGACGGGCTCCTCATCGGCGCGTGGCAGGCGCTGGCGCTCATCCCCGGAAGCTCGCGCTCGGGGACCACCATCACCGGCGGCCTGTCGCTGGGCTTCACGCGCGAGGACGCGGCGCGCTACTCCTTTCTCCTCTCGATTCCCGCCACCACGCTGGCCGGGTTGTTCGAGTTGAAGCACCTGCTGGAGGCGAGCGAGCGGCCGTCGACGCTCGTGCTGGTGGTGGGCACCGCGGTGTCCTTCGCGTCGGGCCTGGCGGCGATTCACGGCCTGTTGCGCTTCCTGCGCACGCGCTCGACGCTGGTGTTCATCGTCTACCGCGTGGCGCTGGGGCTGCTCCTGCTCGGCCTGTTGACGGCGGGCGTCCTGCAGCCGTGACGGTCGGCCATTGCGGTCGCGGCGCCGCGCGGGCCCGGGCGCTACACTCGGCCCGTCGTGGAGGCCGTCTCTTCTCTCGTCAGCGATGCCGCCGGACGTGACTTCTTCGAGCGCCTGCGCGCGCGCCTGCGCACGGTGCCCTCGAAGACGCTCGAGGCGCCGGGCCTCACGCTGAAGGAGGCGGCGGTGCTGGCGCCGCTCTTCTGGAGGAACGGCGAGCCGTGGACGTACCTCACGCAACGGCCGATGACGCTGCGCAAGCACCCCGGGCAAATTTCCTTTCCTGGCGGCGGGCGGGACGCGAGCGACCTGACGCCGCTGCACACCGCGCTGCGCGAGACGCGCGAGGAGCTCGGCCTCCCGGTGGAGCGCGTCGACGTGCTGGGCATGCTGGGGGCCATGCCCACCATCACTTCGTACTGGGTGACGCCCTTCGTTGGCGTGGTGCCGGCCGAGGCGCCGCTCTCGCCCAACCCGGGAGAGATCGCGCAGGTGCTGGAGGCGCCGCTGTGGCGGCTCCGGCGGGAGAAGCGGCGCATCTACGAGGCGGACCGCGACGTCTACGTGTGGGACGCGGGCCGAGACGTGGTGTGGGGCGCCACCTGGCGCATGCTGCACCAGCTGCTCGAGCACGTGGAGGCCGTGGGTCGCTGACGCCTGCGCCGCGCCAGGCGAGGACGGCGCCGACGCGCGGCCGTCCGTGGCCCGCCGGGTCCGCGCAGCCACCGCGGGGCCGCGGGCGGTCGGCGGGAAGCGTCGCCCCGCGACGGCGCGGGCTGCGTGGCGCGGGCGGGCACTGCCCTCGCTGCGGCGGAGCGGGCGCTTTCGAGGCGTCTGTCACCTGGGACCGGCGACACGCCCTGCCGTCCGCGTCCTCGCTGCGGCGGACCGGCGCCGGCGACGCGTCCCCATCACGTCCGTGGCGGCGCCACGCCGGGCCCCCGGTCCCTCGCCGCATCGGGCTGCCTCGTGGCACTCTCCCGTCGCGACGTCCGGCGACGGCGAGCTTACGCGGGCGGTCGAGGCGGCCCGTGCCCGCGTCGACGCGCTCGAGGCGGAAGGTGAGGCCGCGCAGCGCCAGGCCCGTGCCCCGTGGGACGCGAAGCTCGCCGCCGCGCGCGCTGAGGTCGCCCGACTGGAGGCCGAGGTGAAGGCGCTGGCCGCGCGCGCCGAGGCGCTGGAGGACGAGGCGCTGCGCGTTCGCCTGGGCGCGGGCGGGAGCGGGCCCACCGCCTGGTGGGCGCGAACCGTGTTCGTCGTCGTGACCTGCCTCGGCAGCACGGCGTGGCTGGTGGAGCTGCACGGGCCGGTGGCGCTGGCCGCGGCGCTCGCGCTGCCGGCCGCCTTCGTCGTCGGGCGGTGGTGGGGGCGCGCGGTGGCTGACGAACGCGCCCTCCGCGACCAGCTCGAGGCGCTGCAGGCGCGCGCCCGCGTTCTCGAGGCCCGCGCGCAGGCCGGCGTGGACGAGGCGGCGGTGGCGTTGGAGTACCAGGCGTTGCTGGCGGACCTCGACGCGCGACGTGCGGCCCTCCTGTCGCGGCGAGAGGCGCTGGCCACCGACGTCGCGCGCGCCGAGGAGGTGCTGGGGTACGCCCTCGAGCAGCAGGCGGCGGAGATGGGGGACGAGGCGTCGCCGCGGCATGGCTCCGACACCGAGCAATTCGTCGGCTGGGTCGTGGGCCTCGCGGGCGCCGCGCTGGCGGTCGTCGTGCCCGCGCTGCTGGGCGCCGGCCGACCGCTGGTCGAGCAGACGTTGCTGGCCGTGGGCGGCCTTTCGGTGGCGGTCGGGGTCGCGGCGCGCCACGCGGTGCGCAGCGGCCGCGGGCGGCGCGCGCGCTGAGCCCTCGTCGCGGCACGCAGCCGTGTGTTCAAATCAGCCGCTCTCCCCGGGGGGACCACCTTCGTGCGGCACGCCGCGCTCATCGAACAATTCGAGCAGTCCGTCAGCGAGCAGGGCGTGCGCGTCGTCGCGCTGCACTCGCCACGCGGGCTGGGCCGCTCGCACACGCTGCGCGCCTTCGCCGAGGAGCTGGGCGGCCGCGGCGAGCGCGTGGACGTGGTGGACGCGCGCCACTCGGGCGTGACGGCGGGCGGTTGCCTCGACGCGCTGCTGCGCCTGCGCCTCGGCGTCGCGCCCGACGCGCCCGCCGGGGAGGTGCGCGCCGTCCTCGAGGCGCAGCATGCCGACGTCGAGCCGCTGTCGCGCGAATTCCTCGCCTTCGTGCTGGGCGCCGAGGCGGACGGCTGGGACACGGCGCGCCTCGACTCCGCCGCGCGCTGGGAAGGCGCCGTCGCCGAGGTGGTGCGCTTTTTGGGCGCCGACGGCAAGGCGTGGGCATGGTGCATCGACGACGCCGCGTCGCTCGACGCGCAGACCGTGCAGGTGCTGGAGCTGTTGGGCCGCCACGCGGGCACGCCCGGGCTGGTGGTGCTGGCGGTCGCCGAGGAGGAGGCGGCGGCGTTGGAGTCGCGCTTCAAGGCGCTGCGGGCCGCGGAGCGCTTTGCGCGCGTGGCGCTGCCGCTGCCTGCGCTGGACCAGCTGGCCCGGGACTTCTCGCAGGAGGCGGTGAGCGCCGCGCGCGGCGTGCCGCTGACGTCGGCGCTGTTGCGCGCGTCGGGTGCGCCGCCGGAGCCGTCGACGGTGGAGTCGGCCGTGCGCGCGGTGGTGGCGGGCCTGGGCGACGTGGAGCGCGCGGCCCTGGACATCCTCTGCGTCGCCGGCGGCCGGCTGCCCGAGAGCGCGCTCGACGTGACGCTGGGCGGCTCCTTCGCGCGCGCGGGCGAGACGCTGGAAAAGCACTTCCTGTGCGGGCGCGGTCCGACGCGGCGCTTCCCCGGCACCCGCGAGCTGTGGGTGCGCTACCCGTGGTTGGTCGCCGAGCGCGCGCGCGCGTCGGCGGGGCTGGCGGGGGGCTGGCTGGCGACGCTGGGCGTGTGGGCCGAAGAGGAGCTCCGCCGCGTCGGCGTGCGCCGCGAGCACCTCGCGCTGGCGTTGCCGCTCCTCATTCGCGCGGCGGCGGCGTCCGGCGACGCGACGCGCGCCACGCTGGCGCACGAGTTGGCGTCCCGGCTCGAGGCCAACCCCGAGGCGCTGGGCCAGGCCTTCCAGCGAGCCGTGGGCGTACGGCGGCTGGTGCTGGCCCGGCGCCAGGTGGAGGAGCGCACGTTCCGCGGCGAGGTGACGCAGGCCGTGGCTGACGCCACCGCGGCCGTGCGGCAGGTGCCGCCGGGCGCCACGGTGCTGCCGCCCGGCTGGGCCGAGCTGGTCTTCGACGGCGTGGAGGACGAGCTCGAGCGCTGGGACCGGCTGTCTCTCGAGGAGGCCAGCGTGGCCGTCGAGCTCGCGCGCGCCGAGGCGCTGTCGCAGCTGGGTCGCGCGGGCGAGACGGCGCGCGCCTTTCAGGCGCTGGAGGAGCGGCTACCGCGGCTGCCGCGCAGTCCGGCCGCCAGCGCCTTGTGGCTCCGCTGGGCGCGCACCTGGTCCTGGTTCCAGGCGGAGATGCTGGCCGACGGGCCGGCGGCGCTGGCCACCTGCGAGCGCGTGCGACGCGTGGTGCCGCACGAGGACCTCGCGTCGTCCTTCCATGCGCCCGCCTTCCTCCGCGCCGAGCAGGTGGCGCACTCGCGCGGCGGGGACCGCGCGCGCGCGGAGGCGCTGGCGGACGAGCTCATCACCCTGTCCCGCGAGCGCGGCTCGCCGCGCGACGAGTGCGTGGCGTGGAACGCGCGGGCGCTGCTGCACCTGCGCGAAGGCGAGCTCTCTCGCGCCCGCTCGGACTTCGAGCGCTCGCTCGACCTCGCCCGGCGCGTCGGTTACCGACGCCGCGAGGCCATCGCGCTCCACAACCTCGGGCTGACGCTGTGCCGCCTCGGCGAGTATGGCGCCGCGGTGGCCTGCCAGGAGCGCTACCTCGCGCTGTCCGAGCGCATCGGCAACTTCGCCGCGCGCGCCTATGCGCCCGCCGCCATCGCGCAGGTGCTGGTGCAGACGCAGGACGTGGCGCGCGCCGAGCTGGAGCTGTCCAGCGCGCGCCGCGCCGCCGAGGAGAACGGCTGGCCGGGCCTCGTGGCGTGGACGCGGCACCTGTCGGGGCTCCTCAAGCTGGGCCGTCATTGCGAGAAGAAGGACAGGCTGCAGCTGTCGCTGGCGCGCGCCGACTTCCTGGCGTGTCTCGACATCCTCGAAGACACGAAGGCCGGCTGGTCCGAGGAGCTCGACCCCGCGGAGGTGGCCGGCTGCTTGGTGCTGTCGTGGTTGTTCGCCGGCAACGAGGCGCGGGCCCGCGCCGCGCTGCCCCGCGCCGAGCGGCTCGCCGGCGAGAGCCCTCTTTCGGCGAAGTTCGTCGAGGCGGTGCGCGACGTGGTGGACGCGAAGGAGCCTGACGCGGCGCTCGCCTGGCTGGAGGAGCGAGGCCACGCCCGGGAGCTGCAGCTGTGGCGTCGCTTCCTGCCCGCGCTGCAGCTCGAGCGCCGGCGCGCCGCGAAGGCGGCGAGGGGCTGACGGGGACGCCGGGTCCAGTACCATGCGGGCGATGGAAGACTTCGACCTGGTGGTCATCGGCGGCGGCGCGGCGGGCGAGAAGGGCGCCGCGCAGGCCGCCTACTTCGGGAAGAAGGTGGCGCTCGTCGAGCGGGAGCCGTCCTTCGGCGGCGCGATGGTGAACACCGGGACGCTGCCGTCGAAGACGCTGCGCGAGTCGGCGCTCTACCTGTCAGGCTTCCGCCAGCGCGGGCTGCACGGCGTGGAGATGGGGCTGACGCGGCAGGCGACGGTGGACGACCTGCTGTTCCGCCTCGAGCAGGTGGTGGCGGCCGAGCGGCTGCGCATCGCCGCCAACCTCGACCGGCACCGGGTGCGCTGCTTCCAGGGCGAGGCGCGCTTCGTCGACCCGCACACCATCGCGGTGAAGGGCGAGGCGGGCGAGACGCGGCTGTCCGCGCGGCACGTCCTCATCGCGACGGGCAGCACGCCACGCCGGCCGGCGGCCTTCCCGTTCGAGCACCAGCGCGTCTACGACTCCGACGAAATCGTCCGCGTGCACGCCATTCCGGGGACGATGGTGGTGGTGGGCGGCGGCGTCATCGGCTGCGAGTACGCGTGCCTCTTCGCCACGCTGGGCGCGAAGGTGACGGTGGTGGAGGCGCGGCCCACCATCCTCGGATTCCTCGACGGCGAGGTGGTGGCGCTGCTGGAGGGGCGGATGCGCGCGCTGGGCATCGACTTCAAGAAGCCGGCGCAGGTCGCGCGCTGCGAGGCGGCGGCCGACGGCGTGGCGCTGACGCTGGAGGACGGTGCGCGGCTCGAGGCGGACCTCGCGCTGGTGTGCGCCGGGCGGCAGGGCAACGTCGCGGCGCTGGACCTCGCCGCGGCGGGGCTTCAGGCGAACGCGCGCGGGCAGCTGGAGGTGGACGCGCGCTTCCGCACGAAGGTGCCCCACATCGCCGCGGTGGGTGACGTCATCGGCTTTCCGGCGCTGGCGTCGACGTCGATGGAGCAGGCCCGCGTCGCCGTCGTCCACTTCTTCGACCTCAAGTACAAGACGTCGATGGCGCCGGTGTTCCCGTACGGCATCTTCACCATCCCCGAGGTGTCGATGGTGGGGGAGAGCGAGGAGGCGCTGCAGAAGGCGGGCGTCCCCTACGTGAAGGGCGTGGCGGACCTCTCGGCGAACGCGCGCGGCGCGATGATTGGCGAGACGGGGCTTCTCAAGTTGCTGTTCCGCGGGGACGACATGAAGCTGGTCGGCGTGCACCTCCTCGGCGAAGGCGCCACCGAGTTGGTGCACGTGGGGTTGATGGCGATGCTGGCCGGCGCGACGGCCGACCTCTTCATCGAGGCGTGCTTCAACTACCCGACGCTGTCCGAGGCCTACAAGTACGCGACGTACGACGCGCTGAGGCGGCGCCAGGAAGGACGGTGAGCGGCATGTGGAACCCGGACCAGTTCGCGCGGGCGCTGGACTTCGCGGCGAAGGCGCACGGCGAGCAGAAGGTGCCGGGCACCGGCTTCCCGTACACGACGCACGTCACCAAGGTGGCGATGGAGGTGCTGCGCGCCTGTGTGGGCGAGACGTCGTTCGACGTGGACCTCGCGTGCACCTGCGCCCTGCTGCACGACTGCATGGAGGACGCCGGTGTCACCCGGGCGCAGCTGGTGGCGGAGTTCGGCGAGGCGGTGGCGGCGGGCGTGCAGGCGCTCACCAAGGACGAGGCCGTGCCGAAGACGCAGCGCATGGCCGACAGCCTCGCGCGCATCCGCGCGCAGCCGCGCGAGGTGTGGCTGGTGAAGCTGGCCGACCGCATCACCAACCTCGAGGCGCCGCCGCGCTCCTGGAGTCGGGAGAAGCGGCTCGCCTACCGCGAGGAGGCGCGCGCGATTCACGCCGCGCTGGCGGAGGCGCACGCGGGGCTCGCGGAGCGGCTGGCCGCGCGCATCGAGGCGTACCAGGCCTGGCTCGAGCCCGGCGGGGCGTCGTGAGGCCCAGCGCGGCGAGGCGGCGGCCCGCGGCTCCGTGGTGGCGATGGTGATGGAGGAGGTTCCTCGACTGGCAGGCGAGGTCCTTCGCCGCGCTGGCGCTGAAGCGCCGGGCGGCGCCGAAACGGGAGGCCTCGGGTGGCGACGCCCGGGGCCTTCATCGTTTCCGGAGGCAGGCGGCTGTGCTCTACAGCCGCGCCATGGCACCTCGTCGCGCGGCGTCCTCCAGCGTCTTCCCCGTCATCATGGCCGGCGGCAGCGGCACGCGCTTCTGGCCGCTCTCGCGCGCCGGGCGCCCCAAGCAGTTCCTCCCGCTGGCCACGAGGAAGCCGCTCATCGCCGAGACGCTGGCGCGCATGGCAGGCCTGGCCACGCCGAAGCAGACGCGCGTGGTGTGCGGCGCGGCGCACGCGAAGCTGGTGGTGAAGGCGCTGCCGGCGCTGCCGAAGGGCAACGTGCTGGTCGAGCCCATCGCGCGCAACACGGCGCCGGCCATCGCGTTGGCGACGGCGCACGTCGCGGCGGTGGACCTGCAAGGCGTCATCGTCGTGCTGCCGAGCGACCAGCACGTCGCCGACGTCAAGGCCTTCCAGCGGTCGATTTCGGAGACGGTGGCGGCGGCGCGTGAAGGGCACATCGTGACGCTGGGCATTCGGCCCACGCGGCCCGAGACGGGGTACGGCTACATCCGCGTCGGCGCGCCGCTGTCGGGGACGGCGCGGAAGGTGGCGGCCTTCGTCGAGAAGCCGGACGTGGTGAAGGCGAGAGGCTACCTCGCGGCGGGCGACTACCTGTGGAACGCGGGCATCTTCGTCTTTCGCGCGGACGTCATGCTGAGCGCCTTTGCGCAGCACATGCCGGAGCTCTCGCTGCGGCTCGACGTCATCCGCGCGGCGCTCGGCACGAAGCGGGAGAAGGCGACGGTGGCGCGCGAGTTTCCGAAGTTGCCCAGCATCAGCATCGACTACGGCGTCGCCGAGAAGGCGTCGAACATCGCCGTGGTGCCGTCGGACTGCGGCTGGAGCGACGTGGGCAGCTTCAACGCGCTGTCCGACGTGCGGCCCACCGACGCGGACGGCAATGTGACGGAGGGCAAGCTGCCGCTCGTCATCGACTCGAAGGGCTGCGTGGTGCTGGGCGGCGACCGCCCGGTCGCGGTGGTGGGCATGACGGACGTCGTGGTGGTGGACGCCGGCGACGCGGTGCTGGTGCTGCCGAAGGACAAGAGCCAGGACGTGCGGAAGGTCGTCGAGGCGCTCAAGGCGAGGAAGCTGGCGCAGTACCTGTAGCGCTCACCATTCCGCGTCAGCCCGCCCGCCTCGCGCGCAGCGCGGCCCAGTCGACGAGGTTGACCGTCTCCTTCGCGAGCGCCACCTCCAGCACCTCGCGCGGCTCCACCACGTCGCCGCCCACCTGGAACGGCATCGGCCGCGACAGGTGCAGCCGCACGCGCGTGACGAACCAGTCGTGCATGCCCGGCAGCTCGTCGCCGCGCCACAGCTTGAACATGTTGTTTACGCCGATGAGGACGTGCTGGTCGTACACGCGGAAGTTGAGCCGCCCTGGCACCGCGTGCGCGCGCGGAAACGCCTTGAAGGCCGCGCCCCAGTAGGGCTCGGTGCCGCAGGCCGCCACGGACATGGGCCCTTCGTAGAGCGTGCGTCCCTCCACCGGCACCGCGTGGCCATGCGCCCAGGTGAGCGCCGGCTCCCCGACGTTCTCCAGGCGCAGCTGCGTGCGGCCCTCGCGGTGGCGCCGCAGCTCCTCGGGTACGGTGATGCGGAACAGCGAGTACAGGTAGCCCCACACGCCCTTGCTGGCGTGCGCGGCGAGGCGGCTGCCGAGGAGCTGGTTCTCCCGCTTCTCCAGGTTGCGCTTGTAGTCGTGCAGCAGCGTCGCGTCCCAGCCGACGCCGGTGAAGTGGCACAGCCGGCCTTCCACCTCGATGAGGTGAAAGCGGCGCGTGGGCGGCGCGTGGGCGAGGCGCGGCAGCAGGGGCAGCGTCTTCTCGTAGCGCCGCGCGCCCACCGCGATGGGCCAGCCGTTGCCGGTGCCCAGCCGCAACAGGCCGATGGTGGGGAACTCCTTCGCGCCGGCCTCGCGCAGCAGGTTGAGCAGGGTGACGATGGTGCCGTCGCCGCCGCCGCACAGGAGCAGCCGCGGCGGGTGGCGCACCAGCTGGGCGGCGTGCTCGCGCGCCTCGTCGAAGGACGACGACGCGTAGATGCGCGCCTCGGGCAGCTCGCGGCGCAGCCCTTCCACGCGCGCCGGCGTCACGCGCTTGGCGCGTCCGTTGAACCAGGCAGCGACGTGGGCGCCCCGGCCGATGCTCTCGACGGCGGACATCGGGAGGCAGTTTGGCCGGAAACGGGGCCTGCGCGCACCGGGGAAGCGCGCCGTGCGAAGGGCGTTGTCATCGCCTCGCCGGAGTTCAATGGCAGCATCCCCCGTTCGCTGAAGAGCCTCCTCGACTGCGCCTCGCGGCCGCCGAGGGTTTCCCCGGAGCCTGTACCGTCTCGCGCGCCGAGGAGGCGTTCGACGAGGCGGGGCAGCTCAAAGGAAGAGCGGCAGCGGGCCAACCTCGCCGGCTTCCTCGACCGCTACGTGGCCGAGCTGACGCTGCGCCCGTGAGCCGTTTGCACGTCATCCCGAGCGCCGTCGCTCACCGGTGATGCCCGGCCCCTGCGCGGCGGTGGCTTTCGGCGCCGGAGCCGCAGCCCTCCGTCGCGTCCTGCGCAGCTCCTCAGCCCAGGCGCAGCGCCCGGAGCAGCGCCGCGCGCAGCAGCGCGAGCGCCATGGCGCTGATGCCGGCGGCGAGCAGCGTCTGATGGCCATCGAGCGTCTGGGAGCCGTCGCTCCACACCGTGCCCACGGGCGTCAGCCAGCTCACTGCCGGTTGCTCTGAAGAGCAGTCGAAAAATCAGGCCGTCCGCAACTTCGACTGATCGCGCTCGATCATGACGACGTGAGTCCGAGGGTCCGCACGAAGGAGCCGCAGCGAGACCAGGGCTGGCTGTTTGTGCCGGCG
>JBFMAB010000123.1:0-16600 GCA_040755835.1 Myxococcota bacterium
CCTGAACCGGCAACCGACCGCGGTCCGCAGGCCGAACGGACCGCGAAGCAACGAAGCGAACGAGTCATGAATCTCACGAACAACGATGCCGGCCTCGCTGACCGGCGTTTCTCAACACCCTGCTAGGTTTTCTCGCGCATTCCCCGGGGCGTCGAGTTTGTGGCCGCTTCGTCTTCGCGGCCGGCGGCCCCTTCGTCGATGCCCAGCGGCGCGTACGCGCGCTGGTCGGCCGCCTCCGCGCGCATCTCCTCCACCAGCGACAACAGCTGCTTGCCGTAGCGCCGCTTCGCCCACCACGCCTGGAGGTCCGGAATGAGGGGGCCGCCGATGAAGAGGACCAGCGGAATCGGCTCGAGCCAGTTGGGGATGGGCGTGCGGAGGATGACGACGCCCAGCACCAGGCCCGCCGCCGCGAAGGCCGCGCGCGCGATGAAGTCGCCGCCGCGCCAGGTGTCGAACTTCCGCGCCTCGAGCGCGTGCTCCTCGCGCGCCAGCTTGAAGTAGCGCGGCAGCGCCACCGACAGCACCAGCTCGCGCGTGCGCCTCCAGTACGCGGCGTCGTCGGCCACCTCGCGGAACTGCTGTCCGGCCTCGTCCAGCGCGGCCTCGGCGTCGGCTTTGAGCGCGGCCTCCGTCTTCTCGTCCCACGCGTCGAACGCCTGCCGCCGGCGCTCGAGCAGCGACACCACGTGCGCGGTCAGCTCCGGCAGCTGGTACTGGCTGGGGTACACGTTCATGACGACGCCGCTCCCGAGCGTTTCACGGACGCGCCCACCCGTCGACGTCGCCGTGGGCCGAGCGGGCGGGCGACGGCCGCCGTTCACGCCGTCGCGCCGCGTGTCAGGACGACACGATGGCCGGGGTGCCGTTGCTCTCGGGTCGACGCCTCCGCTACACCTCGCGGCGCATGTCGCGCCCCGCGTCTGTCCTGCTCGCCGTCTCGCTGCTTTCCGGCTGCGCGTCCCCGCCGCCGCCGCAGGGCATCATCGACACCTTTACCATCACGCCCGAAACCATCGCGCCCGGCCAGTCGGCGCAGCTCCAGTGGAAGGCGCACCACGCCGAGACCTGCACGCTGCGGCCGGACATCGGGCAGGTGCCGGCCGAGGGCAGCTGGCTGGTCAGCCCCACGTCGCGCACCGTGTACACGCTGTCCTGCAACGGCGCGACGACGGTGCGGGCGCTGGGCGTGCTGCCGGCGGTGCGCATCACCTCCTTCACGGCCACGCCGGACCAGACGATTCCCGACGGCGCGGTGACGCTGTCGTGGACCACCGAGGGCGCGAAGACGTGCGACCTGTCGCCGGGCCTCGGCGAGGTGCTGCCGACCGGCGCGCTGGTGGTGAACCCCACGCAGGCGACGACGTACACGCTGCGCTGCACCGGCTTCGGCGGGCCGGTGACGAAGGACGCGCCGGTGGCGGTGGTGCCGGTGACGTCGCTCGACGTGCCGGCCGAGCCGCGTGCCGTGGCGGGCGACGGGCAGCTCACCCTGTCGTGGACGCAGGCGCGGGGCGCCACCAACGTGTACCTCGCGGAGGCGCCGGGAATCGAGAAGGCGACGGTGGAGTCGATGCCGGGCGGGGTGGTGTTCCGCAAGGTGGCCAACCCCTTCACGGTGACGGGCCTCGTGAACGGCCGCACCTATTACTTCCGCGTCGCGGCGGTGTCCGGCGCGCTGGAGACGGACCTCTCGACGGAGGCGAGCGGCACGCCGGTGGACGCGCCGGCGGTGGCGGACCCGTACTTCCCGCAGCAGTGGCACCTCGACGGCACGGAGGACATCCGGGCGGCGGCGGCGTGGGCCGGGGGCGTGCGCGGCGAAGGCGTCAAAATCGCCGTCGTCGACGAAGGCGTCGACCTCGGCCACGAGGACCTGAAGCAGAACGTCTCGGTCGGCCTGTCGTACGACTACGTCGGCAACGCGCCGGTGCGCTGGGCCGAGCACGGCACCTGCGTCGCTGGCCTCGCCGCGGCTCGAGACCAGAACGGGAAGGGCGTGCGGGGCTCGGCGCCGCGGGCGGCCATCCACTCGCTCAACGTGCTGCAGGACCTCACCTCGTCCAACGAGTACGACTCGATGGTGCGCGGCAAGGCGTACGTGCAGGTCAGCACCAACTCCTGGGGCGACGTGGACGACGGCACGGGCCTCGTCACGGAGTCGGATCCGCTGTGGCTCCAGGGCGTGCGCGAGGGCGCGGAGACCGGCCGCGGCGGCAAGGGCATCCTCTACTTCTGGGCCGCGGGGAACGGAGGCGACTCGCGCTACCGCGACAACGCGAACTACGACGGCCAGGCGAACCGGCGCTTCGTCTTCGCCATCTCCGGCTACGGGAAGAACGGCGTCTTCGCGTCGTACGCCGAGGCGGGCGCCAACGTGCTGGTGAGCGCGCCGACGGAGGGCGACGACTCCATCGCGCTGACCACCACCGACATCACCGGCGCCTTCGGTTACAACGACGGCGCGACGGCGGGCGAGCACCCGGACGCGAACTACACCTCGAAGATGAACGGTACCTCGGCGTCGACGCCGGTGGCGGCGGGCGTGGGCGCGCTCATCCTCCAGGCGCGGCCGGAGCTGTCCTATCGCGACGTCCGGCGCGTGCTCGCGTACTCGGCGCGGAAAATCAACCCGGGCGACCCCGAGTGGACGACCAACGGCGCGGGCCTGCACATCAACCACAAGTATGGCTTCGGCGCGGTGGACGCGGCGGCTGCGGTGGCGGTGGCGCGCACCATCGTGCCCGCGGGCCCGGAGCTCTCGTACGCCTCACCCGTCGCGGCGCCGGCGCTCGCCATTCCTGACGCGAACGCCACGGGGGTGTCCAGCACGCTGACGCTGGCGAACACCGGCGTGGGGCACGTGGAGTTCGTGGAAGTCATCCCCACGCTGGCGCACCCGCGCACCGGCGACCTCGAAATCGTCCTCTCGCACGCGGGCGGCGCGAGCGACTTCCTGCACCTGTCCCACGAGTGCCCGCCGGACGCCGTCACGAAGCAGGAGGTGTGTTCGCCCATCGTCGAGTACCCGTTCGGCAGCGTGCGCCACCTCGACGAGCCGGGCGACGGCGACTGGACGCTGACGGTGCGCGACCGGCGCAGCGGCGCCGCCGGCACCTTGCAGAGCTGGAAGCTCGTCCTCTACGGGAGGCCGTGAGTGATGCTGCCCTTCGTCGTCTCGATGGTGTTGTCGCAGACGGTGGCCGCGCCCGTCGCGCAGCCTCCGCCGAAGCCCGCGCCCGCCTGGGGCCAGCCGCTCACGTGGAAGGTGGGCGGGAAGTCGGCGCAGGCGTACGTCAGCCCGGTGCTGGTGGCCGAGCTCTCGCCGTCGGAGGAAGGCGCCGCCGCGGTGAAGCGCGCCGACGCGTCGGCCGAGGTGGTGGCCGCGCGGCCGAAGGTGCGGCTGTGGCGTGTGAGGGACGCGGCGTCGGTGCGCGCGGCGGTGCCGGCGCTCGTCGTCGTCGTGCACGACCTCCCGTCGACGGCCAGCCGCGCGCGCGTGCCGGTGGGCGTCGTGTGTGGCGGTGAGAAGGTCGCCGTGCGCGGGCTCGAGGCGCTGGAGCGCGCCGCTCGCGAGCCGGGCTGCCTGCCGGACTTCTGGTCGGTGGGCTTCACGCGCTGACGGAGCGCGAGGTTGGCGGGTGGTGCGGACTGTCCGCCGTAGAGCCGGCGCGTGCCCGACGCGTGTGCGGTGCCGAGCCGGTGTCGGCGTCGGGCCTCGAGGTGGCGAGCCGGACTGAGCGCCGGGTCGGTGGGATTCACGCGCTGACGGACTGCGAGCCTCGAGGGTGGTGGCGGCGGACGGTCCGTGCGCCGGTGGGTGCCCGACTCGACCAGCCGCGCGGCCCCGGCAGAGGTCGCGCACCCGACCAGGTCGAGTCGAGAGATCGCCGCGATCAGCGACCGTCGCGAAGCTGATCCACCAGGGCACCAGCGGAGGGCGGACGTTGTGGCGCGCCTTCGCGAAGGACCACGCGACCGGGACCCGCCCGGGCGCCTCCGCACGGCGTGGAGTGGATTCCGACCGTCCTCGAGGGCCTCACGTGTTCGCCCGTGCCGCTCCCCCGTGGCGCCGAGGGGCTGGTCGCGCCGTCCCCTCACATTTCTGAGGCGCCAGCCGCCCCGCGCGCCTCGATTCCGCCACTTGCGGCACGTGTCGGCGTGGAACGCACCTTGCTCTCAAGCGCGCCGCCATGGCTCCCCGCCCCGTCCTCCTCCTGTCTTTCGCCATCGTCCTGTCCGCCTGCGGCGGCATCACGCCGAACCCCGACGGAGGCACCGGCGGCGGCGTGGGCAATGACGGCGGCCTCGACCTGAACGACGTGTCCTTCCTCTTCCCGCTGCCCGCGCCCGGCGCGGAAGCGCAGCTGCTGGGCCTCGACGACACCGGCCCGCGCGGGGCGCTGTTGCCGCGCGCGCTCTTCGACGGCCTGCCCGTCATCGTGGAGGGCGCGGACGCCGGAGCGCTGTACGCCCGTTCGCGCGTCGTCAGCGCGCGCGTCGACCCGTGTTTTCCGGGCGCGACGCCGGGCGCGTGCGTGAAGCAGGTGCGCCTCGTGGTGCAGCCCGTCCTCTTCGGCGGCGCCGACGCCGGCTTCGTCGAGACGACGGAGGACGCCACCATCCACCTCTTCTACGAGTTGGACGACGCCGCGTTCGCCGACGTGCACCGCGCGCTGTGGGCGCTCAAGGACCGCGCGGGCGATGCCACCGCGTCACAGCCGCTCGACGTGCACCCGGTGATGCGCGCCGAAGGACTCTCGGGCCCGTACGCCTCGCAGGTGAAGGACCTGGTGCGGCAGCACTGCGGTGCGCAGAACCTCACCCGCGTCGCCTTCATGTCCGTCGCCAGCTTCGGCCGCGCGTGGCGCTTCGGCGCCTTCAACGTCGTGGGCGGCGCGTTGGTGGCCGACGAGATTCCGCGCCTCAATGGCCTCACCGCCCAGAACGTGCAGGAGTTCGGCTCGCCGGAGTTCCGCAACGGCTCGCTGTTGCCCGCGCCGCCGGGCGACGACCTCGACGTGCTGTTGTCCGAGTCGGCGATGCGGCTCGCCGACGAGCGCACGCTGACCCGCGCCCTCACCAGCGCGCTGCGCATCGAGCACCCCGAGCGCGAGAGCCCGAAGACCATCGACTGCGGCAGCTGCCACGTCGCCAGCCGCGCGCGCCGCCACGCCGAGGCGTACCGCGCCGTCGACACCTCGCACTGGGACGACGCCTTCCACGCGGCACCGCGCTTCGACCTCCGCCGCGTCGACGGCGCCGGGGACGACCCGAGCGCGCTGCGCGCCTTCGGCTACTTCGGCCCCCGCTCCGCGCTCAGCCAGCGCACCATCAACGAGAGCGCCGCCGTCGCCGAGGCGTTGTCCGCCCGACGGCCGTGAGGCGACGAATCAGGGCCGCACGCACCGCCCGTCGGCCTTGCACACCGCGCCGTCCTCGCAGCCGCTGACGCTGCAGCCTTCCTGGCCGGGCGAGCCGTTTGGGCGCGGGAAGTCCAGCTCGAGCTCCAGCGAGACGCCCTCGAGCGCACACACCGAGCGCTCGACCGCCGGCACGCCCGGCACTTCGCCGCGTACGAGGTAGCAGCCGGCGGGAAGCGTGAGGGCCGTCTCGCCGTACTTGTCGACGGGTTGGGTGATGGCCGTGCCGTGCACCGAGGCGCTGCCCGCGCGCGGGCTGAGGAGGTCCGGCAGGCGGAAGTGCAGCTCCACGGTGCCGGCCGGCCGCCCGGCCACGTTGCCCACGTCCGCCACACCGCCGCCCGTCACCCTCACCGTGCGGCGCTCGGCCGCGGACACGTTGACGATGAGCAGCAGCTCGACGTCGCCGTGCGGCACGTCCTTGACGACGAATGTGCCGTCGGCCTCGGGCCGCGCCGAGAGGCCCGGCTCATCCACCACCGCCACCATCGCGTGCGCGTCGGCGCCGACGAGCGCGCCGCGCACGACGCCCTTCATGAGCGGCACGTTCTCCAGCCCGCCGCACCCGGCGAGCGCCGCGATGAGGAACGTGGCGAGCGCGCGACGCATCAGAAGCGGTACCCCACGGCGGCCCAGCCGCCCGCGAAACCCAGCACGCGCGTCAGGCCGTCGACAGCGAGGAGGGTGAGCATCGCCTGCAGGTTCAACGACACCTCCCAGCGGTCCCACAGCCGGACCGCGCCTCCCGCCAGCACGCCCGGCGTGACGGAGAAGGCCGACTGGTTGCCCGCGTAGGCCTCCAGCGAGAAGGACCGCTGCACCCACAAGCCGGCCACCCGCGGGCCCACCCACAGCGAGAAGCCGCCGGGCTCCCACCGGAAGAGCGCGGACGCGCCCGTCAGCACGGTGGCGTAGCGGAACGGCACCGTCGGCATGCCGGGCGTGGGTTCCAGCGTCTGCGAGCCGGTGAAGCCGCTGACGTCCAGTTCCACCGACAGCCGCGAGAAGCCCACGCGGTCGAAGCGCACGCTGCCTCCGACGCTGGGCGCCGCGGGCAACACCTGTGCGCGGCTCGCCTGGTCGACGAAGCCGAAGACGCCGCCCAGCAACGACACCGACACCCACGGCTCCTTCTTCGTCACCAACGCGTCGACGTCGAAGCGCTCGCCGGCCTCGAGGCGCACCTCGTCGGCCAGCAGCACGTCGCCGCCCTTGGTCAGCTCCACCGTGTGCGCGCCCGCCTTCACCGCGACGCCGCCGGGGAACTCGCCGCGGGACTCGCCGTCCACCTTCAGCGTGAAGCCGTCGAGGCGCGCGGCGTAGGAGTAGAGCTCCGGGCTGCCCAGCTGCGACACGTGCCCGGACAGGATGACGGGGTCCGCGCCCACCTCCACCAGCTCGGCCGACGGCCGCTGCCGGCCGTGCGAGAAGTCCCACGTCTGGCGGCGCGCGTAGTCGTGCGCCTCGGTGGCCGACACCGCGCCGTCACCGTTGCGGTCGCCCACGCCCGACAGCGCGCGGATGAGGAAGTGCGTGTATACGTCGTTCTGCAGGCCTTCGTCCTCGCGCGCCTGCTCGCCCCAGTCGCTCGCCGACAGCACGATGGAGGCGCGGCTCGCCTCCTCGAGCGGCAGCGTCAGCGCGGGCCCCTTCAGCGACGCCAGCTCTGCCGCCACGTCGTCGGGCAGGGTGGACTTGCCGCCGCCCGAGTGGCAGGTGGCCAGCACCAGCACGCGCCGCTTCGAGGCCGACGCCGACAGCGCGGCCACCAGCTCGTCCACCGGCAGCGCGGTCTCTGCCACGCGGTGGAACTCCGTGTCGCTCGTCACCAGGTAGCGCTTGAGCTGCCCCTTCGTGTCGCGCGCCAGCGTGCCGTGCGCGGAGAAGTAGAGGACGATGACGTCGTCGGGGCGCGTCGCCTTCGCCGCCAGCGCCTTCGCCGCCGCGCGCAGCCCCCGCGTGGTGGTGTCCTCGTGGCGCGTCAGCACCGCCACCTCGTCGTAGCCGCCGTACGCCTTGTCCTTCAGCACCGCACCGAGGTCGCGCGCGTCCTTCTCGGCGAAGCGCAGCGCGCGCCAGCGCTCGTCGCCCGCCTCGTTGATGCCCACCACCAGCGCGAAGCGGCGCCCGGCGAAGGCCTGTGCCACCTCGAATGACGACGCGGCGACGGTGACGAGGCCGCCTTTCTCTCCAGTGCTGTGCGCGTGCGTGCACCCGGCTGCGAAGAGGCCCGCGCCAACGACGACGAGTGAGAAAAGTCGTCTCACGGTTCGACGAACACGTGCACCTGCGCCACGGCCAGCTCCGACGTGCCGTGTGATTGTAGCGCCGAAAGCGCTTCGCCCGCCGTCATGGGCGACTCACCCACCACCAACCACACCGTCACCGGCCCTGCCTCACCCGAGAGGTCGATGCCCAACAGGCCGTCGTCCCGCTCGAGCTCGTGCAGCCCCGCGCGCACCCGCACCACGCCCAATTCGCGCGGCGCGCCGCTACCCGCCTGCAGGAAGACGCGCGCCACACCGTCGACGGTGGAGCGCGCGCGGAAGACGAGGACGCCGTGCGACGAGACGCGGGCGGCGTCGGCGAGGGCTTCGAAGCGGCCCTCGTTGGCGCGCACCGCGGCGCTCAGCTCCAGCTGCGGCGCTCCGGGGCCCTTCACGCCGACGTCGGTGGCCGGCGGGTGGGGACGGAGGAGGGCGACACCCACCGCGAGCGCCACGCCCGCGGCGACGGCCACCACAGCCACCCGGCGGTGCCGGGGCGTGGGGCCGCGGAGCGCGCGTTGGAGCCGTGCCCACGCGAGGTCGTCGCGCGCGGGTGGGGCTGGCGGCGCCAGCGAGAAGAGCAGCGCGTCCACCGGGCCATCGAAGGCGTCGGCGTGCGTGGCGAGGAAGGCGTCGCATTCGTCGCAGCCGGCGGCGAGGTGCTCGAGGAGCTCGTCGTGGGCAGCCGGCTCCCTCAGCAGGGCGGCGAAGCGCGCGGCGTCGAGGTGAACGTTCACGGGGCACCTCCGCGGGCGCGCAGCACGCGCACCACCAGCTCGCGCTTCACCCGGGCGCGGAAGCGCTCGAGGCGCATGGTGACGGCGCTCTTCCCGACGCCCAGTTTCTCGGCAATCTCCCGCGTGGTGAGCGCGCCCTCCACGTAGAAGAGGTGCACCGTCTCTTTCTCGGGGCCGTCGGGCAGCGCGGCGATGAGCTCGCGCACCACCGCCTCGTCCAGCTCGGCCTTCGCGGCCTCGGGCACCAGCTCCTCGACCCGCTCCACCCCCGGCGTCTCCGCGGCGAAGTCGGCGCGCGCACGCTGGCGGTTGCTCTTCAGCTCGGCGGCGGTGAGCGCACGGTTGCGGGCGATGGCGTACAGCCACCCCTGGAAGGCCGCGTTCGCCCTCAAGCGGGGCAGGGCACGAAAGGCTCGGGTGAACGTCTCCTGCACGATGTCCTCCCGGTCGTCGGCATCGAGCTCGCTGAAGGTCTCCAGCAGGCGCACCACGCCCGGCCGAAAGCGCTCGTAGAGCGCCCGGTACGCGGCTTCCTCACCCTTCCTCGCGCCATCAACCTGGCGGGCGATGTCGTCCATGCCCGATGCCTTCTTGACCCAACATCGGTTCCCGCGGCCACGACGGCGATCGGGTGACCGCCCCTCCATCGGGCAGGTCTTTCGGACTGGCCGACCCCGCGAACCCGCCGGAGACACATCCATGAAGAGACTCAAGAGACTCCTCCTGTTGAGCGCCGTCGTCGTCTTGTCGGCGTGTCCCAGCAACCCGAACGTCACGGCCGACGGCGGCGGAGGCACCGGAGGAGGCGGCGGCCCGGTGGATGACGGCGGCCTCGGCGGAGGTACGGGCGGCGGGATGACGGACGGCGGCGCCTGCGGGAACGCCGGCGAGGCCTGCTGTGCCGGCGGCGCCTGCAACGCGGGAGGCTGTTGTGTCGGCAACAGCTGCGTGGCCTCGGGCGCGATGTGCGGCGGCACCATGGGCACCTGCTCCAACGGCAGCTGTGGCGCCTGCGGCGGCCTCGGCGAGGCGTGCTGCGGCAACAACACCTGCACCGCGACCGGCGCGGCGTGCATCGCCAACACCTGCTCGGCGTGCGGCGGTCTCGGCCAGCCGTGCTGCGCGAACGGCGTGTGCAGCGCGGCGGGCGCCACCTGCCGCAACGGCACCTGCGCGGTGTGCGGTGGCCCCGGCGAGACGTGTTGCGCCAACCGGCAGTGCGACTCGGGCAGCGTCTGCTCGGGCGCCGGCGCGGGCACCTGCGCGCTCTGCGGTGGCCCCGGCCAGCCGTGCTGCGCGGCCAACACCTGCAGCGGCGGCGGCTGTTGCGTGAACAACAGCTGCGTCGCGCCCGCGGCGACGTGCCCCGGCGTCGGCGGCACCTGTACCGCCGGCAGCTGCGGCACCTGCGGCGGCGCCGGCCAGACGTGCTGCGCGGGCGGCACCTGCACGGCGCCGGCCACCACCTGCCAGGCGGGCACCACCTGCGCGGCGTGCGGCGGCGCGGGCCAGCCGTGCTGCGGCAACAACACCTGCACCGCGGCGGGCACCACCTGCAGCCAGGGCGCGTGCATCGCGTGCGGCGGTCCGGGGCAACCGTGCTGCCAGGGCGGACAGTGCGGCACGGGTACCGCGTGCCGGCAGAACGTCTGCCAGGCCTGCGGCGACGTGGGCCAGCCGTGCTGCGCGGGCAGCAACTGCACCACCGGCTGCTGTGACATCGCGGGTAACAACGTGTGCCTCGCCTCGGGCACGGCATGTGCGGGCGGCGACCTCTGCACCGCCACCAACCAGTGCGCGGGCTGCGGCGGGCCGGGCCAGCCGTGCTGCGGCGGCACCACCTGCAACGGCGCCAGCCTGGTGTGCAGCGCGGGCAGCTGCGCGCCGTGCGGCGGGCCCTTCCAGCCGGCCTGTGGCGGCACCATGTGCAGCGGCGGCGCGTGCCTCGACATGGCGTCCGGCACCTGCATCCCCGTCGGCGCCGACGGCCCCGGTGGCACGGTGTGCGTGAACGGCACGCTGGTGATGTGCGGCGGTCCGGGCCAGCCGTGCTGCGGCAACTCCACCTGCGGCATGGGCGGCTGCTGCGCGGGCACCACCTGCGTCGCGTCGGGCGCGACGTGCGGCACCAACCTGGGCACCTGCACCAACGGCGCGTGCAGCAACTGCGGCGGCGACGGGAAGAACTGCTGCCAGGGCGGCGGCGCGGCGGCGGACTACTGCACCGCGTCGGGCCTCGCGTGCGCCAACAACAACAACCAGTGCACCGCCTGCGGCGGGCCCGGCCAGCCGTGCTGCCAGGGCGGCGCCTGCGCCAGCGGCGGGTGCTGCGACAACAACACCAACGTCTGCGTCGGCTCGGGCTCGATGTGCTCGAGCAACCAGGGCGTCTGCCAGTCGGGCGGCTGCCAGGGCGGCCTCTGCGGCCGGCTGGGCCAGCCCATCTGTCAGGGTGACGTCGCGTGCACCGCGCCCAACACCATCGACGTCAACGGCATCTGCGTCGCGTGCGGCGGCGTGGGCCAGCGCTGCTGCGACGGCGCCGGCGGCCGGTACTGCGGCGCGGGCGCGGTGTGCGGGCAGAACACGCAGTGCGAGCCGTGCGGCGGGCAGAACGAGCTGTGCTGCCTCGGCCGCTTCTGCGGGGCGAACCTGGCCTGCATGAACGGCCGCTGCAACTGAGCCGCGGGCAAGCCTGAAGGCGAGCGCAGTCACCCGCGACGAACGGGTGGCCGGGGTCGTTCAGCGCCGCGAGCGCCCGCGTTGTCAGCCGTGGATGGGCTTCGACAGCGCGCGCGCCATCTCCGCCAGCTGGGCCTTCAGCGAGCCGTCGAAGACGAGGCTGCCGACCTGCGCCACCGCGCCGCCGATGAGCGAGGGGTCCACCTTCGTCTCCAGCAGCACGGTGCGCTGCGTGAGCTTCTCGATGGTCTTCTTGAGCGCCTCGGACTGGGCGTCGGACAGCTTCGTGGCGCTCGTCACCTTGCCGCGCACCCGGCCGACGCGCACGTCGACGAGGTCGCGGAACTGCCGCGTGACGAACGGGAGAATCGCGAAGCGGTTCCGGTCGGTGAGCAGCTTCATCAGGTTGCCCACCAGGGGGTTCAACCCCGGCGAGCTGCTCAGCACCGCGTCCAGCAGGCCCATGCGCTGCGAGCGCGCCAGCGCGGGGCTGGACAGGGCCGCGAGCAGCTCCGGCTGGCCCTCGAGGAAGCCGACCACGCCCTCCAGCTGGCCCAGCACGGCCTCGGCCTGCGGGCCGGCGGCGTCGAGGAGGGCACGGGCATACCTGCGGGCAACGGGGATGTTCGCCATGGCGAGGCGCGCCCTAGCACGGCGCATTTTCCCGACCAAGCGCCAAAGCCCGGCTGCGCTCGATGATCAGCCCCGCCTGCCCTTACGGTACATTCGCCCCCGCTTATGGAGCCGGTCATCGGCATCGACCTGGGGACGACCTACTCCGCCGTCGCGACGGTGGAGAACGGCGTGCCCGTCATCATCCCCAGCCGCTCGGGCGCGCGCCTCACCCCGTCGGTGGTGGGCTTCACCGCGCTGGGCGAGCGCGTCGTCGGCGAGCGCGCGCAGGTGCTGGGCGACGAGGCGCCGGACCGCGTGGCCCCCGCCACCAAGCGCTTCATCGGCAAGCGGTGGACGCCGGAGTTGGCCGCCGCCGCGCGCGCGGTGGTGCCGTACCCGCTCATCCAGGGCCCCTCGGGCGAGGTGCGCATCAAGGTGGCCGGGCGCACCATGCCCATCACCCAGGTGTCGGCGATGCTGCTCGGCGAGCTCAAGCTGGACGCCGAGGCGCACTTCGGCCGCCCGGTGAGCCGCTGCGTCATCACCGTGCCCGCCAACTTCGACGACGGGCAGCGCCAGGCCACCCGCGAGGCCGCGCGCATCGCCGGCCTCGACGTCCTGCGCATCGTCAACGAGCCCACCGCCGCGGCCATGGCCTACGGCCTGGTGAACAAGTTCGAGGGCCGCGCGCTCGTCTTCGACCTCGGCGGCGGCACCTTCGACGTCTCCATCCTCGAAGTGGAGGACTGCGTCTTCGAGGTGCAGGCCACCGGCGGCGACCCGCAGCTCGGCGGCGACGACTTCGACGCGTGCATCGTGCAGTGGCTGCTCGCGCAGGTGCCGGACCTCTACCGCGACGCGGTGACGAAGGACCGCGTGTCGATGCAGCGGCTGCGCTACGCCGCCGAGCGCGCCAAGCGCACGCTCACCGACCAGCCCGAGGCCTTCCTCTCGGTGTCGGAGCTCGGCGACCACTCCGAGGGCAGCGACGGGCGCCTCTGCCAGGTGGACACCGCGCTGACGCGGGACTTCTTCGAGTCGCTCGCCGAGCCGTTGGGCAAGCGCTGCCTCGCGGTGTGCGAGCGCACGCTGGCCGAGGCGAAGGTGACGCCCGCCGACATCGAGGCCGTGATGCTGGTGGGTGGCATGACGCGCGTGCCGCTGGTGCGCACGTTGGTGAGCCAGTTCTTCGGCAAGGCGCCGGTCAGCGGCGTCAACCCCGACGAGGCGGTGGCGCTGGGCGCCGCGGTGCACGCGGCGGAGCTGTCGTCGAAGGCGGGCGCCACGGTGCTCATCGACGTCGCCACGCACAGCCTGTCGGTGGGCGTGCTGGGCGGCACGGTGCGCCGCCTCATCGCCCGGAACACGCCGGTGCCCGCGGTGGCGAAGGACATCTTCCTCCCCGGCCGCGCCGGCCAGACGAGCGCGCGGCTGCCGGTGTACCAGGGTGAGAGCGACTGGGCGGACGAGTGCACGAAGCTGGGCGAGCTCGTGTTGGGCGACCTCACCGTCGAGCGCCGCTCGGACGTGCCCATCGAGGTGACGTTCGAGCTGTCGAACGAAGGCCTCTTGTCGGTGCGCGCGGTGGACACCACCACCGGCATCGCCGAGTCGATTCGCATCGACGCGCGCACCACGCTGCAGCCGCAGGAAGTGGAGCGCCTCGAGCAGGAGCAGGCCGCCTACGCCAGCGAGCAGGCCGAGAAGGACAAGCAGCTCGCCCTGCAGGCCTTCCCGCGCATCCTCGACAAGGCCGAGCGGCTGGTGCGGCTCCTGGAGAAGAGCGCCGAGGAGAACCCGAGCCCCGAGGCCGACGCGGCGGTGGGCCAGGTGAAGGCGCTGCTCGCGCAGGGGCGCATCGCGGTGAAGGTGGGCGACGCGGCGCGAATGGCCGAGGTGACGCGGCTGCTCGAGCGCGTCGTCGCGCCGGCCTGACGCCATTCCGGCGGCACGGCGACGTTCGAGCGGTCGACGG
Source organism: Myxococcota bacterium (assembly GCA_040755835.1). GTDB lineage: Bacteria > Myxococcota > Myxococcia > Myxococcales > Myxococcaceae > JADLDB01. Next base: position 13,700 of record JBFMAB010000123.1, read on the forward strand.
CGCCCGAGGACGCCGCGGCGCGGCGGCTGCACTGCTCCTTCGCCGTCATCCTGGTGGATGCGTCACGGGCGGTTGGCCGTGCAGGGGCTGCCGTCCTTCGGCGTGGAGGTGAACCCCACCTGGCCCGCGCCGTCGTCGCGGATGCGGGCGAGGCTGGCGAGAGCGCGCAGGGGTCGGGCGCTCTCCTGGCGCCGTGGCCCGACGTCAACGCGAAGGCGGCGCCCGCGTGCGCGCCACGAGGGCGATGAAGCCTTCAATCCACGTGCGGTTGATGGCGTGGCACTTCTCCATCGGCGTCATCGTGGACGTCTCCAGCACCGCGACGTGCGGCACGCCCCGCCGGTGGAACCAGTCGCTGTTGCTGCCGTCGTGGTGGACGATGAGGCCCCAGCGGTCGGTGCGCAGCTGGTTGTGGACGGCGAGGTGAATCGCCACCTTCGCGTGCGCGAGGCTCTGCCTCACCAGCTCCCGGTAGGGCGCCGGGTCGTTGAAGTAGTAGGCGTAGAAGCACTTCGCCTTCACCCACGCGTCCTGGTGGAGGTCGAGCGCGCCGACGGGCGGCGGGTAGCGCTCGAGCTCCTCGTGCAGCGCCAGCGTCTCCTTGGGCACCTTCTTGTTCGGGTGCCAGGCGAGGAACGCTTCGCCCACCTGCACCTCTTCCGCGAGGACGCCGGGCTGCACCTCGTAGCGCAGGAAGTCGTTGTTCGGTTTCTCGCCCGCCGCGTTGTAGCGGTGGCCGCCTTCGAAGCCGCTCGGGTTGACGCAAGGGAAGACGCGCAGCGCGACGTCGTGGCGGCGGGCGAGGTCGGCCAACTCGCCGAAGTGCTCCATCAGCGTCAGCGGACCCGCGGGCTCTTCGCCGTGGAAGCCGGCCGTCACCACCAGCTCGCGCGAGCCTGGCGTCGTGAGCGTGAGCAGCGGGTACTCTCGCCCGTTCTCCGGCACCCGCCCGTACTCGCGAATGCTGGCCACCGATTCCCAGCGACGCAGTCGCTCGACGTATTCGCGGTAGTCCACTGTCGGTGTCTTTATCAGCCGGGGGCGGGCGCGGCCCTGCCCCGTCGGTCGGGCGTTCGTCGTTCCGGTGGGTTGGGAGGAACTCTCCGGTCGGTGGAGCGCAGCGAAACGCCAGGACCCCCAGCACTTCGCGCCGCGACGAGCGGGCATGCGCTCACCGGCCGGAGGGTTGTATCGCCGAATCCACCGGCGTTGTCAAAAACATGTCTGTGGCGGGGTGGATCCGTGGATCAGCCCGGGTGACGGGCGGCCTCATGGACAGCCATGGCTCGCGGCCGTGAAGCCGGCGCTGCCGTTGGGCGCCCCGGCCTGGCCGCCGGTGCCGGGCGTCACCGTGGACGTCGACACGGTGGGCGCCGACGTCCCGGCGCACCAGAGGCCGACGGAGGGCCCACCCGCGCCGCCGCCGCCGCGTCCGCCGCGGCTGCCCGCGCCGCCGGGCGCGCCGTCGCCGCCCGCGCCTGCGACCTCGCCCGCCATCGGAACCTCGCCGGTGCCACCCGGGCCACCGGCGCCGCCGGGGCCGCCCGGGCCGCCGAGGCCGCCCGCGCCGCCGCGACCGCCCGCGCCCGCGGTGATGGTGCACGCGCTGACGGTGGGCGACGCGTCGATGAGCAACAGGCCGATGGACGCGCCACCGCCCAGGCCTCCAGCGCCGGGCTGGCCACCGCAGCCGCCGGCGCCGCCGCCGCCACCGCCGCCGCCACGGCCGAACAGCGCCATCACCATGTCGAGGAGCCCCCCGCCGCCGCCGCCGCCGCCGCCGGGGTTGCCGCTGACGCCGGGGCCGCCCGCGAGCCCCGACAGCGCGCGCCACACGAAGCCGGTGATGCTGCCGTCGGTGCCGCCCGCGGCGCCGTCCGCGCCATCGGTGGGTGAGGTGAGCGGTGGCAGGCCCGCGCCCCCGTCAGCGCCCTCGCAGGCGCCGGGTGTCAGGCAGGTGACGGCGATGCCGCCGAGGCCACCCTGCGTTCCGTCTTCACCGGGCTGCCCGTTGACCGCGCCCACCACGCCGCCGGCGCCGCCGGAGAAGCCGGCGAGAGAAAAGACGCCGCCGCCGCAGTCCGCCGGCGCGCCACCCAGGCCCGCGTCGCCGCCTTCTGCACCGCTGAGGCCCGCCGTGCCGTCGCCGCCCGGCAGGCCCGCGTCGCCCGGCGCGCCGTCGACGCCGTCCGCGCCAGTGCCGCCGGAGAAGGTGCAGCGGTGGAAGACGGCCGCGGCGCCGACGTTGATGGCGGTGACCGCCACCGAGGCCTCGCCCGGCGTGACGCTGGCCGGCGCCCACACCGCGAGCGAATCGAGCCGCACCGCGCCGCCGTCGCCTTCGATGACGACGGTGCCGTCGATGAGGGGCGCGCCGCCATCGCGCGCCCAGCCGGCGTCGGCGTTGTAGCCGCCGAAGAGCCGTCCCGCGCCGAAGTGCAGGTTTTCGGCGTAGGTGCCTTCGGAGACGAGGACCTGCGGCTTCCCTTCAGCCAGCGCGCGCGCGAGCGTCCGGAAGGGCTGCGCCGGAGTGCCCGCGAAGCCGTCGTTGCCCGTCACCGCGTCGACGAAGACGGCGTTGGCGAGCTCGCCGTCGATGCCGTCGCAGTTCTCATCGACGCCGTCGTCGTCCGGCTCGTCCGTCATCGCGCAGCCCGCGTCGACACCGGCGTCGAAGCCGGCGTCGTCACCCGCATCGACACCGCCGTCGTCTCCCGCGTCGATGCCCGCATCGAAGCCGGCGTCGTCCCCTGCATCGATGCCGGCGTCGTCCCCTGCATCGAAGCCGCCGTCAACGCCCGCGTCGACACCCGCATCGAAGCCGGCGTCGACACCCGCATCAACACCGCCGTCAACGCCCGCATCGACACCGCCGTCGTCGCCCGCGTCGAAGCCGCCGTC
>JBFMAB010000123.1:16700-43250 GCA_040755835.1 Myxococcota bacterium
CTGCATCGAAGCCGCCGTCAACGCCCGCGTCGACACCCGCATCGAAGCCGGCGTCGACACCCGCATCAACACCGCCGTCAACGCCCGCATCGACACCGCCGTCGTCGCCCGCGTCGAAGCCGCCGTCATCACCCGCGTCGACACCCGCATCGAAGCCGGCGTCGACACCCGCATCAACACCGCCGTCAACGCCCGCATCGACACCGCCGTCGTCGCCCGCGTCGAAGCCGCCGTCCATGCCGGCATCCACGCCCGCGTCCGCCGGACGACACAGCTGATCGACCCCGCACACGTACCCCGGCTGCGCGCACGTTCCGTCCGGCTCGCACGCGAACAACGCATCCGGCAACTCGGCACACCGGCAGCCCGTCAACACTGCCAGCCCAAGCGCGACTGCGACGGCTCTCCTCATCGAGCGGCCCACAGGTACGCAGCGACGCCGGCGCTGACGCCCGCGCCGATGCCAGCGCCGAGCGCGACGGTGAAGTTCGTGTTGGTGCTCGACTGCAGGTCGACCGCCTGTCGGTAGCTGAGCGGCGACATCCCGTTCGGAGCGTTGGCGAGCTGCGCCTTCCCGGCCATGCCCATGCCGCCGAAGATGGCAGCCGCGGCCGCGGCGGCGACGGCCACGCCGGTGACAGTGATGGCCGCCACGTTCGGGCCACGGGCGGACACCGTCGTCGTCACCACCGGCGGTTCCTGTGGCGCCGGCGTGAACGCGACCACCGTCGGCGCATCACCCGGCCGTGGCTTCACCGGCTCCGGCTCGGCGACGGGCGTGGGCTCCGGCGGCCTCGGCGTGTCCACTGGCGGCCTCGGCGTGTCCACCGGCGGCGTCGGCGTGTCCGCCGGCGGCGTCGGCGTGTCCGCCGGCGGCTCGGCCTGCGCGCCCAGCATGGGCAGCGGCGCGAGCTGGTCGTCCTCGGCGCCCCCGTCCTCCAGCGCGGCCAGCGGCGCGCCGTCGCTCGACGGCGCGGGCCCGTCCTCGAGCAGCATCTCCACGACGAGGCGCTGCACCGGCTGGTTGGCCTTCGCCTTCAGCGACTTCGCGGGCGCGGTCACCTTCTGCGTCGCGTGCGGCTTGCCCGTCACCTTCGACAACAGCTCCATCGTGACCGCCAGTTTCGCGCCGCGCTTCTGGGAGCTGATCAGCACGATGCCATCGACGCGCGACTTCTTCGCAGCCTCGAGGAAGCACGCGGGGCGCTCGCCCGCCGGCTTCGCCAGGCACGCGATGGCGGTGCTCTTCGTGCCCGCCATCTTCACGGTCAGCTTCTGCGCGGTGAAGGTCTCCACGAGGCTCTCACACACCGGCCGCGCTGCCTCGGTCCGAGGCACCAGCAGCAGCGACGTGGCCCACCCCGGCGCCGCCAGCAGCACCGCGAGCGGGGCGACGACTCTCATCGAAGGGAACACCGACCCGAACTTCACCACACCTCACGCGCTGCACCGAACTTTCGGCCCGACGTGTGGGTGCGACGCCCTCAGCGGACCACCGGCGTCAGTCGTTCCCCTTGATGCAGGCCACGGGCTTCAGGCGGCGCTCCACCCGGGCGAGGCCGGCCAACTCCACCGCGCCCAACACCTGCCCCAGGTCCTTGTAGCAGGGGCCGGACTCGTCCAGCGGCGTGTTGCGGGTGTTGAGCAGTACGCCCAGCTTCGCCATGCGAATGTCGGTGTCCTTCTGCGAAAGCTCTCGCCGCGCCGCACCGCGAGACAGGCGGCGGCCCGCGCCGTGGTTGACGGAGTACAGCGACGCCGCCGCGCCCTCGCGCGCGAAGAGGATGGCCGAGCCCGTCTCCATCGAGCCGGGGATGAGGATGGGGTGCCCCGTCGCCTCCCACGCCGTGCCCTTCAGCGCGGGGTGCTTCGCGGGGAACGCGCGCGTCGAGCCCTTGCGCGCCACGAAGCGCCCCGCCTCCTTCTGGATGAGGTTGTGCGAAATCTCGTAGTACACGCGCGCCTCACCGCCGAAGACGGCCTCGAGCGCCTCGCACACCGCCTCCCCGATGAGCAGCCGGTTCGCGATGGCGAAGTTGGCCGCCATGTTGTGCAGGCTCCAGTACGCGCGGCCGAGCGCCGAGTCCGCGTCGAACCACACGTGGTCCTCGGAGCGGCGCGACAGCCCCAGCGCCTCGGCGCCCGCGACGAAGAAGTGCTTCGCGATGTTCCAGCCGAAGCCGCGGCTGCCGGTGTGCAGCATCACCCAGACGCGCTCCTGCTCGTCGACCTGCATCTCGCAGAAGTGGTTGCCGCCGCCGAGGCTGCCCAGCTGGTCGCGCTTGTCCCAGGCGCGCTCGGGCACGTCGACGGAGTCGTCCTCGACGGGCACGGAGGCGCGCTCGGCGACGTCGCTGGTGCGGCCGAGCGCCTTCGCGCCGTGGCGAATGACCTCGGGCATCTTCTTGAGCAACGAGCGGCCGGCGCCGCGTTGGCCCACGCCGACGCCGATGCGGCGCACCACCTCGTCAATCCAGCGGCGGCGCTTGTCCTTGTCCGCGACGTCGTCCCAGGTGAGCGAGGTGGACAGCTGCACCATGCCGCAGCCGATGTCGTAGCCCGCGGCGGTCGGCAGCAGCGTGCCGTCCGTCTCGATGGCGGTGCCGATGGGCACGCCGTAGCCGACGTGGCAGTCGGGCGTGAGCACCACGCGGGTGGCGCCGGGGAAGCTGCACGCGCTCACCACCTGCGCGAAGACGTCCTCTTCGACGCCCGAGTCCGCGCCGCCGTCGCCGAAGAGCAACGCCTCGGACAGGAAGAGGTGCGCCTCGCAGCGCATGCCCTTGTTCCTGGGCAGCACCCAGTGGCCAGGGCCTTCGGGAATCAGGGTCTGCTTCCAGCTCATGACGACACGCTCCCTTGCGCGGCCGCCGACGTCGCGAAGCCCGGCGAGCTGACGCCTACTGCGAGCCGACGAGCACCTCCCACGCCTGGCGCTCGCCCGCCGACACCTCCAGCGTGCCCGTCGCGGCCAGCGGCGTCGGCGACTGCACCACGCCGGCGACGGCGGTGTCCGTCACCTTTAGTCGCCGGACCTCGAGCGATGCACCACCGACTGTCACCGTCGCGTTGACCGGGAGGCCCGGGGGCAGCGTGAGGTGCATGTCTAAGCGCACCTCCCACAGCCCCGGGTCGACCTGCAGCACTGCGTCGCCGGCCTGCACCTCGTCACCGGGCTGCTTGAGCCAGGTGAGGCGCCCGGCGGCGTGTGCGGTGAAGGGCGGGGCGGTCAACGCTTCGCCCAGCGACGCGGCCTCCTGCGCGAGCGCCGCCTCCTCCGTCGCGAGGCGCTCCAGCTCGCCCGCGTGCGTGAGCGCCTCCAGCGCTGCCTGGGCCTTCTTCAGGAAGCCCGCGCGTGACAGGCGCTCGAGGAAGACGGCCGCCTGCCGCCCTTCGATGACGAGCCCGTGCGCGCGGGCCACGTCGGTGAGGTGCGACGCCGAGCAGATGCCGTCCCACAAGCTGAGCAGCCGCGCCTCGAGCGGGCTCAACACCAGCGCGCGCGTCGTGGCGGTGTCGACCAGTTCGGGCTGCGGCCCGCTGTTCCGCAGCTCGACGGTCGGTTTGAGGCCGGGGGAACTCATGCCGCGAGAGCCGCAGTCTAGGAGAGCGCAGGCCGGGGGCTCCGAAATCCTCCCGGGCGTTGTATGGCCGAAACGGACTCCTGCGGTACGCTCGCACCCATGCGCCACACGCTCGCGCTCGCCCTGGCGTGCCTCGTTGCTTCGTCCGGCTGTGGCCTTTTGCTCTCGGTGCGCTCGGCGTGCGCGCAGGCGGCGAAGTGCGGCCAGCTCGCGCAGGGCGTCACCGAGGACAGCTGTGTCGCGGCGTGGACCACCGAGCTCGAGCGGCTGCAGTCGCTGGGTCGGGAGAGCTGCACGAAGCTGGCGCGCGCGACGCAGGCGCTGTTCTCGTGCCGCGCGCGGCTGACCTGCGAAGAGAGCGCCGACCTCCTCGCGTCGCCGTGTGCACAGGAACACGAGAACTGGGTGGTGGCCAGCAGCGCCGCGTCCCTCGAGTGCCACTGACGCCCCGCGCGACGGAGCCTTTTCAGGCATCCGCTGTCCGTGACCGCGTTCCCTTCGCGGCCGCTGCCTCATGCCCGCAGAGGTGCGCACTCAGAAGATGCCGGCGGCCCCCGTGTCCAGCGCCGGCGAAGCGCTGTGCGTGCGAGTGCGCTGGGGCGCTCACCGCGTCGCGACGCACGTCTTGGACGCGGGCCTCGCCGACGAGGCGCTGCCGCTGGGGCCCGGCGTCGACGCCGACGTGGTGCTGTCGCGCGAGCATCGACCAGCCGTCGCCGTCTTCCTCGGCGACGCCGCTCGCGACGCACCCCTCCAGCACACCTCGGCCGACATGCAGCCGCTGCGAGGTGCGGCGCGCGCGCGCGTCCCGGCGCCCATGGACCGACAGGTAGGCAGCCGTCGCGTCGAGGGGTTCAGACCGGCACGCCGCCTGCTTCGTTGAAGGGTCATGGCGCGCCTCCTCGTGGTGGACGACGAAGCCTCGGTGCTGGCGGTCTGCAAGGCCGTCCTCGCGCGCGCGGGCCACACGGTGTTCACCGCGGCCACCTTGCCCGACGCCGAGGCCGTCTTTCTCGGCGAGCCGTGCGAGCTCGTCGTGACGGACAAGAACCTGCCGGGCGCGACGGGTTTCGACGTCATCGAGCGGCTGCGCCGCCACGTCCCCGGGCTGCCCGCGATTCTCATGACCGGCTACCCGGAGCCGCTGCTGGGGCTGAAGACGCCCATCCAGGGCTACCTGGCGAAGCCCTTCGAGAACGCGCAGCTCGTCGAGGCCGTGGCGCGCGTGCTGGCCTTCGCCGAGGAGGCGCGCAAGCCGAGGCCGCGTCGCCCGCCGCCCGCGAAGCCCCTGGCGTGAACCGCGCGACGCCCGCCGAGCACCTTCGTGCCGGCTTCCAACCGTGCTTCAGTCCCCGGCGCCGAGGACGTCGTGCCTCCCATCGACGACGCGACCCGGGCGCGCCGCCGCTCGCTCGTCGCCGCGCCCGGGCTCGTCAGGCCCATCGCCGAACGGCGTCGGGCCCGCATGACGCTGACGCTGCCACTCCGCCTCGACGACGACGCCGCCATGGCCGTGCTGGCGGACTGGCTGGCCGAGCGCGGTGACGTGCGCGGCGAGCTCGTGCAGCTGCAACTCGCCCGCGAGCAGGCGCCGTTCGACGCGCGGCTCGCGCAGGCCGAGGCGCGTCACCTGGCCGTGCACGCGAAGGCGCTGCTCGGGCCGCTCGCGCTCCACCAATCGGTGTGCGCGCTGCGCTGGCGGCGCGGCTTCGTCGTCGAGGCTGCGCTGCGCTCCGAGTCGCGCGACTTCCACTGGTGGCCGCGCAGCGGCGAGCCCGTCAACCGGCTCGAGCGCGCCGCGCGGGCGCTGACGCGGCTTCCCCGGGCGGAGGCGCTGCACGCGGTGACGCTGTCCCAGCCGTGGTCGACCTTCGTCACGCGGCACCTCTTCGAGGCGGTGCGGGCGCTGCGCGCGGGCCGGCTGCCTCTGCGGCGGCTCGACGTGGTGGTGTCGTGGCCCGAGGACGAGCGGTGGGAGACGGCGCCCGCGATGGACACGGTGGAGCTGGAGCATGGCCCGCTGTCGCTCACCTGCGATGCGCGGGTGGTGGCGGCCGTGGAGCGGGCGCTGTGGGGCTGAGGTCGCGCGAAGGCGCGCGATGGTGATGCGCCAGGCCGGGGGAACCGCGTGTGCGCGTCGCCTGCGCGCCCTCCGCGGCGGCCAGCCTGGAGTCGAGGACGCGGGACCCGGCGGGCGGCTGGAAGAAGGCCTTCCGTCGGGTCCCGCAGCGGGGCGCGCGTGCGTCGAAGCGGGCCGTGCCGTCGGGATGACTCCCATCGACGCCGAGACGTCGCGGTGCGCGCTGTGTCTCCGTGTCGCTTGCGCCGCGAGACGATTCCGATTCTGGTTCACTCCGCATGCCACCTCCCCCGAAGAAGCCTGCACCGCCTGCGAGGCCACCGGCTGCGCCTGCCCGCCCCGCGGCGCCCCCGAAGCGCGAGGCCTTCATCGGCCATGACGCGCCGACGATGATGGGCGAGGAAGGCAGCTTCGAGGAGCTGGAGGAGAAGTACGGCGGCGCCACGGACACCTCGCCCGCGCTCGACCGCGACCAGGCCGCGGAGACGGGCGACGAGGACGCCGACGACGAGGCGCTCGCGGCCGGAGACGCTGACGGCGACGCCGGCCAAGACGGGGCCTCGGACGCGGACGCGGGGGACGACGACGCCTCCGACGGGGACGAAGACGACAGCTTCCCCGAGGAGCAGGCCGACGAGGCGCCCGAGCGCGGGCCCGGCCAGTCCGTCGACCGCGACGGCGCCGAGTGAGGCTGCGTCACGCACGAGGGCGTCGGCTTCAACGGCGACGATGAAAGCGCCCTGACGTTGCGGCGGCGCGTCACGGCGCCGGCAGCACCGAGAAGACGCGCGGCGCGTCGGCCGGGACCGTCACCGGCACGAGCGCCTCCCCACCGTCCGTCGCGAAGTCCCACGCCTCGCCGGCGTCGGGGCCCTCGGCCACGAGGCGCCACGCGCCCGCGGGCAGCCCCTCGACGTGCGCGAGGAGTGTCGTGCCGCCGTCGCTGGCGTCGGTGAGGCGCACCGGGTGCTCCGGCGGGTGCGCGCGTCCCGTCACCGCGAAGCCGAAGCGCCGGTTCGTCGGCGACGCGAAGGACACGCCGTCCCTGCCGCCGAGCGCCGCATACGCGACGCGCACCTGGCCCTCGTCCATGTTCGAGTTGAAGACGAGGTGCGTGGGCGTGAAGCCGACGACGGGCATCAGGTGGTCGACGTCCCAGTCGGGGTGCTCGGTGGGGAACAGCTTCGCGCCGACGATGACGGGGCGGCCGGCGCGCACCTGCGCCACCACCCAGCCCACGAAGTCGGCGATGGAGCCGCGCCCGTCGCCGCGCGGCCCGGGGTAACGGTGGAATGCGAGGCCCGCCTTCGCGAGCGCGATGGGCACGTCGTCCTCCCAGAGGTCCACGTGCGTCGAGCGGCCGATGGCGTTGATGTACGGCTGCGGCAGCCACGCGCCCGCGTGCAGCGCCACCATCTGCACGCTGGCCTCGCCGCACCAGCCCTCCTTCGGCGCGCCGGGCGCCCAGCCGCGGTCCGCGATGGGCAGCAGCACCGAGTCGCGTGGCGGGGTGAAGGGCGCGGGCGCCTCCTCGCGCCGGCACGCGCCGAGCGCCAGCGCGACGGCGACTCCGAGGAGTGACGCGCGGGCGCTCACGCGCGCCAGTGTAGTGCGACGAGCCTGAAGGGGGCGCGGCGACGTCGATGCCCCGAGGGACGGTGCGTCGAAGTCCAGGGAGCCGGTCCTTCTCGTCGCGACCAGCCCCTCGGCGCCCACGAAGTTCCGCGCAGCTTCGGGGCACCGTGTGACGCGAATCCCAGTCCCGGCTCGGTGTTCCGTGACGCGGTGCCGTCAGCGCGTCCAAGCCCGAGTCAGGTGCGCGCCCAGCGACCGGATGGAGAGGCTGGCCGCGACGCCCACGGCGTCGGGTGCGCTCGCGCCGTCTCCCCTCGAGGCACACGCTCCACCGCGCGGCAGTCATCCGTGCGTAGACTGCGGCCGTGAGCGTCACCTGTCCCGACTGCAGCGAGCCCCTGCAGCCGCTGTTCATCGACCTCCCCGGCCGGGCCGACGTCCCGCTCGACCGCTGTGCCTCCTGTGGCGGGCTGTGGTTCGACTTCGGCGAACTCGAGCAGGTGACGGGCCGCGCGGCGCGCATCGAGGTCCTCGCCGACGCCGGCACCTCCCGTCGCTGTCCACGCTGCACGCTGTCGCTGACGCCCGTCTTCCTCGACGGCGCGACGCCCGTGGAGACGTGCACCGCCTGCCGCGGGCTGTGGTTCGACTTCGTCGACGTCTCCGGTGTCGCCTCGCCGCGGCTCGACGCGCTGGCGAAGCCCGGCGCCCGCCAGCGGGAAGGCCTCGCGCCGCCCGACGACGACGGCCCGGTGCGCGTCGTGGGCTTCGAGTGCGCGGCCTGTCACCTGCACAAGCCGTACTCCGAGGCGCGCGGCACGGCGAAGGGCCTGGTGTGCAGCGCCTGCTCGCCCGAGGTGCAGCCCGCGCCGGCAGGGCCGAGCTTCGACGGGCTCATCCGCAACCGCACCTGGGAGATGTTGGAGGGATTCCTCCGGGTCTTCTGGGACGACTGACGTCACGGCGCCGGCGGGAAACGCGCCTCCATCTCGTCGATGACGTTCGCGCTCTCGTGCACCGTGCGGTGCGCTACCAGCGGCTCGTCGCGCAGCCAGCCGAGCGCCCGCAGCGTGAAGGGCCGCACCGAGTCCTTCCCCAGCGGCGTGAGGTCGAACGTCGAGGTGTAGCGCGTGGGCAGCGTGGCGAGGCCGATGCCCGCGTCCGCCGCGCGCTGCGAGAGCAACGTCGTGGAGACGTGGCACGTCACGCACTGCACCGTCTGCGCGGTGTGCACCGTGGGGTTGTCCGCCGCGGTGAGGCTCTCGAGCGCCTCGCGCTGCTGCGCCGGCGTCGCGGCGGTGAAGTCGGACTCGCTCATCACGCGCCGGAAGCCCGCGGGCGCGTCGGCGATGGGCGTGGCGGTGAAGGACGCGCCGCCGAAGAGCAACACCTGCTGGTCCTGCGCCCTCACGTCGGGGATGTCGATGCGCACGAAGCCCGCGCCCTGCTTCTCCACGCCGCGGAACACCCAGATGAGCGCCGCGTTCGTCGTCAGCTGGCCGAAGAGCGTCAGGCGCAGCAGCTTCGCGGGCGCGGCGTAGCGCGCCACCAGCGCCGCCAGCTTCTCCGTGTACTCGGCGTTCACCTTCCACGCCGTGTTCACCTTCAGCGGCGACGAGAGCGGCACGTCCTGTAGCCGCGCGAGCGCGCGCAGCGTGTCCACGAGCTCGGGCACCTCGGCGTTCGGCACCGGGTAGAAGGCGTGCAACGCGACGTCCTCGGCGTGCCCGTCGCGCAGCAGTGGCTGGAGCACGAGCCGCAGGCTGCCGTCGGCGCCCGGTGGGCAGGGCCCCGGCTGCGCGCGGTCGCAGACGTCGAAGCGGATCGCCACCACGCGCAGGCGGTCGAAGTCCGTCAGCACGTCGCCGGGTGTGGTGGTGAGCCGGTCGAAGAGGTCGTAGCGGATCAGCGCCTCGGGCCCCGGCAGCGGCGTGCCCGCGTCCACCGATTCGAGCGGCAGCAGCACGGTGACGTCGTTGAGCCCCAGCGGTCGTGACTCCACCGGCACGTACGGGCCTTCGCCGACGCCGCCGTCCTCCGGGCCCGGTCCCGCGCCCGAGCACGCCGCCAGCCCCGTCAGCACCACCAGCGACGCCGTTGTTCGCATGCCGCGCCAGCCTACTCGCGCGTCGGTGCGTGAGGGTGGTGAGGGCTTGTCGCACACCTGCGCGCGGGTGGGTGTCGCACGGGACTGGAAACGTCCACCGTGGGTTCCCACGGTACGCGCACGGCGTTACCGTCTGCGCGGGGGGTGGTGGAGGATGCGGGTCGAGCCTGATCACTTCGCGCGTGCGCTGCTCGAGTCGGCGCCCGACGCCATCATCGTCTTCGATGCCGACGGGCGCATCGCGTTGGTCAACGCCCAGACCGAGCGCCTGTTCGGCTTCGACCGCTCCCAGCTGGTCGGCCACGACGTGGACGAATTGGTGCCCGACGACGAGCGCGCCCCGCGGCACGGCCTCGCGCCCGCGCAGTCGCTGAGGCGCAACGGCCAGCGCTCGGTCGAGCTCGGCGCGCGGCGCCGTGACGGTACGCGCATGCCGGTGGAGGTCAGCCTGTCGCCCATCGAGCTCGCCGGCGAGCGCTTCACCATCGCGGTGGTGCGCGACATGACGGAGCGCCGCCGGCTGGAAGACCACCTCCTCTACCTCTCGACGCACGACGCGCTCACCGGGCTGGCCAACCGCGGCGCCTTCGACGAGGTGCTCCTCCGCGTCGAGGAGCGCGGGCCCTGGCCGGTCGGCATCATCATGGTGGACCTCGACGGACTGAAGTGGGTGAACGACCACCAGGGCCACGCCGCCGGCGACGAGCTGCTGCGCCGCACCGCGAAGGTGCTCAAGGCCACGTTCCGCACCGGTGACTGCGTCGCGCGCATCGGCGGTGACGAGTTCGCCATGCTGCTGTCGGGCCACGACGTGCGCGCCATCGACCGCCTCGCGGCGCGCCTGGTGGACGCGGTCGCGCTGCACAACGCGACCTCCGGCGGCACACCGCTGCGCTTGTCGCTGGGCACCGCGGTGGCCCAGCAGGGCGAGCGCCTGCACGTCGCGCTCGGCGAGGCCGACCGCCGCATGTACTCGATGAAGCGGCAGCACCACGACGACGCCGGGCTGCCGTGACGGGCGGCCCCAGCCTCGGGGCCGGCGAGGTCAGCTCCTCCTTCACCGCGGTGATGCACGACGGCGGCCTCGTGGAGTCGTGCCCCGGGCCCGCCTGCGATGACGGCGTGGCGGGCGTGGGCGACGGCGTCGCGCTGGTGCGCGGCCGGGCGAACGACGAGGTGTCCGTGGTGCCGCTGGGCTGCTGACTGACCGGCGAGCGGGCGAGGGTGAAGGCGCGGGCGAAGTGTGAAAGAACGCTGCACGCGCGATGGCGGAGGCCGGCAAGTCACAGGAGACGACGGAGACCCGGCCCTCGAAGGGCGCGGCCCTCCCTCCCGGCACGCTGGTGCTGGGCGGCCGCTTCCGCATCGAGCAGCTGCTGGGCGGCGGCGGCATGGGCCTCGTCTACGCGGCCGAGCAGGTGTCGTTGGGCCGGCGCGTCGCGGTGAAGGTGCTGCGCGAGGACCTCCCGCGCGACCTCGGCTTCGAGGAGCGCTTCAAGCGCGAGGCGCTGCTGTTGTCCTCCGTCGAACACCCCGCCGTGGTGCGCGTCATCGACTTCGGCCTGCACGAGGCGTCGATGTGCCTCGTCATGGAGTACGTCGAAGGCGAGACGCTCGAGGCGGTGCTGCGCAACGAGGCGCCGCTGTCCGTGGCGCGCACGGAGATGCTCGTCACGCAGCTGGCGCAGGGCCTCGCGGCCATCCACGCGAAGGGCATCGTCCACCGCGACCTGAAGCCCGAGAACGTCATCCTCACGCGCACGCCCGACGGCGGCGAGCAGGCGCGGCTTCTGGACTTCGGCATCGCGCGGCTCGCCGGGCAGGAAGGCGGCGCGTCGGTGACGCAGGTGGGCCTGGTGCTGGGCACGCCCGAGTACGTGTCGCCCGAGCAGGCGCTGGGACAGCCGCTCGACGCGCGCAGCGACCTCTACGCGCTGGCCGTCATCGCCTTCCGCATGCTGACGGGCCGCCACCCCTTCCCCGGCCCGTCGCCGCGGGAGTTCATCAGCCAGCACATTCACCAGAAGGCGCCCTTCGTCCTCGACATGGCGCCGCACCTCGTGCAGTTCCCCGCGCTGGTGGCCGCGGTGATGGCGTGCCTCGAGAAGGACCCGGCGCGGCGCCCGCAGACGGCCACCGGGCTGCTGGAGGCGCTCAGCACGAAGCCCCTGCCGCTGTCGGACGTGGTGCGCTGGGACGACGTGCCCGAGCCGCGGCGCCTGTCGACGAAGACGAAGGTGCTGGTGGGCCTCGGCGCGGTGGCGGTGGCGGCGCTCACCGCGCTGGGCACCGCATGGTGGAACGAGCCGGCCCGCAAGGCCCGCCGCCTCGTCGACGGCGGCCGCGGCTCCGAGGCGCTGCAGGTGCTGGAGGACATGGGCGAGGCCGGACAGGCGTGGCCGATGCAGACGCTGCGCGCCGCCGCCTTCCACCAGGTGGGCCGCCACGACGAGGAATGGCGCGTGATGGGCTCGGTGCCCGAAGGCGAGGCCCTCGAAGCCGCGGCGGTGGACGCGCTGGCCGACGACTTCGGCCACCAGGAAGCCCCGCGCCTGAAGAAGCTGATGGCGTCGCTGCCGCGCGCGTACATGCTGCCGCGGCTGCAGGCGCTGGCGCAGGGCGAGGCCAGCTGGGCGCAGTGGGGCGCCTTGCGCTTCGTGGACATCGCGTACGCGGGGCAGGGCCTGCCGCTGGTGGACCTCTATGTGCGCGCGCTGAACAGCCGCGACTGCGGCACGCGGCGCACGGCGGCGAAGCGGCTGGGCGAATTGCGCAGCCCCGACGCGGTCGAGCCGCTGACGAAGCTGCGCCTGGTGGAGCGGAAGAAGGGCGACCCCGACTGCGGCCAGGACGCGGCCACCGCGGCGCTCGAGTCGTTGCAGCGCGAGCTCGCGCCGTGACTCAGTAGCCGGTGCGGGCGATGGCCTTGTATTCGCTGCCGAAGCTGCGGAGGTTGTGCACGATGCCGTAGCTGCAGCCGCGCGCCTCGTACGTCCACATCGAGCCCCAGCCGTCGCCCGACTCGTAGATGACGATGTGGCCGCCGCTGCTGCCGCGGTAGACGAGCGCGTCGGCCGGCTTCACGCTGGAGCGGCTCACGGTGCGCCACTGGCTGTTCGCGCCGTTGAAGGAGTACGTGCTGTACGGGTGGCTGTCGACGGTGAGGTCCGTGTTGGACGACGGCACCTGCCACACCTTGGCGACGAAGCCCGAGCAGTCCGCGCCGTAGCGGCCCGAGTGGCTGCAGTCGGGGCAGTTGCCGGTGCAGGTGCCCTTCGTCGACGACGTCGCGCCGTTGGGAATCCAGCTGCCGTGGCCCCAGTAGTACGAGAAGCCGACGCCCGACTTCGCGCGGGCGATGGCCGCGTCGCGCGCGCCCGACACCGGGGTGGACGGTGCCGACGGCGTGCCCGACTCCACCAGCGTCACGTAGCCGCCGTGCACCCAGCCCGTCGTGCCGTTGTACGAGACGTTGTACCAGCTGCCCTCGGGCGTCGTGCGGTTGATGGTCTGCAGCCGGCCGCCCTTCGGGACGACGAGGCGGATGGAGTTGGACGTCGACGGGCCCGTACGCAGGTTGAGGTTCGCCGTCGTGGCCAGCGTGCTGCCGATGGGCAACGAGGTGTTGAGGCCGTCGGACACCGTCGCCCACTCGTCCGCGCCCGTCAGCGTGTCGCTCGTCACCACCGCGTCCGAGGCCGTCCCGCAGCCCGTCGCCACCGCCGCCACCAGCCCCAGCGTCACCAGCCGTCGCATCACGAAGTCACTCTCGCAAAGGGTGAGACATTTCCCGGCGAAGCGAATCCGCGGAGAAGCGAAGGACGTGCCGTCCGGCGCCTCCGAGGGAGCGCCCAGCAGAAACGTCAAGAAATGAAACATTCGATGTGTGAGGGTTTCAGTCAGCCCCGTCCGCACCTCGGACAGAAGAAAGGGCCGGGTGTCCCGGAAGCCGAGGGTGTCGCGCGCGGGTGACAGGCCGCTGTCGCCGCGGTGCGTCAGGCGATGCGTGGGGGGGTCAGTCGGTGGGGAAGCCGAACGTGAAGCGCAGCACGAAGCGCTCGTCGTCCCGCAGCGTCATGGGCTCGCTCGCGTCGCGGTCGGCGGGGGCCTTGTCGGCGGCGGCCTGGATGGTGGCGGCGATGGACAGCCACAGCGGCCGGAAGCGGAAGGCGAGGCCGGGGCCGACGTACAGCGCGGTGCCCTGGTAGTCGCCGCGGGCGAAGCTGGACTTCGCGCGGGCTTCGAGGCCGACGCGGGCGAAGGGGGCGACGGTGTACGCGAGGCCCAGCGTCGCCTCGACGCGGGTGGTGACGCCGGCGCGGCCGCCCCAGGGGAAGGACTGCTCGGCGGCGACGTTGGCGGCGAGCAGCAGGTCGCCCAGCTGCTTGTCGACGATGAGGCGCGCCTCGAGCTCGACGACGTCGAGGCCCAGCGACGCGCGGCCGACGACGCCGAGGCCCACGGGCCCGGTGGCGCGCCACGGCGCCCAGCGCCACAGCGAGGTGACGCGCGGGTCCACCGCGTGGTCGCGCTCGGTGTTCTCGAGGCCGAGGTCGAGCGACACCTGCGACTCGAGGTTCGCCACCACCCCGTGCGTCCACACGAAGCGCGTGTCGACGCGCGAGTAGCCCGGGTCGAGGCGGGCGATGCGCGGCGTCAGCCACACCTCGAGGTCGTCGCGGCCGCGCTCGAGGACGTGCGTCGTCCAACTGAAGGCGAGGTCGCGCTCGGCGGCCGGCGCAGGCGCGGCGAGAAAGAGCGCCCCCAGCCCGGATAGCCACGCCAGCCGCCTCGCCGTCATCGTGCCGCGAGGTGTACGGACGGCGCCGCCCCCGCGTCAACGAAACACGTCAGCGGCCCATCTGGCTCGTCATCACCCGCACGTACTCCTGCGAGTTGAAGGTGTTTTGGAACTTCCCGGCGAGCCCCAGCGCGTGCTGCGGGTTCACCACCCTCGGCGCGCACGTCTGGGCGACGTCGAGGCGGGTCAGCTCGTTCTGGAAGAGGTCGAGGACGGCGCCCAGCTGCAGCGCGGTGAGCGCGCTCGAGCGCATCACGGTGCGCACGATGTCCGCGCGCACCAGCTCGTTGGAATTCGCCTTCAGCGAGACGAGGAAGCCGTCGTACGTGGCTGCGTCCATCGGCACCTGGCCGTTGCGGCTCATCCCGCAGCCGGGGTCGTTGCCCGTGCCGCAGTCGCGGAAGCCGCCCGGCGGCGGGGGCGGCGCGCCCGGCGGGGGCGGCATGGTCGGCGGCGGTTGCACGGGCGGGGGCTGGGCGGGCTGGCCGGGGAGCTGCGCGGTCATCAGCTGCGAGTACTGCGTGGCCTGCGCGCTCGAGCGCCACTTCGACGAGAAGCCCAGCGCGTGCTGCGGGTTCACCACGCGGGGCGCGGCGAAGCGGGCCACGATGAGGCGCGTGTTGTCGCTCGAGAAGAGGTCCAGCACCATCCCCAGCTGGAACGCGGTGACGTAGCTGCGCTGGAAGGTCGCCTCGCAGATGCGCTGCCGCTGGAACTCGCTCGCGTTGGTGCGCAGTGAGGTGAGGAAGCCGTTCCAGGTGCCCGCGTCCATCGGGTACTGGCCGTCGCGCGTCATCGTGCAGCCGACGTCGTTGCCGGTGCCGCAGTCGCGCTGCACGACGGGCGGTGGCTGCACGGGCGGCGGCGGCATGGTGCCGGGCGGGTACGGCGCGGGGGGCAGCTGCGGCAGCGTCACGCGGAAGGTGACTTCGCGGAAGGCGAGCTCGGCGCCGTTGCCGTCGAAGACCGAGACGCGCGCCACGAAGCGGCCGTCGGAGAAGTCGTCTTCCGCCAGCGTGGAGAAGCGGAGGTAGTGCGTGAAGGCGTTCCTCCAGATGAACGGCTCGCTGGGGACGGTCCACGCGCTGGTGGTGACCCAGTCGCTCCACTGGCCCTCGTAGCTGCGGTAGCGCGCGCCCAGGTAGAAAGTGCGGCCCTGCATGTTCGTCATGCGCAGCTCGGGCACCGTCACCTTCACCGCGCGCTCGCCCTCGAAGGTGGCGTTGGTCTGCACCCTGAGCGCCGCCATCTGCGCCCACGCGGACTGCCGGCCGTCCTGGCGGCCCCGCCCGTCACGGCCATCGTCGTCGTCGTCGTCGTCGCGGCCGCCGCCGTGTCGCTGCGCCCAGATGGCGATGCGCGCTTCCTCGAGGCTCTCGAGCGCCCGCTGGATGTCCTCGAGCACCGGGTACGGGCAGCCCGAGAAGGAGGCGGACGCGGCGTAGCTGGACACCTCGGCGCGGATCTGCTGCACCTCGAAGCCGCGCGGCATGTCGCCTTTGCGCAGCTCGAAAACCTTGTCGGCCGCGTTTTCGAGCGGGTCGCTCATCGACGCGCGGCACCGGCCGCCGGCGCGGCGGGCCTTGGACCCGGCGTCTTCGAGCGCCTTCGCGGCGTCTTTCAGCGGCTTCTTGTACTGGCCTGCGCCCTGCGCGAGTGCGCTCGTGGGCAGCGCCAGCAGGGCGGTGACGATGACGGCGTGGAAGCGGAGCTGCATGGGGCGTCCTCGTGTGGTGGTGTTTGCCGCGAAATGGACGGGTCGTGGCGGGGGCCATTCACGACTCCCGCTTTCCCTTTCAGGGCGGCAGCATCGCATTCCCGCCCGCAGCAGCGGATCGTTTTCTGCGCCGCGCGGCAACGCATGCCCGAGGTGAATTCGTTTTGGGTATGGTGCGTCGCCGGGACGCACGCTGTCCCATCGGGGAGGACGTACACATGATGACGTGGCGGATGATGATTCTCGCGGCGCTGAGTTCGGCCGTCGCGCTGGCGCAGGTGCAGGTGAACTCGGGCGGCAAGAGCGTGAAGGTGAACGCCGCCGGCACCAACGTGCAGGTCGAAGGCTCGGACGACGACGACGAGGCCCCGGAGCAGGTCGACGTGACGACCGGCGGCGGCGCGGTCAACGTGAAGAGCGGCAACAAGGGCGTCGAGGTGAAGACCGGCGGCGGCGCCACCACCGTCACCGGCAGCAACGGCAAGTCCGTCACCATCCAGGGCGCCCAGGGGCCCGCGCCCACCGCCGCCGACGGCAAGTGGGTCGTCACCGGCCAGGGCCGCACCGAGGCGCACGTCTGCGCCGCCAACGAGGACGTCGACATCTCCGGCCAGGGCCACGTGCTGACGCTGACCGGCCCGTGCCGCACCGTCACGGTGTCGGGCCAGGGCATCGAGGTCACCACCGACGTCGCCGGCAGCATCGTGGTGTCCGGTGTGGGCAACAAGGTGCTGTGGAAGGCCGCGCTCACCGGCAAGAAGCCGAAGCTGCGGGTGTCCGGCATTGGCAACTCGGCGGCCCAGCTGCAGGCCCGCTGAGGCACCCCGCGCCGGCCGGCTCGCCCCCCCCACATTCGGTTCCATTCCCGGGGCTGATGACCGGCTGATCCGTCTTGCGTCGGTAGAGGTCGAATGCTACGCGCGCGCCCGCCATGAGCGCTCAGGTTTCGACCAGTGGACGCATCACCCAGATTCTCGGGCCCGTCGTCGACGTGGAGTTTCCGCCCGGCGGCCTGCCGGAGGTGTACACCGCGCTGAAGGTGACCAACCCGGCCATCTCGTCGGCGGCGGACAACCTCACCATCGAGGTCGCGCAGCACCTCGGTGAGAACACCGTGCGCTGCATCGCGATGGACACGACGGACGGCCTCGCGCGCGGCATGCCGGTGAAGAACACGGGCGCGCCCATCCAGGTGCCGATCGGCAAGGGCACGCTGGGCCGCATCCTCAATGTGGTCGGCGAGCCGGTGGACGAGATGGGCCCGGTGAAGGCCGACAAGAGCTACCCGATTCACCGCAAGCCGCCGGCCTTCACCGACCTCAACGTGAAGGTGCAGATGTTCGAGACGGGCATCAAGGTCATCGACCTGCTCTGCCCGTTCACGCGCGGCGGGAAGATCGGCCTGTTCGGCGGCGCCGGCGTCGGCAAGACGGTGCTCCTGATGGAGCTCATCCGCAACGCGGCCATCGAGAAGGGCGGCTTCTCGGTGTTCGCCGGCGTCGGCGAGCGCACCCGCGAGGGCAACGACCTCTACAAGGAGTTCCAGGAAGGCAACGTCATCAACATCAAGGAGCTCGAGAAGTCGCAGGCCGTGCTGGTGTTCGGCCAGATGAACGAGCCGCCCGGGGCGCGCGCGCGGGTGGCGCTGTCCGCCCTGTCCATCGCCGAGTTCTTCCGCGACGAGGAAGGGCGCGACGTGCTGCTGTTCGTCGACAACGTGTTCCGCTTCACGCAGGCGGGCTCGGAGGTGTCGGCGCTGCTCGGCCGCATCCCCTCGGCCGTCGGTTACCAGCCCACGCTGTCGACCGAGATGGGTGACCTGCAGGAGCGCATCACCACCACCAACAAGGGCTCCATCACCGCGGTGCAGGCCGTGTACGTGCCCGCCGACGACCTCACGGACCCGGCGCCCGCGACGACGTTCGCGCACCTCGACGGCACCATCGTCCTCTCGCGCGCGCTGACGGAAATCGGCATCTACCCGGCCGTGGACCCGCTCGACTCGACCAGCCGCATCCTCGACCCGCAGGTGCTCGGCGCCGAGCACTACGCCGTCGCGCGCAAGGTGCAGGCGACGCTGCAGCGCTTCCGCGAGCTGCAGGACATCATCGCCATCCTCGGCATGGACGAGCTGTCGGAAGAGGACAAGCTCACCGTGGCGCGCGCGCGGAAAATCCAGCGCTTCCTCTCGCAGCCGTTCTTCGTGGCCGAGGTCTTCACCGGCTCGCCCGGCAAGTACGTGTCGGTGGCCGAGACCGTGCGCGGCTTCAAGGAACTCGTGGAGGGCAAGCACGACGAGCTGCCGGAGCAGGCGTTCTACATGGTCGGCGGCATCGACGAGGTGCTGGAGAAGGCCAAGAAGCTGGCGCAGGGCTGAGCCGGGAGACGCCATGGCGAAGCTGAAGGTCGAAATCGTCACCCCCGAGCGGCGGCTGGCGAAGGTCGAGGCGGACGAGGTCATCGCGCCCGGCGCGAACGGCCTGTTCGGCGTACGGCCGGGCCACGCGACGTTCCTCTCGGTGATGGCGCCGGGCCCCGTCACCGTCACCGCGGGCGGCACGAAGAGCGTGTACTTCGTGGCGGGCGGCTTCGTCGAGGCGGGCCCCGGGCGGGTGCGCGTGCTGGCGGACCAGGCCGAAGCGCAGGCGAGCATCGACGTCGCGGCGGCCAACAAGCGCATCGCGGACGCCGAGGCGAAGCTGAAGGACTTCGAGGTGACGGACCCGCGCGCGCTCGAGCTGCGCGAGCGCATCCGCATCGAGCAGAAGCGCATCGAGGTCGCGCGGCCGCGGTAACGACGCCGCAGGCCGTGCCCCCAGAGGCCCCGGTCGCCCGCCACGTGCGGGGCCGGGGCTTCGTCATGTCCGACGCACTCGCCAGCCTTCGGGCATGCGGCGGTGCTGGGCAGCGAGCTGATGAAGGCACTGGGGCGCAACGACGTGGACGTGGTGGTGTTGAACCGCGCGCCGCCGCTGCTCCCGGTACTGCGATGACCTCGGCCGCCAGCGCATCGTCGAGCGCGCCGCGGCCGAGCGCGCGGCGCGGGGAGACTTTGGGCGATGACGCGCGGGAGCGGCGACAAGACCGTCGTGGAGCGGCACCTCGCGGCGCTGGACGCGGCCCTCTCTCATCTTCGCGCGTGGGCCGGCTTCACCCCGTCGAGAGCTCGCGCGGGCGCTTCACGTCGAGCGCGTCCACCACGAGCGCCAGGTCCACCACCCACACCACCGCACCGCCCGCCATCGCCAGCCACAGCCCTTGCGCGCCCGCGGCGAGCGCGCCGAACGACGAGAGCGCCGTCAGCAACAGCCCGGCGCACATGACGCCCACGCCCGCCTGATGCAGGAGGAGCGCCGGCCCCGTCACGCGGCCCAGGCGTGCGCGCACCACCAGCAAGAGCGCCGCCGTCACCACACCGAGCAGCACCAGGTGAATCTGCAGGATGACGGCGTGGCGCGAGGTGGCCGCCAGCACGTCGAGGCCGAAGGCCGCGCCCACCTCGAAGACGGACTTCACCGCCCACATCACCGCGATGCTGCGCAGGACGTGGCGGCAGCCGGTGGCGACGTGCCGCGACGCGCTCCACAGGTTGACGAGCCACAGCGCCGCCGGCACCACCAGCGCCACTGACGCGACGCGCGCCACGGGCCCCAGCGCGGTGTCCATACCGCCCGGCACGCCGAGCGGGAAGGTGAGCGCCGCAAGCGGCGTCATCCACCCGAGCTGCCAGCGCATCAGGCGCACGTCCAGCCGCGCGCCGCGCTGCTCGAGGACGTGCGCCAGCACGCCCACCACGCCGAAGAGGAAGAAGCCGGCGAACGCGGTGAGGAAGAAGGCGACGGCCAGCTTGCCCCACAGCGGGTCGGCCTTCGCGACGAGCAACACCACGCGCGCGCCGGCGCCGACGGACGCGACGACGACGTACCAGGCGGCGACGCGCAGCCACGCGAGGTCCGGCGCCTGCTGGCCCCTGGCGCGGTGCAGGAAGAGGCCCACCGCCACGCCCCACACCACGAGTGACACGGCAGAGACGATGACGCCCGGGCGCCCGTAGCCGGAGTGGAGGAAGGCCAGCAGCGTGGCCACCGACACGCCGGCGATGGCCCACAGCACGCGCCGCACCGCCGCGTCCAGCGCGCCGACGCGCTCGAAGAAGAGGGTGAAGAGCGCGAGCCCCGCCCAGCCGAAGTACAGCGTGTGCGAGTGCGCGTGCAGCGCGTGCCCGAAGACGAGGCCCGCCACCGGCTCCACCATCGCGTAGCGCAGCACCAGCCCCAGGCCCGTCGCGAGCAGGAAGAGGAGCAGGGCGAGGCGGAGGAAGCGTTCCATCGGCTCGGGTGTGTAAGCCAGCGGCGTGCCAGTTCCCACGCATGCGGCGGGGCGTGCCGCGCCCAGGCTCTGCGGTTACGGTGCGGCCCGTGGACAAGGAGAGCGCCCCTTTCGAGCTGTTCCACGCGCTGACGGACGCGTCGAGCGCGCGCGTGCGCCGCTACGTCGTGGAGCACGAGTTGGAACACGTCGTTCGGTTTCGGAACGTGACGTACCCCGAGGTGCAGGCGGACCTCACCGCGCGCGGAGGCACGGACACGCCCGCGCTGTGGGACGGCGAGCGGCTGCACCAGGGCGCCGACGCGGCCATCGCGCGGCTCGACGCGTTCCGCGACGTCGGACGCGGGTAGCGCCCTGTCCCCTCTGGGGGGTGGGAGCGTCGGTGGAGGGAACCATCGACGGCGCGGTGGCGTTGCAACCGACTCGCCCCGCTCTGGAGACTTCCGCATGCGCCTCTTCGCCGCCGTCCTCGCGCTGGCCCTCGCCGCGCCCGTCTTCGCGAGCGCTTCAGGCTGGTCCGCGAGAATTTCAACGACAGGCTGATGGCCAGCGTCAACGAGATGTAACCCGCGGTTTCTCCGCGGAAATTTCGGGCTACGCAACCGACGCGGGGTGACGGGGTTGATGGCCTTCGAGCAGGCCGGAGCCACCCACACCCAGCACGGAGCCCCCATGAAATCGCTGCGTCACACCCTGTTGTCGCTGTCGCTGTCCGCCGTCGCCCTCACCACCGCGGGTTGTCAGGGCGCGTTGAACGAGGAGGAGCAGCTCCTCGGCGAAGCCACCTCGTACCTCACCGCGGCCGAGGAGACGGGTGACGTCGCCGGCGACGCGGTGGGTGGGCAGGATGCGACCGCGCTGGAGACCTCGGCCGACGAGGCGGCGGTGCTACCGGAGATGCCGGGTGACGCGGACGGCGTGTGCGACTTCGGTGCGCGGCGCGCGCGCATCCTCGCCCGCTACGACGTCAACGGCGACGGCCAGCTGGGTCCCGCGGAGCGCCAGCAGCTGAAGAGCGACCTCGAGGCGCGCGTCGGCCACCCGCTCGCGGTGCGCTTCGCCGTCATGCACCGCGTGCACGTCCTCAAGCGCGTGAAGTGGGCCTTCGACGAAAACAACGACGGCGTGCTGTCAGCCGACGAGCGCACCGCCATGGTGGACGCGATGGAGGCCCGCTGCTCGCGTCTGCGCGCCCAGGTGGTGGCCCGCTTCGACGCGAACGGCGACGGCGCGCTGGACGCCGGTGAGCGCGCGGCGGCGAAGGCGGCGCTTTTGGCGCGGGTGCAGGCGGCGCGGCAGGCCATCCTGAGCGAGTACGACGCGAACGGGAACGGCGTGCTGGACGACGGCGAGCGGCTGCAGCTCCGCGCGGACCGCATCGCGGCGTGGCAGGCGAGGAAGGCCCAGGTGATGGCGCAGTTCGACGCGGACGGCGATGGCACGCTGAACGACGCGGAGAAGCTGGCGCTCAAGCGGGCCATTCAGCAGCGCATCGCCGAAGGCCGCGACGCGGAGTAGTCCTCCCCACGCATCCCCTGAAGCGGCGCCCACCGGCGAAAGCCGGTGGGCGTCTTCGTGTCGACTCGTCTTGTCTCGCGGCGCGCGAACGGGCGATGGTGGACGTCGTGGCGCGCACTGGCACTCGTGCCTCACTGCCGTGGCTGCTCGCGCTCGTCGTGCGGAGCTGCGCGTACCCGCTCACCTGCGCGGGCCTTCGCGTGGCGAAGGCGCCGGTGCACACCGCCTTCTTCGTCAGCGAGGAGGGCTACGACGCCCACCACGTCCACGACATGGAATCGGCGCACCCGGTGTGGCTGCGCGCCTACCGGCCGCTCGCGGCGGCGAAGCTGCCCGTGCATCGACAGTTGACGCCGTGAAGTCGCACGAGTCCCGCGCCGCATCGGCTACGGTTCGCCGCGATGCCGCGCGCTGCGCCACCGCCTCGCCCCATCGCTCCCGGCGCCGCGGAGGCGCTGGCCGCGCAGGTGCCGGCCGCATGGCGCGAGGTTCTCGCCGGCGCGCTGTCGGCGCAGTCCTTCGCCGAGCTTGCGACGTTTCTCCAACAGCAGGACGCCGCAGGCCCCGTCTTCCCGCCGCGCGAGGAGCGCTTCGCCGCGCTCGCGCACACACCGCCGCCCGCGGTGAAGGTGGTGCTGCTCGGGCAGGACCCGTACCCGACGCGCGGCAACGCGAACGGCCTCGCCTTCTCGGTACACCGCGGCGTGAAGGTGCCCGCCTCGCTGAAGAACCTCTTCCTCGGCCTCCATGCCGACCTCGCGCTGCCGGTGCCCGCGCACGGCGACCTCACCGCGTGGGCGGACAGGGGCGTGCTGCTGCTCAACACCGTCCTCACGGTGCGCGAGGGCGAGCCGCACTCGCACAGGAAGCAGGGCTGGGAGGACTTCACGCGCGCGGTGCTGCGCGCCGTGGCGGACGGGCCGTCGCCCGTCGTCTTCCTCTGCCTCGGCAAACCGGCGCTCGCGCTGGTGGAGTCCCTGGGCGACACGTCACGCCACGCGGTGCTGGCGGCGCCGCACCCGTCGCCGCTCAACGGCAAGGCCTTCGAGGACGCGGCGCGCGCCGAGAAGCTCTTCACGAAGGTGAACGCGGCGCTCGAGGCGTCGGGGCGTGGCGCCATCGACTTCGCGCTTTGACGATGGGCCGAATGGCCGGCGGCTCCGCTTTGCACCGGCTGCGCGCATGGCGACCCGGCGCGCGTGTGTTCACCCGCTTGCGCCGGTCGCGAGGCGGCGGTGCGCGCGCCGCAGGCGTGAGCCACGACGCCAGGGTGTCGCCGCGAGGCGGTTTCCGCGTAGCCTCCCGTCCGCTTCCATGAGTCGCATCGAGATTCTCCGGGGCTTCCACAGCGAGGCCGAAGGCTTCCCGCGCGTGCTGCGCGTCTTCACGCCGTGGCAGTACGACGCGTGCCCGCACGAGCGCTTCGGCCTCATCGTGATGCACGACGGGCAGAACGTCTTCGAGCACCCGGAGACGGCGCGCTGGCCGAACTGGGCGGCCAACCTCACGCTGCAGCGCCTCATGGACGAGGGGCGCGTCGGCCCGTGGCTCATCGTCGCGGTGGACCACGGGCTCGGCCGCTTCGAGGACTTCTCGCCGTGGGACGAGCCGCGCGACGGCGTGAAGGGCCGCGGGGACACCTACGCGCGCTTCATCACCGAGCAGTTGGTGCCGTGGGCGCGCGCGCGCTACCGGCTGCACGCGGAGCCCTGGTGGACGGCGACGGTGGGCTCGTCGCTGGGCGGGCTCATCTCGCTGTACCTCGCGCTGAAGCGCCCCGACGTCTTCGGGCGCACCGCGGCGCTGTCGCCGTCGGTGATGTGGGGCGGCGACGAGCTGTTCCGACGGTGGACGGCGCACACGCGGCGGTGGACGAAGCTGTACCTCGACGCCGGCACGCACGAGACGCTGCGCCGCAGCTGGGAGATGTCGTACGGCGAGAAGGTGCGCGCCTTCCACGAGCACCTCCTCGCGCTCGGCTACGCGCCGCACGAGGTGCGGTGCTGGCTGGAGGAGGGCGGCATGCACAGCGAGGCGGACTGGCAGCGACGATTGCCGCACGCGCTCGAGTGGGCGCTCGGCGGCTGACGAGGACTACACGGTCGCCTGGATGAAGGCGGCGTCGGCCTGCACCTGCTCGAGGCTGGGGCTGCGCACCAGCACCAGGTACTCGCCCATCGCCGCGGCCAGCGCGCCGGGCATCTCCCGGTCCCACAACAGCCGCTCGCGGAGGTGCGCGCGCAGCGCGGCGTGGTCGGCCCGGTAGTGGCGGCCGGCGCGCCGGCTCGCGTGCAGTACGTGGTACTTCGGCGTCCAGCGGAACGTCGAGACGTCGAGGCCCGCCACCATGCGCGCCCACAAGTCGTACACGTCGATGTCCGACGCGTAGTTCATCATGTCGGTGGTGAAGCCGCCGGGCGGGCGCACGTTGATTTCCAGCGCGCGGTGCGTGCCGTCGGCCAGCCGGAAGAACTCGATGTGGAAGAAGCGGCCCCGCACGCCGAAGCCCTCGACGGTTCGCCGGCCGTACTCGCGCAGCTGCGCGGGAATCTCCCGGACGTTCCAGTAGCTGAAGTCCAGCTTCTGGTTCACCACCTCCATGATGCCGCTCGAGTACTCGTGCGACGTCTCGTAGACGATGTGGCCCGCGTCGTCGACCAGCCCGTCGTAGCTGACCACCGAGCCGGTGACGAAGGGCTGCACGAGGTAGCCGTCGAGCTTCTCCTTCAGCACTTCCTCGAGGCCGTGCTCGTTGTTCACCTTGAAGGTGCGCTGCGCGCCGACGCCGGTGTTGGGCTTGAAGATGACGGGGAAGCCGTGGGCCTTCACGAAGGCGCGCGCGGCCTCGGGCGTCGAGTAGACGTGGCCGTCGGGCCGGGGAATGCCCACCTTCGCGAACAGCTCGCCCATGCTGGACTTCGCGCGCCACTGCCGGAGCGTGTCGGGCCGCGGGCCCAGCACGTTGAAGTCCTCGCGCAGCTTCCCTTCCAGCGTCAGCCAGTGCTCGTTGTGCGACTCGATGCGCGAGAGACGGCCGTGCTTGGAGATGAGGTACGCGACGGCGCGCATCGCGGAGTCGTAGTGGTGGTCGAGGTCCGGCACGTGGACGTACTCGGCCAGCGCCGCGCGCAGCTCATGGTTCAGCTCGTGCGGCGGCGTGTCGCCCAGGCCCAGCACGTTGACGCCGTGCGCCCGGAGCGCCGTGCAGAAGCGGAAGAATTGTGGCGGGAACGCGGGGGAGATGAAGAGGACGTTCATGTGCGGAGCGTGAGTAGAGCACGACTCCAACGCGCCGCGTTATGCGGATCAGCCGGAGACCTGCCGGTGGAGCCGGGCGACCTCGGCGGTGAGGCGAGGCGCGCGCGAGCAGCTCGGCCACCGAATCCCCGCGCGGCGGGTGGCCGCGGCGGTCTCGAAGGCGTCGGGCCTCGCAGGCGAGCGCGGCGGCGGCGCGAGGACCGGCGTGGGACTCGAGGAGATGACGACGGTGGTGCGGGCGGCGGTGACGGTGGGCATGGCTTTCTCCGGGGACGGCGTGTGAGGCGTGGGAGAGCACCTCACGCGCCAGCGCCGTGGCTCGTCGTGTCGCGGGCCTGGGGGTTCGAGACGTGAGAGACTCCCCGGCCGTTGCGGACGTGTCTGGTCCACTGTTGCGGGCGCGGCAACACCGAGCGCGGGAGGCCACGTGGCGAGCAAGCGGAAGGCGAAGGCGGCGAAGAAGCCGGCGAAGCGGGTGGCGCCGAAGTCGAAGAAGCGCGCCTCGGCGAAGACGAAGGCGAAGCGCGGTGGCGCGAAGACGAAGCGCGTGGCCGCGAAGCGCAGGCCCGCGGCGAAGGCGCGTCCCACCAGCTCCGAGGCGGTGACGGCGACGCACCGCGCGTTCGACGCGGAGGCCACGCAGCAGCTCTCCTTCGCGGAGGTGCTGGGCGACATCGAGGAGTCGATGGCGCTGGGCAAGCTGCGCGAAGAGGAGTGAGGCGGACGGTTTCGGCCTTGGGGAAATGGGCGACAGCGGCGCGAGGGCCTGTGCTTTTCCGAATGGGTGCGTACTTGACGATTTTCGGGCCTCAAATCCGTCAACTACCTGACGATTCGCGAAACCCGTATCCCCGGCCTCGCTGTCATCAATGAGTACAGCCTGACGCGAGGTGCCGAGGGGCTCGCGGGTGGACGGCACGACGTTCGTCACTCGCCGCGCCCGCCCACCTCGAGGCGGACGCGCCTCGCGTCCTCGACGGCACCCACTCGAAGTCGTAGCGCCGGCGTAGCGACTCCAGCTCCGCGCGCACGGCGCCCTGCTGAAGTCTCCACTCCGCACCTCGCTCGACGACGCGGCGCACGACGGACAGGAAGCCGCGCACCCGGTCTCACTCGCGCGAGTCCACGCGACGACCGCCGATCGATCACGAACGAGCGTGGTCAACAACAGCGGGCAACGGGGCGAACAACGCCAGCAGCCGCCGCCGGCGCGCGCCGCGCTGACGAAGCCGTGCGCGAACACCTCCGAACGCAGCTCGATGGCCGGCTCCAGCGGGCCCGGCCACGAGCGCCCCTTCGCCTTGAGCAGCTGCCGCACGCGCCGCTCGTCCTTGCCGGTCGGCTTCGGCTTGAGCTGCAGCGCGAGCAGCTCCGCGCGCGGGTCAACCATCTGCGCCAGCCGCTCGAAGCGTTCGCCCAGGTGAATCCACGGTGGCTTCGGGCGCGGTTTGCGGCTCAAGAGCAGTCGAGAAATCGGCCCGGAGCGCCGGCGCGGATCAGACTGGGAAACGGTGGCTCCGAGGCGTGACGCTGGCCGCGCACGTAGCCGCGATGCGCGGTGCGCTATTTCGGGACCTGG
Organism: Myxococcota bacterium; assembly: GCA_040755835.1. Taxonomy (GTDB): domain Bacteria; phylum Myxococcota; class Myxococcia; order Myxococcales; family Myxococcaceae; genus JADLDB01. The sequence goes on from JBFMAB010000123.1 coordinate 43,249, forward strand.
TG
>JBFMAB010000124.1:0-42518 GCA_040755835.1 Myxococcota bacterium
ACTTCAAGGTGGACGACGCTCGCTACGGCGTCTGCCGGGACCTCGAGTTGCCCAACTCGCTCGACCCCAACGCGCTGGTCCTCGAAGACCTGAGCGGCGACTTCACCTACCACGAAGTCTACGACGGTCGGCCCTTGACCTACGACTTCGACGGCGGCATCCAGATGGGGCCGTACGTGTTCCGCGCGCAGCTGTATGCGGGCGTGCAGCGCGACTGCAAGGGCAACTGACGGAGACTCGATGCGCGTTCACGGCGGCGAGAGGTGGGCTGTGCTTCTCGCCACCGTGGCGCTCGGCCTCGGCTGCGCCGCGCCCGTTGTCGGCGATACGGGTGAGCCCGACAACGCCGGTGTCCAGGACGCCGGCAGCGGCACTGACGCCGGCAGCCGGCCGGACGCGCGCGAGCGCCGGCCCGACCTCTTCGAGAAGCTCGAGCTGACGAAGGACGATCGAAAGCTGCTCGCGACGCCGGAAGAGGCGCTGTAGCCGTCAGACGAAGAGGCTCGACAGCGACTCGGCGCGGTAGATGCGCGCGATCGCCTCGCCGAACAGGCGCTCGGTGCCGATCTGGCGGATCTTCTTGCAGTCCTGCGCGGCGCGGGACAGCGGCACCGTGTCGGAGACGACGAGCTCGGTCAGCACTGACTCGTTGATGCGGGTGATCGCCGGCCCCGAGAGGATGGGGTGGACGATGTACGCGTAGACGGCCTTCGCGCCCTTGTCCATGAGCGCCGCCGCGCCCTGCGCCAGCGTGCCGCCGGTGTCGACGATGTCGTCGACGATGATGGCCGACTTGCCCTTCACGTCGCCGATCAGGTTCATCACCTCGGAGGCGTTCGGGCGCGGGCGCCGCTTGTCGATGATCGCCAGCGGGCAGTTGAGCCGCTTCGAGTAGGCGCGCGCCCGCTCGACGCCGCCGGCGTCTGGCGAGACGATCACCACGTCCTCGGTCGACGGGAAGCGCTTGCGCAGGTCCTCGAGGAACACCGGCGACGCGTAGAGGTGATCCGTGGGGATGTTGAAGAACCCCTGGATCTGTCCGGCGTGCATGTCCATCGACACCACGCGCGTGACGCCCGCCGTCGCCAGCAGGTCGGCGATCAGCTTCGCGGTGATCGGCGTCCGCGCCGCGACCTTCCGGTCCTGCCGCGAGTAGCCGTAGTAGGGGATGACGGCCGTGATCGACGCCGCGCTCGCACGCTTGAGCGCGTCACACATGATGAGCAGCTCCATCAGGTGATCGTTCACCGGCGGGCAGGTCGACTGGATCAGGAACACGTCGAAGCCGCGCACGTTCTCGCCGATCTCGACCTGGACCTCTCCGTCGGAGAACCGTCCCACGTCGGCCTTCGACAGCGGCCGCTTCAGGTAGTCGCAGATCCGCTCGGACAGCGCCCGGTTCGAGTTCCCGGCGAACACCTTGAAGTCGTGGCTGACGGACATGGGCAGGAGGTACACCAACCCCACCGCCGGTTCAACGGACCGCCGCGACTCGACTCAATCCGGGTCCGGGTAGGTCTCGTGCCCGTGGTTGGGCCGCGGTCCGCCGCCGTCGCGCGCCACCTTCTCGTACTCGGCCAGGACGATGCGCTCGAGCTTCTCGCGCATCTCCGCGTTCAGCGGGTGGGCGATGTCCTTGTAGGTGCCGTCCTTGCGCTTCTTCGCCGGCATGGCCACGAACAGGCCGTTGTTGCCGTGGATCACCTTCAAGTCGCGGACGACGAAGCAGCTGTCGAGCGTGATGGTGACGTAGGCGCGGAGCTTGTCCTCGTTGACCGGGAAGACCTTGACGTCGGTGATGTCCATGGGCGCCCCCGATGCGCGTCGCCTGGTGCGTGTGCCCGTCCTGCCGCCGCAATCCTCCCGCGCGCCGTTTTCGCGCGCATCCCCACAATCAGTGACCCGTGGGTGTTGACACGAGGGGGCGGATCGCTAAGGTGCGCCGCCGCTTTCATCAGGCTTCTTCAAGGAGTTGTGTCATCGCACTCGCACGTGATCAGAGGACGGACCGCCGCATCAAGGCGCGTGAAGTTCGCGTCGTTGGACCCCAGGGCGAGCAGCTGGGGGTGCTCGCGATTGAGGTGGCGCTCGCCAAGGCGCAGGAGTTCGGGCTGAACCTCGTCGAGGTCAACCCGATGTCCAAGCCGCCCGTCTGCAAGATCATGGACTACGGGCGCTTCAAGTACGAAGAGAAGAAGCGCGCCAGCGAGGCCAAGAAGAAGCAGGTCGTGGTCAAGCTGAAGGAAGTGAAGCTCCGCCCGAAGACGGAGGAGCACGACTACGAGACCAAGGTCCGCCACGTGAAGGAGTTCCTCGAAGAGGGGAACAAGGCGAAGATCACCATCATGTTCCGCGGCCGCGAGATCACCCACCGGAACCTGGGCCAGGCGATCCTCGACGACATCGTGAAGGACACGAAGGAGATCGCGGTCGTCGAGCAGCCGCCGCGCATGGAAGGCCGGCAGATGTTCATGATCATCGGGCCCAACCCGAAGGTGGCCCAGCGCGCCCGCGACCTCCAGCGCCAGGCGCTTGCGATGGCCGAGAAGGAAAAGCTCGACCGCAAGGCCGCCGAGAAGGGCGTGAGTCCCTCCGCCCCGCGCCCGAAGGCCAGCCCGGCCATCGCGCCGGCGCCCGAGGCCGCCCCGCCGTCGGCCGCGGCCGCCGCGCCCAAAGGCTGAGTGTCACCCGCGCTTCGGACGCTCCCCGGGCCGGGTCCCTCCTCAGTTGACAGGGCCCCTCCGACACGGTACGTGCGCCGTCCTTTTCACGTATTTCGGACAGGTACCGTCATGCCCAAGCTGAAGACCCGTAGCGGCGCCAAGAAGCGCCTCCAGGTGAAGAAGAGCGGCCAGGTGAAGCACGCCAAGGCCTACGGCAAGCACTTGTTCACGTTCGCCAAGAGCATGGACCAGCGCCGCCGCAACCGTGGGACCGGGCTCCTGGCCCCCATGGACGCGAAGAAGGTCATCCGCGAGCTGTTCCCCTACGGGGCGAACTGACGTTTTTCGAGAGAGAGTCAAGCCATGCGCGTCAAGAAGGGTTTCAAGGCTCGTCGCCGCCGCAACAAGATCCTGAAGCTGGCCAAGGGGTTCCGTGGCCGCCGGAAGAACTGCTACAAGCGCGCCAACCAGGCCGTCGAGCGCGCGCTCGACTACGCCTCGCGGGATCGCGCCGCGAAGAAGCGCAACTTCCGCGCCCTGTGGATCGTCCGCATCAACGCGGCGGCCCGCTCGGTCGGCCTGTCGTACTCCCGCCTGATCGCCGGCCTCACCAAGGCGAAGGTCGCCATCGACCGGAAGATCCTCGCGGATCTCGCCGTGCACGACCCGGCGGGCTTCGGCGCCGTCGCCCAGATCGCCAAGGCGGCCTGAAGCACGCTCGTCGCTTCGCAATCCACGGGGTCGCCTCCACGCTGAGGCGGCCCCGTTGCCGTTTCAGGATTTCGATTCTCAAGCCATTCATCCCGTGCCATCCACGGACCCGTCATGAACGAGAAACTGAAGGCCCTGGCCGACCGCGCGAAGCGCGAGCTGGACGCCGCGACCACGCCCGAGGCCGTCGACGTGCTGCGCGTGAAGTACCTCGGCAAGAAGGGCGAGGTGGCGCAGGTCCTGGGCAACCTCGGCAAGCTGCCGCCCGACGAGCGGCGCGCGCTGGGCGAGGCCGCCAACGCCGTGAAGGCCGACCTCGAAGTGGCGCTGGCGAAGGCCATCGAGCGCGCCGAGGAGCTCCAGCTGGAGGCCGAGCTGAAAGGCCCGAAGCTGGACGTGACGCTGCCCGGCCGCGGCGTGCAGCCCGGGCACCGGCACCCCGTCTCCCAGACGCTCGACGACATCGTGTCGGTGTTCTCGCGCCTCGGCTTCGCCGTGGAGACGGGCCCCGAGATCGAACTCGACTGGTACAACTTCGAGGCGCTCAACGTCGCGGCCGACCACCCCGCGCGCGACATGCAGGACACCTTCTACGTCGACGGCGGCACGCTGCACGCGGGCTTCTCGCACCAGCCGGTGGTGCTGCGCACGCACACCTCGCCGGTGCAGATCCGCACCATGCTGAAGCAGAAGCCGCCGGTGCGCGCGGTGATGCCGGGCCGCGTGTACCGCAAGGACAGCGACCAGACGCACACGCCCATGTTCCACCAGGTGGAAGGGCTCTTCGTGGACTCGAAGGTCTCGTTCGCGGAGCTCAAGGGGACGCTGGACGCGTTCGCCAGGGCCTTCTTCGGCGCGAAGGCCAGGACGCGCTTTCGCCCCAGCTTCTTCCCGTTCACCGAGCCGTCGGCGGAGGTCGACGTGTCCTGTGTCTTCTGCGGCGGCAACGGCTGCCGCGTGTGCAAGCAGACCGGCTGGCTCGAGGTGCTGGGCAGCGGCATGGTGCACCCGAACGTCTTCCGGCACGCGGGGTACGATCCCACGCAGGTGACGGGCTTCGCGTTCGGCATGGGCGTCGAGCGCCTGGCGATGCTGCGCTACGGCATCGACGACCTGCGCACGATGTTCGAAAACGACTACCGCTTCGTCTCCCAGTTTTGATCGACCCGAGCCCTCCCGCTCACCCCGGGGAGAAGGTCGCGGAGAGGGGAAACACCCGATGAAGATCTCACTCAGCTGGCTCAAGGACTACGTGGCGCTGCCCTCGGTGGACGAGGTGGCGCGGCGCCTCACCATGGCGGGCCTCGAGGTCGAGGCGATCGATCGCCCGGGCGCGGGCCTCGCCGGCGTCGTGGTCGCGCAGATTCTCTCGTCCGAGAAGCACCCCAACGCCGACAAGCTGTCGGTGACGAAGGTGGCGATGGGCGGGACGGAGCCGCTGCAGATCGTCTGCGGCGCGAAGAACTACAAGGTGGGCGACAAGGTGCCGCTGGCGACGGTGGGCGCGAAGCTGCCCAACGGCATGGAGATCGCGGCGCGGCCCATGCGCGGCGTGGACAGCTTCGGCATGCTGTGCAGCGCGCGCGAGCTGGGGTTGTCGGAGGACGCGTCGGGCCTGCTGATCCTCGACCCCTCACTCGAGCCCGGCACGCCGATCGCGAAGGCGCTGGGCCTCGACGACGTGACCATGGAGCTCAACGTCACGCCGAACCGGGCGGACGCGCTGTCGATGCTGGGCGTGGCGCGCGAACTGGCGACGCTGACCGGCGTCGGCCTGTCCAAGCCGGAGCCGAAGCTGAAGGAGTCCTCCACGCCGGCCTCGTCGAAGATCCAGATCCGCATCGAGGACGCGACCCGCTGCTGGCGCTACGCCGCGCGGGTCATCGAGGGCGTGAAGGTGCAGCCGTCGCCGCAGTGGATGCAGGACCGCCTGAAGGCCTGCGGCGTCCGCGCGATCAACAACCTGGTCGACGTGACGAATTACGTGATGCTCGAGTACGGGCAGCCCCTGCACGCGTTCGATCTCGACCGCATCGGCGGATCGCAGATCGTCGTGCGCACTGCGAAGGCCGGCGAGCAGCTCACCACGCTGGACGGGAAGGTCCGCACGCTGGCGCCCGAAGATCTGGTCATCTGCGACGCGAAGGAACCGCTGGTGCTCGCCGGCGTCATGGGCGGCGCCTCGAGCGAGGTGACGGCTCAGACGACGCGCGTGCTGCTGGAGTGCGCGACCTTCCAGCCGACGACGGTGCGGCGCAGCTCCAGACGCCACGCGCTGAAGACGGAGTCGTCGCACCGCTTCGAGCGCGGCACCGACGTGTCGGTGGTGCCCGAGGTGCTCGATCGCGCGGCGGCGCTGATCGCCGAGCTGGGCGGCGGCACGGTGCTGGCCGGCCGCGTGGACGCGTACCCCGAGGTGAGGCGGCCGCGGCAGGTGACCTTGCGCGCGCAGAAGGTGGCCGACGTGCTGGGCGCGCCGGTCCCGATGGCGGAGTGCGCGAAGATCCTCACCGCGCTCGGCTTCGAGCAGCTGTCCGGTGACGACGGCGCGAGCGAGTGGAAGGTGCCGCTGGGGCGCGTGGACGTGTCGATCGAGGAGGATCTCATCGAGGAGATCGCCCGCATCCGCGGCTACGAGGCGATCCCGCTGGCGTTGCCGCGGGGCCTGTCCGAGCTCGAGCCCGAGCGCCCCGAGGCCATCGCCGAGCGGCGGATCCGCACGGCGCTGGCCGGGAAGGGCATGGACGAGGTGGTGAATTACTCGTTCGTCGCGCCGGCGGAGCTCGCCGCGTTCCACGCGGAGAAGGAGGCGATCGCGCTGTCCAACCCGCTGTCGATCGAGCAGTCGGTGATGCGGACGACGCTGTACGCGAGCCTCGTGCCCAACGTGGTGCGCAGCGCGCGGCACCAGGCGACGGGCGTGCGCTTCTACGAGTGGGCGCGCACCTACCGGCCGCGCCCGAACGGCGGGCAGAACGGCGTGCCGGTGGCGGTGGAGAAGCTGGAGGTGGCCGGCGTGCTATGGGGCGTGCGCGACGGCGCGAAGAACTGGACGTCGAAGGACGCGCCCGTGGACTTCTACGACGCGCGCGCCGTGGTGGAGGCGATCTGCGCGGCGCTGCACGTCGAGGGGGTCGCCTTCGAGCCGCTCGAGTCGCCGTGGTACCACCCGCGCGCGGCGGCGACGGTACGCATGGGCCAGGCGGTGCTGGGCACGCTGGGCGAGCTGCACCCGCGCGCCCAGAAGCGCCTCGACGCGCCGGCGGGCATCTTCCTTTTCCAGCTCGACGTGGAGGCCCTGGTGGCGGCGGCGCGGCTGGTGCCGCAGGCGAAGCCGATGACGCGCTTCCCAGCGGTGCTGCGCGACCTCGCCGTCGTCGTCCCGCAGGCGATGGCCAGCGAGCAGGTGCGCGCCGTCATCCTTGAGGTGGGCAGGCCGCTCGTCGAGGACGCGCAGGTGTTCGACGTGTACGCCGGCCCGCAGGTCGGGGAAGGGCGCAAGAGCCTCGCCTACGCGCTCCGCTACCGCAGCCCCGAGCGCACCCTCACCGACACCGAGGTGAGCGAGGCGCACGCGAAGATTGTCGCTGAAGTCACCCGGCGGCTGGGCGGCGCGCTACGGGCGTAAAGGCCCGATTTGTCGGCCCCGGACGCGCTTCGACCTCAAGTCTGCGACGGGTCGAAAAAACATAAGAATGTCGGCATGTTGACATGCCCGCACCGGACGGTAGGCTTTCGAGCCATGACCAAGGCGGACATCATCGAGAGCGTCTACGAGAAAGTGGGCTTCTCGAAGAAGGAGTCAGCGGAGCTCGTCGAGCTGGTCTTCGACACGCTGAAGGAGACGCTGGAGCGCGGGGACAAGGTGAAGATCTCCGGCTTTGGCAACTTCCAGCCGCGGTACAAGCGGGCGCGGCCTGGCCGCAACCCGCAGAGCGGCCAGCCCATCGAGATCACGGCGCGGCGGGTGGTGAAGTTCGTGCCCAGCCAGGTGCTCAAGGCCGACTTGAACGACGGCTACGTCGCCGAGGATGAGTTGTCCGCCGAGGACGAGGACGCGGGCCACCAGTCGCCCGACTCCGACGAGGACGGCGAGGACTGAGCGCGCTTTCGCGCCTTGACCCGATCGTGTCAGGCGGGCATAAGGCTCCGCGTCTGAAACCCTGCCGTTTCCGGGGCGTAGCGCAGCCTGGTAGCGCACTTGCTTGGGGTGCAAGTGGTCGCTGGTTCAAATCCAGTCGCCCCGACCATTGGAGGGCCGTGAGATCGCAGTGGATCTCACGGCCCTCGTTCTGTTGGTCCTCCTCCCAGAAGGCAACGCGGCGTCACGACGAGTTGGCCGAACGGTACTCGGGACGAGCAGTTCTCCTCGAGCCGAACCACCGCGTCGGGTGCATCCGGGTCGCCGACCCGGTGTTTCCTGTCCGACGCCGATGGGCTCGCGCGGCCGACGGACTGGAAGAGAAACGTGGTCTCAGGCGCCGGCTCCGAGCGGTCCGCGGGCGAGGGCCTCCGGATCTGGCGGGAGTGCCTCGCCCGCACTGCGGGGCGGAAGCCGGCAAGCCTTTGGCTCCGCGGGCGCCGTCGCGATCGCTGCGCCACCGGCGGCAGAACCACCGAGGTACGGTGCCGCAGCCCTCGTTGGGCCGCGGCGACGAGAGCGTCTTCGAGCGCTCCGCTGCCTGAGCACTGCACTACGCGGCCGGAGCGCGACGCAAGGTGACCAGCACCACCGCGAACGCCGCGACCGCGACGGCGACGAGCCCGGCGCCGAGCAGCCGCGGGCCGAGCAAGAGCTTCCCCACGCCGAACAGCGCCGCGTACACCGCCACCACGCCGCACAGCCACGCCACCACGCTGCGCGCGCCGTCCGCGATCGGCCGCTGCGGCAGCCCCGCCGCCTCCGTCACCTTCCGCCACCCCGGTCCACCCGGCTGCACGCGCGAGACGAAGGCCTGCAGCGTCTCCTCTGGCTCCGGTCGCGTCAGCAGCGTCACCGTCACCCAGCCCACCGTCGTCACCGCGGTGTTCGCCAGCATCAGGTACGCGCTGCCCAGCGAGTCCGACGGATCGAACACGTCCGTCCCGGTCAGCACCGCGAACGACACGAGGCTCACCGCCATCGCCGACAGCTCGCTCCACGCGTTGATGCGCCACCAGTACCAGCGCAAGAGGTACACCGGCCCCGTCCCCGCGCCGAGCGCGAGGAGCAGCTGCCACGCGCGGTCGACGCTGCCCAGCTTGCCCAACACCCACGTCGAGCCCGCCGACGCGAGGAACAGCAGCACCGTCGCCAGCCGCGACGCCCGCACCACCTGCGCGTCGGTCCGCGGCGTCTTCGCGAAGCGCACGTACAGGTCGCCCGCCAGGTACGAGGCGCCCCAGTTGAGCTGCGACGAGATCGTCGACATGTACGCTGCCGCGAACGCCGCCAGCATCAGTCCCTTGAGGCCGGACGGCAGGAGCCCGAAGGCCTTGGCGTACCCCACGCCGGGATCCGCGAGCCCGGGGTAGAGCAGCCCCGCGGCCAGCGCCGTGAGGATCCACGGCCACGGCCGTACCGCGTAGTGCGCGATGGTGAACCACAGCGTCGCCAGCTGCCCGTCGCGCTCCGTCTTCGACGCGAAGATCCGCTGCGCGACGTAGCCGCCGCCGCCCGGCTCGCTCCCGGGGTACCAGGTCGCCCACCACTGCACCGCGAGGAACGTGAGGAACGCCGTCGCCGGCATCCACGACTCGTCCGACGGCCACAAGGACAGCGCCGCGTCCGCGCTGCCCCAGCGCTCCGGCAGCCGCGCCACCAGCGCGTCCAGCCCGCCCACCGCGTCCACCGCGACCACCGCCAGCGCGATGGAGCCGATCATCGCCAGGCTGAACTGCAGGAAGTCCGTCGCCACCACGCCCCACAGCCCCGACGCCGCGCTGTACGCCACCGTGAGGACCAGCAGCGCGGCCATCGCCTCCACGGGGCGCACGCCCAGCGTCACCTCCAGCACCTTCACCATCGCCAGGTTCACCCACCCGAGGATGATCAGGTTCACCGGCACCGCGAGGTACACCGCGCGGAACGCCCGCAGCGCCGCCGCCGGCTTCCCCGCGTAGCGCAGCTCGGCCAGCTCCGCGTCCGTCTGCACGCCGGCCCTTCGCCAGAGCCGTGCGTAGAAGAAGACCGTCAGCATCCCGCCGGCCACCATGTTCCACCACACCCAGTTGCCGGCCAGCCCGTGCGCCGCGACGAGCCCCGTCACCGCGAGCGGCGTGTCCGCCGCGAACGTCGTCGCCACCATCGAGGTGCCGGAAAGCCACCACGGCAGCTGCCGGCCCGCGGTGAAGAACTCCGACGCCGAGGCGCTCGCGCGCCGCGCGAAGGCAAGGCCCACCAGCGCCGACAGCAGGAAGAAGGCAACCACCACCGCGCCGTCGAGCCAGGTGAACGTCACGGGGCCGCGTCTTTCCACACGCAGCGAATGGACGCCACGCCGTCATCGCGGGCGCTTCTGTCCTCGACGTCGTGATCGACCACCTCACCATCACCGAGTCGGATCTCCAGAAGGCGGTGCGCTTCTACGAGAAGGCGCTCGAGCCGCGCGGGTCCTCGATGGTGATGCCTACGAGCGGTCCACGGGATTCGGGCCTCGAGGGGAAGGGGGCCTTCGTCACCGATCCCATCGGGCACCCCGTCGAGGCCGTCTGCCACGCGCCGCCGGCGAATGAGGCCAGGCGGTACGCAGAAGACGCGTCTGCCGGCGAAGCGTCGCTGAGCCCCGCGAACCCGCTCAGGGACAGGTGGGCGGGCTGCCGGTGATCGTCGTGCAGGTCATCGAGCAGCACGCCGAGGCGTTCGGCGGATCGCACTCCTCCGTCGTCGGCCCCTGCGTGTCCACGTACCCGTCACCGCAGCTGGCAGGCCGGCACTGGCCGCTGACGTCCACGCAGTCGTCCGTGTTGCTCGTGTTGCCGTCGTCGCAGGTGTCCGTGCGCGGGCCGACCGTGTCCAGGAAGCCGTCGCCGCAGACGTTCACCGCGCAGGTGTTGAGGCAGTCGTCGGTGTTCGACGTGTTGCCGTCGTCGCAGGCCTCGGTCACGGGCCCCTGGCTGTCGACGAAGCCGTCACCGCACACGTTCAGCACGCAGGTGTTGAGGCAGTCGTCGGTGTTCGACGTGTTGCCGTCGTCGCAGGTCTCGATCCCCGGCGCCTGCTGGTCGAGGAGCCCGTCGCCGCAGGACGACGGGACGCAGGTGCTGAGGCAGTTGTCGGTGTTCGACGTGTTGCCGTCGTCACAGGCCTCGGTCACCGGCCCCTGGAGATCGATCGCGCCATCGCCGCAGACGTTCAACCGGCAGCTCGTCAGGCAATCGTCGGTGTTCGACGTGTTGCCGTCGTCGCACTCCTCACCCGCCTGCTGCACGCCGTCGCCGCAGCTGGGGAGCGTGCAGTTGTTGCGGCAGCCGTCGTTGTTGGTCGAGTTGCCGTCGTCGCACTGCTCGATGCCGGGCAGGGTGCTGTCGACGTGGCCGTCCCCGCACGACGACGGCCGGCACTGTCCGGAGATGCTGACGCAGTTGTCGCTGTTGCTCGTGTTGCCGTCGTCGCAGGTGTCGGTGCGCGGACCGACGGTGTCCAGGAAGCCGTCGCCGCAGACGTTCAGTACGCAACCGTTGAGGCAGTCGTCCGTCTGCGTGGTGTTCGCGTCGTCGCACTGCTCGAAGAGGCTCTGGGTGACGCCGTCGCCGCAGGTGCCGAGCCGGGTGCACGCCGCGCTGCAGCCGTTGCCCTCGTTGGTGGTGTTGCCGTCGTCGCAGTCCTCGAAGAGCGGCTGGATCGTCCCGTCCCCGCAGCTGCCGACCCGGGTGCAGGTGGTGCTGCAGCCATTGCCGTCGTTGGTGGTGTTGCCGTCGTCGCAGTCCTCGAAGAGCGCCTGGCGCACGCCGTCGCCACAGGCGCCCACGCGGGTGCAGGTGGCGCTGCAGCCGTTGCCGTCGTCGGTGGTGTTGCCGTCGTCGCAGGCCTCGCCGGCCTGGATGAAGCCGTCGCCGCAGATCGCGGTCCGGCACGCGTTGGTGCAGGCGTCGGTGTTCGACGTGTTGCCGTCGTCGCACTGCTCGTTGGCGGCCGTATTGAGGAAACCGTCGCCGCAGCGGGCCGGCGTACAATCCGAGTCGCAGAACAGGGAGTTGCCGCCCGTGTCGCACTGCTCGCCACGCGCGGGGTTCAGGTAGTTGTCCCCACAGATCGCCGCGGTGCAGTTGGCGTTGCAGCTCATGGTGTTGCCGCCCTCGTCGCACTGCTCGCCGCGCGTGGTGTTGAGGTGCGCGTCACCGCAGAAGGCCACTGTGCAGTCGTCGTCGCAGGACATCGTCTCGGTGGCGGTGGGGTTGCCCGCCACGTCGCACTGCTCGCCGGCGGTGACGTTGACGACGCCGTCGCCGCAGCGCCGCGTGGTGCAGTTCAGGTTGCACGTCGCCGACTCGCCCGAGGTGTCGCACTGCTCGACGCCGGCGCGTACGAAGCCGTCGCCGCAGCGCGGAAGCTGGCATGTGTTGAGGCACCCGTCGGTGTTGTCGAGGTTGCCGTCGTCGCATTGCTCGCTGCCCGGATCGATCTGCCCGTTGCCGCAGCTCTCGCCGGAACGGCAATCGGCCGAGCACCCGTCGCCGCTCAGGTTGTTGCCGTCGTCGCACACCTCGCCGCTCAGCGGATCGGTGACGCCGTTGCCACACGTCTCGTCGGACAGGCAGTCGCCGCGGCAACCGTCGAGGGACGCGGTGTTGCCGTCGTCGCACTTCTCGCCTTTGAGCGCGTCGACGGTCCCGTTCCCGCACGTCTCGTTGGAGCGGCAGTCGGCGGAGCAGCCGTCGCCGCCGTCGAGGTTGCCGTCGTCGCACACCTCGCCGCGCGCCGTGTCCGGGTACCCGTTCCCGCAGAACTCGGTGGATCGGCAGTCCGAGGAGCAGCCGTCGCCACTGCTGCGGTTGCCGTCGTCGCACACCTCGCCCACCACGTCGTCCACCACGCGGTTGCCGCAGGACTCGTTGGAGCGGCAGTCGGCGGAGCAGCCGTCGCCGCCGTCGAGGTTGCCGTCGTCACACACCTCGCCGCGCGCCGTGTCGACGTAGCGGTTGCCGCACACCTCGGCGGACAGGCAGTCGAAGCTGCACCCGTCGCCGCCGTCGCGGTTGCCGTCGTCGCACACCTCGGACACCGACGTGTCCACCACGCGGTTGCCGCACATCTCGCTGGAGCGGCAGTCCGCGGCGCAGCCGTCGCCGTCCAGGGTGTTCCCGTCGTCGCAGACCTCGCCCTTCACCGGATCCGCCACCCCGTTGCCGCACGTCTCGTTCGAGCGGCAGGTGCTGCTGCAGCCGTCGCCGTCGATGACGTTGCCGTCGTCACACACCTCGCGCTCGTCCACCACGCCGTTGCCGCAACGCTCGTCGGACTTGCAGTCGGCGGAGCAGCCGTCGCCGCCCGACGTGTTGCCGTCGTCGCACAGCTCTCCCTTGTGCGGGTCGACCGCGCCGTTGCCGCACGTCTCGTCGGACCGGCAGTCGGCGCGGCAGCCGTCGCCGCTCAGGATGTTGCCGTCGTCGCACTTCTCGTCGGCGTCCACGACGCCGTCGCCGCACGTGCTGGAGGACGCGACGCAGGTGGTGCCGTCGGAGGAGCAGCGCGTGCCTTCAGGGCAGACGATGCCGCTCGAACACAGCTTGCTCGTCGGCTGGAAGCACGCCCACGTGGTGGTGAGCGCGAGGGCCGGCAGGAGGACTCGGCAGAGGCGTCGCATGGCTTAGAACTCGACGAAGAGATTCGCGCCCGCGCCGGCCGGGCCGAGGACGGGGAGGAGGGTGACGGTGGACTTCACGTCGACCGACTTCTGATACGGCTGCAAGCGGTTCATCCACACCAGCACGGCGCCGGTCACCAGGGCCGCGCCGCCGAGCGCGTAGCCGGCGATCGCCACGCCCTGCAGCGTGTCCGCGCCCTGCTTGCGCTGGGCGAGCTCGGCCGAGGGGATGCAGCCGCCCGTCACCGGGTTGAGGCAGTCCTGAATGCCCTCGTCGTACGCCTGGAAGCCGCTCCGCGCCGCCAGGTGGAGGCCCACGCTGCCGCCCACCACCGCCGCGCCCGCGCCCACCACCGTCCAGGGGATCCACGTCGGCCACAGGCGCCGGTACTCGGTGAGATCCTCCGCGCGCAGCAGCGTCACGTCGAACACCCGCGTGTCGCCGCCGACGAGCGTCTCGCTCTGCTCCGACGGCAGGTAGCCCTCCCTGGTCGCCACCACCGTGTGCGGTCCGGCGCGCACCAGACCCTGCCACCGTCCCGGCGCGGTGAAGACGGGCTTGCCGTCGAAGCGCACCTGCGCGCCGTCGAGATCGCAGCGCACGTCGACGCGCGCCACCTGCTTCTCGATCAGCGCCTTGTACCGCTGGGCCTGCTCGAACTTGTCCGAGTCGAGCGGGGCCGGCCCGTACTTCAGCGCCGCCTCGAGGTGCTCGTACGTCTCCACCGGCTGGTCCAGGTTCACCAGCGCGAGGCCGAGGTTGTAGTGAATCGCGGGGTGATCCCACAGCGCGAGCGCGTCGCGGTAGATCTGCGCCGCCTTCACGAACAGCGACTCCTTCAGCGCCGCATTCCCGTCGCGGAACAACTCGAGCGCGCGGCGCTGCCTGTCGGGCGAGACGCCCTTCGCCCAGGGGCGCTCGGGCTCGGCCTTGCCCTGCGCCCCGGCGCTGGCAGCGACGAGCAACGCGGCGATGACCGCCAGTCGTGCGTGCATGGTGTGTTCCCCGTCCTCGAAAGCGCTACTTCAACGTGTCCATCACCGGGCTGCCCAGCTGCTCCTCGAGCCGCCTGGCGCGCTCCTGTTCGGCGGCCAGGAGCTCCTGGACCTTCTTGCGCGCCATGTCGGCGCGCGCCTTGGCCTCCTCCGACGCCTTCTTGGCGGCGAGGGCGGCGAAGGCGTTCTTCTGGGCCTTCGCCTGGGCCTCACGGGCGGCCTCCGCCGCGTCCTCGGCCTGCTTGAGCGCGTCGATCAGCTCCTGCTGCTTCACGCGCAGCTCGGCGGCGGCCTTCTCGGCCTCGGCGGCCGCGGCGGCGCGCTCGGCCTCCTTCTTCTGCGCCTCCTCGAGGTTCTGCTTCGCGGCGGCCTCGGCCAGCTTCGCGTTGGTGGCCTGTGTCTCGGCCTCGAACTGCGCGTTGCGGATGATGACGAGCGCCACCACCGCGGCCGCCAGCAGCGCCGTCAGGAAGACGACCGCTCCGATCGCCACGCCCCGGCGGCGCCGCGCCTCGCGGGCCGTCATCTCGGCGATGCCCTGGAGGAACGCCTTCTGCTGCTCCGGCAGCGGGCCCTTGTACCGGCGCTGGAAGCGCGCCGCCTCGTCGGCGAGATCGCCGCGCCACAACAGATCGTCGGGACGGCCCTTCTGCGCCCACTGGCGCGCCGCCGTGCGCAGCTGCTCGAGGAAGGCCGCGTCCTCGCCCGACTCGTCCAGCCAGCGCTTCAGCATCGGCCAGCTGTGCAGCAGCGACTCGTGGACGATCTCCACCGTGGCCTGCCCCGCGCCGCCCCCCGTCTGCACGACGAGCAGGCGCGCCTGCACCAGCTCGTCCAGCACCGTTTTGATCTCGGCGACGTTCGGGTGCAATTCCTTGAGCTCGTCCATCGAGACGATGGCGCGCGTGCGCTCCGGCGTGATGAGGCGGAGGAAGAGCGCGCGGGCCAGCGACTGCGACTGCGTCGGCAGCTTGCCCACCACCGCGTCGGCGTGGCTCGCCAGCGCGCCGGCGACGCCGCCGATCGCGTCGTACGACGCCTTCGTCAGGAGCCGCCGGGCCGGGTCACGGCTGTCCCACAGCCGCGTCGCCGCGAACTGCAGCAACGGCAGCGCGCCCTGGGTCGAGGCGAGGTGCTTGATCATGTCCTCGACGATCTCGGCGGTCTCGAATTTGTAGCCGGCGATGTCCGCGGGCTGCACGAGCGCGTCGCGCAGGCCGTCGGTGCCGGGCGACCCGAGGAAGACGAGGCCCTGGCTCAGGTCGGCCATGAAGCGCTGATCCTCGGGCACGCGGTCGAGGAAGTCGGAGCGGATCGACAGCACCAGGCGGATCGGCGACGTCGGATCGTCCGCCACCGCCGACAGCGAGGCGGTGAAGGCCTTTCGCTCGGCCTCGTCGGGCACCAGCGTGTAGAGCTCCTCGAACTGGTCCACGAAGAGGAGGATGTTCTTCTTCTCCTTGCGCGCCTTCGAGCGCAGCACCGCGCCGACGAAGCCGGGCTCGGTGGCCAGCTTGGCGGCCAGCTTCTTCTGCTCGTCGAGATCCTCGTTCACGCTGGTGGACGAGCTGACGAGCGGGCTGACGAGGCCGGCGAGGGCGGCGAGCGGCGCGCGGCCGGGGCGCAGCACCATCGACTCCCACGCCTCGCCCGAGCGCTTGAGCGCGGGCACGAGGCCCGCGCGCACGAAGGACGACTTGCCGGCGCCCGACGGTCCGACGATGCCGACCATCGGCCGCTCGCGCACACGGTTGACGGTGGCGACGATCTCCTGGTTGCGGCCGAAGAAGCGCGCCGCGTCGCTCTCCTGGAAGGCGGCGAGGCCGGCGTACGGGCTCTCGTCGATCTTCAGCTCGACGGTCGAGTAGCGACCGGGGAGGAACGGCTCGAGCGCGCGCAACAGGCTCACCGCGTCGGGCCAGCGCTGCTCCTTGCGCTTGAGCAGGCAGCGGTCGACGACCGCCGCGAGCTCCGGCGGCACGTGATCCGGCGCCTTCGGCGCCAGCTTCGGCATGGGCGTGTCCAGCATGCCGGTCACCATCAGCTGGTGGCCGCGCAGCGGGTCAAGCGGGTGCTTCCCCGACAGCATCTTGAACAGCATGATGCCGACGGCCCAGATGTCGGCGCGGTGATCGATCGGTACGCCGATGCCCCACTGCTCGGGCGCCATGTACGACAGCGTGCCCATCATCGCGCCCTTCTGGGTCAGCTCGGCGGTGGTGGCGTCGTCGTCGAGGCTTTCCTTCGGCGGGCGCGGGCGCTGGAGCTCCGCGGTCGGTGCGTGCTCTTCGTCCTGCAGCACCTTGGCGATGCCGAAGTCGAGCACCTTGGTGATGCCGGCGTCGGTGACGATGATGTTGTCGGGCTTGAGATCGCGATGCACCACGCCCTGGCTGTGCGCCGCAGCGAGCGCCCGGACGACGGGGACGATCAGCTCCACGGCGCGCGCCGGCGGCAGCGGCTTGTCCTCGGGGATCAGCTTCGTCAGCGTCTTCCCCTGGAGGTACTCGAACACCATGAACGGGCTGCCCTGCCAGGCGTCGACCTCGAAGATGACGACGATGTTCTCGTGGCTGCACGCCGCGGTGGTGCGCGCCTCGAGGACGAAGCGCCTGGTCAGCTCGGGCGACTGCGTGCGCAGGAACT
Organism: Myxococcota bacterium; assembly: GCA_040755835.1. GTDB lineage: Bacteria > Myxococcota > Myxococcia > Myxococcales > Myxococcaceae > JADLDB01. The sequence goes on from JBFMAB010000124.1 coordinate 16,802, forward strand.
TGATCGCCACGCGGCGGCCGAGGCGGTTGTCGCGCGCGAGGTAGACCGCGCCCATGCCGCCGCGGCCCAGCAGGCGGATGATCTCGTAGTGGTGAATCCGCGTGCCGACCGTCGGCTCCTGCACCGCGAACTCGGGGCTCGTGTACTGGTCCTTCGACGGCGTGGCGCGCGACGGGCGCGACGAAGAGGAGCCCGACGGCGTTCCCTCGGGCTGCATCGACGCCGCGGGCGCGTCGGAGGCACGGGCGGGTACGGTCGGCGCGGCGCGCAGACTGGAGGGCGGCGGAGCGGCGGGCGGCGCGCGCACGCCGGAGCCCGAGCTGGCGGGGGCCGCGTGCGCGCCAGAGCGCGAGCTGCCGGGGGCCGCGTGGACGCCAAAGGCTGCGCTGGCCGGCGGCGCGTGGACGCCGGAGGCTGCGCCCGCTGGTGGCGCGTGGATTCCGGAGGACGAGCTTGCAGGTGCCGCCTGGATGCCGGAGGCCGAGCTGGCAGATGCCGCGGGGACGTCGGAGCTCGACCTCGCGGGAGCGGCGGCCGGGACGCCAGCCGGTGCGTGCGGAGGCAGCGGCCGTGTCGGCGGGATCGTCATCGCGTCCGAGCCCGGCGGCGGCCGGCTCGGCGGCGTCGTCGGCCCGTCTGCGCCCGGGAGCGGGACCGGGCTGCCGTCGCCCAGACGGTACGCGGGCTGTGTGCCGGTCGGCCCCGAGCCGGGGAGTGGCACGGCGGGCGCGGGCGTGAGGCGCGGACCTTCGCCCGGCGCCTTGAGCACCGTCTCCTGGTCGGCCTGGGGATCCTTCCGTTCGTTGTCACTCACGCGCGATCGCTCCCGGCTCCGGTTCGACGTCTGGCGGGTGGGGCGAAGTGCGCCGTCGGCTCTTCAGCGCGCTTCCCGAGGGAGGATCCACCCTCCGCGTCGGCGACGCAAGCCTCAGTCTTCGCTCTTGAGGATGTCCTCGAGCGACTTCTTCGGGTCGAGGTACTCGGCGAACTTCCGCGTCAGGTACTTCTGCGCCTGGCCGCGCAGCAGCATGCCCGGGTCCGACGCCTCGCCGCTGATCTTCGAGCCGAGCACCTCGAGGTTTCCGTCGATGGACACGCCCATCGCCTTGCCCTTCATGGTCGCCTTCCCGCCGCTCCACTCGCTCTTCACGCCGTACTTGCGGCCCCAGTAGCCGAGCAGCGCCTCGACGCGCTTCTTCGCGTCCTCGATCGGCAGGGAGTTGGGGACCTCGAACTTCAGCATGCCCATGGTGTGGCCCTCCTTCGTGGCCGCGTGGGGGTGGTCAGGTGCGGCGCGCGGTCTGGTGCAGCTCGAGCACGATGCTGCCTTCCTTGAACAGCCGCACCGCGCCGGAGGTCTGGCTGACCACCAGCGCGATGCAGCCGGTGCTGGCGGTGATCGACGCGGCCGCCGCGTGCCGTGCGCCGAGCCCCAGCGGGATCTTCGCGTTCTCGTCCGTCGCCGCCAGGTACCGGCCCGCCGCGAGCACCACGCCGTCCTCGCGGATGACGAAGGCGCCGTCGAGCACCGAGAAGTTCTTGATCGCCTCGCGGATCTTCGGATCGAGCACGTTGCGCTCGGCCTCCGACAGGCCCTGAAACGGGTTGATCGTCAGCTGCCGGCTCTTCTCCATCACCGCGTTGTGATCGCCGATGGTGAGGATGGTGCCGATCGGGTGGCCCTCAAAGCCCTCCTGGCCGATCTGCAGCGCGAGTTGGATCAGCGCGTCCACCACCTGGCTGTTGAACTGCTCGCCGAGCTTCACGCCTTCGAGCGCGACGCGATCGTCCAGCGAGCCGCCGATGCGCATCGTCATCATCGTGTCGATGTTCCGGCCGATGCGGCCCGTCACGCACAGCACGTGGTCGCCTTCCTTGAAGGCCCCCTGCTGCAGCGCGGACACCACCGCCATCTTCACGCGCTCGGTGCGGGAGTAGTCGTAGGCGGGGATCACCACGACCTTCTCCTTCTTGCCGAGGAGCTCCGCGGCGATCACGTCGCTCGTCACCGCGTAGATGATCTTCTTTCGGCACTTCTTGCCGCGCAGCTCGTTCCCCGACAGCGGGGTGTCGGAGATGAACAGGAGATGGTCGATCTCCGAGATGCTGGCCAGCGCCAGCGCGCTCTTGAGGAACTCCCGGTCGACGCGGCTCGATTCCGACATGTCCGGCGCACAGTCTACGGGAGAACGAATGATTTCATAGGCTTGTTTCTGATCGCCTTGACAGCTGCCCCGGCGGTCCCCATAGTGCTGCGCCTCATTTTTTCTCCAGTTTCTCCTGCACGGGGTCGGACATGACGGAGCGCGGCGTCCTTTCGGCGAAGGATCTCAAGCGGTTCAAGAAGACGCTGGAGGACAGCCGCAAGGCGATCCTCGAGAACGCCCGGAAGACGATGGAGGAGGAGTCGAACTTCGACACCGACGACCTCCCGGACGAGATCGACCAGGCGTCGAGCGAGTACGCCCAGTCGATGACGTTCCGCCTGCGCGACCGCGAGAAGTTCCTGCTCAAGAAGATCGAGAAGGCGCTCGCCCGCATCGAGGACGGCAGCTTCGGCACCTGCGAGCGCTGCGAGGAGCCGATCAACCTCAAGCGCCTCGAGGCGCGCCCGGTGACGACGCTGTGCATCCGCTGCAAGGAAGAGCAGGAGAAGAAGGAAAAGTCGTACGGCTGAGCCTCGTGCGCGTGAGCGCCCGCAGGACCGCGTGGCGGACCTGGGCCCTTTCACGAGCGCGCTTCAGCTCATCTCGACGCGCACGAGCTGGCGGCCGATCAGGAACTGGTCGCCGTTGTCCACGAAAGACGGCGCGGCCAGGCGCAGGAACGTGCCGTTCGAGCTGCCGAGATCGCGCAGGACGATCCGCTCCGGGCCGACGTGCAGCACCGCGTGGCGCCCCGACACGAAGCCGTCGGTGGGGAAGGTGATGTCCCCGTTCTCGCGGCCGACGAGGTTGTCGCCGTCCTTGAGCGGGTAGGCGCCGCCGCGCGAGCCGCCCTCGAGCAGCTGCACCAGCCGGTAACGGTAGCCCGCGTCGGGTGAGCCCCAGGCGGTCGCGCCGTCGGGCGCGGGCGTCAGCGGCGGGACGGGCTCAATCACCAGCCGCTGCCGGCCGACGCGGAGCTCGCCGCCCGCCGCCAGCTCGCGCTCGCTGCGCAGGCGCGTGAAGACGCCGTTGCCCCCGCCCACGTCCTCCACCGCGAGCCGGGTCCCCGAGAAGAACAGGCGCATCTGCGTGTCGGCCACGAAGGGATCATCGGGGATCGACAGGTCGCCCGAGCGGCCGCACAGCATCACCTCGCCGGTCATGGGGATCACCGACTCGGGACCGCCGTCGGCGCGCACGACGCGGACGGCGACGCGGGGACGCATGTTCGGTCGCATACGGCCCGGGTACTTACCACGGCTGCGCCAGGGGCGAAGCGTTCGGCCCGTCCCCCCGCGGGCGGGTGTTCAGGGCTGTGGCGCGGGCGGTCCAGAAGTGAAACAGTACGCTCGCTCGTGCCTCCCTCGGACGACTACATCGGCAAGACGGTCGCCTCCAAGTACCGGGTCGAGCAGATGATCGGCGAAGGGGGCATGGGCAAGGTCTACAAGGCCACCCAGATCGCCCTCGACAAGCCGGTCGTCCTGAAGGTGCTGCGGCAGGCGCTGCTGTCGGACGAGCGCACCGTCGCCCGCTTCCAGCGCGAGGCGAAGGCCGCCAGCCGCCTGAACCACCCGAACTCGATCAGCGTCCTCGACTTCGGCCAGTCCGATGACGGCGCGCTCTACATCGCCATGGAGTACGTGCAGGGCAAGGACCTGCACCAGATCCTCTCGCGTGAGTGGCCGCTGCCCGAGAGCCGGGTGATCCGCGTGATGAGCCAGGTGCTGTCGGCGCTCGCCGACGCGCACTCCGCCGGGGTGATCCACCGCGATCTCAAGCCCGAGAACATCATGGTGGAGCAGCGCCGCGGCGAACCCGACTTCGTCAAGGTGCTCGACTTCGGCATCGCGAAGATCGTCGACGGCTCGGCGGACGACGGCCCCGCGCTCACCCGCGCCGGCTTCGTGTGCGGCACCCCCGAGTACATGTCGCCCGAGCAGGCGCGCGGCGCGCAGCTCGATCACCGCAGCGATCTCTATGCGGTGGGGGTCATCATCTACCAGCTGTGCGCGGGCCTCCTGCCGTTCGACTCGGACTCGGCGGTGGGCTTCGCCACCAAGCACCTCACCGAAATCCCTCCGGCGCCGTCGAAGCGTCGCCCCGACGCGAAGATCAGCCCAGCCATGGAGCGGCTGATCATGAAGGCGCTCGCGAAGAACCCGGACGATCGGCCGCAGACAGCCGAGCAATTCCGCGCCGAGCTGCTGGCGATCGAGAAGGAGCGCCGCGCCGCCGCGCCCATGCGCCGGGGACAGACGAGCGCGCCCGCGCTTGCGCCCGTGCCGCGCAAGGTGACGCCGATCGACCAGCAGGAGACGCGCGTCAACTCGAAGGACGGCCCGTGGGGCGCCCGCGAGGACACCGTTCCTTCGTCCAGCGCGCTGGGGCCGGTGCCCGCCGAGCCGCTGGTGACCGCGCCGAACACCGCGCCCGACCGCGTCACCGGCGATCGCTGGGGCCTCGTGTTCAAGGTGGCGGTCGGACTGCTGGTGCTCATCGCCCTCGCGCTCGGGGGCCTCTACGTGTCGCGCCTCTTCGACAAGCCGACCCGCGACGTCTATGTGCCGCCGAAGAATGCGCCTGTGCCGGGCACCGGCCGGCCGTGGGACGAGGAGGTGCCCGCCGAGAAGCGGCGCCCCGCGGACCGCGCGCGCGCCGAGAGCGAAGGCGATCGCTACTACCAGCTGCGCAACCTGCCGGCCGCGAAGGGCAAGTACCTCGAGGCGTGGCGGGCCGACCCGCAGATCGGCGTGGCGATGAAGCTGGGCAAGGTGGCCTTCGAGCAGGACGAGCTCGAGGACGCGCGCGGCTGGTGGGGCCGGGTGAAGCGCGACGCGCCGGGCTCGCCGTTCGCCAGCTACATCGACCAGGTGCTGCCGCGGTAGCGGCCGTCAGCCGAGCGCTTCGACCTGCAGCGTCTGCTGGCCGATCCGGATCCGATCTCCGGCCTTCAACGCGCGTTCGCCCGACGCGCGTACGAAGGTGCCGAGGCCCCCCGACAGGTCGCGCAGCATCACGCCGGTGGGCAGCGGCGACAGCTCGCAGTGCCGGGGCGCGAGGCCTTCGTCGTTGGGGTACGCGAAGTCGCACCGCCCCTGGCCGATCGTCAGCACCGGGCCGGGGGTGATCAGACACCGCCCGGCGCGACCGCCCAGGAGGATCTCCTCGATCGCGTAGTGCGTCTGGTTGTTCGGCAGCGGTGCGCCGTAGACGACCACGTCGCGGCGGTTCCACGGCGGGTTCGGCTCGATCGCGCCGAGGAACCGGAACAGCCGGAGGCCCGCGCAGAACATCGAGCCCGAGGGCACCGTCTCGGTGCCGCTGATGCTGACGAAGACGCCGGAAGTGCTCTCTTCGTCGCGCACGAAGAGCCTGCCGTCGCGGACGATGAGCGACGCGTGCAGCGGCGAGATGAACGGATCGTCGGGGAAGAGGATCGCGCCGCGGGCGCGGCCGATCTGCGCGCCGTTCCCGCCCAGCTTGAAGCGCTGTCCGCGCGCGGGCCCCGCCATCACCGTGAGGCCGAAGCGCGGACCGGCTGCGGCCGACGACTGGGCAAGGCCCGCGGACGATGAAAACGTCGGGCGCGCCGGCGGGCCGCGGGTGACGCCGCTCGGGCCCGGCGGCACCGTGCCCAGTGGCGGTGCCTGCTGCAGCGTGCCAGGGCCCGTGTGGCTCCGCTTGAGGCCGGGCGGGGTGAGATCGGCCGGATTCCCAGGGAGCGCCGAGGCGCGCACCGTCGCCTCCGACGACGCGTCCGTCATCACCTGCACCGGCGCGGCCTGCAGCTTCGGCGTCTCCGGCTTCGCCGCCGCGCCCTCGGTGGCAGAACCGCACGCCATGCAACGTACCGCGCCGACGACGTTCAGGTAGTCACAGGACGGGCAGATGACCCCGAGGGTTCGGGTGAGCAAGGCGGGCATGGCCGTCTGCGGATAGTCAATCAATGGCCGCCGTTCCGCAACAACGGCGATGATTTACCGCCACGCCGGAGGAGGGAGGTCACAGCCTCCACGACGGGGCCTCCTGACGCGTTGCGGCAGACCGGGTGGGTGTTACGATGGCCGCGATTGATCCGGCTGAACGACATTCTCCAGCGGGTAGCGGCGTACCACCCTGAGCCGGACCTCGACATCATCAAGAAGGCCTACGTGTACTCGGCGAAGGTGCACCAGGGCCAGGTGCGCAAGTCGGGGGAGCCGTACCTGATTCACCCGCTCGAGGTGGCGGGCCTGTTGGCGCAGCTGCGGCTCGACGAGGCCACGATCGTCGCGGGCCTGTTGCATGACACCGTCGAGGACACGCTCGCCACGATCGAGGAGATCAAGGAGCTGTTCGGGGAGGAGGTCGCGCTGATCGTCGACGGCGTGACCAAGCTGTCGAAGTTCTCGGCGTCGCAGAAGCTGTCGCAGGAAGAGAAGCAGGCGGAGAACTTCCGCAAGATGCTGGTGGCGATGGCGCAGGACATCCGCGTCATCCTGGTGAAGCTGGCCGACCGCACGCACAACATGCGGACGCTCGATCACATGAGCGAGGAGAAGCAGGCGCGGATCGCCCAGGAGACGCTGGACATCTACGCGCCGCTCGCGAACCGGCTCGGCATCAGCTGGGTGAAGACCGAGCTCGAAGACCTGTCGTTCCGCTACCTGAAGCCGAAGGACTTCGCCGAGCTCGAGCAGCGCGTCGCGCGCAAGAAGAAGGAGCGCGAGAAGTACGTCGAGGACGTCGTCACGCTCATCCAGTCGAAGCTGAAGGACGCGGCGATCCCGGCGACCGTCGCCGGTCGCTTCAAGCACTACTACAGCATCTACAAGAAGATGCGCTCGCAGGGCATCGAGTTCGAGCAGGTGCCCGACGTGATCGCCTTCCGGATCATCACCGACGATTTGCCGCACTGCTACGGCGCGCTCGGCCTCATCCACCAGATGTGGAAGCCCGTGCCGGGGCGCTTCAAGGACTTCATCGCGATCCCCAAGCCGAACATGTACCAGTCGCTCCACACGACGGTGATCGGCCCGTTGTCCGAGCGCATCGAGATCCAGATCCGCACCCAGGAGATGCACCGCGTGGCCGAGGAAGGCATCGCGGCGCACTGGGCGTACAAGGAAGGCAAGAGCGAGCTCACCCGCGACGCCGAGAAGTTCGCGTGGCTGCGGCAGCTGCTCGAGTGGCAGCAGGACCTGAAGGACCCGAAGGAGTTCCTCGACACGGTGAAGGTCGACCTCTTCACCGACGAGGTCTTCGTGTTCACGCCCAGGGGCGACGTGCGCAGCCTCCCGCGCGGCGCCACGCCGGTGGACTTCGCGTTCGCGATCCACTCGGCCGTCGGCGAGAAGTGCGTCGGCGCCAAGGTGAACGGGAAGATCGTCCCGCTGCGCTACAAGCTGAAGAACGGCGACCAGGTCGAGGTGCTGACCAGCCCGCAGGCGCACCCGTCGAAGGACTGGCTCACCTTCGTGAAGACGAGCCGCGCGCAGCAGAAGATCCGCGGCTTCATCAAGCAGCAGCAGCGCGAGAAGAGCCTCGTGCTGGGCCGCGAGCTCGCCGAGCGCGAGCTCAAGCGCTTCGGGCTGACGCTGAACAAGCTCATCAAGTCCGGCGAGATCAAGCCGCACGCCGAGCAGCTCGGCTACCGCACCGTAGACGACCTGATGGTGGCGGTGGGCTACGGCAAGGTGCAGCCCAGCCAGATCGCCGAGCGCCTGCTGCCTCCCGAGAAGCTCGAGGAGGTGAAGGAGAAGCCGCCGAAGGAGTCGTCGCCCTCGGGCATCTTGAACGCCGTCACCGAGATCGCCCGCAAGGTGGTGGGCCGCAAGTCGACCAGCGGCATCACCATCGATGGCATCGACGACGTCCTGGTTCGCTTCGGGCGCTGCTGCAACCCCGTGCCCGGCGACGCGATCGTCGGCTTCATCACCCGCGGGCGCGGCGTCACGGTGCACACCGCGGCCTGCGACAAGGCGCTGGCGACCGATCCGGAGCGCCGCGTGGACGTCGCGTGGGACGTGCGCGGCGAGTACAAGCGCCCCGTCACGCTGCGCGTGCTGACCGCCGACCGGCCGGGCCTGCTCGCCGACATGTCGAGCGTCTTCACCAAGAAGGGCGTCAACATCAGCCAGGCGAACTGCCGGGCGACAGGCGACGACCGCGCGGTGAACACGTTTGAGGTCACCATCAGCGACCTCAAGCAGCTCACCGACGTGATGCGCAGCATCGAGAAGCTGACCGGCGTCTTTTCGGTCGAGCGGATTTGATCACCTGGCCGGGCCGCGGCAACCGATGGCCGGCGGCCCGTCTGGGGCCGTGGTAGCGTTCCGCGAACCATGGCGAGAGAGGTCATCAAGACGAGCAGCGCCCCCGGGGCCATCGGGCCGTATTCGCAGGCCATTTCGGTCCCCGCCGGCAAGATGGTGTTCCTGTCCGGGCAGATCCCCCTCGATCCGGCGACCGGTGAGCTGGTGTCGGGTGACGTCGTCGCGCAGACCGAGCGCGTCATGAAGAACCTCGAGGCCGTGCTGGCGGCCGCGGGCATGACGTTCGCGAACGTGGTGCGCTGCGGCATCTTCCTGACGGATCTCGGCGATTTCGGGAGGGTGAACGAGGTGTACGGGCGTTATTTCCCCGTGAATCCCCCGGCGCGGGCGACCGTTCAGGTGTCCGCGCTGCCCAGGGGGAGCCGCGTCGAGATCGACGCGATCGCAGTCGGGTGACGCGCGGCCGGCGCCACCGCCGAAGGAGAGACCGACGATGTCGCTGAAGAACGCCCTCGTGGTGGGCCTCGTGCTGGTGACCGGCTCGGCCTTCGCCCAGACCGAGCCGGGCTTTAGCCCGCCCCCGCTGGTGCCGGCCAGTCCGCCCCCCATGCCCGCGCCCGAGCCGACGACGCCCGCGCCCCCGCCCGTGCCCGCCACGCAGCCGGGCACGCCGCCGCCGCCGGCCACGGTGCCGCCGCCGGGCTACCAACCCGCGTACTCGCCCTACGGCCAACCTCCGGTGGCGCAGAAGCCGGGCCCCGAAGTGGGCCTCATGATCAGCGAGTCCCTCTTCGGCATGCTGACCGCCGCGGGCATCGCGATCCTCCCGTACTACCTCCTCTTCGGGAACCCGAACGCCATCTTCCTCGACGAGCCCGCGAGCTCGATCGTCTTCACGCTGCTGTTCGCGACGGTGCCGATCGCGGTGGCCCAGACACAGGTGTCGCTGGCCAACGGCAGCAAGTACTACACGTCGGAGATGTGGCCCTCGTTGCTCGCGGGCATCGGCGCGCAGGCCGGCGTGCTGGGCTTGTACTACGCGACGGGCTGGCTCAAGAGGCCGCTCGTCAGCGGGGGCACGCCGTCCGGAGGCAGCGAAGCGCTGTTGCTCATCGGCACCATCGTCGCGGTTCCGCTCATTCAGATGGCGGTGATGAACCTGGTGAAGTCGCCGCGCTTCAAGCCCTATGCGCTCGGCAGAGACACGCCCGGTCACCGCGTCCGCCTGGGCATGCCCACGCCTGCGCCCATCGTCGCCGAGACGCGGCAGGGGCTCTCCGTCGGCGTGAACGTGTCGTTCCTGAACGGCACCTTCTGACGAGCGCCGAACAGGCCGGCGGACCGGGCGACGTCGGCGAGGCGCGAGCCGCCACGAAGGGATGCGACCCCAATCGGCGGCGTCACGACGGGAGCCAGCCTGTTCGCCGCCCGCGTCGGTCGCGCCGTTCAGAACAGCCGGTAGCCCACGCCGAGGCGGAAGGCCCAGGCCGCGCGCGTCTGCGTGACGCCGAGCGGCTCCTTCACCACGTCCACGCCGATGTGCGCGGTCGCGAGCGCGGACAGCTTGTCGCCCACGTGCACCTCCGCGCCCGCGCCGATGGTGGGGGAGAACTGGACGCCGCGCGCGGTGAGGGGAATCGTCAGCGGCACCTCGAGCTGCGCCAGGCCTGCCACGAGATCCGAGAGGGTGTACGTCGCGGTGAGGCTCACCCGCGGCCGCACCCCGAGGAACGCGAAGTTCGAGCGGTCGAAGTACTTCGAGCCGCTGTCCAGCTTGGCACCGAGCGCGACGCCGGGCGCCAGCGCGAGCCGCTCCCCGCGGTAGACGCCGACCTTCACTCCGCCCTCGACGAGGCCGGACAGCTCCAGCACGTTGAAGAGTGCCTTCGCTTCGAGCTCGACGCCGCCGATGCCCTGTCGGTAGCCCACGCCGAGATCCGGCGCGCCGACGAGGCCGTACAGCGCAAGGCTGCCCCTGGGCATCGCCGCCGGCGCCACCACCGCGCCTACCTGCCGGGGCTCGTCCTCCATCGGCTCGGGCTCCGCCGCGAGCAGCATCGACACGAGAAGCGCCGTCACCATGCCGCCCACGCTACCCCTGCGCTCGCGCGGCACCAGTTTTCTCGACGTGCATCACCGCGAAACGACTCCACAACGACACGCGCCGACACGCCGATTTTTTGACCCCATCGCCGGGCGGCTACAGCCTTGTGGCATGCCTCGTTCGAGAGCGCCGCGCAGGCCGTCGAAGCCCCTCATCCGGCAGGTCCCCCGCTTCTCGCTGGACGTCGACTGGTTCGTCGAGTCGCACGGCGCCTCGGCCATGGGCCGTGGCCTCGAGGTGTCGGTGCGCGCTGCCATGCTGCCCGTCACCTGCAAGAGCCCCTTCGACGGCGACGTGACGCTGTACCTCTCTCTGCCACTGCGCGAGCGCATGTTCAAGGCGCGCTGCCGGGCGAGGAACTTCGGCGAGCGCGGCTGGAGCCTGCAGTTCGTCGAGGTCGCGCCGGAGGACCTCCAACTCCTCGGACACACGCTGATCTCGGAGTTCGGCCCGGCGGCGCTCCCCAACCTCGAGCGCCGCCCGATGCAGGAGCTGGTGCTCGCAGAAACCAGGTAAATCAAAGAGGAGGACGGCCGGGGGGGGTGGGTCGACCCCGTGTCGGCACTCAGGGTAGGGTGTGAGTGCCTGTCACGGGAGGTCGTATGCCGCTTTCGCCCAGCTTCCAACCCCGCCGAATCGCCACGGCGCCGTCCAGCACCGAGCGCCGCCCGCTCGTGATGGTGATCGATCCGGACGTCAGCGCCCGGTCCGTGCTGGAGGTGGCGCTGGGCCGCGACGGCTTCGACGTCTGGAGCGCGGACAACAGCGAGCAGGGCCTCGAGCTGATGGCGGTGGATCGCGTGCCCGACGTGGTGGTGCTGGAGTCGGGTCTCGGCGGCGAGGACGGCTTCTCGCTCGTCTCGCAGTTGCGGGGCACGCCGCGCACGGCCGGCGTGAAGGTGCTGCTGCTGGCACGGCCGAACGAGCCCGGCGTCGCGGAGCTGGCCGAGGTGGTGGGCGTGGACGGCTTCGTGCAAAAGCCGGCCTTCGCGCGCGACGTGGCGGTGCTGGTGCGGCTCGAGCTGGCACGGCGCGACGGGCTGCCGATGACGTTCCAGGCGGCGAGCCTGCCCCCCGTGCAGCTGCTCCGCGCGGTGCTGTCGACGCCCCGCAGCGGCGAGGTGATCCTCGCAGACGGTCGCGGCCAGGTGCGCTTCGCGAACGGCCACGTCACCGACGTGCGCTTCGAGGGCGGCACGGACGTCGAGGCGCTCGTGCGGGCGCTCGCCTTCACCCGCGGCAGCTACTCCGTGCGGCTCTGCGAGGTGCCGGCGGCGGACGACTTCGTCTGCGGCCTGCGCGACGTCGTGCAGCGGCTGATGCCGCGGCTGGCCCGCTGGGCGAAGGTGCTCGAGCGCAGCCTGCCGCTCGACGCGCGCCTCGGGGTCGACTTCGCGCGGCTGTCCACCTGGCTCGACGCGTTGCCCGACGAGGTGAACCGCATCGTCCAGCTGTTCGACGGACACCGCTCGGTCGAGGACGTGGTCGCCGACAGCCCGTTCGACGAGACGCTCACCCTCGAGGTGGCGACGCGCCTGTACCTCATGGGCGTGGTGGTCCCGGTGACGAAGGCGCGCGACGAAGTGGTACTGCTCAAGCCCGCGCCGCGACTCTTCGAGCCCCGGCCCACGGAGCTCGACGAGCTCATGCACCAGCTCTTCGACGGCAAGGTCGAGATCCGCGGCGAAGAGGACGGCGCCGGCCTCTCGGCGGACGACTGGTTCCGCGCCCCCGAGGGCAGCGGCCTGGAGGTCGTCGATCCCGCCGGCGGCTGGAAGGCCGTGGCGCCGGCCGCGCTGACGCAGGAGCTCGCGCCCGAGCTGAAGGCGCAGCTGGACGCCTTCGAGATCCCCATTCACGTCGAGGCGCCCGAGAGCGCACCCGAGCCGCGCGCCGTCAGCGACTTCGCGCACGCGCTGGAGGCGGGCTCCGAGGCCGGACCCACCGAGTCCATCGAACAGGTAATGCGCACCGCCACCGGCGACGCCGAGGCGACCGTCACCGCGATGGCGCCGCCCGCCGTGCCCGACGCCGTGCAGCCGGTAGCGCCGGAGCCGATGCCCGAACTGCCCGCGGCGAGCGCCGGCACGGCGGTCGAGGCGCGCACGCAGCTCGAGGATCCGCAGGAGCGCATCATCACGCCGCTGCTGACGCCGGCGGTGAGCGCCGCCGGGAACGAGCCGCAGCAGCGCATCGTCCCGCCGGTGCTGCTCGAGGCCGTCGCGCCGGTCGCCGTGCCCGCCCAGCCGCAGGCGGCCTTCTTCAACGAGGAGGCGGTGGCCGACGACGAGGACTTCGTGCCGGTGACGAAGCCGCGCCGCACCGCGTGGCCGTTCCTCTTGCTCGCGCTCGCCGCCCTCGGTGCGGCCGTGCTGTTCGACGCGCTGAAGGACGGCGAGCCAGCCGTGGAGGCCCCGGTGGTGACCTTCGCGGGCCTCGAGGCGCCGCCGCCGCCCGTCGAGTTGCCGGACATCGACGAGCCGGTCTTCTTCGACGACGCGCCGGTGGTGGACGAGTCGGTGGACGTCTCGGAGAACCTCGCCGAGGCGCGGCGACTGTACGAGGCGGGCCGCTACAAGCAGGCGAAGAGCCTGTTGGAGCAGGTGCTCACCGATGCGCCGAAGTCCGTCACCGCGTGGATCCTCCTGGGCCTGGTGAAGTACGACTCCATGGACATCGCCGGCGCCCGCGAGGCCGCGGACAAGGTGTTGGCCATCGATCCCGAGAACGCGCGCGTCCAGGTGCTGATCGCCACGCTGCACTTCGAGGCGGGCGACTACCCGGCGGGGCGCACCGCGCTGCACCGGTACCTGCAACTCGAGCCCGAAGGTCCGTTCGCGGCCGATGCGAAGGCGCTGCTGCGCCGGTAGAAGCCGCCGGCGTCATGTCGGGTCACAACCGCTGGTCGAAGATCAAGCGGCACAAGGCCGTCGCCGGCGCGGCGAAGGGCCGGCTGTTCTCGAAGCTGATCAAGGAGCTGACCGTGTCGGCGCGGCTCGGCGGGGGCGATCCCGCGGGCAACCCCCGGCTCCGCACGGCGCTCGCCGCGGCGCGCGTCGCGAACATGCCTCGCGACACGATCGAGCGGGCGATCAAGAAGGGCACCGGCGAACTGGAAGGCGCGCACTACGAGGAAATCACCTACGAGGGCTACGGGCCGGGCGGGGTGGCGGTGTTGGTGGAATGCCTCACGGACAACTCGAACCGCACCGCGGGCGACGTGCGCAACGCCTTCGCGAAGCACGGCGGCAACCTGGCGGCGCCCGGCGCGGTGAAGTTCGTCTTCCAGCATCGTGGGGTCATCGAGGTGAAGCCCGGCCCCACGGAGGACCGGGTGCTCGAGGTGGCGCTCGACGCCGGGGCCGACGACGTGGTGCCCCAGGGCGAAGACGGCTTCGAGGTGCGGACGGAGCCGTCGCAGCTCCACGCGGTCGTCGAGAAGCTCGAGGCGGCGAAGCTCGAGCTCGGCGAGCAGAAGTGGGTGTGGCTGCCGTCGACGCTCGTGAAGGTGGAGGGGGAGCAGGCGAAGCGGTTGCTCAAGCTCATCGACGTCCTCGAGGAGAACGACGACGTGCAACACGTCTTCGCGAATTTCGAGGTGGACGACACCGAGCTCGCGGCGATCGCGGGCTGAGTCGACGCAATCTTCGACAGCCCCCGGAGGACGGGGTAAACATCTGTTCCGTACTCCCCGGTCCGCCCTCCATGCGCGTCCTCGGCATCGATCCTGGCAGTCGCTTCATCGGCTTCGGCGTCGTCGAGTGGCGTGGCGGGCGCGCGCTCCACGTCGGCCACGGCGTGCTGCGGTTGGACGGGAAGGCCCCGCTGGCGCAGCGGCTCCAGCAGCTCTCGGTCGAGCTCAAGCTGGTGCTGGAAGGCTTCGAGCCCGACGCGGTGGCGGTGGAGGGCGTCTTCACCCACAAGAACGCTCGCAGCGCGCTCATCCTCGGGCACGCGCGCGGGGTCGCGCTGCTGCTGGCCGCCCAGGCGGGGATGGACGTGTACGAGTACGCGCCGGCGCGGGTGAAAAAGGCCGTGGGCGCGGGCGGAAACGACTCCAAGGAGTCCGTCGCGCGGATGGTGAAGATGCAGCTCGCGCTGACCGAGCCCATCGAGCGGGCGGACGCGAGCGACGCGCTGGCGGTGGCGCTGTGCCACCTGCACCGCAGCCGGGGCGCGCGTCCCGCATTGGGCGCGGCCAACACCCGGGCCCGGGGCGGCGGGCCGGCTGACTTCTACGCGCGGCTCAAGCCCGCGGTGGTGCCAGCCCGGAGGGCGTCATGATCGCCTCGCTGAAGGGCGTCGTCGCCGAGAAGAACCTCACCGACGCCATCATCGACGTGCAGGGCGTTGGCTACCGGGTGAACCTGTCGCTCCTCTCGCTCGCGCAGCTGCCCGAGCAGGGCACGCACGCGCAGCTGCGGATCCGCACGGTGGTGCGCGAGGACGCGTTCGATCTCTACGGGTTCTTGACGCGCGCCGAGGAGGAACTCTTCCTGCTCCTCACCAGCGTGAGCCACGTGGGCCCGAAGGTGGCGATGAGCGTGCTGTCGGGCCTCGACACCGAGTCGCTCGTCGGCGCGATCGCGAAGGGCGACGTGGCGCGGCTGACGAAGATCCACGGGGTGGGGAAGAAGACCGCCGAGCGCATCGTCCTCGAGCTCAAGGACAAGGTGAAGACGCTGGACGTCGAGGGCGCCTCGAAGGGCAAGGCGTTGAAGACGGCGCCGCCGGTGACGAGCGATCTCGTGTCGGCGCTGGTCAACCTGGGCTACCGCGAGGCGCAGGCCGAGACCGCCGCTCGCACCGCGACCGAGCACGTCGGCGAGGACGCCGCGTTCGAACTGCTCTTCCGCGAGGCGCTCAAGGCGCTGCGCAGCGGGTGACCGCTACCTCCCGGCGATCTTCTTCGCGAGGAAGAGCGTGATCACCGCGCCGATGAGCGCCACGCCGAAGCTGTAGAGGTTGAAGCCCGTCACGCCGTGGCCGCCGGCGAAGCCCATCACCAGGCCGCCGACGAAGGCGCCGATGATGCCGACGATGACGTTGGCGATCAGGCCCATGCGGGCGTTGGTTCCGGCGATCATGCTCGCCACCCACCCTGCCAGGCCTCCGAGGACGATCCAGCCGCACAGTCCCATCGCAGGTGCCTCCTTGCAGCCAGCATACGCCCCGGTGGGCCGGTGATTGCAGGTCAGAACAGCGACAGCTGCGGTGCAGGGCGGAATGGGCGACGGAACGTGTCCGGCGAGTCCCGGCGTGACTGCTCGAAGCCCAGGCGCTTCGTGGTGGCCTCGAAGGCGGCGGCGATGGCCTCGGCGTACGGCCCTTCGCCGCGACCGCGCACGCCGTACCGCGCGTCGTACAGCTTGCCGTTCCGCGTCTCGCGCACGCGGTGGAGGATCTTCTCCGCGCGCAGGGGCAGCGCTTCGTTGACGCGCTGGGTGAAGACGTCCTTCACCGACGACGGCAGCCGCAAGAGGACGTAGCCCGCGAAGCGCGCGCCGGCGTCGTGGGCCGCCTCGAGCACCTCGGCGAGGCCCTCGTCGGACACCGCGGGGATGATCGGCGCCACCATCACTCCGACGGGAATGCCGGCCTTCGACAGCGCGCGGATCGCCTCGATGCGCCGCTTCGGCGTGGCGACGCCCGGCTCGATGGCGCGCGCGAGCTCCTGGTCCCAGATGGGCACGGAGATCGCCACCGACACCGACGCCTCGCGGTGCAACGTCGTCAGCACGTCCAGATCCCGCTCGATGAGGACGCCCTTGGTGACGATGGAGACGGGGTTCCGGTACTCGGCGCAGACCTCGAGGCAGGCGCGGGTGAGGCGGAGCGACGCCTCGATGGGCTGGTAGCAGTCGGTGACGCCGGAGAACATGACCAACTCGCCCTTCCACGACGGCTTGTCGAAGGCCGCGCGCAACAGCCGCGGCGCGTCGCGCTTCACGAGCAGTTTGGTGTCGAAGTCGGTGCCCGCGCCCCAGGACAGGTACTCGTGCGAGGGCCGCGCGTAGCAGTACGCGCAGCCGTGGTTGCAGCCGCGGTACGGGTTCACCGAGAAGCGGAAGCCGAGATCCGGGCTGTCATTCCTGGCGAGGATCGACGAGGTCGCGTCGTCGTACAGCTCGACCCGCGCCTTCGGGATCTCCTCGAGGTACTCGACCTCGGTCGACGACCACGGGTTCGGCGGGTTGGCGATGGGGCGGGGGCGCATGCCCCGCCATGCTCGACTGAACAGGCATTCAGGTCAAGCCAGGATGCGGCGGATGCCGTCGTCGATGCCGCGGTCGGCCTCGCGGCCGGCGCTGGTGAGGTACAAGGAGACGTCGTTCACCGAGAGCCGGCGGACGTACAGGGTGCGCTCGTCCCACTCGAGCTTGGCGCGCTGCCGGGAGGCGCCGACGTTGCCCATCCACTCGAGGTCGAGATCGACCGCGGCTGAGTGGCGCGCGCCGGCCACCAACCGCCCGTCGGCGGTGCTGAGCGCCAGCGCCTCGAGGCCGAGCTTCCGGGCGACGTTCTCGAAGAAGAGGGTCAACGCTTCGTGCTGCTTCTCACTGCGGCGGCGGCGGCGCTCCGTCGTCATGCGACAAGTCTGAAGCAGCCTGGCGCGCGCACAAGAAAACGGCCGCCGGAGTCGCCTCCGACGGCCGCCCGGGAGCTGGGGAACTAGGATTCGAACCTAGATAGCCAGAGTCAGAATCTGGAGTCCTGCCGTTGGACGATTCCCCAAGAGTGGTTGCTGCCTACCGCTTGCCCTTTTTCTTACCACTTCCCTCGGCCGGAACAACATAGATGCGAACCTCTTCGTTCGCCTCGTAGATGTTGAGACCTTCCCAGCCCCCCTTTCCTGACGGGTTGGCGATGTGCAGCGCCTTCACGCCCGGCTGGTTGACGATGTTCTTCCGGGGGTACTGCGAGGCCGGGAGCGCCGTCTTGTAGAACTTCATGGTCCCCTCGAAGTCCGAGGGGGCCCGGTACCGGTGCTCGGCCACCTTCCGGGCGGAGTCGGGCAGCGGGGCGCCCAGCTCGTACTCGCCGGCCCACACCGTGGCGCTCATCGACACCCCCAGCATGAGAAGCGTCCGTCGCACGGCGCGCGACGTATCGGCGGGCCCGTTCCCTGTCAAGGACCCGACAGGCGCGGCCACACCGACAGCACGTCCATGAAGACGGCGATGAAGCCGTGCAGAAACGCGCCGTACCAGAAGCTCCGG
The DNA here is from genome assembly GCA_040755835.1 of Myxococcota bacterium. Lineage (GTDB taxonomy): Bacteria > Myxococcota > Myxococcia > Myxococcales > Myxococcaceae > JADLDB01. Next base: position 34,530 of record JBFMAB010000124.1, read on the forward strand.
GTTCGCAACGCGAGGATCCCCAGCGCCACGCCCGCGACGATGCTGCCCAGCGCCTCGAGCTCCGCCTTGCCGAGGTGCATGATCGCGAACGGCGCCACCTGCACGAGGATCGCCGGCGCCCGGCCCCATGACGGGAGGAGCCCGTTCAGCATCCAGCCGCGGAAGAGGAACTCCCAGCCGACGAAGTACAGGAAGTACCCCAGCTCGTAGACGAGGAAGAGCTTCAGGCTGGGGGTCGCCTGGCCGCCCTCCGACAGCATGAACGCGCCGTTGCCCGCGAGCGGGTACATGCCCTTGAAGGCGTCCAGCCGGGAGGCCACCACCACCGCCGGCAGCATCACCGCGAGGAAGAGCGCGGAGATCTTGAGCCCGGCGCGCCAGTCGCCCAGGCCCAGCCCGTAGCCGCGGTGGAAGCTGCCCTTCGTGGCCTTCGCCAGCACCAGCGGCATCACCAGGTACAGGAACAGGCTCGAGCCGAACCACCACAGGTGGCCGAACGCGCCCGCCGCCGGGTGGCCGTCGAAGCGCGGGCCGACGAGCGTGCGGAAATAGCCGGCCGCGCCCTGGTAGTGGCTGATCACCAGCAGCGCCGACGCCCCGCAGATGACGACCGTCGGCTCGCCGCCCAGGCCGTGCGCGTACGCGGAGAGCCGCTTGAGCATCGCCTCAGTGTCCGAGCGCGGCGTCGATGCGGTGGAGCGTCTCGGCGCGGCCGAGCAGCTCGAGCGTGTCGCCGATGCCGGGGCTGGTGGTTCCGCCCGTCACCGCCACGCGGATCGGCTGGGCGATCGCGCCCTTCTTCGCGCCCGTCTCCGCCGCCAGCTGGTCGACGATCGGATCGAGGTTCGCCGCCGTCCACTCCGCGGTCCTCTCGAGCAGCGCGCGCGCCTTCTTCAGCATCTCCTTGCCCGCGGGATCGAGGTGCTTCGCCGCCGCGGCGCCGTCGATGGTGACGCCGCGCGCGTAGTACGGCTTCAGCGCCTGGGCCATCTCCACCAGCGTCTTCACGCGCGTCGAGAAGGCCTTCACCGCGCGGGTGAGCCTCTCGTCGGCGGTGGCCTCGGGCACGCCGGCCTCGTGCAGGTAGGGCACAAGCGCCCTCGCCAGCTCGGCTGGATCTCCATTCCTGATCCAGTGCTGGTTGATCGCGATGAGCTTCTCGGGGTTCCACACGCCGTTCGACGAGCCGACGTCCTTGAAGTCGAACAGCTCGATCAGCTGGGCCCTCGTGAACGTCTCGTCGTTGCCGTGGCTCCAGCCGAGCCGCGCGATGAAGTTCACCAGCGCGTGCGGGAGGATCCCGTTCTTCTTGTGCATCATCACGTCGGCCTCGGGGTGCCGGCGCTTGGACAGCTTCTCCTTGTCCTGCCCGAGGATGAGCGGGATGTGCGCGAACACCGGCGGCGACCACCCGAAGGCGCGGTACAGCATGAGCTGCGGGAACGTGGAGTTGATGTGCTCCTGCCCGCGCCCGACGTGGGTGATGTGCATGTCGTGGTCGTCCACCACGCAGCCGAAGTTGTAGAGCGGCACGCCGTCGCTGCGGAGCAGCACGAAGTCGTCGAGGTCGTCGTAGGGCTTCTCGAGGCGTCCGAGCACGAGATCGTCGAAGCCGAAGCTGCCCTCGAGCTCGGGCATCTTGAAGCGCACGACGAACGGCCGGTCCTGCTTCTCCACCTTGTCGCGCCAGGGGCTCTTGAACTTGAAGCCCGCCTTCCGCAGGTCCGCGTCGGGCGGCAGGCCCCGGGCGGTGGCGAAGTCCTTCCGCTGCTGGGTCAGCTCGTCCTCGGTGGTGTAGTCGCGGTACGCCTTGCCGTCGGCGATCAGCTGCTCGGCCAGCTCGGTGTAGCGGCCCAGCTTCTTCATCTGCGTGTACGGCGGGTACGGACCGTCCTTGCCGGGGCCTTCGTCCCAGTCGATGCCCAGCCAGGTGAGCCCGTCGAGGATCGCCTGGAGCGACTCGGGCGTGGAGCGCTCCTGGTCGGTGTCCTCGATGCGCAGGACGAAGGTGCCGCCGTGGTGGCGCGCGTACAGCCAGTTGAAGAGGGCCGTGCGGGCGCCGCCGATGTGCAGGTAGCCGGTCGGGGAGGGGGCGAATCGAACGCGAGGCTTCATGGCGAGGCGGCCGTAGCAGGCGGGCTTTCGCCTGTCAGCACCGGCGCGTGACGCTTTCTCCGGCCGGTGGGTGGGCGGTCGCTCGGACCCGTGGTTAGAGTGGAGGGCAGTATGCGGCTGCGCAGTGGAACCATGTGGGTCGCCGGCCTGGTGGGCCTGGCGGTGGGGGCCGTCGCCTCGGCGACGACCATGCTGGAGCAGGACGTCGCCGCGCTGACGAAGGCCTCGGCCGTCGTGGTGCGCGCCAAGGTGCTCGCCTCACGGGCCCGTTGGACGGCCGACCGCGCGCGCATCGTCACCGACACCGAGGTGGAGATCCTCGACGCCTGGAAGGGGGCGCCCGCCGCCCGCGTGGTGGTGATGCAGCCTGGCGGCATCGTCGGCGAAGTGGGCCAGAAGGTGGCCGGCGCCGCGCGCTTCTCCGTCGGGGAGGAAGTCGTCCTGTTCCTCGAGCCGCGCGGCGATCGCTACGCCGTCTCCGGCATGAGCCAGGGCGCCTTCCACGTCGAGCGCTCGAGCGACGGGAAGACGGCGTTCGCCCGGCAGGACCTCGACGAGGCGCTGTTGCTCGACCCCGTCACCCGGCAGCCCGTCGCCGGCCCGCGGGAGATCCTCACCGTCGATCAGCTCAAGGCGCGTGTCCTCGCCGCCGTGTCGACTTCGCCCACGACGCCGGTCCGGCCGCCCGCGTCCACCAGGCCGCCGCTGCTGACCCCATGATCGTCGCCAAGGTGGCCCTGGCCGTGGTGCTGTCGCAGTACGTGCGCAGCCGCGTGGACGACCGCGATCCGCAGTCCCCGTGCCTCTACTGGACCGAAGGGAAGTCGATCGTCTTCCGGCAGAGCGTCGACGGGAACCCGGACACGCCGCAGGAGACCGAGTTCGCCGCGGTGGCGAAGGCCTACGCCACCTGGCAGACGGAGCAGGCGGCCTGCGGCAGCCTCACGCTGTCCGAAGGCAGCCGGACCGCCTCGCGCAAGGCCGGCTACGACGAGACGCTCACCACCAACGAGAACGTCGTGCTGTTCCGGCAGAAGATGTGCGACGCCGTGGTGCCCGCGGGCGACCCGTGCATCAGCGACGACGACTGCGGCAACACGTACGACTGCTGGCAGCACGCGCCGTCGGCCATCGCGATCACCACCACGTCCTTCAACCCGAAGTCGGGGATGATCCTCGACTCGGACATCGAGCTGAACGCGCCGCGCTTCCTCTTCACGTCCGTCGACTCGCCGCCGTGCCCGGCGAACATGTACGACGTCACCTGCGTGGCCACCGACGTGCAGAACACCGTCACGCACGAGGTCGGCCACCTGCTGGGCCTCGGGCACACCAGCGAGGTCGGCTCCACCATGGCGCCGCGCGCGGATCCGGGCGAGACGTCGAAGCGCACGGTGGACGCCAACTCCAGGAAGTTCATCTGCGACGTGTACCCGAAGGGGAAGCCGGCGAAGTCGTGCGTCATCAAGGCCCTCGACGACGAGGTGCTTGGGAAGCCCGTGGGCGGCTGCGCCACGACGCCAGGTCCGTTGATGCTCGTGCTCGGGCTGTTGCCGTGGCTCGGCCGGAGGCGGCGGGGCTGACATGCGCGCGCTCGCCGCCATCGTGACGCTCGCGTCACTGTCTGCCGCGGCGCAGGGCTACGTGCGTACGGTGGCGAGCGACAACGGCGGCACGGTGCTGTGCGTGGCGTGGAACAAGCGCGCGCTGACCTACCGCGTCGACTCGGCCGGCAGCCGGCAGACGCCCGGCGAGGCGGAGTTCACGGCGATCGATTCGGCCTTCGCGTCCTGGCAGGCGCTGTCCGACTCCTGCTCGGACTTCACTTTCATCCGCGGGCCGCGCATCGACGCGCCGGGGATCGGCAAGGGCACCGACGACGCGAACGTCCTCACCTTCCGCGAGACGAGCTGCCGCGAGACGGCGCCGCTGGGCGACCCCTGCCTGTCGGACGGGAGCTGCGGCAACAAGTACTTCTGCTGGGATCACTCCGACGGGACGATCGCCCTCACCACGCTGACCTTCTCGACGCGCACCGGGCTCATCCTCGACGCGGACATCGAGTTCAACGCCGCGACGTACCTGTTCACCACCATCTCGTCGCCTCCCTGCGAGGTCGGGCGGGAAGCGACCACCTGCGTCGCGTACGACCTGCAGAACACCGCGACGCACGAGATCGGCCACGTCATGGGCTTCGATCACGTGGACAACCCGACCTCCACCATGGCGCCCACCGCGCCGCTCGGCGAGACGAGCAAGCGGATCATCGATCTCGGCACGGCCGACGGCTTCTGCTCGACGTACCCGGCCGGCGGGCCGCCCATGCCCTGCGACGAGCAGGCGCAGCTGCAGCGGCACATCAACGCGGAGAACGCCGGCAGTTTCGGCTGCGCGTGCTCCGGTGGGGGCGAGGGGCCCTGGCTGTTCGGCCTCGGGGCACTCGCGCTGGCCCGCCGCAGGCGACGTGGCGATTGCTTCGCGGCCCGGCTCGGTTAAGAGCGCGAGCGGATGCTGCCGCTCGTCATCGCCGCGTTGATCTCCCTGGCCGGGCCCCCGCCACCGGACGTGGTCGACGCAGGCCAGGCCCCGACCGCCGAGACGCCCGACGCCGGCACCGCCGCCGCCCCGCTTCCCGAGGTGACGCCCGACGCCGGGCTCGCGGAGGCCGCGGCCGCCGACGCAGGCGTGCCCGAGGAGCCCGACCGCGGCCGGCAGACGGTCGTCACCGGCTCGCGCACCGAGCGAAAGGCCGCCGACGCCGTCGTCGCCACCGAGGTCTACACCCGCGCGCAGATCGAGCAGCTCGGCGTGCGCGACCTGCCACAGCTGGTGCAGCAGTCGCCCGGCGTGGAGATGGTCTACACGAACCGCGGCACGGGCATGCGCCTGCAGGGCATGGACCCCGAGTACGTGCTGATCCTGATCGACGGACAGCGCGTGTCGGGTCGCTCGGGGCCGTTCACCGACGTCTCGCGCTTCAGCCTGCGCGAGATCGAGCGCATCGAGATCGTCAAGGGACCCGGCGCGGCGCTCTACGGCGCCGACGCGATCGGCGGCGTCGTCAACCTGATCACCCGGCACCCGCAGAAGTCCTTCGAGGCCAACGTGCGCGGCATGTTCGGCACGCTCATGGAAGGCGACCTCCGCGGCAACGTGGGCTCGAAGCTGGGCCCCTTCGAGATCCGCGCCGGCGGCGGCTACCGCACGCGGCTCCCGTACAGCTGGATCCCGAAGGAGGACACGAACAACGCCGACGTCACCAGCGGGCCGGGCCTGCGCCGCATCGACTACGACGTCGAGGCCGCCTACGCGCCCTCGGACGCGCTGCGGCTGTACGCGCGCGCCGGCTACACGTGGACCGACTTCAACGCCGTCGACGCCAACACGACGGGCGCGAAGTTTGATCGTTACCAGCGCACCGAGCAGTTCGACGTGTGGACGGGCGGGCGGGGCACCTTCGGCAGCGGCACCACGCTGACCGTGCGCGGCCACTACGGCCTCTTCAAGGACCAGTTCCTCGTCGACCAGAGGAACGGTGTCGCGCTCGACGAGTTCTCCGTCAACCTGACGAAGCTGTGGGAAGGTTACGCGCAGGTCGATCAGAAGGTGGGCAACCACCTGCTGACCGCCGGCGTCGAGGGCCTCGGCGAGCTCCTCGACTCGAGCCGCATCACGCCGTCCTTCGTGTCGCGCGGGCGCGTGGGCTTCTTCGTGCAGGACGAGTGGGTGCTGCTCGATCGCGGGCCGCGCCTGGCGGTCGCGCCGGGCTTCCGCGTCGACGTGGACACGCAGTTCGGCGCGGCGCCATCGCCCCGGCTCGCGCTCAAGTTCGACCCGTCGAAGTCGCTCACGCTGCGCACCGCCTGGGGGCTCGGCTTCCGCCCACCGTCCTTCCCGGAGCTGTACCTCCAGTTCTCCAACGCCGGCATCGGCTATGTGGTGCGCGGCAACCCGGCGCTGAAGGCCGAGTACTCGAACTCGGTGAACCTGGGCGTCGACTGGCGCCCGCCGCTGGAGGGCTGGGTGGTGTCGGCCAGCGCGTGGCACACGAGCCTGTCCAACCTCATCAACGTCACCGCCGGCGGCGTGCCCAACCCCGATGATCCGGTGGTGTTCGGCTACGAGAACGTCACCAACGCCTACACGCAGGGCGTCGAGCTGACCGCGCGGGCGAAGCTCTCGCGCGGCGCGTACCTCGACCTGGGCTACATGGGCCTCGACGCCCGAGACGTCACCCGCAACCGCCCGCTCGAAGGGCGCTCCAACCACCGCGTCAACGTCCAGCTGACGGGCAAGTACCGGCCCACCGGTCTCGAGGCGGTCGTCCGCATGACGTGGAACGGGCCGCGGCCGTTCTACTCGGGCACCGGCCTCGGCTTCGCCAACGTGCTGGGCTTCGAGGAGGCGACGATCGTCGCGCCCGGCTACGTGGACCTCGAGGTGCAGGCGACGTGGACCTTCCGCTCCTGGCTCAAGGTCTTCGTGAACGGCTACAACCTGCTCAACGCGGGCGACCAGAACTTCAACCCCCGGCCCCCGCGCGGCGTCATCGGCGGCGTCACCCTGGAGTACTGACGATGCGGCGCTCTCTCGCTCTCCTCGTGGCTGGCCTGGCGCTCGCGGGCTGCGCGCCGGATCTCCGCAAGGATCACCCGTTCGACGGCGACATCTCCACGGGCCCGCTGGTGGAGGCGTCGGACCTCGGCGGCGGCGTCACGCGCCTCGACATCGACGCCACCAACAAGACCGCGAAGGTGTACGTCGACCTCGACGAGCTGCGCGAGCTGAAGCCGGCGGAGGCCTTCGACACCAACGCGTGGGAGCTCTCGGCCAGGCGCTTCGAGATCTTCGTCAACGGCGGCAGCTCGAATCCGTCGGGCGTGGTGCGGGTCGCCGTGCTGAAGGACCAGGACTTCGACGGGCTGACGAAGGCGCCCGCCGACGGCTACGTGCAGGACGGCGCCGCGCCCGTCTTCAACGACGTCGAGGGCGGCTGGTACTACTACGATCTCGGCGTGCACCGGCTCATCACCCGCGAGGACCTGATGTACGTGGTCCAGACGTCGGACGGCGCCTACAAGAAGCTGAAAATGCTCAGCTATTACGACTCGGCTGGCACGCCGGGCGTGTTGTCGCTCAAGGTGGCGGCCGTCGACGCGCCGTAGCGCACCGGCCCGCGCGTTCGCGGAGGGCCGAAAACTGGAGCACCTGCCGCGCGTTGCTAGGGTGCTACAGGATGACACAGGTCCGACACGGCTCCCGAAAGCTGGCGGGGTGGGTGGCGTTCATGCTGGCGGCGCAGTCCGCAGTGGCCTCCGCCCAGGACCGCGTGCAGCTCAACTCGATCACCCGCATCGAGGTGAAGGGCACCACCGTCGAGATCACCGGCTCGAAGAAGCCCAGCTTCACCACCTTCACGCTGTCCGATCCGCCGCGGCTCGTTATCGACGTCTCCGAGGCCGTCTTCGTCGACGTGCCGAAGGAGCAGAAGATCGGCGCTGCGGGCATCACCGGCATCAAGACGGCCACCTTCGGCAGCGAGTCGGCGGCGATCGCGCGCATCCTCATCGGCTTCGAGCAGGAAGTGGAGACGGACATCGCCACGAGCGGCACCACGCTGCTCGTGAAGCTGCCGCCGGATCCGGGTGAGCAGAAGCGCCTCGCGCAGGCGAAGATCGAGGCCGAGCGGCAGGCGCGGCTCCAGAGAGACGCCGAGGAGAAGGCGCGCCTCGAGGCCGATCGGGCCGCGCGCGCCGAGGCCGATCGCCTGGCTCGCGAGGAGGCCGAGAAGAAGCGCCTCGCGGAGGCGGAAGCAAAGGCGAAGGCGGAGGCCGAGCGGCTCGCGAGGCTCGAGGCGGAGAGGGCCGAGAAGGA
>JBFMAB010000125.1:0-6277 GCA_040755835.1 Myxococcota bacterium
CGGCTGCAGTTGAACATCCACTTCGCGGGCCGCTTGCCCACTGCCTGATGAATGTGTCAGAGACGCCCAACGACGAACGGCATCAACCCGCCGCTCCGGCCGATACACCGAATTCCTGACACCCTCGTGGCCGTCGAGGTCCATGTCGCCCTGCTCGATGGAGAGGCCTTCCTTGAGATCCAGCGTGGCGATGTAGGGGCGCTTGGCGACCTTGTGCTCCGACACCGTGTAGGTGCTTCCGTCGGAAAACGTGGTCCGGGTCGTTCCGGGAATCGTCCCGGCCGGCAGCCCGGTCAGCAGGTCCTCGTCCCTCACGGGCCCGACGGACACGACTTCGACGCGGCGTGTCCGCACGACCAGCCCGACGACATCGACGGCGAAGAAGTCCACGTTCCACTCCGGCGTCGGCTTTGACTGGAATGGCGCCGAGGGTGGCGGTGCTCCAGCATCCTGCGCGGTGTTTGACGTCGCTGGGCGTGCGCCCTCGACGCTCGACGGTGCCAGCGCGACGGCGGGAGGTGAAATCCCCGCGTCGCTCTCCACCGTGGACGACTCCCGGCAACTGGCAAGGGCGAGGAGCAACAGCGCCAGGTACGCTCTCATGGGCACTCCGGCGGCTTCTGGTTGCACGAGTCGGCCAGCGTCGGCGATGCCGTGCAAGGCTTGTCATTCGTCCGGTCCGCCGCCGGCGCCGCGCACGTCGCGCAGCAGTCTCCAACGACGGTCTGACGTCCCATCACGTTCCCCCCCCCGGGGAACGCGAATCTACCCCTTTTCACCAACACCATGGAACAGCGGAAACCAGTCGGCACCGATGTCGTCGACCGCCGACCCCTCAACGGTTTCCCACTCACATCGCCGGCTTGATCACCTTCCACCCCGCCTCGCCACGCTTGTAGAACGTGTTCTGCGAGCCGCGGCGCACGCGCGCGATGTCCCCGAGAATCTGCACCTCGTCAGCGCGGTCCTGCGCCAACACCGCCCTGTCCGCCTCGCTCACCGGCTCGGTGCTCGCGGCCACCAACCTCGACAACACCCCCATCGCCTCGGCCTGCACCGGCAGCGCCATCACCGTCTCGATCGCGTTCACCAGCTCCGCGGGTCTCACCTCGCCGCCGAGCTGCGCGATCCGCAGCACCGCCACCGCCCGCACCATCGGCGACTCCGAGGAGCGGTACCCTTCCAGCCACCCGACGTGCCTGGCGTCCACCACCGGCCCGCTCAACCCCTCCAACGACACCCACTTCAGCTCGTCCTTCGTCAGCGTCTTGCGCTTGGGGTTGATGAGGCGGACGTCCTCCATCCGCAGCGCGAGCACCAGCTGCTTCTGCGCGTCCGACAGCTTCGCCTTCCCGTCACCCGGCAGCAGGTTCGCTTCCTGCAGCTTCTGCTCCCTGGCCACCGCCGGGTCGAACCACATGAGCTCCCACGGCGTGCCCGGCGCCTCCTGCTTGAAGAACGCCACCCACACCGGCCGCTCGTGCCGCGGCGCCGGCGGTTCGCCCTTGCCCGGAGAGAACAGCGACACCACCACGCGCGCGATGCCCTCGCTCTGCTTCACCGGGTGCACCGCCGCCACCCACTTGCCGTTCTTCTCCACCTCGGCGTACCAGTCGGCTTCGCTCTTCGCGACCGTCACCTGCACCGTGCACGGCGTGTTCAGGTAGCCGCGATCGATCCGCTTTCCCTGCGGCGAGACCGTCACCGACTTCGTGAAGCCCGTCGTGTTCTGCCCCGGCAACAGCTTCACCGTCTCGCGGATCAGCAGGTCCCCGCGCGGCGACTCGTTCGCCTCCCACACCCAGACGTCCGTCTTCGCCGCCATGTCCTCGAGGATCCGCTCGAACATCACCGCCGTCATCGCGTCGATGGCGTCCGGATCGTCCAGCGGCTCGCCCTTCTCCCGCAGCCTCGTCTCGAGCGCGTCGATGACCTTGTTGCGGAAGGCGCCCGGCTTCTCCGTCGCCAGCAGCTTCGCCATCGCCTTGGGCGAGGCCGGTACGTTCCGGAACTCCAACATCACCGACTTCGGCTTCGCCGCCGCGCCGAGCGGCATGAGCGACGACACCAGGCACGAGAGCAGCACGGTCCGCATGACGCCTCCCGAAAGGACGAGCCCGCCGAGCATCGCGCACCTTCGCGGTCCGTGGAGCGCCAAAGTGCCATGACGCTCGCGAAGCCCCGTGCTACGGCTTCCGCCGCCATGACGGAACTGCTCGACAAGGATCCCCTGCGCGCCCGCCTGAAGGCCCTCGAGGACCAGGCCGAACTCGGCGGCGGCGCCGACCGCATCGCCCGCCAGCACAAGGAAGGCAAGCTGACCGCCCGCGAGCGCCTCGACCTGCTGCTCGACCCCGGTAGCTTCATGGAGCTCGACAAGTTCGTCACCCACCGCGCCACGGACTTCGGCATGGCCGACAAGAAGGTGCCGGGCGACGGCGTCGTCACGGGCTACGGCACCGTCGACGGCCGCAAGGTCTTCGTCTTCGCGCAGGACTTCACCGTCTTCGGCGGCAGCCTGTCCGGCGCCTACGCGCAGAAGATCTGCAAGGTGATGGACCTCGCCACCCGCGTGGGCGCGCCCATCATCGGCCTCAACGACTCCGGCGGCGCCCGCATCCAGGAAGGCGTCGAGTCGCTGGCCGGCTACGCCGACATTTTCCTCCGCAACACGCTCACCTCGGGCGTGGTGCCGCAGATCAGCCTCATCCTCGGGCCGTGCGCCGGCGGCGCGGTGTACTCGCCCGCCATCACCGACTTCATCGTGATGGCGAAGCACACGTCGTACATGTTCATCACCGGCCCCGACGTCATCAAGACGGTGACGCACGAGGAAGTGACGAAGGACGCGCTCGGCGGCGCCGAGGCCCACAACCACAAGTCGGGCGTCGCGCACTTCGCGGCGGAGAACGAGCAGGCGGCGATCGCGCTCACCCGCGAGCTGCTCTCGTACATGCCGTCGAACAACGCGGAGGATCCGCCGGCGGTGCCGTGCGACGACGACCCGGGCCGCCAGGAGGCCGCGCTCGCCACGCTGGTCCCCACCAACCCGAACAAGCCGTACGACATCCGCGACGTCATCAGGCTGGTCGTCGACCACAAGCACTTCTTCGAGGTGCACGAGCACTACGCGAAGAACATCGTCGTCGGCTTCGCGCGCATGAACGGCCGCTCCGTCGGCATCGTCGGCAACAACCCCGCCGTCCTCGCCGGCTGCCTCGACATCGACGCGTCGGTGAAGGCCGCCCGCTTCGTGCGTTTCTGCGACTGCTTCAACATTCCCCTCGTCACCTTCGTCGACGTGCCCGGCTTCCTCCCCGGCACCACGCAGGAGTGGGGCGGCATCATCAAGCACGGCGCGAAGCTGCTCTACGCGTACGCCGAGGCGACGGTGCCCAAGGTGACCGTCATCACCCGCAAGGCGTACGGCGGGGCGTACGACGTCATGGCGTCGAAGCACATCCGCGCGGACGTGAACTACGCGTACCCGACGGCGGAGATCGCCGTCATGGGCCCCGACGGCGCCGTGAACATCATCTTCCGCAAGGAGCTCGAGAGCGCGAAGGACGCCGTGGCCGAGAAGGCGCGCCTCGTCGCCGAGTACCGCGAGAAGTTCGCGAACCCCTTCAAGGCCGCGGAGCTCGGCTACATCGACGAGGTCATCCGCCCCGAGCAGACGCGCCTCAAGGTGATCCGCGCGCTCGAGATGCTGAAGGACAAGCGGCAGGAGAACCCGCCAAAGAAACACGGCAACATCCCGCTGTGAGCCCGGCGGCGGGCGCGTACGGCACCCTGAGCTTCCGACCCGGCCGTGATGCTCCTGTCGCTGGTTTGACCACGAGGGACGAGCGGCTCTCATGTCGTCACCGAGGGCGTCGTGGAAGCGCGCGACCTCGGCGCTTCGAGCGATGCGCGCTGCCGGAGGTCCTCTCCGGCGTGGAGAGCTGTCCTGCGCATCGCGCGGCTGGCGAGCGCGCGAAGTGTGGCGCACAATCCCCGGCGCATGACGCGCCCGCGCCGGCACCTCGCGCTCATCCTCCTCTTCGTCGCCGCGGCCATCGTCCTCGCGCCGCGCCTTCCCGACGCCGCGCTCTGGAGCGCCGCCGCCGTGGGCGGCCTCCTCATCGCCGTGTGCTTCGTCGCCGGCCGGCACCTCTTCCGCGCGCGCTCGCTGATGGGCCAGCGGAAGTGGGACGAGGCGGCGCTCGAGCTCGCCGCCTTCGAGCAGGAGCAGACGAGCAGCGCCTGGCGCCGCGCGCTCGCGGTGCTCTTCGTCGGCACCTTCTCCTCCGACGGCGTGGCGGTGGCGCGCGGCACGCTGGGCGCGGTGCGGCTCGAGCAGGGGCAGCTGGACGAGGCGAGGCGCCACCTCGAGCGCGCGCTCGAGAAGGACCCGGGCTACGCGGTGCCGTACGCCAACCTCGCGCTCCTCGCCGCGAAACAGGGCGACGCCGCTGCCGCCGAGGCACACCGCGCGAAGGCCCACGCGCTGGGGTTCCGCCGTCGCGCGTTCGACCAGGCGCTCGCCGACGCGCTCGGCGTGCCGCGGCCCTGACGCGAAAGAGGACCCTTTCCGCGCCGCGCGCAAGACGCAGCGACACCTGTGACGTGGGTGACTTCGCGTGGCAGGAGATGATGCTTTCCGCGACGCGCGCACGCCCGCTCATCCCGCGCACCCGCCTGCCCCGAGGCCAGCCCCACCTGGTTCGCCGCGTCACACGCCGCTGGTGTTGCTCGTCGCGAGGAGTAGGGTCGCCCCGGGCCATGGACCTCTTCCTCATCCGCCACGCCATCGCCGAGGACGGCGCCGACGACGCCGCCCGCCCGCTCTCCGATGAAGGCGCGAAGAAGTTCTCCCGCGCCGTCCGCGGCCTCGACGCGCTGGGCCTGCGCTTCGACCGCGTCCTCCACAGCCCCAAGCGCCGCGCCGTGGAGACGGCCGAGCGCCTCGGTCCCCTCGCGGCCGACGCCGACTTCGAGGTGACGTCGCTCCTCGCCGAGCCGCCGTCCGACGAGCTGCTCTCGCACCTCCACGGCCGCTCCGTCGCGTTGGTGGGCCACGAGCCCTACCTCTCCGCGCTGCTCGCGTGGCTGGTGGTGGGCGCGCCCGACGCAGGCAACTTCGCGCTCAAGAAGGGCGGCGTGGCGCACCTCTCCGGCGAGCCCCAGCCTGGCGGCATGCGGCTCGTCGCGCTCTACCCGCCGAAGACGCTCCGGGAGCTGGGGTGACGGCGCTGACGCCCGCGCCGTGGCTCGAGCACCTCGAGCGCCACGTCCCGATCGCGCTCGAGGGCGTGGACCCCGAGGGCGTCCACCAGGTGCGCGTCGCGGGGCGCCGCCTCCGCGTGCTGCTCGAGCTGGGCGAGCGCCGCGCGCTGGTGGAGGACCTGCGCTGGCTCGTCCGCGCCCTCAGCCGCACCCGCGACCTCGACGTGCTGCGTGACGTCCTCGCCGGCGCCGGCGGCCCGGGCCACGAGCGCTTCGCCGAGTGGCTCGAACGCCTCGCCGCCGAGGCCCGCCACGACGCCGAGGCCGCCCTCACCTCGCCGCGCCTCACCGGCCTCCTCGCCGCGCTCGAGGTGCTGTCGCCCATCGACGAGGCGGTCGCTCGCCGCGGCCTGCGCAAGGCCTCGCAGCGCGCGCGCAAGCAGCTCGACGCGCTGGTGGGCGCCCGCCTCGAGCCCGGCGCGCTCGGGCCCGCCTTTCACGGCCTGCGCCGCGCGCTCCGCCGCCTGCGCTACGCCAACGACTGGCTCGGCGAGCCGTCGGACGGCTTGAAGCACCTCCAGGACGCGCTCGGCGCGCTGTGCGACGTGGCCGCGCTGGAGCGGCTCGTGCGCGAATTCGCGGAGACCTCGGGCGCCGACGTGTCCGCCGCCGTCGCGCGCCTCGAGGCCGCCCAGGCCGCGCTCGCCGCCCAGCTGCTGGCCACGCCGGCCGCGTTCGCCGTGCTGCGCTGATCCGCGCACACCACCTTTCCCTCGGCTGCCCGCTGTGACTAGGGTGCCGCGCCTCAAAGGGGAAGTCGGGGAGCCCGCTCGATGAAGTCCATCCTTGCGTCGTTGTCTCTTGCCGTCCTCCTCGCCGCGTGCGGCGGAGGCGCGAAGAAGTGCACCACCACCGCCGAGTGCGACGTCGGCCAGTCCTGCCTCCAGGGCGAGTGCCGCGGCACCATCGCCACCGGCGGCGGGGGCGGCGACAACCAGGGCGGTGGCACCGGCCAGGGCGGCGGCGCCGGCACGGGCGGCGGCGCCGGCACGGGCGGCGGCGCCGGCCA